>JAVRON010000087.1:0-106476 GCA_032162705.1 Acidobacteriota bacterium
CGCCCTTAGAAGAACGCGATTAGGCTCGGGATCGAAATTCGGATCACGAAGGAGGGAGCGCGTGAGTTCGAGCGAGCTTTCGCCGCTGATACGAACTACACCGATTCCGCTACGTCCGGGCGGCGTAGAGAGTGCAACGATGGTATCTGCGGCCTGCACTACAAAACAGAGATTGCACTACAAAAGAGAAAGGAGTCGCACAGACACTGCATTAAAGTGCGACCCAGCGTGAGAAATTCAGTTTTTAGCCGGTGTTTTCAGAGTTACCTTCAACCGGCGTGCGCTTCCTTCGCCGACCGACTCGGTAAAAAGATTGTCCTCTTCGGCGAGAGACATATGGATTATGCGCCTCTCACCCGCGCTCATGGGCCCGAAAAAAAAGGGCAGGCTGGTCGAACGGACTCGCTCAGCCGCGTGTCGCGCCATTGCGCGAAGCTCTGTCTCTCGAATCGCGCGAAAATTGTCAACATCACAAATGAAACGCTCGCCTTCTGAGAGGTCACGAGTGAAGGACTGATTAACGAAGTGTTCGAGCGCGTCCAAAAGCTCGCCTCCCTCGCCACGCACCGACGGAGAATCCGCGCCGTCAATATTCAAAGTACACCCATCCGCACCTTCAGACGCCTCGGCATGAAGTTCAAATCCAGCCAGGCGGAAGATGTCGTTCAAGAATTGTTGCGCCTGTTCGTAAGCCTGCTTCATTTGGCAAATATACCGCGAAAACCACTCAAAATCCCATCGAAATAAAGGTTTTAGGCCTGAGTAGGACGTGCATCATTTAGTTTTTTCTTTGAGCGTGTACCGGCCCGATCCTTCTCCTGTGGCGGTTGTTCTTCGTCATCCTTCGACTTAAGCATGCGGTTTATCAAATACTGCTGACCGAAGCCTACGATGTTGCCGACCAGCCAGTAAACTACTAGACCGGCGGGAGCGCTCCAGAGAATATAGAGCATCATCACCGGCATGATTATCGCCATCATCTTCCGCTGCAAAGGGTCTGCCGCAGGGGAGGGTGTTATTAATTGCAAGACCAGCATCGAGCTAGCCATCAGAAGTGGAAGGATGTGTATGGGATATGGTTCTGCCGCCGCAAGATCAGGTATCCATAGAAATGACGACTGACGAAAATCGATGGAGATAGTGATTGCGACATAGAGCGCAATCAGGAAAGGCATCTGAATCAAAAGAGGTAAGCACCCACCGAGTGGATTGCCCTCCTTCATCAGACGTAACTGCTCCATCTGCAACTCTTTGAGGCGCGGATCATTCTGCTTCATCCCCTTTATCTTTTCCTGCACCTCCTTCATTCGCGGCGCGAGCTTCTGAGCCTTTTTCATTGACTTGGAAGAGCGCCACTTGAGCGGGAAAAATAGAGTGTAGATGACGATTGTGAAGAGAATGATGGCAAGCCCGTAGCTGCCGGTCAACTTGTTGAGCTGCTTAATCGACCAGAGAATCGGAGTCGCGAGGGGTTTGGTTACACGACGTGTCCAGCCGTAATTTATTAACTGTCCCAGATCAACCTGATGACTCGGAAGATTTTTATTGATAAATTCGCTGGTTTCCTGTAGCTGGTCGTGATCCTTGGGCCCTGCAAAGATATAGATCGGCGCGCCATCAGCCGGAACGGGAACGTAGCCGGTAATTAAAAACCTGTCTTGCCCATTAACCTGTTGCTGTATTTTCTCCGTTTTGTATTCGATACCTGCCGTAGGCTGTGGTAAGACGAAAGCCATCGCGAAATAAGTATCGCCGACTCCTACCCAGTGAGCCTGACCGTCTAAAGCCTCGGTGGTGATAACAGTCTCGCCCCTTTTTTCGCGTTTGATATTTGGGGCATCTTTGCTCTTATCAATCTGTTCAGCAGATAGGTGTACGACCGTGTCGCCAACAGCAGCAACTCCTTCCGGCGCTATGGAGTAAAAGCTATAGCGTGGCACTCCCTGGTCAGCAATGTTCGTCCCAATGGCTATTTTCGCACCGGGAATCGGCTGACCGCCCTGCAAAATTTTCGTTTCAAGCTTGACCGTATAATGATCGGCATCGAAGGTAAGCTTTTTCAGCACTTCGACCCCGCTCCCCGGCTCGCTCATCGAAAATTCAACGGATTTTTGCTCGCCGGGATTCAAATCCAACTGAGTACCGGCTTCACCTTCAACACCGGCGATTGCAAAATTCCTTGAGGAAATCGTCGAATCCAAATCCTGCCGCCCTGTAAAAACGCTGAGAGGAGCCAGACCGCGGCTGAGTCCGTCTTGCGAAATTAGCTGGAGCGGCTGAGGATTATCTTTATTGCTTGCAACTGAACGGAGCGGTTTTCCCTCACCATCCTTCTCCTTATTTCGCAAAATAATCCAACTCCTGGCGACTGCACCACGACTATCGAATTCGACCCGGTAGAGAGGGGTCGAGACGATTAGCGTCCGCTGGGGAATGCTGTCCGGAGCTATCGGAGCGGCTGACACACTCTGCAATTCAGCCTGATTAGATTGTATAGCGGGTGCGGGAGTCGGTGATTCAGTTAATGCCGGCTGTGAAGTATTGGCATTCTGCTGGCGATTCACCGGAGGAGGAACAATGTAACTCCATCCAAAAAGAATTATCGCCGAAAGTACAAAAGCAAGTAAAAGACGCTTCTGATCCATCTATTTCATACCATGTGAACTAGACAATACGTTGAAGTGTGAACAAATCCTCAGAAATTATTTGACCGGGTCATAACCCCCAGGATGAAAAGGATGACAACGTAAGAGACGCTGTACCCCCATCCAACCACCGCGCATCGCCCCGTACCGCTCAATAGCCTCAAGCGCATACTCTGAACAGGTTGGAGCAAATCGACACGAAGGTGGGAGCAAGGGCGAGATATACGCCTTATAGGATCGGAGTAAAGTTGTAAGAGCAACTCTTACCAATTACTTTTCCGTTATGCGCGGAGATGCTTGTTCATTGCGCTTAACTTGAGCAATTATTTGCTTTAATTCTGCGATTACTGTGTCTGCCTTTTCTCCAAGTAATGACCGACGAGCATTAAAAACCCAGTCGTACCTATTATCAAGGTCAGCAAACTCGTTGCCAGTTAAGCGAAAAGCCTCACGCAAAAGACGCTTTGCCCGGTTACGTTTGACGGCTTGACGCGCCATTTTTCGCGAAGCCGTGATCCCCAATCGATGCTGAGCGAGGTCGGTAGACACAACGAAGACTGTCATTAAACGGCCTTCAAAACGCTTGCCTTTGCCATAAACCACACGAAATTCCGCGGATTTACGCAAACGCGTATCTTTAGGCAAAGCTGTCTTAATCAGTAATGTGATGGCGTCAAACGTCTACGGCCTTTGGCACGTCGCCTCTTTAACACCAGACGACCACTCTTTGTAGCCATCCGGGCACGGAAACCGTGTGTCTTGGCGCGTCGGCGATTATTAGGTTGAAATGTCCGCTTAGGCATAGCTTTTCAAATTTTCTCCTTCAAGACGAAAACATTAAGACTAGCGTCTAATAAGATTCGTGTCAAGGAAAGGGAGGCTCAATAAAGTCGTTTTCAAATACGATTTCTTCCTTACTTTATCAAAAGAGTTAAAAAATCCACTGTCTTGAAATAATTCATGAAGCAACTGATTTCTAAGAAAATCAGAAATTCTTGGACAATTAAAAAATTGAATAAACTGCGTGTCAAAAATTTTCAAAACCCTGTGGAATTCTCTTGCATATGAAGTCGGGTTATGCTAGTCTCGCGCCCGTTTCACAGACGGTTACTGCCTGTAAGTAATTGAAAGTAAAACACTTAAAGCTTCACTTTAAGTTCTTGAGAGATTTCCACAGGGTTGTGGAAATCTCTGTGGAAAACCTTTGAAGGTTAGCCGAAAGAGACCTTAAAAGGGAAGTTTAACAACATCTTCCGGTGATTGGTTCAAAGATAGGTTGAGCAAATCATAGAAGGCGACTGTACCCTTTCGAGTCGCTTGTCTACTTGGGCTCGGTTGAAGGCGAGAAGCTTATGAGCACAACTTTCGAGAATAGAATCTGGAGTGACATTCTTCTCGCGGTCGAGAAGCGCCTTAATCATCAAAGCTTCGAAACGTGGATACGGCCAATCCACTTTGAAGGCTATGATGAGACCGACCACGTACTTCATCTTCGTGCGCCCAATCATGTGGTTAAGGATTGGGTGAGTTCGAATTACTCGGATGTCTTAGACGCGTCATTGTCAGAGTTGAACCTTTCTGATTATCAACTCGATTGGACGGTGGAGGAAGAAGCACAGGCTCCCAGTTCAATGACAGGTAATGGGATAGACAACCTGGGGACTCTGGACTTAGAAAAACAAACGGTTGCTAATTCCTCGAAAAACACCTCTTCGAGTCTTTTTTCCTTATTAGAGGCTGCCGAATCAGACGGCCTCACCCCGGGCGCAACCACGTTCGTTGATATTGAACCGCTGGAGCACTCACTTAATCCTAAGTGCTCGTTCGGGACTTTTGTTGTCGGCTCTTGTAACCAGTTTGCGCATGCGGCGTCGCTGGCTGTTGCCGAAGCTCCTGGGAAAACATACAACCCTCTTTATATTTATGGGGGAGTTGGCCTCGGGAAAACCCATCTGGTACACGCAATTGGACATGCGATTAAGGAACGTAACCGCTATCTCCGCCTGTCCTATATTTCGGCTGAGAGATTCATGAATGAGTTAATCAATGCGATTCGCTACGACAAAACGCAGACTTTCCGTGAGAAATATCGCTCAATTGATGTTCTGTTGATGGATGATATTCAGTTCATGGCCGGTAAAGAGCGTACGCAGGAAGAGTTCTTCCACACATTTAACGCCCTTTATGATGGTCAAAAACAGATTGTCATCACGTCGGATTGTCCGCCGCGGGAAATTCCGACGTTGGAGGAAAGACTTCACTCACGATTTGAGTGGGGATTAATTGCAGATATTGAACCGCCCGATCTTGAAACCAAGGTTGCGATTCTGAAGCGTAAAGCTGATCTTGATGGGGTAACTCTGCCCGACGACGTTGCGTTCTTTATTGCTGGAAAGGTCAAGAGTAACATTCGCGAGCTTGAAGGATCGTTGGTGCGTCTGATTGCAATCTCGTCTCTGCGCGGTCTCCCAATCTCCAAGATGCTTGCGCAGGATGCAATCCGCAACATCGCCGAGGACGATCAACCAGCCGGGATAACTATCGAGCAGATTCAGCGCGCCGTCGGCTCTCATTACAAACTCCGCGTAGAGGATCTGAAATCCAAAAACAACTCGCGGCAGATTGCCGTGCCGCGCCAGGTAGCCATGTACCTGTGCAAGCGTCTGACAAAACATAGCTTTCCTGAAATAGGACGTGAGTTCGGCGGCAAGCATCACACGACCGTCATCCACTCCGTCGATAAGATCGATGCGCTGGTTTCAAAGGATCAGAATTTCCACAGGGTAGTGAGCGACATTATGGATAATCTTTGCAAGTAGTTAGCTCACTTTTGGGATGAAAAGTTTTCCACAGACATAGTTTCCGATAAATTGTTTTATATCAATCTCTTAAGTAAAAGTTTTCCACATTTCCACAGGGAGCTTCGATCAGTGGCCTGTGGAAATGTGGAAAACTCTTCTGACATGCACTTTTTCCACACAAAGACAAAGATTCCCACAGTATTTTCCACAGGGGGTGTGGAAAACAATTCTAGTGATTACAACATTTAAGTCGGTTTTCCACATTTCCACAGGCACTACTACTACTACTAGATATAAATATAAGGTATTAAATTAGTAGAGATAGTAAAAGCGCAGACAGTGATTATCTTCTTATTGCTTTGAATAGCTCTCATGTAATTTGAAAGAATTTAATCCCTCAGAGGAGTTTAGATATGGAGTTCACAATCAGTAAGACCTCTCTCCAAAAGGAGCTGGGTCTCGTTCAAGGTACTGTAGAAAAGAAGAACACAATTCCCGCTCTCTCAAACATCCTGATTGAATCGGTGGGTGACGGCACGATTCGCATCACCGGAACTGATTTGGATGTGACGCTGCGTTGCGAGACAGAGGCTGAGATAAAGACTCCGGGATCAATGTGCGTCGGCGCGCGTAAGCTCTTCGATATTGCGCGCGTGCTGCCCGACGCTCCTGTCAGTTTTCGGAAAGAGGAGAATAACTGGGCGACGGTCAAATGCGAGCGCTCGAACTTTCGCATCGCAGGCATCGACCGTGATAACTTTCCGGAAGTACCGAGCTTCAAATCTGCTCCTGTGAAACTCTCCGCGGGCGTCTTCAAGACTCTCATCGACCGGACGATCTTCGCTATCACGTTGGAGGAGTCGAGATATACGCTCTCCGGGGCAAAGTTCATGCTCAACAAGTCGGGAGCCAAGATGGTGACGACGGACGGCCACCGTCTGGCATTCGTCGAACGGAAAGATTTGGGCCCCAATGCGCCCACGGAAGAGATCGACGTACTCATCCCGCGTAAAACTCTTGCCGAACTCACGAAACTCACGGCGTCCTACGAAGGCGAGATCGGCCTGGGTGCGGACGAAAATCATATCTACTTTGAGGTCGGGTCGCATCTGCTCATCTCTCGCACACTGACAGGGCAGTTCCCGAACTATGACATGGTGATGCCGAAGACGAATGACAAAAGGGCAGAGTTCGACTCGGCGTCGCTCGGGCAGGCCATTCGCCGCGTCGCCCTTATGGCCGACGACCGCTCACACGCAATCCGTTTCCACCTGACGCCCGGCAGTCTACATATCAGCTCGCAGACCGCCGAAGAGGGGGAGGCGCGCGAAACCGTCACTACGGAGTATGCTGGGGAGGAGACGGAGATCGGCTTCAACGCTGCCTACCTACAGGATTTCTTGAACGTATTGAGTGACGGAACGGTCGCTTTCGAGTTCAAGGACGGTAACTCACAAGCACAACTCCGTCCAGCCTCCGACGACGGGTATGATTACAGGTACGTCGTTATGCCTATGCGCCTTTGATTTCGTGAGCAACAAGTCCAGCAAGTGTGTCTGCCGGAAATATAGTCTTGAACCAGGGAATAAAGTATTAGCCTAGGAAATAAAGTCTTGGACTGAATCTGAAAGCCCCGGCATTCCAGAGCCATCTCTGGAATGCCGGGGCTTCGTTTTATCTGCTCTGCGGCATTGAAGTGCTTCTATACTAACCCTGTTGCGTGATAAGGCTGGAGAGCTTCTATAGAAAGGCTCTCCGACCCGGTCTCTTGGCGTTTACAGTCCCACTGGTGCATTTGTTTCGCCTCGGACGATGCGGGGGGCGCGGAAAGACGAGCGCCAACGCTTGCATCCGCTCAGACAAGGTGGCATCCCTGACTGACTGCGCCGCAGGCGCATGAGACTGATAGTAGAAGGTGGAGCGCGCCAGCCCTGTCATCGCGCACCTCGCTTGCTTGGAGAGAAGGCTCCCGTAGCTATTAATCCACTGCCGCTTGAGTGCTGGCGTTGAAAGCTGGCGGCTTTTTTTAAGAACTCGATCTCTAAAGCCTGCCGTCCGACGAGTCGTTCGAGTTCGCGGTTGCGGGCTTCGAGCGCGTGTAAGTCCCGGGGCGGTGGCTGATCGTCGAGACGACCTGTTTGATAAGCTTGCCGCCATTGAATGAGCAAGTGTGAAGAGACTTCGTAGCGGCGTGCGAGAGCCGCCACGGTCGTTTCCCCGGCGAGTAACTCAAGCACCACTTGGCGCTTGAAAGAAAGGCTGAAGTAACGTCTGCTGCGTGGCATTGCCGATCCTCCAATGAAAGGCCCGGCAGGAATGTACTAACGGCAGAACTTATCTGTCCAATCGCGGGGGTTCACTCCAGGATGTATGTAACGCAGCCGGTAACTCTCCTCTATTTCGAGTGCTTTTAATTTGTTGACATGTAGGGAGACTCAGCATAAAGTGCACTCGTTTTCTCAGGGGTTGACTTTAGCAAGAGCGCCTTCCGGGCTTTTACGTGTGTAGTAAATCCAGAGAGCAGCTCTCGTAATCGCCTGTGTGTTCCAGTCTGCTTTTCCGCGGGCCTTTAAGCCCGCGCGGAGGGGTAAATAATGGAAGCCAGTGAGAAGTCATTGACGGAGTTGAGCTTGACGAATTCAAGTTACGATGCGGTTGCTGCTGCCGCGCAGGAACTTGAGTCCTCGCACGACCTTAACGACGAGCCGCTAGGTGTTTCCGAAGAATCGGATTACCACAGGACCGCGCGTGGCTGTCCGAAGGGCTTCACGCAACAGTGCGGCACGGGCTATCGCACTTAGAGTTCCTCAAATCTCACTCCGGCGAGTCGCCAGAGTCCATTCTTCAGGGCACTAAAGCCAGATGAGATTGTCCCTGCGATAGTCTCGATGGTGGTGCCCTTTCTAATCTCAAGCCTCTGTCGTCAGCAGACCGTCAATCTCCTTCTCTTACTCGGGTTGGCTGGTTTGTGACCAATGGGAGCGCGTGCCATGTTTCCTCTCGATACCACAATGGTGAGACCGCCCTGGCTCGCAAGCCGGTTCTATGCTCCTTCCAAGAATGAGCCTCGTTGGAGCGTGGTCTACAACCTCCGAGCGCGGCGGCTCCTCCTTCTCGAAGGACAGAGTTCACTGGTATGGGAGAATCTCCGCTTCAACCAGCCGTTATCGGCAAGCGTTCCCGGGGTCGCGAAAGCGCTTCGGAAGCCGGAGTCGCACGCTGCGGCCTCGCTCGCGGGATTCGTCGATGTGCTTGTAGAGAAAGGACTCATTCTTCGCCCCGACCAGGCACTTACTCCGCGTGATAATGCTACGTCTCCGGCACTCGATCTCGACCCTTTGGAGGCTCGCATCGAGCAACGGATGGTGGCTGAGAACGTGCTGTGGCGGCTGTTCTTTGAACTCACGTATCGCTGCAATGAGGACTGCATTCATTGCTTCAATCCGACCGAACGCCGCACCGAAGAGTTGACCACCGAACAAATAGTCCGCGTTCTCGGGGAAGGCCGAGCGCTGGGGGCCCTGCTCCTTTGCTTCTCGGGTGGAGAGGTCTTCTCAAGGCGTGACGCATTCGAGCTACTTGAGTCGGCACGGGAGTTGGAGTACGCAGTCGATTTGTACACCAACGGTGTTCTGCTTACCGAAAAAAAGCGAGAGCGTCTTGCGCAACTCTATCCGCGTTCCGTCTCGGTCAGTATCTACAGTGCCGACGCCGCCATTCACGATGCCACTACGCGCGTGAAAGGGTCGTTTGGAAAGTCGGTCGAGACTTTAAAGCATCTAGCGGCATTGGGTGTGCCGATCAATGTGAAGTGCCCCGTGATGAAGCATACGGTTGATGGCTATCGAGCCGTGAAAGACCTTGCAGACACGCTTGGCGCGACAGTCCAATTCGATCTGGTTCTTGCCGGAAAGAACGATGGAAACCTCGACCCTGTTCAGCATCGCGTCACCGATCCCGACAAACTCCGGATGCTTCTCATGGATGAAGATGTCCCTTTGTTCGTCGGCAAAGAACGTATCGAGCGCGAAGCCAATCGTCTGAGTCAGGATGGGAACTTCTGTGGCGCGGGACTCGCGAATCTGGATATCACTCCCGAAGGCATGGTCACTCCGTGCGTGTCTCTGCCACTCCCCGTCGGAAACGTGAAGCAGACTCCGCTGGCGGAAATTTGGGAAGCCAAGAACTCGCCGCTGCGAAGCTGGCGTAACGTCCGCGTCCAGGACTATGCCGGGTGCGGTACCTGCGAACGGCAAGCACACTGTAGCAAGTGTGCCGGGATCGCGCTCGTCGAACATGGTGATTTTCTTGGCCCCTCGGATCAGGACTGTCTCATCAGTATCGCCCGTGTTCGACTCGCCGAGGAGCGCGGGATTATTCCGAAAGGGTCAATCTCCCTGGTTCCCGGAAAGGAGCGCCTCGATCCATCGCGGAGCAACGAGATGGAGCGGCGCGGATTTCATACAAACCTCGTTCAACTCGGAAGAACTGTGACACGAAGGAAGGTTGTACGGCCGGAAGAACAGCCGATCTAATCTGGGTGATTCGAACTGAGCAGCACTCGAGCGAAGTTGTTTTGGAGGAGAGAGTTTCCTCAAGCCATCGAGCTTGGTGGACTGCGCCAGCATCATTCACCATCCGACCGGCCTTCGCTGCGAACCTTCACCGAGACTGAGGTGGGCGCGCTCTTGGCGAGAGGCTTTGAAGCTTTACCGACCAACTGTTCTGCGATCCTGCATGCAGGATCATATGGGGCAGCCGTCCGTACGCCGGGTTCTTTCACCATTAGCGGTGTTCCCGGCGGATGGATTATAGATTCGGACAAGGTTCGATTTTCTTCTGAACCGGACAACGCGCCGATTGTGCGCCCCTTCGTCGGGTCACGCTTCTTGAAGGTGAGTTGCGGGCACCAGTTGTTCTACTCACCGGACCACTATCATCTGCTATTGGTTTCGCCGCCGAACGTTGAACATCAAGGCTTCCGAGTCTGGACAGGTCTCCAAACGGTTCCTTATCGAGACATCTCCGAGAGGCAAGACGGACTTCGGCAATTCAACACCAACGTGATCATTGAGCCTCTTGCGCCCTGCACCGTTGAGCGCGGAACGATTCTGGCGGTGGTCTACCTCCTTCCACGCACGCTTGAGATCGTTGGTCTAGAATAATGTCCAGCTTGAGATTAAGCTTTCACCGTTATCTGCCAAGCGTTGCTCCACTTGAGTTGGCTTCAGAGATTCAAACCCTCTCCTACGCTCCCTCCTCTGCGAACCGCCTCCGCCCGGAACATTGCCCGGCCGTGCTCGGAGCAGCGCAACTCGGCGTGGTGGTTCATGCCGCTTGCGAGCATCGTTTTGATTCCGACGGCGACTATCAAATCCTTCTCTACCCGACAACGGAGCAGCAAACAGGAGTTCTTGGCTATGAAATCATGACCCCATGCCTGGTAGGCTCTAACGAGCAGAGTCCGGGATATTACAAGATCGCCATCGGAATATCTTTCGATGCCGGCGACGTGGGCTGGCTACTTACTGCGCCGACGGATCCGCGTCTCTCCCCCAAGCGGCTGACCATCGCCACGGGCTATTTCGAGCCTGGCTATCGTGGCCCCATCTTCGCTATCGTGCGGCCTGAGACCGAGTTGACAATCAATCGCGGCACGATCATCGGACAGTTGATTCCGCTTTCGATGGCAACGCCGTCGCTCATAGAGGAAACGAGCATGACATATTCAGCGGATTGTGCGGAGGCGCGATATGCTGTCCGGAATGACCAACCTGCGATTCGTATATCGAGGAATCTTCTTAATGCTCACCTCTTGAAGTTCGGAAGGACGGGCCTCATCGCCTTCCTTGAAGAAAAGGGCGCGCGGGTCAATCATTCGTCGTGAAGTCATGGAAGCATATGTTCATATTTTCCGACAAGTTCTCCCGCTCGCAATCGTAAAGGCATTGCTGGACGATTCGGCATCATTTGACGCGGACGATCACCCGGAGGGTCAGTTCTCCAACCATCAGTCGCAAGCCTTCGCCTGTAGTTGCCGCCTCTGCACACCCGAGGTTCTACGAACTTACGTAGACTCAAAGGAACCCTGCACCGCATCGCTCTCAAAAGCCCTCAACGTCGTCCAAGGTTTGCTCTGGAGTGTTCCTGAGACGCATTGCATCAACCGGTTGACGAAGGACGCACGGCATCTTCACCATGTAGATGGAGAAGAATCCTGGTGGAAGTTCATCATCATCCTCAAACGTGCCCGCAGCGGAGGAATGCTGTCGATTGCCCCGCGTTGCGAGCCTTGTCTGTGTCTCACCGATGGCCGTTGCGTTCCCTTCCAGCCAATCGAAATTGACCTCCGGCCCGGTGATGCTTATGGCATCTGGTCCGGGCGCGTATGCCACGGTGTGAGCGAGGTCGGAACCGGTATGCGTGCGACTTGGGCGCTACGGTACGCCAGCGAGCCCGAAGTCATCCATGAGCTTATGGAGTCGGGGCGATGCTATCGAGTCGAAGCCGCGCGAACTCAGCCCAAATTTGAGCCGGGCTAAACTCAGCCATGCAATGATTGTCGCCGCAACGCGCCCGATCACTGCCGTAACAAGGGCGGCATGAAGCGTTTGAAATGAGGAATCGTTGTGTTTCCGCATGACGATAAGGAAACCACGCGACCGGCTCGGAGGGGCCGAACAGAGCCAAAGTGGGAAGCCCCAAGGCAACCGCGATGTGCATGAGCCCACAATCGTTTCCGATAGTGCCCGAGCAGGCGCGGAGGATATGAATTACGTGGCTTAGACTCCCAGTGAATGCATGTAAACGTCCGTTGCTGGCGAGATGCCACTCGTCCAGATAGTTTGAGTATTCATCTGCTTCGGAGGGGCCATAGAGCAGAACCGGCAAGTACGCAGACCCACAGGCACGAATCAGTTCGGTGACAAGGCCCGATGGATATCGTTTGTGCCAGTCGCCACCTGCTAAGAGCAAGGCGATGGATGTTTCGGCTTGGAGAGTCCTGATGAGGCGTGCGACGGAGACATCAGAGATGGGGTCGAGACGATGCGAATCAATCGCCGTCGATTCAACGAGCTTTGGCAGATGCAGCGCGCGGGCGTAGTCGAAATAACAATCTATCGCAGACCGGTTCTCGACTGTCGAGAATGGCTGGAGTTGCAGTGAATAGGGCGACGAGTCGTCGGACGCAAAATCGATCCCGATCTTCGTCCGCGCGGAAATGCGATGCATGATCGTGATGCACGCTCCGGTGCAGAGTGTGTCCAGCGCTACGTCATACTCTCTTGACAAAGCCCTTTCCACCTCAGGCCCCCACCCGCCCCCTTCAATGTATAACGCATCGTCGATAGACACGACCTCGTCTGCGCCGGGGAACAATCGAATCAACGGCTCCAGAGATTTTGGTGCGAGGACGGTCAACGTGGCGTCGGGTGCGTTCGCACGGAGCGTCTTCAGCAGCGGGTTGAAGACCACTGTGTCGCCGATGGCTGCCGGAGCGATGACGAAAATCCGCCGTAGTTCCACGATGTATTCCTCTATCGTTACATGCTCATTCGTTTTCTGAGTGCCGGTACAAACCGCAGGATTGGAGCGCTCATCCTGTTCTCTTTATTCATCGCGGCGGCCCAGGAGATGCTTGTTTCGATGGGAACGCCCCTCCGCGCGTTTCGAGGAAGCTTGACCTCGTTAAAGAACGCATCGTCCTTCGTCCAATAATGATTGATTTGTATCAGGTTGTGGAAGAGTGGCACGTGGGAATGCCCGGCATTATAGAGGGCCACGTGTGCATTCTTAACGGAATTTGTGCGATCAGGTCTCACGATGCTCTTGAAGGTGCCTTGGTTCCAAGGAAACGTCTCGGGAGTCACAAGCTCTTGTCCGCTCAAGACGAGTACCTCGATCATGAGTCTGTCCTGCGGGATTCTAGGGACATGAGATGTCCCGAAGCAGACCCACGCGGCGCAGACCCCACCAATGGCTGAATCCGAATCGAACTGCGTCAGAACCGAAATCAGATCGGCATCCCTGACAGGGACTAGGAATTCATCCACGTCGATAAGAGCCAGCCACTTGACCTTGTTCCGAGCGCGGCTGAGAGCATCACAATATGCGTCGCACTGAACAGCGTCGTATGTGTTCCCGCCAACATAGGGCCACTCAATTAACTCAACGACCCCGCTGGCGACATATGATCGTAGTACGTCTTGGTAGTTGTCTCCACTGAGATTATTGTATAAGTAAAAATGCTGTACGCCCGTCAACAAATGATATTCAAGCCATTCTTTCAGCCAACGTGCTTCGTCTTGAAACATGGCTGCGATTGCCAACTCCCACGACCAAGATCGCGCACGGTTCAATGGGACTGCATGTACTGCATGTGTCGCGTTCGGTGGAACTGACTTCATGTTTTGCAAGCTCCTAATATGGGAGACATTGGGAACGTGCCGGTTTGCATCGACGCGCGCAGTTTATAGCAACTGCGTGAGATTAGGGATAGGACATATAAGGCGGCGGCCCCTGACTACCTTGGGGCGGTGCCAACCCCCAGGGCGACAACCCTGATAGCTGTCGTGTCCGAACTCGGCGATCTCTTTCCAGGTCTCGGCGGCGCAGATGGTGGCGCACATGGCGATGACCAGAATATCAACTAACTGGTGGAGTCTGGTGCGCTCCAGACGCGCGTCTGGGACTTGGCCTAAGCTGTCAAACAACGAGAGCGCCACCGGCTCGTTCATCAGGCATTCTCCTTTCCTTTTGGTTATTACCGAAAGCCCGGACAAAAGTTAATTTGGGGTAGTCAAACAACGATGACCGAACCTGTTTCGGTCTGGAAGAAAATGCTAATCAAGGTGGCGCGAGAAAAACATGGTTTCGCGAATTGCTTGAAGACGTGATGAGCGAAGTAGAAAATAATAATCCAGCAACGCAATGATAGGACACGACTTGGCCGTAGAGACTGTTGACAAAGCGGTTCCCACGATATATAAGGCCATCTGCATTGTGACAGGCTTAAGCCTCCGGGTAATCCAGGCAAGATTCTGTCTCTCTAACGTTCTGTTTCTTCTCATTACGGAAGCGTCAACTTGAAGCTCACATGCGGAAACTGAAACGACTGGCCTTCGGAAGTAAACGGGAATCACCCTTTGAGACTGTTCTCCCGAGGGACACCAGTGTACAGAATTTTTAGCGAACCCTTTCCTGAATTGCTAATAGTTCCCGACTACTTCTTCGTGTGAGTGGATATATTCGTTTGGCGCGCAGCCCGATGGAAGCCGGACATAAGCAGCGATGTCGTGGTGTATTTCGGCAGGGAGTCGGTGGACAATATCGGCGAAGCGTTAAGTGAGGATCAGCCCCAAGGCAGTTAGAAGGGAGCCCGCAGCGTAACCATGTGGCATTCTTTGAACCCTCTTATAACTGATAAGTCTACTGTCCGCCGTAGCGTCGAGCAAATATTAACCGATCATCACACCCGTGCCGGGCTTCTTATTTCTCACAGCTCTTTTTCTTCTGAACGGTGAATGGATGAGGGTGTGCTGCGTTCGTTGCAACTGCACTTTCGCCAGCGGCTCCAACGTGGAGTCCATGACCTCTGATCTTACTCAACCTGAGGAGATGCCATGAGTATTAACCTGACTAAAGGTCAGCGAATCGCGGTCGGCCTACAGAGGGTGAGCGTCGGGCTGGGGTGGGACCCGAGCGACGTGTCAGGGGTCGAGTTCGACCTCGACGCGTCGGCTTTCATGCTGGGCCAAAACGGCAAGCTGCCGTCGGACGCCTTCTTCATCTACTTCAACAACAAGCTCTCACCTGACGGGGCCGTGACCGGGGCCGACGACGACCAGACAGGCGGCAGCAGCGACGGCGACGACGAGACCATCACCGTCGACCTAAGCCGGGTCAGCCCCGAGATTCAGGAGATCGTCTTTACGGTCTCAATCTACGAACATGACGTGCGGCGGCAGAATTTCGGCCAAGTACGCAATTCCTTCATCCGCATCTACGACACTCAGAGCGGGCAGGAACTCGCAAAGTACGAACTAGACGAAGACTTCTCGGTCGAGTCGGCTGTCGAGTTCGGGCGGCTGTATAGGCGCAATGAGGAGTGGAAGTTCGAGGCCATTGGCAAAGGGCACCAGGGAGGCTTGCAGGCGTTGGTGAGCACGTTCCACGGCTGAGGCGGGCAATCGGCACGGCGGCGGGGCATCGTCGCCCGGCCTGCCAAAAGCAACTGCGTTTGGTGGCGTCGGCACCCGCCGCCGGGGCGCAAGACGGGAGGACTGAGAGTGGCAATCAATCTGCAAAAAGGCCAGACCATAAGCTTGGAGAAGGGTCAGTACGATCTGTCCAATGTCACAATCGGGCTGGGCTGGGACGTGCGGCAGCGCAGGGCAGGCTTCCTCGGCGGCCTGCTCGGAGGCGGGGGCAACGACGAGGACTACGACCTCGATGCCATCGCCTTCCTCCTCGACAGCGGCGACAAGGTAATCAACTTGGGGGATAGCCGCCTCACCGGCGGGGACGTGATCTTCTTCAACAACCTGAAGCATCCCTCGGGACAGATCTGGCTGACAGGTGACAACCGCACCGGCGCGGGGGAGGGCGATGACGAGCAGATCGTGGTCAAGCTCGAGTCGCTGCCGCAGCAGTATCACAAAATCCTCTTCGTCGTCTCCATCTACCAAGGCCAGCAGAAGGGTCAGCACTTCGGCATGATCGAGAACGCCTTCATCCGTGCCATAGATGCCCGCGGGCGCGAGATGCTCCGCTACAACGTGTCAGGCGACGCCACGTACAACCAGAAACGCTCGATCGTCTTCGCCGAGGTGTACCGGCGTGACGGGGGCTGGAAGTTCCGCGCCATCGGCACCCCACACGACACAGACAGCTTCGCCGAAATCCTGCGCTCCTACGTCCGGTAGTCTTCAGCCCAGACCTTTGGAACAATCATGCGAAAACTACCCGTGTACCTTCTGCTCGACACTTCTGGCTCAATGATGGGCGAGCCCATCGAGGCCGTGAAGAACGGAATGCAGATTCTGGTCAGCGCCCTGCGCCAGGACCCCTACGCGCTGGAGACGGCGCACCTGAGCGTCATCACCTTCGACACCAACGTGCGGCAGGTCGTGCCGTTGTCGGAGTTGACCTCCTTCAACATGCCCGACATCCAAGCAACGGGCGTGACCAGCCTTGGTGCCGCACTCAAGCTGCTGGCCGAGAGGTCTGACGCCGAGGTGACGAAGACCACCGCCGAGGTCAAGGGCGACTGGAAGCCGATGGTCTTTATCATGACCGACGGTGGCCCGACCGACGACTGGCAGGCGGGGCTCGCCGAGTTCAGAAAAAGGAAGTTCGGCATTGTGGTCGCCTGCGCCGCCGGCCCCGGGGCGGACACGGCCTGTCTGAAACAGATTACGGACAACGTCGTCACGCTCGACACAGCGGACACCTCATCGCTGCGCGCCTTCTTCAAGTGGGTCTCGTCCTCAATCAGCACGGGCAGCCAGAAGGTGGACGCTAATGGCAAGGAGGTGGGCGGCATCAGCGAGCTTCCGCCGCCGCCCGCAGAGCTGAGCGTGGTCGTGTGAGTGTCGGCGCGGGTCAGCGAGTTTAAAGGGGGAGCCGTTCATGACCATGAGGCGTTTACCTGTATACCTGCTGATAGACACGTCCGGCTCTATGAAGGGCGAGCCGATCGAGTCGGTCAACACCGGGCTGCATTCGATGCTCAACTCGCTGAGGCAGGACCCCTTCGCGCTTGAGTCCGTCTACCTGAGCGTCATTACGTTCGACCGTGAGGCGGAACTGCTCTTCCCGTTGATGGAGCTGGAGGCCGTTCAAGTTCCGAAGATTACGACGCCCGACGCCGGGCCGACCCACCTCGGGGCCGCGCTCGAACTTCTCTGTCAGAGGGTTGATAGCGAGGTCTTGCAGACGACGCCCGAGCGCAAGGGCGACTGGATGCCGCTGCTCTTCATTATGACGGACGGCAGCCCTTCCGACATCCAGAAGTTCCGCGAGCAGGTGCAGGAGGTCAAGAGGCGGCAGTTCGGCGAGATCGTCGCATGCGCCGCTGGCCCGAAGGCCAAGGACAGCTACCTCCGGGAACTGGCCGGCACGGTCGTCCACCTCGACACGACTGACAGCGCCACCTTCCAGCAGTTCTTCAAATGGGTATCGAGTTCGGTGAGCGTCGGCAACCGCAGTATGGGCGCGAACGCGGAAGTCTCACTGCCTCCGCCCCCACCCGAAGTGCAGGTCGTCTGTTAACAACGCACCCCGTGTGAACATGAGAAGGTTACCAATCTTTCTTGTAATCGACGTGTCGGAGTCGATGGTCGGCGAGCCGCTACAGCAGGTCGGGGCCGGCATACGTTCGATGGTGCAGACCCTGCGCCGCGACCCCTACGCGCTGGAGACGGCCTACCTCTCGGTCGTCGTCTTCGCTGGGCGCGTGAAGACCCTCGTCCCGCTGACGGACATGGCCTCGTTCTACCCGCCGCAGCTCCCGCTCGGCGGGGGCACGTCGCTCGGTGCCGCC
Organism: Acidobacteriota bacterium; assembly: GCA_032162705.1. Lineage (GTDB taxonomy): Bacteria > Acidobacteriota > Blastocatellia > Pyrinomonadales > Pyrinomonadaceae > QHXN01. The sequence goes on from JAVRON010000087.1 coordinate 17,991, forward strand.
CTTACTCACCTGATGAGCGAAATTGAGACGAAGATTGTCAAGACATCCGCCGAGTCGAAGGGCGACTGGAAGCCCATCGTCTTTCTCTTCACCGACGGCGCGCCGACCGACGACCCGGAGGATGCCGTCGCGGAGTGGGCGGCCAAGTACCGCACGCGCGCTAACCTCGTGGCGGTTTCGGTCGGCAACAACGCCGACCTCGCACTGCTCGCGCAGCTGACCGACCAGGTCCTGCTGCTCAACGACGCGCACCCAGAATCTTACCAGCGGTTCTTCAACTGGATCACGGCCTCCATCCAGACGCAGAGCCAGCGGCTCGACGCCTCTGCCGACGACCGCTTCCGGGTCGAGAACCTGAGCGCAGACCTCGTCCGCAAGGTCAGCCCCGACATGCGCCCGCGGCAGCGCTTGGACGAGAACTTCGTCGTGCTCACCGCGCGCTGCGGGAAGACGCGGATGGCCTACCTCATCAAGTACGCGCGGGAGAGGAATGCAGCCGGGGGCGGCGCTCAGGCGGGCGAGGAGTGGCCGGAGTTCATCGGCGAGGAGACACCAGCAGCAGCGGCGGCTGGGGAGCAGCCGTACGTCCTCGCCGGGGCCTTCGCCGTGCCCTCGCCGGAGGAGTATGAGGAGTTAACGGCGGCGAACTACGGCGCGACGACTATCAGCACGGGGGAGTTGCGTGGCACGCCCTCCTGCCCGTGCTGCGGCAACCCTTTCGGCTTCGCTATGTGCGCCTGCGGCAACGTACACTGCCTCAAGGGTCCGGGCGAGAGCGTCTGCCCTTGGTGCGGCAAGACCGGGTCTTACGACTTCGGCACGGGCGACGCCGACGTGACTCGGGCTTTGGGCTGACCAACGGAAGCGACCAGATGATGGCTGAAGACGAAACCAGCGCGCAGCAGTCTGAGGGGGCCGGGGAGTCCGGCGTGACTCTGGCAGGCGGCACGGGCGGACCACTGCCGGCCCCGCCGCCCGAGGTCACAGTCCCGCCCGATGACGCCGGGCAGGTTGCGGAGGCGGAGGCTGTCGCTGCGCCCGAAGCCGCCCCCGCGCCTGAGACTGCACCCGGCTCGGTGCCGCCACCCGAGTTAGAAAACGCCGCTGCCTCGCAGCCGGAGCCGGCCACCTCCGCGGTGGCAGACGCCGTGTCCGACGATGCGGCTCCTGCCGTCGAACCGACGGCCGTTTCGGGGCCGGGTGAAGCCGTCTCACACTATACGGGGAGCCACCGGCTGCCAAACGGGATGGTCGGAAAGCCGTACAGCGCTTCCGTCGATCTGCGGGAGTGGGGGTTCAGGTCGTCGCCCACGCTCCGGGCCACCTTCGCAGAGCAGGTCAGCCGGCTCGGCCTTGGCGCGGAGGCCGAAGCCTTCTCGCTGCAAATCTCGGGCACGCCCGTCGAGCAGGGTGAGCATGAGTTGCTGCTCCACTACAACCTCGGCGACGACCCGAGGACGTTCCACAAGAAGGTCTCGTGGCTTATCAACCCGGACCCGAAGTCGCTGTGGAAAGCGATTGAGCCTGACACCTCACTGCCCTACCGCAAGGAACACACGGCCGCGCAGCGCCTCGTGGGGCGTGAGTATCAGGTGGTGGCCGCCAGCCGTCGCGGGCGTTCGCACGCGCACGAGGGAAAGTTCCGCGAGGACGATTTCGCCGCCGCCACGACGCCCGAGGGCTGGTACATCCTACTCGTAGCCGACGGTGCCGGCTCAGCGCGCTTCTCGCGTGAGGGGTCGCGGCTATCGTGCGAGACGGCCGCGCGAACCCTCGGAGAACTCATCCCGAAGACGTTCGACGCACGCTTCGACGTGCTCCTGCGCGACTACGCCAGCGGTAGCAACGCCGCCGAGAAGGAGATCAGAAAGCTGCTCTACCAAGCGCTGTGCGGCGCGGCCTTCGCCTCCTACAAGGCGCTTGAAGTGAGCGCCGCCGAGGCCGGGCACGCCCTGAAGGACTACGCGACCACGCTGCTGCTCGGCCTCGTCAGGCAGTTCGAGCAGGGGACGTTCGTCAGTTCCTTCTGGATCGGCGATGGGGCCATCGCCCTGCTCGACGGTCGTGGCTCGGCACAACTGATGGGCACGCCCGACGGCGGCGAGTTCTCCGGGCAGACGCGCTTCCTGACCATGCGCGAGGTGGTCGCCGACGGTGCTGAGATGCTTCGCCGCGTGAGGTTCACACTGACCAGGGACTTCGGTGCCCTGATCCTGATGACTGACGGCATCTCCGACCCCAAGTTCGGGACCGACAAGAACCTGGCCTCCGCCGAGAAGTGGGAGGAGTTCTGGCGCGAGATAGACGGGGCGGTCGCCTTCAAGCAGGTGAACGAGGACGCGCCGCAGAGACTCCTTGAGTGGATGGACTTCCTGGCTCCTGGCGAGCACGACGACCGCACAGTCGCCGTGCTCTGTTAAGCAGCCCGCCGAGGGCCGCCGAAGTGTGATGTCGAACATCGTACGTATCAGGGCTACCGACGGCTCGCCCATTGAGTTCGTCGACGAGATGAAGGGGCAGGGCGGGATGAAGGATGTCTTCTTCAGCCCCGACGGCACGTACGTCGTAGCCTTCTTCCGCGACAAGCAGGACGCGACGGCGAAAGACCGGCTGACGAGCATTACGGGCACGTACCGCGAGCGCCTCTTCAAGCTGGTCGGCGGCGACTACTGGCTCAACCTCTTCTGCTGGCCCACCCACATCGTCGAGCACCAGGGGCAGCTCGGCGTCGTCACGCCCTTCTTCAAGCCGCACTTCTTCTTCGAGCACGGGTCGCGCAACAACGACTTCCTCGGCATCAAGGGGAAGGAGAAGGAGGGCAAGTGGTTCGCCTCGGCCTCGAACCAGAACCGCTTCCTCGACCCGCGCGAGCGCGGGAACTGGCTGAGCTACTTCCGCGTCTGCATCCTAATCAGTCGCGCCGTCAAGCGGATGCACGCCGCCGGCCTCGCGCACTCTGACCTCTCCTACAAGAACGTGCTCGTAGACCCCTCGGGCGGTCACGCCTGTATCATCGACATCGACGGGCTCGTCGTGCCGGGCAAGTTCCCGCCCGACGTGGTCGGCACTCCGGACTTCATCGCGCCCGAGGTGCTGACCACGAGCAACCTCGCGCGCACCGACGCGAACCGGAAGTTCCCTCGCATCGAGACCGACCGGCACGCGCTCTCCGTCCTCATCTACATGTATCTGCTCTACCGCCACCCGCTGCGCGGCAGGAAAGTGCACGCGACCGACCCGCAGCAGGACGAGCTGCTCTCGATGGGATCAAAGGCGCTCTTCGTCGAGCATCCGCAGGACCCGAGCAACCGCCCGAACCTGCGCGAGGTCAAGCCGCACGCGCTGCCTTGGGCCGATGTCTCGCGCGTCCCCTACACCGTCTGCGGCCCCTACATCAAGGCGCTCTTCGACAAGGCGTTCGTCGAGGGGCTCCATAGCCCCGACCACCGCCCGACCGCCGACGAGTGGGAGCAGGCGCTCATCAAGACTGTGGACCTGATGCAGCCCTGCCCGAACCCACAGTGCGAACAGAAGTGGTACGTCTTCGACAATTCGACCAAGCCGGTCTGCCCCTTCTGCATGACCCCCTACCAGGGCCAACTCCCCGTGCTCAACCTCTACTCGTCGCGGGGCAAGGGCAAGTTCACGCCAGACAACCACCGGCTCATGGTCTACAGCAACCAGTACCTCTACCCGTGGCACGTCAACCGCAATGTCTTTCCGAACGAGCGGCTGAGCGACGAGCAGAAGAAGCCGGTCGGCTACTTCGTCTTTCACCAGGGGCGCTGGGTCTTCGTCAACCAGAAGCTCCCGAAGATGCGCGACCTGATGGAGAACAAGGACGTGCCCGCCGGTACGATGGTCGAGCTCAGTAACGGGAAGCAACTACTGCTCTCGGACGAGGAGGGGGGTAGACTGCTCCTCGTCCAGATGGTGAGCGGCTGAGTTCCGGGCGGACGGATACGCCTCTCGCACTGCCGTCGGGCGCGGTACTGTCGCTAGGCGCGCGCACCGCGCCCAGCGGCCTGTTTTTATATAGGCCGCAAGATAATCTCCGCAGCCCAGAGAAGGAGCGCGGCGCGCACAGTCCCCGCTCGGACGCACGCGCGCCGCGCACTCACACAGGGAGTCTGACGAAGTGAAGAACATCAACGCGACTGGGGAGACCCAAAGCCCGCACTTCCTCGGGCTCACGGCCGACGAGGTCGAGGAGAGCCGCAGGAAATGCGGGCCCAACGTCCTGACGCCTCCCGCGCGCGACCCTTGGTGGAAGCTCTTTTTAGAAAAGTTCGACGACCCCGTCATCCGCATCCTCCTCATCGCGGCCATCATAGCTATCCTCGTCGGCATGGTGGACGGGAAGTATTTCGAGGGCATCGGCATCATCCTCGCCGTCCTGTTGGCTACCACGCTCGCCTTCCTCAATGAGTACAAGGCGGGCAAAGAGTTCGATGTCCTCAACCGCGTCAACGACGACGAGGAGGTGAAGGTCGTCCGCGGCGGCCGTTACATGACCGTCCCCCGCCGCAACGTCGTCGTCGGCGACGTGGTGCTGGTCGAGACCGGCGAGGAGCCAGCCGCCGATGGCGAGCTGCTCGAAGCGATGTCGCTGCGCGTGGACGAGGCGGCGCTCACGGGCGAGGCCGTCCCTGTGTCGAAGCACGCGAAGGGCGCGCTGCCAGCCGCTTCGGATGAGGAGAGGACGTTCCCCGCCGACCGCCTGCTCTTCGGCACGAAGGTCATGGACGGGCACGGCATCATCCGCGTCACTGCGGTCGGCGACTCGACCGAGATGGGGAGGACAGCGCGCACGGCCGCCGAGGTCACGGGGAAGGAGACCCCCCTCAACATACAGTTGGAGAGGCTGAGCAAGATGATCGGCGTCGTCGGCTTCGGCGTCGCCACGCTCATCTTCGTCGCCCTCTGCGTCCGCGGCGTCCTCACCGGCGACATCATGCTCACGGGGCAGCAGTGGGGTTTCGCGGCGCTGCTGAGCGCGGCGGCGGCGGTGGCGCTGGCGCGCGTGTGGGTGCCGGTCATCTACGACGGGCTGGAGATATTCGGCTCCGTGGGTAAGCTGCCCGCGTGGCTGGAAAACGACGGCCTCGCCGGGTGGCTCAAGACGGCGGGGCTTGGTGCCGCGCTCTTCGCGGCGGGTGCCGCAGCGGGCTACTTCGGGGGGCTGCTGCCGTCGGACTTCTCAAGCTGGCTGCCGCACCACGCTACCGAAGAGTTCCTGAACTTCTTCATGATCGCGGTGACGGTGATCGTGGTCGCCGTGCCCGAGGGGCTGGCGATGAGCGTCACGCTGAGCCTCGCCTACAGCATGCGGAAAATGATGGCCTCAAACAACCTCGTGCGGCGTATGCACGCCTGCGAGACCATCGGCGCGGCCACCGTCATCTGCTGCGACAAGACGGGCACGCTGACGCTCAACGAGATGCGCGTGCACGCCGTCGAGATGCCGGCGCTGGAAGGGTCTGGTGGCCGCGCTGCCGCCCTGCTCGCCGAGGCCGTCGCCGCCAACACTACCGCGCACCTCAGCCGCGGCGGCGGTGACAACGGCGGGCCGCGTCCGCTCGGCAACCCGACGGAGGGCGCGCTGCTCATGTGGCTGGAGGAACAGGGCGGCGATTACGTCCTCCTGCGCGACGCCTTCCGCATCGCCAAGCAGTTGACCTTCTCCACCGAGAGGAAGTTCATGGGCACGCTCGGCACGTCCGAGGAGACGGGCCGGACGATACTCCACGTGAAGGGTGCCCCGGAGATTGTCCTCGAACGCTGCGCGCGAGTCCTGACGGCCTCCGGCCCCGAGACCGTCGCACCCCACGCCGCAGCCATCCGCGAGAGGCTTGAAGAGTACCAGGCACGCGGGATGCGGACGCTCGCCTTCGCCTACCAAGAGACTGCGGAGCCGCCCGCAGAGGCCGACATCGAGGTGCTGGCGCAGGGACTCACTTGGCTCGGGTTCACGGCCATCGCCGACCCGGTGCGCGACGAGGTGCCGCGCGCCATCCGTGTCTGTCGCGAGGCGGGCGTGGACGTGAAGATGATCACCGGCGACAACCAGCAGACGGCGCAGGAGATCGCCCGCCAGATCGGCCTGCTCAACGAGGCGGACGGGCTCGCGTCGCACATGAGCGGTCGGGAGTTCTCCGAACTAGACGACGAAGAGGCGCGCGCCGCGGCCTCCCGCATCAAGGTGCTTTCGCGCGCGCGGCCAATGGACAAGCTACGGCTGGTGAGGCTGCTGCAAGAACAGGAGCACGTCGTCGCCGTCACGGGTGACGGGGTGAACGACGGGCCAGCGCTCAACTTCGCCGACGTGGGGCTTGCGATGGGGAAGACGGGGAAGGCCGTGGCTAAGGAGGCCAGCGACATCATCATCCTCGATGATTCCTTCAACAGCATCACGAACGCAGTAATGTGGGGGCGTTCGCTCTATGAGAACATCCAGCGCTTCATCCTCTTCCAGTTGACGATCAACGTCGTCGCGCTCGGCATCGCGCTGGTCGGGCCTTTCATCGGGGTTAAGCTGCCGCTGACGGTGACACAGATGCTCTGGGTCAACCTCATCATGGACACCTTCGCGGCCCTCGCGCTAGCCACCGAGCCGCCGATGTGGGGCGTGATGAAGCGCCCCCCGCGCCGGCGGAACGACTTCATCATCTCGCGCGGCATGGCCGTCAACATCCTGTTGATGGGACTCCTGTTCCTGTTCTTCCTCATCGGCCTGCTGCTCTACCTCCAAGGCGGTGAGGGCCTCAGCGAGGAGACGGCGGAAGGCCGGCATAAGCTTTCGCTCTTCTTCAGCGTCTTCGTCTTCCTACAGTTCTGGAACTTGTTCAACGCCAAGCGCCTCGGGCGGGACTCGTCGGCGCTCTCTGGCCTCTGGGAGAACAAGTCGTTCCTAGTCATCGCGCTCGCCATCTTCGTTGGGCAGCTTCTGCTCGTCCAGTACGGCGGCGACTTCTTTCGCACGACACCCCTCTCACTGCGCGAATGGGTGATGATCATCAGCGGGACCTCTGTGGTGCTTTGGGCCGGCGAGCTGCTGCGGCTCGTCCGGCGTAGGGGCGACACTGCGCCGGACGAGGTGGCCTACGAAGCGGGGTCTTAGTCGCGGCGCGGAGAGCCGCTGGACGGCCCGCACGGGCGTACGCCGCCGGTCACTCTCTCATGTGGAGGTGCGTGCATGCGTTTCTCTGGCGAAGAGCAAGTGGGGCATGAGGAGTGCCGCCCTGACGATCCGGCGCTGGCGGCGGAGTCGCCACCTTGTGCGGCCCGCCCCAAGGTTGCCTCGCCCTACCGGCGCAACCACAACGTCTCGGCGCTCTACACCGTCTCGGCGCGGAACGTCAAGAACTTCCGCAGAGCCGTGGGGAAGGAATTCTCCATGTTCAAATACGGCGACCCGCAGACACGAAGAATCTTCGCGGAGCGGATTGCCGAAGAGGTCTGGCGCGAGGCAGGCCGGGAGATAGCAGCCGACCCGCAGGCGTGGCGCGTCGTGTGCCCCGCCTACCACGGTGCCCCAACCGCCGCCGCTCTCCTGGCGGAGGAGGTCAGGCACGTCCTCGCGCACGCGCGCGGGGTCGAGCTCGCTGCGGTGCGACTCCACAGGCGCAATCCCCCTCGCGGCGACTTCGGCGAGCTGCGAAGCCATGGCGCGCGTGAGCGACGCATCAGCGGGAACTTCTTCTACACGGGAGAGTCGCTCGCCGGGCTCACCCTCATCTTCGTTGACGACGTGCTCGTCTCCGGCGCGCACTACAGGGAGACGCAGCGCGTGCTCGAACGTCACGCGGGCGTCTCGCCGGCGAGCATCCGCGGCTGCTTTATCGTAGACCTCAAGGCCAAAGGCTTCGCGGGGACGAAGCAGGCGGCCGAAGGCATCCTCAACCACCTTTGGGTTGGCTCTGGCCGTGCTGAACGTCTCATCGAAGTCCTGCAAAAACCCGGGGTCGGCCTCACGCCGCGCCTCCTCAGAATGTTGGCCGAGTTTCCCTGGGAGGTGTCCGAGGGGCTGTTCAATCGCCTCGACCATCAGACCGTGCTGAGTCTCCTCCACGCGTGCCGTCTTGAGCTGTTACACACTGACGCAGCGCACTCAGACTGGGTCGGGAGACTCGACCGCTACGCGGCCCAGCGACTGAGAGGAGCAAAGGAGGGCGTGTCCCTGCGCGCCCTCTACGAGCTCGACGAGGCGGGCGTGCTCCGCTTCATCGAAGAGAAGGCCGTGACCCACCCCCTGTTCGCGCGGCCGCTTTCGCGCGGCGAGATGTACTCGCTGCTCAAGTTTGGCGACGGGCACGCGGTCGAATATTTCGCCGCCTCACTCGCTGGCGAGGTCGCGCCCTTCGTCGAAGGGTCGGGACTCAGCGGTGTGTCTTGGGCGGTCGCCGCGCCGGGCTACGAGGGAATCACCGGCTCGGCCGGCCTGCTCGCGCGCCGCGTCGGCGAGCTGCTGAACCTACCACTCATCGGAGTCAATCGGAGGGACGTGCCGGAGGCCACTTACGGTAAGCTCGCCGACGCGCGCGAACGCTACGCATACGTCCGCGCCGGGGAGTACACATTGTCGGGGGGCGACTTCGCCAATGTCATCCTGATCGAGGACGCGGTGGTCTCTGGGGCCAACCTCAATAGACAGCGGCGGCTGCTCGCCGACGGGGGCGCGGAGGTCTTTCCCTTCGCCGTCATAGACGTGACCGCACCCCGCCCCGCGCTCGAAGAGGAACTGAACGGCGCGTCGGCCTGCGGAGGGAGCGGGGAGGTTCTACTCAAACTGCTCGGCGATCCCCGCACGAAGGTCGTCGCGCGGACGGTCAAGACCCTTCTGGCCCTGCCTGCGGCTCGGCTCGAACTGCTGCTGGCAGAACTGGGCGCGCAGCGGTGCGTGGAACTCTTCAACGCCGCGAGGCGCGCGGGCATCGACCTGAAGCCGAGTTTCGGCGAAGGCTTCCGCGTCCTCCAGCGCCACGTCAACGGCGAGGCGCGCGCGCGAAAAGGGTGCGCACTTCCCCCTTATGAATCGATCTTCGTGGTCACGCGCGCCAATGCCGCAGAGATGACCTCTATGGAAGGGCTGGCCTACTCAGGGTTCAAGTACGGGGAGCGGAAGAGCATTGACGCGCTAGCCGGAAGGATGGTGTCCATCGTCCGCCAGAGCCTGGGGCATCGGCTGCGAGACCAGCCGCAACGCTTCGTAGTCGCGGCCACGCATCACTTCCGCATCCCCAACGCCGCAGCGCATCTCGGCGCGGAGGTGGCGCGAAGGCTCGGCTTAGAGTTCGCTGACGTGCGCCGCCGGCAGATTTTCGAGGGTGAGTTTGGGGCCATCGGCGACGCGAGATTGCGAAGGGCACTCATCGCCGGTAACGCCTACTGTAGCAACCCGGGGCAAGTTGCGGGGCGCGAAGTAGTCTATATCGACGATGCTTTCGTGTCGGGCGCGCACCTGGCCGAGCACTGCGAGGCGTTTTGGGCGGCGGGGGCGGCAAACGTGCATCCCTTCGCCGTCTTCGATGTCGCCGACCCAGACCTAACGCTCGAAAGGACGCTTAACCACGCGCGGGTGAACTCCGACTCTCCGGGAAAACTCCTTGATATCCTCAGAGACCCTAGCGCGCCTGTGCTCACCCGCGCGCTGAAGCTGACCCTCAAGCTGCCACCGGGCAAACTGGAAGAAATGCTCTTGTCGTTACCGAACGAACGTGTATTCGATCTCTATGAAGGTGCCTCAGTCGAGGGCTACGACCGGGAGGCTTCAATGTCCTGCGGGTTTGAAATCCTCCGCGCGCGCGCGGAGGAGCGGCACCGCTGCGCGATGGTGGAGGAGTCGCGCGTATTGACGCGTCGGTACTCCGTCATGATTTTCGACTACGACGAGACGCTGGGGCGAACGCTGATGCCGCCTTCCGATGAGATGTTGGACTGCCTTACCTTCTTCCTGGCGCGCGGTACTGAGATCGGGGTGATCAGCCTTCAGCCTCACGGCGAGCGCGGGCTGCGCGACACGCTAGTCAATCCAATCAGGTCTTTTATCAACGGGCGGGGCTGGGAGACAACGCTCCTAACCAAGCTTCACCTGCTGCCCTCAGAGGGAGTCATAGCCTACCGACTCGACGGCCTCGGCAGGATGGACGAAGGCTCCTACTCCTTCAACCTTGGCTTCCGGCCGGGCGAGTGGGAGGCGTTCGAGCGGCTTGTGTTGGGCGGTCGGCCAGGGGCGTGCGCCCTCAGGGTGTATAGGCGCGGTAGCTATATCTCTCTGCATTACGACTGCAAAGAGTCGATGCGCGCCGCGCAAGAGGAGCTGAAAGACGCTTTGGCGAACTTCCGGCCATGCGTAGAGATCAGGCGTAAAATAGCATCTGACCCGCGAAAGCACGTCCTCCATGTGCGACTCAGTGGGGTAACGAAGGCGCTCGGGCGAGACTACATGGTCAGGTCCTTGCGCGAAGCCGCATTACGCTCGGGCAGGCTCATTCCCCGGCACGACATCCTGGTCGTGGGCGACAAGATGGGCGTGAGCGAAGGTGAGGATGATGACTCCGCAATGTTTGTGTATGGCGGAGTCAACTTCTCGGTCGGGGTCGAGGCAAGGCCCGGTGCCTACACAGGCTTTCTCAATATGAGGGAGGCAGGAACTCTAGCGCTGTTGATGAGACTTAGGGCGTCCTACTGACGCCCGTGCCTCACGTATCGAAACTCTTAACTTAAGGACTTTGTTTCGGGCGGACAAAGGCAACCGTCATTCCGAGTAGCATATGTTAAAATTCAAACGTATGCTGCTCGAATCAATTGAAGCTCACAATTTTAGGAATTTGAGCGGCGAAGTCTTCTGGGGCAAAGGTCTCAACATCATCCTCGGCGAGAACGGGCAGGGGAAAACAAACTGGCTCGAAGCTATCTACCTCCTGGCTACTACCAAATCCTTCCGCACACAGAGACCGCAAGAGGCGATTCGTTTCGGAGAAAATCTATCCGTAGTACGTGGGCGCGTGGCGCGAACCCGTGATGTTCATAGAGACCTACAGATAACCCTCCAGGGCGGTTCAAAGACACTCTCATTGAACGGAAAACGTGAGACGGTCGCGAGTTACCTGAGCCAGTTACACGTCGTACCCTTCACGGCCGACGAACTCGAAGTGGTGCGCGGCGGGCCTGAGTCCCGGCGAAGGTTCCTCGACCGCGGCGTACTCTCTCTTCATCACAGTTATGTCCAGACGCTTGCAGACTATCAGCGGGTCGTCAAGCAGAAAAACCGGCTGCTTCAAGACATCTCTGACTCGGAGATGAATATCGATAACGCGCGCGCGATGATCGAACCCTGGAACGAACAGATCATCCTTCTGGGGGCGACAATCCATCGCGCACGCTCCGACTATGTCGAACGCCTCGGAAAGAGTCTCCAACAACGCCTGTTCGAGCGTGAAGAGATCACGATTCGCTACGTGTCTGCCCTTGAGGGGAAGGGAAATCTGGAAGACTACGAGTCGCTGATAAGCGAGCGTCTACAGCTTCGCCTGACAGCGGAAATTGCTTCGGGATACGCCCTCATCGGCCCCCACCGGGATGACCTGAAAATCCTCTTCGACGGGCGCGATATACGCACTTATGGGAGTTCCGGACAACAGCGTAGCGCATTGATTCTACTTGATTTAGCAGCAATTTCAGTGTATTATTTATGGCATAATGAGTATCCGCTTTTCCTGATGGATGATGTGGATGCGGAACTGGATAAAAGGCGAATCGGTCATTTGCTGGAATACCTTGAAGGGCGCACGCAGACATTCATTACCACCTCCAAAAATGACCTCATTAAAGAGTTTGCCGCAAACGCAAAACTGTTTGATGTAAGAAGTGGTGTGGCTTTTGATACTGCGGGGGGCGAGTTGGAAAGAACAATCGCTACGTCTACCGAAGGCATCTAAACTTCATCATCCGCCTGTTTTCCTGAGTTGGGGATTGGCATGGACAATATGAACGAAGAGGAGATCACTTTGCCGACAGCAACTTTATCAAAGAAGAAAAACGATTCTTATACCGCAACTTCGATCACGGTTTTGGAGGGACGCGAAGCCGTCCGTAAGCGCCCGGCCATGTACATTGGTTCGACCGGCGACATGGGGTTGCACCACCTTGTCTACGAAGTAGTTGATAACTCTGTGGACGAAGCCCTGGCCGGCTTCTGCGATACGGTCGAAGTTTTCATCCACCTGGATAACTCAATCACCGTCATAGACAACGGTCGAGGTATTCCCGTGGATTATCACAAGCAGGAGAGGAAGTCTGCCGCTGAAGTGGTGATGACCAAACTTCACGCGGGTGGAAAGTTCGATTCAAACGCCTACAAGGTGTCGGGAGGACTGCATGGAGTAGGCGTCTCTTGCGTAAATTTCCTCTCAGAGTGGCTTCGTCTGGAAATCTGGAGGGATGGGGCGACTTACGAGCAAGAGTACGCTAGAGGGATTGCTGCGACCAAACTTGAGATGACGGGTAAGACCCGCCGCCGCGGTACGAAGATCACTTTCATGCCGGATGCCGAGATTTTTGATGTTAGTGAGTTCAGCTTCGATAAGTTATCGGAGCGTCTGCGTGAAAAGGCCTTTTTGAACAAAGGTATTCGCATCACGATCAAGGATGAGCGGATAGAACCAGAGCGTTCGCACGAGTTTTATTATCGTGGGGGAATTGCAGAATTCGTCAAGCACCTCAATAAGAACAAATCAGTTCTTCACGATAAGCCTGTATACTTTGAAAAATCGAGCGACGCACTCTCAGTTGACGTTGCTATCCAGTATAACGACGGGTATGACGAGAAGGTCTACTCCTTCGCTAACAACATAAATACCGTGGATGGCGGCAGCCATCTCTCTGGTTTTCGTTCGGCGCTGACGCGTACCATTAACGCGTATGCACAATCTTCCGGACTGGCTAAAAACTTCAAAAGCTCTCTGTCCGGCGACGACGTACGCGAAGGTTTGGTCGCGGTAATTTCAGTAAAGCTGCCACAGCCCCAGTTTGAAGGGCAGACTAAGGGCAAGCTCAATTCAGACGTAAAAGGCGCGGTTGAATCATTCCTCAACGAACGGCTTACAGAATATTTCGAACAAAATCCGACGGTCGCCAAAAAAATAGTTGGGAAAGCAATTGATGCTGCTCGTGGGCGTGAAGCAGCGCGTAAAGCTCGCGAGATTGTCCGCAAGGGAGCAATGGGCTCAACAATGCTACCGGGTAAACTCGCGGACTGTCAGGAAAGAGACCCGGCACAATGTGAACTTTACATTGTAGAAGGTGATTCGGCTGGCGGAAGTGCGAAGCAGGGACGAGATAGAAGATTTCAGGCAGTTTTGCCGTTAAAAGGTAAAATCTTGAACGTCGAAAAGGCTCGCTTTGATAAAATGCTTAGTCATAGCGAGATAAAGTCGTTGATTACTGCGCTTGGAACAGGCATTGGTAAAGATGATTTCGACGTAAATAGGCTTCGCTACCATAAGGTCATTTTTATGACTGATGCCGATGTGGATGGCTCACATATCCGCACATTGCTTCTTACTTTCTTTTATCGGCAGATGCCTGAGTTGATTGAGTCGGGGCATGTGTTTATAGCTCAGCCCCCATTGTTTAAGGTAAAACGTGGTAAGCGTGAAGAGTATATAAAGGATGAGAGATCAATAGTTCGCTATCTCATGCGCCAAGCGACAAGTGATATGAAGGTTACTTCTGAAGAGACGGAAGGGGTTATTGAGGGTCGTGAGCTTGCGCGCGCCCTTGAGCAGATGGTCGAGTTAAATCGGTATCGTGAAAAGCTTATAAGAAGGCTCGGCAATGACGAACGATTGCTACATCTGCTCTTGGAATCTTTTGGAGGGCGTGAAGGGGTATTGCGTAAAGAGGATACGACACTTAGAGGAATCTTTCAGGATAATGATGGAGAGCAAATAGCGTGCGTTGAAGAATCGTTGTCCAAGGCTGGCTACAAGACCGAACTTGCTCCGGATGAAGAGCATGGACTGTGGGAGATTGAGACAATCGCAGCCGGAGGTTCAAAAGTTAAAATCGACTGGGATTTGGCAAGTCACGTCGAATTCCAGAAGGCCGTGGAGATATACAAGACGCTTGAAAAATGTCTGACCGCACCCTTTATTCTGGGAGAGAATGGTTCTAAAGAAGCAATTGGTTCCCGAGAGGAGCTTCTGGAGCGTGTACTTACAACCGCGAAGAAGGATTTAACAATCCAGCGTTATAAGGGGCTTGGTGAGATGAACCCAGAACAGCTCTGGGAAACTACGATGAACCCGGAAAAGCGTACACTGCTTCAGGTCAAAATAGATGACGCGGTGGAAACTGATCAGATTTTTACAATTCTGATGGGAGATGCGGTCGAGCCACGACGTAAGTTTATTGAAGACAATGCGTTGGATGTGAAGAACTTGGACGTTTAGTTTAACTACACAGGGAAGCTTGTGTGAAGCTATTTGACACACTCCTCCCGTTTGTGTAGAATCAAGACCCTTTCCTCCTGTGGATATTACCGCTGCATACATCTCGCGTATGCAGCGGTATTTTTTGCTTCGACAACACACTCCTCTTTACCGGAAGCGATAACAAACACAATGCTTCGCTTAAAGAGTAAGTCCGTTTGACTCACTTATCTTCTTTAGACAGAGCCGAATCTACCTGATCATCCAAGTCTATGCGGCGCGGCTTTGTAACTCCCAGCTCGTTATAGCGACCACCCGGCGCGAATTGACCGGATTCGCCGATGTCGAGTGAGCGCTCATCATTAACGGGGTTAACATCCTCAACGGGGTTAGGAGTTGAGTCGGGTTTAAGTTCAGGGTCGGCGTTCTTCTCCGCGAGGGAGCTTTTCGTCTCGTTCAAATCTGACATTATCTTCCTCCTCTTTCAGAATTAAGGGTCATGCCCCACTCGCCAAAGCGATGGGTGCGAAAGCGGTATAGCCTTAACGGCTCGTCGGGTTTAATGCCGGCTTTCATTGCGGCGATGTGGACTTGGTGTCTGGCTGTTTTGATGCTTTCGATGTTCGGTAGAAGCAGCCCGCGGCGCAAGCCTGTGTGGTCTACTACTACCACGCCAAATATCGAGGGGTCTAAATCCTCGAATCGAGCTGGCTCCAAACTTCCAAGAACGTCAACGGAGTATCGCAAAGACGAGAGTTCTTTAGCCGAGAGAGGTTGGAAGCGAGGGTCGCGTGTAGCTGCTTTTATGGCGTTGGATATGACCTCTTCGGCCAGAGTGCTTTTCTCAGGATCAACCGTGCCGATGCAGCCTCTGAGTTCTCCACCGAGTGTCTTAATGCTAACAAAGCATGCCGATGGTTGGTTCAGTAGCGATGTTTGGGAAGAGAGCATGGGTTCGGCAATTCGCCGCTCTAAGACGTAGATTTCGACAGCGTTTCGTGCCAGCGCTGGTATCTGTTTCTCGTCAGAAAGCAGGTCGGAAGCTTGAGCCTCCACGCAGTCAGAGCGGCGTGGCTCAACCGGGCTGATGTTTTCGATCTCTTTGGTTTTTAGAGTCATTGGTTAATTTAAGCTTGAGCGTGATAGTTGTGCCACGAGATAACCGACGCCGAAGGGTGCTTCATAATGTATAACTTCGCATTCTGGAGTGCTTTCGGCGGAGACACCCAGAGCGACGAGCATTGAGCGGTAGCCGCACTCGCCCGCAAGCCGCCGCAAGCTCCGATTGATGTGAAAAATGCGTCCGGGCGTATTCAAGCGGAGTGCTTCGACAACCTGTTCGTCAAAGCGATGCGCTTCGGGGTGGAAGCCTGCGGGCGCTCCGGGGATGAGGCGATGACTCAAGTCTCCGCTGGCGACGAAGGCGACGGGCCGTTTGATCTTTTCAATTGCACGCCTGATACATCTTCCGAAATGTACGTGATCGTCGTTGGAAAGAAAGCTGTACCCGAGCGCGACGACGCTGCCGCCCCAGCCGCCGCGCAGGAGAAAGTAGAGAGGTACGGCTGTGCCGTGATCGAGGTCGCGTGACTTCAGTTGAATGACGCGGTACTGTTCGTCGGAAGCGGCTTGCTGGATGGCATTGAGAAGTTCAACGTCGAGCGGAACTTCCACGATTGTTTGCGGGGCGCGGAAGTTGGCAAAATCTCCGCGCAGACGTGTCCCGCCGTAAGCAACGAAGGAGCTTTCCTCAAGCGGGGCGTGCGGCGAGATAAGTACGACCGTCTCCGCGCCGCATGATTTAATGCGCCCTGCAAAGTCTCGCATAGCTTCGATGGAGGCGCGCACCTCTTCGGCCTGCGCACCGCCGACTTCGGGAACCATCACCGGCGGGTGCGGGGCGATGCCGACAAACACGAGAGGACTGCTATTCATAATCCTCGTTGTTGACCGGGGGCAAAAGGTCTTCAGCAACAGAGCGAAAACCGAATGGGTTTTTCGGCGTCAAAAACATCGCGGGGGAAAGCGTCAAGACTTGTAGGGGTTGGCCGAGATTCTAACACAACCGAAGATTTCTCCGGCAAGAGTCCGGGTGGCTGCGGCCTGATAAAATGAAGTGTGGCGAATGAAGTGTGACGAGTGCGTATATGTTTACGACGAGTCCATAATATGTTTAAGGAGAGACGTGGCGGGCGTTAACGAAAAATTCGATGTGCTCATTGTCGGGGCCGGGCCTGCGGGTTCGTTCGCGGCGGAGAGACTTGCGCGCGGAGGTGCGCGTGTGGCGCTATTTGATGGGCGGCCCGCGCATGAGGCGAAGGCGTGCGGCGGCGGCGTCACGTCGAAGGCGCTCAAGGCTTGGCCGTTTCTGCTCGAAGCGAGCGGACGCGCAGTCACGGAAGTGGAGATGCTTTCCCCTGCGGGTGACGCCGTCCGGCTGAAACTGTCGGAGCCGTTCGCGGTCTACTCGCGTTGCGCATTCGATTCTTATCTGCTTGAGCGTGCGCGCAGGGCCGGTGCAGAGGTCTTCGATGGTCGCGTCTCCGCCTCTCAAGAGAGAGACGCCGAAGGGCGTTGGGTCGTGCGTGCGCGAGGCGGGGAGAGTTGGAGCGGCGGCGTGCTCGCGGCGGCGGACGGGGCGAACAGCGCGATTGCGCGTCGCCTCGCAGGCCCGCTGCCGAACTCTGAGATGGAGATCGCGTTCGGCTACCGCACTCCCTTGAACGAGGCCGACGACGCTCCGACGGTCATCGCCTTCCTGCCGGGCTGGGCGGGTTACGCGTGGGCCTTCCCGCGACTCGACCATATCTCTTTCGGCATCGCGACCGCGCAGGACGCATTCGACCACGCGGCGCTTGACCGAATGCTTTGGGACTTCATGGTCGGCTATTATCGCGCGCACGAAGAGGGCGCACCGTTGGGGTCACGCAAAGACGCGCCGCATAAGCAAGACGCGCAGCGCGGATGTGAGATGGAGGAGAGGCTGCGCAAAGTCGCCGAGCGTTACGCGGCGCGCATACCGGGGCTTGCGCCGGAGACGTTCGACACACGGCGCGCGGCGGGTGTTGACTGGGCGCTGCTGGGCGACGCCGCGGGCTTCGCAGACCCCGTGACGGGCGAGGGCATTTACTATGCGCTGCGCTCTGCGGAGCTGTTCGCCGAAGCCTTCCTCGAAGGCGACGTTGAGTCTTACGAAGCGAAGTGGCGTGCGGGCTTCGGGCGCGAGCTACGACGCGCTTCAAAGATGCGTCGAAGGTTCTACGGAGCCTTCTGGGGCGGGCCCTTCACGGACAGGATGATTAAGTTTGCGCGGGCGCATCCCGGCATCCGCCGTACGCTGCGCGAACTCGTCACAGGCGATCAGGGCTACGTTGACCTCAAGCGCACACTCGCGCGCCGCGCCTTCAATCCCTTCTAACACGCATGACAAACTACCCGAAGGAGGGAGTGGCAAAGGCCGCGCCTCACCTCCCTCTGCTTACAGTTTTAAGACTCCGGCTTTAGATTTAGGGACGCTTGAGTGCCTTCATTCGCGGCGGGTTGCGTGTAGGGTGCGAGGCGGCGCTTCAACTCGTCGGGCACGGGGACGGACTCGAAGGTGTTGCGGCGGACGGCGACGAGGACGAAGTGCGCTTCGGCGGCCAACTCCTGTTCGCCCTCGCGTCTTACCTCGAAGTTGAGCCGCAGCGACTTCGTGCCGATGCGACCGACGTAGACGCAGACTTCGAGCAGGTCGTCGAGTTGTGGGGCGCGTCGGAAGTCGCATTCGAGATGCGCGCGCGGCAGCCAGATGTCCAGTTCGTCGAACATCACTCCGTAGGGCAGGCCGACGGCGCGGAACAGTTCAGTCTCGGCGAACTCGAAGAAGCGTATGTATGCCCCGTAAAAGATGATGCGCGCGGCATCCACGTCGCCCCAGCGGACGCGCTCCTCGATGCGGTATTTCCATGGTTCATTCACGTCTGTAAACTTCCTTCACGCCGGACGGACTTAGTTTCTAAAACCTAAACGCGCGGACTGCTTTCATGACCGAGTGCTTCAGCATAGACGCGCTCGGTCGCCTCGACCATGCGGTTGAGGTCGAAGCGTTCTCGTGCGACCTCGCGTGCCCGCGCGCCGAGACTGCGACGACGCTCCTCGTCTTCGAGCAGCGAGGCGACGGCAGCGGCCAGTGCGCGCACGTCGCCCAAGGGCACAAGCGAGCCAGTGACGCCTTCCTCAACAATCTCGCTTGCGCCCTCGGTCGCGGTCGCGACGACGGGCACGCCGCAGGCCAGCGCCTCGACCAACGCCATGCCGAAGGCTTCGCTGCGTGAGGCCGAGACCAACAGATCGAGCGAGGTCAGAAAGCGCATGACTTCGTCTCCGTCGAGACGACCCAGAAGCTTCACGCGCTCGCCCAAGCCTGATTGCGCGACGAGGCGCTCGATGCGCGCGCGATACTCGCCGCCGCGCGAAGCGTCTTCACCGCCGATGAGAAACTCGACACCATCGCCGAACCTCTCGGCGACGACTCTTGCTGCGCGCACGAAGTCTTCCTGTCCCTTGACCTCGCTCAACTCTCCGAGGATGCCGACGCGCAAGGGTCTGAAGCTCGGGTCCCGCTCGCGCTCAGACTCGGCGCGCGTCCGCTCAGATTCAGCGTGTGCCCGCTCAGACTCGGCGCGTGCCTGCTCGAAGCGCCACACGTCTATGCCGTTCGTGATGACGCGAATCTTGTCCTCGTCAAAAATCTTCTGCGCGCGGAGCGTGCGCGCGACCGCCTCGGAGACGGCGATGACGCGCGAGACGTTCGAGAGCGCAAGACGGTGCGCGCGGCTCAAGGGGAAGAGGAGGTGACGCGTGATGATTAGACGCGCGGCGGTCGCGCGCCTCGCGGCGAAAGCGGCGAGCGTGTAGTCGCGCGCGACGTGCGCGTGAATGATCTCGACTTTCAGCGCGCGCGCCAGACGCGACAGCTTCAATGCGCTGCCGAGGTCGAGCGCGTTGCGCAGTGACAGCGTGAAGACATTATGTCGCGTGACGGCGGCGAGCGCTTCGTGGAGTGGTGAGTCGGCGGAGAGCGCGACGAAGACTTCGTGACCACGCTGCGAGAGACCGCGCGCGAGGTCTAAGAGGTGTCGCTCGCCTCCGCCGAAGGTGCGTGCGGAGCTGATGTGCAGGACTCTCATAGAGGAGAAAGAGGCTCGGACGCGGAAGACAAAAGGCTAGAGGCAAAAGGCAAAGGGCAAAAGTGGAAGACTGGAATCTTGCCGGTCTCCGTCATATTTTTCGCCTTGCGTTTTGAAATTTGCCCTTTGCCTTAACAAGCTGTGTGGCGAGTCTATTCTCGCCCGGCGGCGCTTGACGTTTGCGCCGCGAGCGGCGACGAGTCGTAGTGTGCGAGGAGGTCTGTGGCGTCGCGGTAGATTTTGATGCAGCCGGCGGCGCGCAAGTCCTCTTCGGGGAAGCCGCCGGAGAGAAAGCCGATGGTTTTGATTCCGGCCTTGCCCGCGGCCTCCGCGTCGTAGGGCGTATCGCCGACGACGATTGCCTCGGAGGCTTTCGTGTCGCCGAGACGGTCGAGCGCGGCCTCGAAGATATCGGGATGCGGCTTCGACTTCTCTGCGTCGTCCGCTGAAGTCTGCTCTTCGACGAGGTCTTCGATGTTCGCGATTCGTTTATAAGCTGACAGCTCGTCCTCCTTCGCCGACGAGGCGAGAGCCAAAGCAAGACCTTCCTGCTTGATGCGCTCAAACAGCTCGCGCACCGATGGAAAGCTCTTCACGCGCGGAAGGTAATCGCGTTTGAAGAGTTCACCACGATACTTCTCCAACTCTTCGCCAAACTCGTCCAGCTCTTTCTTCGAGAGGAAGACCGGCAGCAGTTGGTCGCCGCCCTTGCCTATCTGAGAGCGCACGCGCTCGTACTCGACCTGTTTGCCGAAGTGCGCGAGCGCCTCCTGCCAGGCACGCGCGTGTAGATCGACGGAGTCAACGAGCGTCCCGTCTACATCGAAAATGACAGCCTTGAGCACAGAAAAACTCCCAGACGAAAATTTGAATTGCGACGTGTGCGAAGGCACGCATTATACCAGTGTGCGTGGTTGGCCGTCGCGGCTGAGTTCGGGCACTACTCATGTCCATGTCGCTGACGCCGAACAGAATGTTGCTGACGCCGAACAGAACACAGACGCCGCTGCTCGTTCCGCTTTGGTACGCGGCGAGCGAGTTCGACGGCATTGCGATGCGGCGGAACCGGTTC
This sequence comes from Acidobacteriota bacterium, assembly GCA_032162705.1. Lineage (GTDB taxonomy): Bacteria > Acidobacteriota > Blastocatellia > Pyrinomonadales > Pyrinomonadaceae > QHXN01. The sequence goes on from JAVRON010000087.1 coordinate 38,666, forward strand.
TATCGTCTTATGATCTCCGAGCCGCAGCCCCGACGGGAGAAGGTGTGAAAGTCGGCACGGGGCTTGCCGCAGTGAAACGTACGGATACGTCTCGAAGCATGCGGATACGTCTCTCGGTGTGCCCGTCAGGGCTTCGGGGCCGTTGACCGTTGAGGCTTGAGACGAGAAAGGCAGAGGAGTTTGGTTTATGGGAAAACTTGTGACGGGTGTTTTCAAGACGCGTGTGGCTGCCGAGGCGGCGGTTGACACGATCATCAAGCGCGGCTACACGCGCGACGACATCAGCGTGTTGATGTCGGATGCGACCAAGTCGAAGGAGTTCGCCATCGAGACGCACACGCACGCGGCGGACGGGCTTGGCTATGGCGCGGCGGTCGGCGGCACGGTCGGCGCGGTCGTGGCGGCGATTATCGCCGTCGGCACGAACGTCGTATTGCCGGGCCTCGGCCTCGTCGTCGCGGGGCCGCTCGCGGCTGCGCTGGCGGGGGCGGGCGCAGGCGGCGCAGCGGGCGGGCTGATCGGCGCGCTCGTCGGCGCGGGCATCCCAGAGCATCGTGCGAAGGTCTACGACTCGTCCCTGCGCGCGGGCGGCATACTCATCGGCGTCGAGTCCAAGACCGACGAAGAGGCAGACAAGCTCGAAGAACTGCTCAAGGACTTGGGCGCGGAGTACATACGACAGGAGTAACGATGAACGATGAACGCCGCAACGATGAACTGTAGAACAATCGTCTTACAGTTCATCGTTGCGGCGTTCATCGTTCATCCTTCAAAGGCGACCTTTGAAGGTTAAGTTTAGAAGAGGAGGCGCTAGCGTTTGATGGCGTCGCCTACGTCTTCGAGCGTCTCGCCGACTTTGCGCTTGGCTCCGCCAAACCCCTCCTGCACGTCGCCCTTGAGCTTGTCCGCCGAGCCTTCCGAGCGCAGCTCGTCGTCGCCGGTCAGGCGGCCCAGACCCTCTTTGATAGAACCCTTGGCCTGATCGTATTTGCCTTCCATCTCGTCCTTATTCGGAGCACCCATTTTGTTATTCCTCCTCGATGATTTGAAAGCGGGAGGGCGCACGTGCCCTCATGCTTATCCGATCAAGATGGCAACGGGCATGCCAGCGTTTGCGTTAACGGCGGACGAAGGCGAAAGGCTTTGTAGGACGTGAAGATGCGGGCCGAAGCGGCGTTCGGCGTGCGCATGTGAGAGCACACAAGGCGGGTTTGTTTCCGTACGCTTCATGCGGTGCGTCGGCCTGTCTTGAGACAAGATGATAGTGGGGACTTCGGCGGTAGAAGTCGTGCGGAGAAAGTAAGTGCGTGAGACTCGTGCGAAAGATGTAAGAGTGAGAGGCTTGGAAAAAAAGAAGGGCGCGCTACTCGTTGGAGTAGCGCGCCCATTTTAGTCGAGCGTCTTCGAGCTTACGGTTTAGAACTCGAAGCGCGCGCCGAGTTGAACCTGACGCTCGCGGAAGAGCGTGCTGTCAGCGCCGGTGACGCTGTTGAAGCCGCTCGCGCCGCTGTTGAAGGTCAGGTTTGAACCGGAGATCGTGTAGAGCGTCTGGTTCACGCCCGTGACCTGCGTGCGGTTGAAGAGGTTGAAGCCCTCGGCCAGCACTTCAAATCTCATGCCCTCTTTGATCTGGAAGCGGCGCGAGAGACGCATGTCGAAGTACCAGATCGACGGCTGCTTGAAGAAGTTGCGCGGGACGCCCGCGAAACGGGTCGCACCGCCCGAGCCGTTGACGCCGCCGCCCGGCGTCGCGGTCGAAGCAAAGCCGAAGGATGTCGGGTTGATAGTGCCGGAGACGTTGCCGCTGAAGCGCTGGCCCGAGAACGCGTTGAAGATCGGCGCAATCGTCCAGCCGTTCAAGATCGCTTTGCCAACCTGGCTATCCTTCAAGCTTGCGAAGTTGGTGTTGTAGACGACGCTCGCGACAAACTTGTGCCGACGGTCGAAGGCCGAGAGCGCATTCTCGCCGGACTGGTTGAAGGCGTTGAACGGCAGATTGTTCGACGTAAAGGTAACTGAACTCTGGCCGTTGTCCGACGCTCTGGAGAGCGTGTAGTTGGTCTGGAACTGGAGGCCGTTCGTCAGACGACGGTTCGCCTGAAGCACGAGCGCGTGATACTTCGAGAACACGTCGCTGCGAATCGCCGTGAGCGCGCCGAAGGCCGTGTTCGGCCTCGCGCCGGTAAAGATGGGCGAGTTGAAGACCTGCCCGTCGAAGGGCCCGCCCACGACGTTGAAGGCCACAGTACCCGTCGGCGCGGGCAGGTTGGTGTCAACGAAGTTCGGAAGCGAGTTGCCGAAGCTGAAGAGGTACGAGACCGAGACCGCCGTGTTGCGCGCGATCTGGCGCTCGAAGACGAGGTCGGCCTGGTGAATCTGCGGCAGTTGGAAGCTCGCGTCGAAGAACTGCACGGCGGGCGCGACGAGCGTGCCGGCGGTGAGCAGAGTCGGGTAAGCGGGAGCCGCCGCGTTGGTGGCAGTGATCGTCACCTGCCGCTGCGCGACATCGACGCCGACGCCCGTGTTGACAAGCCCGTTGTAGACGGTCGAGTTGATGACGCGCCCGTAGTAGATACCATAGCCGCCGCGCAGGGAAGTCCTGCCGTCGCCGGTCAGGTCGAGGGCGAAGCCGAGGCGCGGGCCGAAGTTGTTCTTGTCGCTGACGCTGTTGGCCGTCTGCGGCAGCAGCGAATTGATGTGCGACGCGATTGCGCTCGGGTTCTTCTGGTACTCGTAGCGCAGGCCGAGGTTCAGGGTCAGGCGCGGGTTGACGCGCCAGTCGTCCTGCACGAAGAAGTTATAGTCGGTCGTCTTCATCGTCAGGCCGAGCACGCCAAGCCCCTGATTGAAGTTGCCGCCGTAGCATCTGCCGACCGTCCGCGTGCTGCTGTAGCAGGGAGTGTTGGAGGGCAGCGCTCCGGGCGTGGCGAAGTTCGTGTAGTCGATGATGAAGTCGTTGAGGCCGCCGTAGAAGCCGGCTGCGTTTGTGCCGCCCGTGTAGTTGAACTCACCGCCCGAGAAGCGGAGGTTGCTGATGATGTCCTTCACGAAGTTGAGGTCGCCGCCGAACTTGAAGGTGTGATTGCCGTTCGTCAAAGTCATCGTGTCGGCAAACTGGTTGCGGCGCTCATCCGGGAACGCGGGGCGCTCAAGGAATTCGGGGATGCCGAAGGTAAAGCCGTTGGTGATGAAGGTCTGCGGCGAGCGGCCACCGACGGAGTTGGTCGGCTCGCCCGCGAGCGGTGCCTGGCTGAGCTGGAACTCGAAGTCACGACCGTACTGGTAGCGCGCTTCGTTCAAAAGCTTGTTCGAGATCGTCGAGGTGAGCCGCAGAGTGATCCAGTCGATGTTCACGCCGTCGTCGCCGAAGTTGTCTTTAGCACGCGTGTTGATGGCCTGGGTCTGGATGCCCGCGGGCGAATTCCAGCGCAGGTGATTGAAGGTTCCCGTGAGCGTGTTGTTGTTGTTGAGATTCCAGTCGATCTTCGGCAGGAAGAGGCGCTGGTCGCCGGTGCGCGGCACCTCGCCCGAGAGGCCGTTCAGGAAGTTGAGCGCGCTCGTGACCTGCGCGCTGGTCAGTCCCTTGCCGGTGCCGAGGGTCGCCGCGTTCGTGCCCGAGCGGCTCGCGCTGGCCGTCCCTGCGAACGCGGGACACGTCGTCAGCGAAACGCTCGTGGCGCGCGCAGCGGTGAGCAGGCAGGTGTCGGCGCGGTTCAGGAAGTCGAGGGCGGTGAAGGTGGCGACGCCGGGGAAGTTGCGCTTCTGCTGGTCGAAGGAGAAGAAGAAGAACGCCTTGTCCTTGACGATGGGGCCGCCGATGGTTCCGCCGTACTGGTGGCGCACGTCCACGGGCTTGAAGGCCACGGGCGTGAAGACGCCGCCGACGTTCTGCGTGATGAAGCTGCGCGGGTTGCGCGCGCCCCACTTGTTGTTGCGCTGGAAGTAGAACACGTCGCCGTGGAAGTTGTTCGTGCCCGACTTCGTGACGGCGTTAACGACGCCGCCCGCCGAGCGACCGTACTCGGCGGAGTAGCTGGAGGTATTGACCTGGAACTCTTTAATCGCCGACTGGCTGATCGAGTAGCTGATACGTGTGCGGCCACGCTCCTCGGCGAAGAACGCCTGGTTGTTGTCGCCGCCGTCCACCGTGTTGTTGTTGAGCAAGCCTGAGATGCCGCGGAAAGAGATGAGACCGAACGTGCCGTCGGGAACCGCGCCGGGCGAGAGCAGGGCGTAGTTCGACCAGCGGCGACCGTTGATCGGCAGGTTGTTGATCGAGGTCTGGTTGATGTTCGTTGAGAAGTCCTGCTGCTGCGTGTTGATGACGGGAGCCTCGCTCGTCACCTGCACGGTCTCCTGCGCGCCGCCCACAGTCAGGTTAACATCGATGGGCGTGACGCGCCCGACTTCGACGATGACCTTCTGCTGTGTGGCGGAGAAGCCCGTGGCGTTGATCGTCACGCTGTAGTTGCCGGGGTCGAGTTGCACGACGCGGAAGCGTCCCTCGCTGTCAGTCGTGGTGGCGAATTCCTTGTTCGTCTCTTCGTTCTTCACGGTGATGGAGGCATTCGCGACGACCGCGCCCTGCGGGTCTTTGACCACGCCGCCGACTGCGCCCTGGGTCGTTGACTGCGCCGCGGCGTGGGGGGCGCTAAAGCCGAGGCAGAAAACAAGCAAGGCCAGCGCGCAGGCTGACTTGCAGAGGGGATGTTTCGACATATTTCTTCCTTTCCCTACGTGATTGGTTGCGGTGGTTAGGGGCACAGGTGCCATTCTTTCTACGCTTCCCGAAGTGTTCCCGATGATCTGTTTGATTGAAAGATGGCTAGAAAGAGAACTGAACCTTATATCATACGGGAAGAAGTTTTCGCGAGTGTTAAGAACGCGGAAACGTGACGTTAAATATGCTGGGAGTCGTGCGAAAAAAAGGGCGCGCTACTCGATGGAGTAACGCGCCCTTTTGAGTCGAGTCTCTTCGGGCTTACAGTTTTAGAACTCGAAGCGCGCGCCGAGTTGAACCTGACGCTCGCGGAAGAAAAAGCCGTCAGCGCCAGTTGTGGTGCCGAAGGAGGGATTGAAAGTCGCAATCACGCTCGAGCCGGAGGTCGAGATGTTGTAGATCGTATTGTTTACACTGGTAACCTGCGTACGGTTGAAGATATTGAAGCCCTCGGCCAGGACTTCCAGCCTCACCTTTTCTGTCAGGCTGAAACGGCGCGAGAGACGCATGTCGGTGTACCAGATACTCGGCTGCTTGAAGAAGTTAGGTGGCACCAGGGCGAAACGGAGCGAGCCGTTCGAGCCGTTCACGCCACCGGCCTGGCTAAAGCCAAAGACGCCGCTGACGCTGGAACCTGAAGTGTTCCCGGTGTAGCGCGCTCCGGAGAAGGCGTTTAAGATCGGCGCAATAGTCCAGCCATTAAAGATCGCGCGACCTACCTTATTATCTTTCAGGCTGGCGAAGGCAGTGTTGTAAACAACACTCGCTACAAATTTGTGCCGCCTGTCGAAAGCTGACAGACCGGTCTCGCCACCCGGATTGAAGGGATCGAAGGGGCCCGAGAAGCTGGGCGTAAAGGTCGTCGAGGTCTGCCCGTTGTCCGACGCTCTGGAGAGCGTGTAGCTGGTCTGGAACTGAAGCCCGTCGGTCAGACGACGGTTTGCCTGCAACACTAGCGCGTGGTATTTGGACGAGACATTACTCGTAATCTGATCGATGAAACCGAAGCTGGTGTTCGGTCTCGTCGCCCCTAAGTAGTAGGGGAAGGTCCAATTTTGACCGGCGAAGGGGCCGTCCACGATGTTGACGGTGCGAGTGGTCGTCGTCGGACTCAGGTTGACATCAATGAAGCTCGGGAGGTACTTCCCGAAGCTGAAGAGATAAGAGGCGGAGACCACCGTGTTGCGCGCGATCTGACGTTCAAAGACGACATCACCCTGATGAATCATCGGATTTTGGAAGCCGTTCTGGAAGAACTGAACGCCTGCCGTGCCCGAAGGTGCCGAAGGCAAAAGGTTGGGGAAGATCGGCGCAGTCGGATTACCCGCGGCGGTCGCAGGATTAGTGGCGGGTGCCACCGAACTGACAACCTGGCCGGTTGAAAGACCAGTGTTAATCAACGAGTTGATGATGGTCGAGCCAATCACGCGCCCGTAGTAGATTCCGTAGCCGCCGCGCAAGCTTGTCTTGCCGTTGCCCTGGATATCCCATGCGAAACCGATGCGCGGGCCGAAGTTGTTCTTGTCGCTCGGTCTATTCGCCGTTTGCGGCAAGGCGGGATTAACGAGGAAAGGCTGCGGTAACTTCTCGTACTCCCAACGCAGACCGAGGTTGAGGGTCAGACGCGATGTCGCGCGCCAGTCATCCTGCGCGAAGAAAGCATAGTCAACAGTCGAGAGCGCAAAACGAGGCGGACCGAAACCTTGTGCGAAGTTGCTGGTGTAGCACTTACCCGCAAGGCGTGTGCTGGTGGCGCATTGCTTGTTTGCCGTCCTCAATGACCCGTTCGTGGTGAAGTTCACGTAATCGACGATGAAGTCGTTGATGTTGGAGTAGGTGTAAGAACCGGCTCCGGTGAACAGGTTGTCGTCGATGTCGTGGACATGACTTATATCGGTGCCCCACTTGAACGTATGGTTCCCCGTAGAGAAACTCATGGTGTCGGCGAATTGATAACGCTTCTCATCCGGCAGGGCCTTCCGGTCGAGGGATGTCGCTTTACCGAAGGTAATGCCGTTTGTCAGAGCGACCTGGGGGGAATTTCCATCCGCCGTGGTCGGCTCGCCCGGCAGCGGCGGGTTGGCGATTTGTGAGTCAAGCTCATGCGACCACAGGAAGCGACCCTCATTGAGCAGCCTGTTTGAGAGCGTCGAGGTGAGGCGTAGATTAACCGAATCAGCGGTGACGAAGTCATCGCCGAAGCCGGCGCGGTCGCGCGTGACTGTCGCCGCCGTTTGCACTCCGGCGGGCGAGGCCCAACGCAAGCGGTTGTACGTCGCGGTGAGCGTGTTCTTCGGAGTGATGTTCCAATCCAGCTTCGGAAAGAAGAGCTTCTGACCACCCTTGCGCGGCACCTCGCCGGTCAGGCTGTTGATAAAGCCCAATGAGGAATTAATCTGGTCGGTCGTCAATCCCCTGACCGCCGCCGTGAGCAAGGTGGTGTTGACAGTGCTCAGATAACCGGGAGTGACGAACCTGGCGATGCCGGGGAAATCGCGTTTTTGCTGGTCGTAGCTGAAGAAGAAGAAAGCCTTGTTCTTAACGATGGGCCCGCCGATGGTGCCGCCGAACTGATAACGCACATCCTTCGGCTTGAGTCCGACGGGCGTGAAAACTCCGTTCACCAGTTGGTTGATGGTACTGAGGGGGTTGCGTGCTCCCCACTTGCTGTTGCGGTCGTACAGGAAACCCGAGCCATGGAACTCGTTGGTGCCGGACTTGGTGACGGCGTTGATTACGCCACCTGCCGAACGTCCGTACTCAGCCGAGTAGTTCGAGGTGTTGACCTGAAACTCGCGGATTGCGGCCTGACTGATCGAGTAGCCGATGCGCGTGCGCCCGCGCTCCTCTGAGAAGAACGCCTGGTTGTTGTCGCCGCCATCAACCGTATTGTTGTTGAGCAAGCCTGAGATGCCGCGGAAAGAGATGAGACCGAACGTGCCGTCGGGAACCGTGCCCGGCGTCAGAATCGCAAGGTTAGACCAGCGGCGACCGTTAGTCGGAAGATTGTTGATAGAGACCTGATTAATGTTGGTAGAGAAGTCCTGCTGCGTAGTGTTAATGGCCGGCGCTTCGCTCGTCACCTGCACGGTCTCCTGCGCGCCGCCGACGGTGAGGGCAGCGTCGATGGACGTGACGCGCCCGACTTCGACCACGACCTTCTGCTGCGTGAAGGCGGAGAAGCCTGTGGCGTTGATCGTCACGCTGTAGTTGCCGGGGTCGAGCTGCACGACGCGGAAGCGTCCCTCGCTGTCAGTCGTGGCGGAGGTCTCCTTGTTCGTCTCCTCGTTCTTCACGGTGATGGAGGCATTCGCGACGACCGCGCCCTGCGGGTCTTTCACCGTGCCGCCGACTGCACCCTGCGTCGTTGACTGCGCCGCGGCGTTAGCCGCGCCGAAGGCGAGGCAGAAAACAAGCAAGGCCAGCGCGCAGGCTGACTTCTTGCAGAGGGAATGTTTCGACATGTTTCTTCCTTTTCCTACGTGATTGGTTGCGGTGGTTAGGGGCACAGGTGCCATTCTTTCTACGCTTCCCGAAATGTCTCTGCTGACCTGTTTGATTGAAAGATGGCTAGAGAGAGAACTAAAACCTCTATCATACGGGAAGAAGTTTTCGCGAATGTTAAGAACGCGGAAACGCGATGTTAAATACTACATTTTCACTCGCGCGCGCAAGACCAAAAAAGTCGCCAGAGCCAAAGGCCCGCGCTCGCGTTGACATCCGAATTTTCAAATCACGCGCCGCGATTTTTTTCATCTGACCGCTGCCGGGTCGTCATGAAAAGACTTCCGTCCGAAAAGATGAACCAAAAGTCCAAAAACTCGGATATGCGGGGGTAGCTTTTTTAGTCGGGGCGCGAAAGGATAGAAAGTTTCTCTATCATAACTGGAACAACGGGAAAGAGTTTTACGAATTTCGCCTGATGCTTACCCTTCACAGACGCAACGGTCAGAACCTACCCTATCTGACGAAACAAAAAGTATGCCAGCAATACGAACCCGGACGCGGTCGAACGAGGCGGCGCACGGGAGAAGGTTTTCCGGCCCGGACTTGAACTGATTTACCCGGTTGGATGAAGGCTCGGAAGTTGAAGAGAGGCCGTGTGAGAGTTTCCCCTCACACGGCCTGCGGCTCATTCGAGCGTGGCTGACGAAAGGTAAGTCCGCGACTGCGACTACCTCTCGCCCGGCGCTGGCGTTTTGAGAGCGCGCAGCGGCGACGCGCTTACGGTGGAATTGCCGGACGCTTCGATATTGATGAAGAACTTGAACGTGCCGGTCTGTTGGATGCCGAGCAGGAATTGAACGCTGACCGAGTTGCCGTTGGCAAGCGGCGCGCCGAGGTTGATGAAGCCGACGTTCATCGAAGTGTTCCAGCCGCCGCCGCTCGGCTGCGCGGGCGGTTGCTCGACGGTCGTCCCACGCACGTTTACGGGATTGCCGTTGACCATCACGACGATGTCGCTTGAGTCGCGCGCGCGCAGGTCGGCGGTCGAGCCGTTCAGGCGCGGGTGCGTTGTCACCTCGACGATGCGGAAGCGGAGTCGCGTCACGTTCAAGCCGGTGTTGTTCGTGAACGTGCGACGGATCGACATCGTACCGAAGGTCGAGTTGTTCGCCGGGTCGGAGGTTAAGTCGCGCGTGCGGTTCGGCGGATTCGCCGAGGAGACCGACGTATCCAAGAGCGCCGTCACGAACTGATTGTTACGCTGGATGGGCGCGGAGAGGTTCTCCAGGCCCGGCGCGCCGAGCAGCACCGTGGGACAAACGTTTGTGTCGCCGTCCGTGCTGACGAAGATGAAGTCAGAGGCGTTGTCGCCCGTGTCTTTCGGAAGCCCGCCGCTCGTGCGCGTCATCGAGCGCACGAAGCTGTACTCGGCGGAGGTGTTGCCCGTGCAGTTCGCGGGCAGCCCCGCGCCTTCGCGGTAGAGCGCCGGGGCGGTCGTGCGGCCCACGGCGTCGAGCCGATTGGCAAGCGTGAAGTTAAGCGAATCCGTCGTGCGGAAGAGGGCGACGCCGCCGCTGCCGGGAATGTCGGTCGAGTAGACATTGTCGCCGCCGCCCGCGCCCGTGCCGCCGTAGTCGGAGAGCGTGTAGCCATTGGTGTTCACGCCGAGGAAGTGGCCGCGCGCCGGAATGACTGTGCCGTTCGGGATGGTGAATCGCTCCGAGCCGTCGGATGCGACTACGGCCCAGCCCGCCGAGCCGTCCGTGGTCGAGACGGTGATGTCTGAGTCCGTGTTGTTGTAGACCTCTATGAACTCGTTGTTCTCCTCCTGCGTGCCGGGCGCGTTCACGCCACCGCCGTCGCTCGAACTGGGCGGCGCGGGCGCGCCCGTGGTATCGCCGCCCGCGACGGGTCGAGTTGTGTTTGGGTCGGTCGGGCCGTCGAAACGGAACTCGCTGATGATGACCGAGCCTTGTGGCTGCGGCACGCTGAGCGAGAAGTATGCGATGGGCTGATCGTGGTCGGAGATGCGGTCGGGGATGTTCGGGTCTTCGTAGTCCTTGACCGGCTGGTCTGCGTCTTCGCGCGCGTAGGCGAAGCGGTTGAGGATGGTCTGTGCGTTCGGGTTGACGATGACGTGGTCTAAGACCTGCGCGTTGCCGTCGAACGAGTAGGAGTAACGCTCGTTCGGCGTCAGCGTATCGATGAGGTCGGTCTGGTCGGGGTTGACGAGGTCGCTCGAAGCGAGCACCACCTGATCGGGCGGCGCGGGCGTGCCGAGAATGGTTCCAATCACGTCCACGTAACCGTCGTTGATGCGGAAGGCGTTCATGTCACCGACCGTGATGATCTTCTCAGTCGGGTCTGCGGCCTGTCGGCCCTGAATGTAGTTGGCAAGGAACTCGGCCTGCGCGCGTCGCTTGGCGCGGACGCGTTCGCCCTCAGTCGCCCAGCCGTTCGTCCCCGCCAACGTGCTGTCAATACTGCTCAGCGAGCGGAGGTGGTTGACGATGACGGTGAAGGGGAGCGTGCCGAGGTTGTTGGGGCGCGCTATCGTCGCGCGGAGCACGAGCGGCGGCCGGTCGTTAAGCAGCGCGGTGGAAGAGTCGGGGTTGGCGAAGGTCGTGTCCTTGCCGACCTGCGTCACGTCAACGACCGAGACGCGCGAAGCCTTGACGAGGAAGCCCACGTCGATGCCGCCCACGTCGTTGCCCTCGACGAGGTAGGCCGTGTAGTTCGGGTTCGGCAGGCCGTCAATCGTCTGCGCGTCGGCGTTGACCTTCGCGGCGACCTGTTGCAGCGTCGAGAGGTTCTCCATCTCCTCGATGCCGATCACGTCCGGGTAGTGCTGGACGTTGCGGATGATGAGCGAAGCCTTGTTGAGCCGGTTGTTGAAGGCGGTCGTCGTCAACGTGGGCGCGCCCGACTCGCCGTCATTCACGGTGTCGAAGAAGCGCTCCATGTTGAAGGAGGCGACGGTGAACTCGTTGAGATTCGGTGCCGGCGCGGGCGTCGCGCCGCCGTCCGTGCCGCCTGTGAGCGTCTGCTCGGGCAGAATCGTCCACGTGCGGAACGAGTAGTCCATCTCGCCGATGACGTTTGTGAAGACGCTGCCGACGGAGACATTGACGGCGGTCGTGCCCGGCTCACCGTCGCTGTCAACACGCAGGCGCTCGGGGTTCTCGTCGAAGCGAGGGACGTTTGCGGGCGCACCCGCCGGGAGCGGATCGCTGGCGTTGATGCCCGGCTCGCGGAACGGTCGCGCCACTCCCGTGACGACGCCGTAGAAGACGCCGTTCGAGGCGACGGTGGCGTTCGGCTCGTTGATCGTGCCTTGCGTCGGCGCGACGACTGTTAAGGAGTTGACCTGCACGCGCATGCCCTCGAAGCGTTCGAGGTTTTCGAGGCCGGGGGCCTGCGTGTCGGCGGCGGTGATGGTGACCGGCGCGGGAAGCGGATTGCCCGTGGATAGCACAGAGGCCGTGATCGTCCCGCTCAACTCGGTCTGTGGCTTCTGGTTCGGGTCAGCCGAAGGAATGAACTCCTGAACGGTTCCCGAGACCTGCACGCTGTTGCCGACGACCGCCGCCGCAGGGACGCTTGAGCCGGTGAAGACGAAGACGCCGTTGGAAGTGTTCGGGTCTGCGTCGCAGGCATCGTCCTGAATATAGAAGCCGCCCGACGTGCCCGACTTGATGCCGGTGACGATGCCGCGCGTGGTGACGCTCTGGCCGGTGACGGGCGAGGTCGTGCCCGAGCCTTGAATCTGGCAGATGCCCGTGAGTGTCACGTCATCGTTCGTGATTGTGCCGAGGCCCTGTGCATCTCCGGCGGTCGCGCCCGTGACGTTTGAGATGTTGACGAAGAAGGTCTCGTTCGGCTCGACGGTCGTGTCGCCGTTGACGGTGACGCTGACGGTCGTGGACGTGTTGCCGGATGTAATGCTGCCGCTGCCGTTCACGATGGCGACGTAGTCAGTGCCCGCGGTCGCGGGATTCGTTGTGCCGTCGGCGGTGTTGACGGTGAAGGTGACGCCGCTCGCGCCCGCGGGCGCGGTGAGGCTGACGGTGAAGTTGAAGGTCGTCGTGCCTGCGTTGCCTTCTGCCTGCGTCACGTCGTTGATGTTGAGCGTCGGCTGCGACGGCGTCGGGGTCGGCGTCCCGCCCGAGCCGTTCGGCGTCAAGGAGAAGTCGTCAACCGCGAGGCCGTCGTCCGCGCCCGTAGCATCCGTGTCAGTCCAGTGGATGAAGAAGGACGCGCCGTTTGGAATGCTCAAGGACGAGATTGTCGTGGAGAGCGCCGTGCGGTCGGCTGCGGCGTTGCCGTTTTTCGCGCCCGTCGTGGCGGTGTCCGGCGTGACGAAGTTGAGTGCGGCGACGCCGGTGTAGGTTCCCGTGGAAAGGTCTGTGGCGTTAGTGCTGATCTCGAAGTTGATCTGGTCGGTGCGCGCGGCGGTGCCGAGCCGCCACTCCTCGCCGGTGTAGGCGACATTGAGCGACGTGATGGTCGAGCCTGTGTTGTTCGTAAACTTCGCGCCGTAGAGCGGGATGAGCGTGCCGCTGCGCAAGGCTCCCAGAGCGCGGTCGGTGGCAGCCGCAGCGCCGTAGCTGTAGATGTCGCCTGTGGTGCTGCCGCCGGTGTCCACGGCGTACTGCTCGTTATCGCGCGCGCCGCCGCCCGTCTCGGTTATGTACCAGCCCGTCGGGAGCGCGGTGTTCGTCGTACTGCCCGCGGTGTTGGAGAGCGTGTCGAAGTTCTCCGTAGCAGCCACGCCCAGCGTGGTCAGTGAAACGCTGCCCGTGCCGGTGTCGTTCGGCCCGCCCACATCATCGAGGAGGCGCGGCGCGGGGGTACGTACCCTTTGAGCGGCGGCGTGCGAGGCGAAGAGCGCAGGCTGGAGAAGAATAAAGGCGGCGGTAACGACGGCGAGGAGTTGGCGACGCGCAGAGACGGAGCGCCTTCTGCTTTGGGGCGAAGTGAACACGGGAGTTAAATTCCTTTCCTGGCTTTTTTGAATGCTTCGAGGACGGCGTCCTTCCCTTCAGCTCGGACACGCGCAGACGAAAGTGCGGCTTAAGGGTTGTATAAGATTAAGAGACTCGTCGTCAAGCGCCTGCGGTACGACATGGGCCCAAAAAAGAAGATGCTCACGGCCCGGGGTCACGTGGCCGTGAGCATCTTCTTCGTGCGCGTTAAGTGTGTCTTCAATTATCTCTTCGCGCTGCATCGAGGCGACTGCGGTGCAGCGACGTTTGAGCGCCTGCGGCGGTTAGGGCGCGGGCGCGGCGAAGCGTGCGCGGTACTCGGGCGAAGAGATGAAAGCCTTGACCATCTCGGCGCGTCGGTAGTCGCCGCCGAACTGGTTGAGCTTCGAGAGCCAGAAGTCGTAGCCGTCGAAGTTCGCGTCGGGCGCGTCGTCTGGGTTGCGGCGCAGGTAGCCGAAGTATTGCATCAGCACAAAGGCACGATTGAACTCCGCGTGCCTGAAGTCTTCATCATCGGCGACGTGTCGGAGCACGGTCGCGCGCGTCTCCTGTCCCGACAGCATCCCGCTAACCAATGCGTCGCGCTCCGCGGGCGAGAGCGGGCCGCCCGCCTGCGCGTTCAGCTTATCGATGTAGGCGGCGGGCGAGAGCTGCGCCGGATAGATTAAAGTGAACTCGGGGCGCGCGACGAACATTTCGAGGAAGGCGTTCGTGTTGTCCGCGAGCTTCTGCTCCCAGCCCGTCTCGCCCACGATGATGCCGCGGCTGACCTCCTGCGTGTCGCGCACGAACTCGCGGTAACGCGGCAGAGCGCGCGGCCTGGCCCTGTTCTCCGGCAGCGAAGCCTTGTAGAGCCTGTAGACGAGATAGCCCGTCTCCTGAAATTCGATTGAGAGAAAGAAGGCCGCCGACGTATCGATGCGCTTGACCTCTCGGCACTGCGCGTTCGTGCCGCACCTATCGACGCCCGACGACCAGAAGTTGAGTCCGGACATGTCGGAGTCGCGGCTGAGGAAGTCTGCGTAGTGCTGGCGGACGTAGAAGCTCGACTCGTCGATGGGGTTCGACGCGGCGGGGCCCGAGTCGTTGTCGTGGATGACGAGCAGAGCCTGATTGCGCACGCCAATGGAAGCGCCGGGCGAAGGATTGAGTATCGCGACGCCGGTCGATTCGCTCGGCTCCTCAAAGGCGTCGTCGGTGATGAGGACGGGGATGGTCTTCTCACGCTCGCCGGGGGCAAAGTGTACGTACCCGGCGGCGGTTGTGAAGTCGCTGCGCTCGGACGCCGTGCCGCCCGCGACGAGATACTCGGCGTAGACGGCGGTCGTCAGATCGCCCATGCGCGTGAAGGTGATGTCGATGTGTCCCTGTCCTTCGTAGGCGTCGAACTGTGGAGCGCCGACATCGATGATGCTCTGGACGGTCTGCGCGCCGCAAGGCGATGCGGCGTTCGAGGTGTTGCGCGGATTGGGCGCGCCGTACTGGAAGTCGGCCACGTTGTCGTCGGTGTCTTTGCATCCGCCGCTCTGGCGCAGAATCGCGTTCGCAAGCGTCGGTGCGGGCACGGGGCCGCTGCCCTCGTAGCAGGAGGTCGTGCCGTAGCCGACGAAGTCCTCGACGGTGCCCGTCGTGTCTTTCGCGAAACATCGTTGGAAATCAATGACCTGATTTTTGTTGAATAGTGCGATCTGGCCGCTCGTGCTCCCGAGGTGCATCGGCGGCACGCTCAAGTCGGGCGAGGGAAGCGGTTGCCCTTCGGTTCCGCCCGCGAGCTGGATGAGGAGATGTCGGCCCGGCTCGATGCCGATGCCGCGTGATGAAACGAAGTTCACAACCGAATACGATGTCGAGCTGCCCTCGGACGTTGTGACGGCCAGCGTCCAGCCGTTGATGTCAACGGTCGAGTTGCCGCCGTTGAAAAGCTCGATGAAGTCGTTCTGGTAGAGCGCCCCACTCTCGCCGCCGCGCGTGTAAATTTGGCTGATGTGGATGCTCGGGACGGCGGCCTGTTGTGCGTGCGCGGCGGGCAGACGCGGCGCGACGAGCAAGAGCGTGAGCATGACGAACGCCGTCACGGACGCCGCAACTTTGCGACACCTCAGCCGTTTGGTTTTAGCGATGCGAGGTGAGTAAGACACTTTACAACTCCAAATGAAGACGAAATGCAGTAGCGATAAAGACGAAATGCAGTAGCAACGTCTGTGATGATTCTCCCTGATGAAACCCTACACGCAGAGACGCGTGCCCGAAGCAGGTAGGTGCATTCGGCGCACGCGTCCCGGTGTCTTCGGAAGGGGGAGGGCTTTAGATGCGCTCGAAGATAATCGCGATGCCCTGTCCGCCGCCGATGCAGGCTGAGGCGAGGCCGTATCGACCGCCGCGACGCCGCAACTCGTTAAGCGCCGCGAGCACGATGCGTGTGCCCGAAGCTCCGAGCGGGTGGCCGAGCGCGATTGCGCCGCCGTTGACGTTCGTCTTCGAGCGGTCGAGTCCAAGCTCCTTCTCGACGGCGAGGTACTGGCAGGCGAAAGCCTCGTTGACTTCGACGAGGTCGATGTCAGAGAGCTTCAGGCCGGCCTGATCGAGCGCCTTGCGAATGGCGGGGACGGGGCCGATGCCCATCAAGTCCGGCTCGACGCCCGCATAGGCCCAACTAAGGATGCGGCCCGAGGGTTTCGCGCCGCGCTCTTTCACATAATCCTCGCCCGCGATGACGAGCATGGCCGCACCATCGACGATGCCGGACGCGTTCCCGGCGGTGACGAAGCCGTCTTTGCTGAATGCGGTCGGGAGCTTGGCGAGCACTTCGAGCGTCGTCTCGGGGCGCAGGTGGTCGTCCGCGTCTACGACCTTCGTGCCCTTGCGCGTCTTCACCTCGACGGGAACTATCTCTTCTGCGAAGACGCCCGCCGCTTGCGCGCGCTTGGCCTCCTGTTGCGAGCGCAAGGCGTACTTGTCCTGCTCCTCGCGCGAGATTTCGTACTTGCGCGCGAGGTTCTCAGCCGTGCCCGCCATCGTCGTGTTGCAGTATGTATCTAAGAGCGCGACCATCAGCGAGTCTTCGAGCTTGCCCTGACCGAGTGCGAACCCCGAGCGAGCGCCGTAGATGACGTGCGGGGCCATCGACATCGACTCCATGCCGCCGACCAGACAGTTGCGCGCCTCGCCCAACATAATCATGTGTGCGCCTGAGATGATCGACTGAATGCCGCTGCCGCACAAACGGTTGACCGTCAGCGCTGGCCGGTCGGCAGGCACGCCCGCCTTCAGGGCGACGTGGCGCGCGCCGTAGATGGCGTCGCCCGAGGTCTGGAGGGCATTGCCGACGACGGTATGGTCGATCTCCTCGGCGGCAACATTGGTCGCTTCGAGCGCCCCGCGCGCGGCGGTCGCCGCCAGATCAATCGCCTTCACGTCCTTGAGTGCGCCGACGTACTGCGTCATCGGCGTGCGCTTGCCGCCGAGTATAAAGATGTCTTGAGCCATAGTGATGATTAGATGTGTCTCTCCTTGAAAAATCTGCCCGCCAAAATAACCTCGCAGTGTAGACGACCGTTCGCGGGCGCGTCAATTTCAACGAGAAAAGAGACTTGTACCGCGCCGGTTTCGGGTGATAATCTCTCTGCCCGGTCATGGCCGACCTCAATAGCACTTGTGCCGTTTCACCCGGAGGATTTGTGCCGTTTACACGGCTTGCTTCAGGCTGATAATCCCTAATTGTAAGGAGCGTTCTTACCGTGACACTCGAACCTCGCTTCCCACGCAGTCCACGCAGGCGCAGCCCCGTGCGCGCACTCAATCTTCTGACGACGGCGCTGCTCCTGCTCTTTGCGGCGGCGGTCGGCAGCAGCCCCGCGCGCGCGCAATCAATCAGCGGCATCGACCGTGACAACGGACAGCAGATGTTGCGCACCATCAAAGACGATTTGAAGAAGCATTACTACGACGCGGCAATTCACGGCGTCGATCTGGACGCGCGCTTCCGTGCTGCCGAGGAGAGAGTGAAGCAGGCGCAGTCGAACGGCGAGATCATGGGCGTCATCGCGCAGGCGCTCATCGAGCTGAACGATTCGCACACGATGTTTCTGCCGCCGCGACGTGCGGCGCGCGTCGAGTACGGTTGGCAGATGAAGGCGGTCGGCGACGACTGTTACGTGAGCGCAGTCCGCCCGGGCAGCGACGCCGAGTCGCAGGGCTTGAAGGTGGGAGACCGTGTCGTCTCCATCGATGGCCGCCCTGTCACCCGCGACAAGGTTTGGCTGGCGCAGTATCTCTACTATGCGTTGCGCCCGCAGCCCGGCATGAGACTCGTTCTCCAGAAGCCCGACGGAGCGCAGCGGCAGGTGGACGTACGCGCAAAGGTCACGGAGGTCAAAAAAATCCTCAACTTCAGCGGCGACGATAACGGCGCGGACATCTTCAACGAGATGCGGGAGGAACAGAGCGAAGACCGCCTGCACCGCCAACGCTTCGTTGAGCTTGGCGAGGACGTGATGATCTGGAAGATGCCGCAGTTCGATATGAGCGAAGAGGAGGTGGGCAACATCGTCGGCAAGTTCAGAAAGCGGCGGGCGCTCATCCTCGACCTGCGCGGAAACCCCGGCGGGTACGTGAAAACTCTTGAGTGGCTCGCCGGTTACTTCTTCGACCACGATGTAAAGATCGCCGACCTGAAGGGGCGCAAGGAGTTGAAGCCCGTGTTGGCGAAGGGACACGGCGACCAGTCCTTCAAAGGTCAGCTCGTCGTTCTCGTGGACGGCGACTCTGCCTCCGCCGCCGAATCGTTCTCGCGCCTTATGCAGTTAGAGAAGCGCGGCACAGTCTTAGGCGACCGCAGTTCCGGCATGCTCATGCAGAGCAGGTACTACGACCACCAGATCGGGATAGACAAGGTCATCTACTACGGGGCGACCGTGACGGAAGCCGACGTTATCATGTCGGACGGCAAGAGCCTCGAACATGTCGGCGTCACGCCCGACGAGCTGCTGTTGCCGACCGCCAAAGATATGGCCGCCGGACGCGACCCAGTGCTCGCACGCGCCGCGGCGCTCGTCGGCGCAAAGCTCGACGCCGAGAAGGCGGGCACGCTTTTCCCCATCGAATGGAAGGGCGGGAAATGAGGACGGGCGGCGAGTGGGCGGCGGCGGGGGCGAGACTCCTGCCCCGCGCGTTGATGCTGGCCGGGGCACTCGTGTGCGTGCTGGCGGCGACTTCGGCGCGGGCGCAGATCAGCTTTAGCCGTGCCGTCGGGCGCGAGATGCTGAAGGACATCAAGCGCGATATCAAGGAGAACTATTACGACCCGACCTTTCGCGGCAAAGACCTCGACGCGCACTTCAAGGCGGCAGAGGAGTTGATCGCAAAGGCCGAGACGACCGAGCAGGTCTACGCCGTCGTCGCGCAGGCGTTGATGGACTTCGACGACTCGCATCTTTACTTTGTCCCGCCGATGTGGGCGGCGAGTGCCGAGTACGGTTGGAAGATGCAGATGATCGGCGACGCGGCCTACGTCGTCGCAGTCCGTCCGGGCAGCGATGCCGAGGCGAAGGGCTTGCGGCCCGGCGACCTCGTCCACTCGGTGGACGGCTTTGCGCCCGAGCGCGCGACGATGTGGAAGATGGATTACTACTACAACGCGCTCGCGCCGAAGCCCGGCATGGTCGTGGCCGCGCGGGGCACGGACGGTAAGCCGAAGCAACTCCCGGTCGCGTCGAAGATCACGAAGGGCAAGCTCGTGCAGGACGTGGGCGGGCACGATTGGTATCAGCGCCAGATCGAATACGAGAAGGACGCGGAGCTGTACAAGAATCGTATGGTCGAGCTTGGCGACGAGCTGTTGATCTGGAAGATGCCGACCTTCGAGCTTGAGAAGGAGAAGGTCAACGAGTTGATGGACAGGGCGCGCAAACACAAGGCGCTCATCATCGATTTGCGCGGCAACGGCGGCGGCTACGAGAACACGATGCTCGCGCTCGTCGGTAACTTCTTCGACCGGGACGTGAAGGTCGGCGACGTGAAGATGCGTAAGGAGACGAGACCGCTCGTGGCGAAGACGCGCGGCGGCGACGGCGTCTTTCGTGGAAAGCTCGTCGTACTGGTGGACAGCGAGTCCGGCTCGGCGGCGGAGTTGTTCGCGCGCGTCGTCCAGCTTGAGAAGCGCGGCACTGTCCTGGGCGACCGGACGAGCGGCATGGTGATGGGCGCGAAGTTCTACGAGCACAGGGTCGGCATGAAAGAGTTCGTCCTCTACGGCGTCAGCGTCACGATGGAAGACATCGTTATGTCGGACGGCAAGAGCCTCGAACACGTAGGCATCACCCCCGACGAGCTTTCGCTGCCCGCGGGCGCAGACCTCGCCGCCGGGCGCGACCCGGTGCTTGCACGCGCCGCCGCGCTCTCAGGCGTCAACCTCGCCGCCGACAAGGCCGGAGCACTCTTCCCCGCCCTCTGGCGGAAGTGATAAAAGGAGTGATAAGTGATACGTGATAAGTGATAAGAAAAGACAGGCGCTCTTTCTTATCACTCATCACGTATCACTCATCACTCATCACTCATCACTCATCACTCATCACTCCTTTAGGAGAACCCACCATGAAACTGAGACTCGCGCTCGCCTTCTGCCTCATTCTGTCATTTACACAATTGCCGTCTCTGGCACGGACTCCGCGTGTCGCGCGGCCTTCGGCGCAGGCGTCGGGCGACGAGGCTCGACGCGTCGAGCGGCTCGTCGCGCTGTGCAAGCTCTGGGCGCGCTCAAGTATTTCCACCCGTACCTCGCCTATCGAGACATCGACTGGGACGCGGCGCTCGTCGCGACGCTCCCGAAGGTCGAGGCGGCACGCACCGCCGACGAATTCGCTTCAGCCGTCGAGTCTTTGACGGCTGTGCTCGAAGACCCTGCGACGCGCGTGCTGCGCCCATCGGCGACGACGCAGCAAAGCGCGAACGGCGACGTGACCAACTTCTACGTGCCGGGCGGCATCGTCATCAGCTTCTCGGGTCAGGCCGTCCGGCACGCCGACGGGCGACATCTTCAACGCAAAGGTCTCGTGCCCGACGTTCCCGTTACGCCGACCATCAAGGGCATTCAAACCGGGCGTGACCAGGTGCTCGAAGCGGCCGTCAAGTATCTCGAACGCGAACTCGCCGGGAAGCGTGAGAAGTGAAATCGAGAAGCGCGATGTGGGAAGTGAAGTCATAGCGAAATTCACTTGAGTGGATAGAGGATATAGCGTTGCTGACTAATCAGTGAAGCGGTGCACGGCGCGGTAGCGATGGAGGAGTTCTTCGAGGAAGCCTTCGTAGGTGAACTGCGCGGGGTCGTACTCGGGGCGAAGTTTGTGGAGCAGGGGCGTAGCGATGCGCCAGGCCATCCACTGGCGCGGCATCTCCTCCATGTCCCAGCGGCGGCGCAGGAACGCTTCGACCACCTCGATCTCACGCTCGAAGAGCGTTGAGAGGTCTGCGCTGAAGGGCACGGGCTTGAACGAGCGGCGGAGTGCCGCATCCGAAGTCGGCGCGGAGAAGACCTGATCGAAGGTGGGAGCCTGCGCCTCGCGCTCGCGCACGACGACCGTCCCGGCAACGAGGTCGCCGAGGCGCTGGTCGCGGTCGCTGACGAAGACCGAGACCAGCCCGATTGAGTAAAAGGGAAAAGGCTCCATGTCGAGTATGCGGACGAGATTGCGCGCCGTGGCCTCCCAGAACGTGACGGGGCGTCCGTCCTCGCGTATCACGCGCAGGCGGAGCCAACGCTTGCCCGGCGTCTGCCCCACCCACGCCCACTCGAACAGCACGAAGTAACCAGACCACATGAGAAAGACCGCGACGACGAGGAGCGCGAGCATCCACTTCGGCGCATCCTTCGCCCAACGATTGAGGTCGGAGAATCCCGCCCACCAGATGACGGCGAGCACCACGATACCGATGACGAGGATTTGCAGGAAGTGGTCGAAGGCGCACGCCAGAAAGCGATTGCCCGTCGAAGCCAGCGCGAAGTGCAAAGGCACGCGCTCCGGCGTCTCGATGACGAGAGTCTCATCTGTTGGGATGGCTGCGGACATGCTACCCCTCGGGGCGCTCGCGCGGCTTCAGTCGCTCGACGGCAGCGTCTTGTCGGGCGTGGGTTCGGCAGTCCCCGCGTCCTCAGGCGCGGCGAGCCGGAGCGCGCCGAGTTGAGTGTACATCGACATGAAGTCGAAGTGGTTCCATGCCTCGACGATCTTGCCCCCCGAGATACGGACGATGGTGATGCCCGCGAACTCGACCGGCTTGTCCGTCGCCGCGAAGCCGAGCGTGTCGCCGCGATGATGGCCGCGCACCGTGCAGCGCGCCGCCACGCGGTCGCCCTCCGAGACAGTGTCTTCGACCCTGACCTCGATCTCGGGGAAGGCATCACGGAACCTTCGGAAGAAAGGCTTGAACTCACCGGGCCCGCGAAGCGGCTGCCCCGACTCGTCCGATAGCCCGTGCGCCACTGCCTCCTCGCCGAACATCTCGTCAATCGCCTCCTCGCGCCCCTTGTTCCAAACCTCCTCGAACCAGCGACGGATGAAAGCCTCGTTCTCTTTCGACATATTGCTCTCTCCTTTCGTGAGGACTTGTTAACGCTTACCTGCAAGCTATGAGCCTACGAGCCGCGCACGCGCAGGAAGCGGCGTTTGCCGACTTGAATGAGTAGCGGGATTAGGACAGGATCGGCACTCACATCAACTTCCGTTTCGGTCTGTGAGATGCGCTCTCCGTTTACACGCACGCCGCCCTGTTCGATGAGGCGGCGCGCTTCGGCCATTGAAGGCGCAAGCCCTGTTTCGACCAGCAGGCGCGGCAGCTTCCAGACCTGCGAGGCGACTGCGCGCTCCTCGACCTCGTCGGGCGTTTCCTTGCGACGGAAGACGCGGTTGAACTCTTCCTCGGCCGTGTCGGCTTCCACCTCGGAGTGGAAGTCTTTGATGATGTGCTTGGCAAGTGCGACCTTGAAGTCGCGCGGGTTGTCTTCGCCGTACTCGGCGCGCTCGCGCATCCATTTGATGTCGGCGACGGTCAGGTCTGTCAGTAGCTCGTAGTAGCGCCACATCAACTCGTCGGAGATTGACATGATCTTGCCGAACATCTGTTGGGGCGGCTCGTCGATGCCGATGTAGTTGCCTAAAGACTTCGACATCTTCTGCACGCCGTCCGTGCCTTCGAGTAGAGGCGTGATGAGGGCGACCTGCGGCTCCTGTTTGTACTCGCGCTGGAGGTTGCGACCCACGAGCAGATTGAACTTCTGGTCTGTGCCACCGAGTTCCACGTCCGCCGAGAGTGCGACCGAGTCGTATCCTTGTGTCAAGGGGTAGAGCAGCTCGTGGAGTGCGACGGGTCGCTCTTCCGCGAGGCGCTTCTGGAAATCGTCGCGCTCTAGGATTTGTTTGACCGTGACGTGCGAGGCCAGTCGGATGAAGCCCGCGGAGCCGAGCTTGTCCATCCATTCGGAGTTGAAACGTATCTCGGTTCGGTCGGGGTCGAGCAGTTTGAATATCTGCTTCTTGTAGGTCTCGGCGTTGGCGTCGATCTCCTCGCGCGTGAGTTGGGGACGGGTCGCAGACTTGCCCGATGGGTCGCCAATCAGTCCCGTGAAGTCGCCGATGAGGAAGATGACGGTGTGGCCCAGTTCCTGAAAGTGGCGGAGCTTGCGTATGACGACCGTGTGGCCGAGATGTATGTCGGGCGCGGTCGGGTCTGCGCCGAGCTTGACGCGCAGGGGCTTGCCCGTCCGCGCGCTCCGCTCCAGCTTCGCACGCAAGTCGTCCACGCGGATGACCTCGACCGCGCCCTTGCGTAAAAATTCCAGTTGCTCGTCAATCGTCATGTGGGAATTATAAACAGGGATGGACAGGAAAGAGAATTTCAGATTTTAGATTTCAGATTTGCGATTGGATAGCTTGAGCCTCTTAATCGCAAATCTAAAATCTGAAATCGCAAATCTAAAATCTGAAATCCCGTCAATCCTGTCCATCCCTGTTAATGCTCTCAGCCGCGACCACACGTCGCCCGATAATGTGGTAGTTGCCGCCGCAGACGCGTGCGAGGGCTTCGGGATAAGCCTTGTGCTCTTCGACGAGGATGCGCGCGGCGAGCGTGTCGGGCGTGTCTTCGTCGAGAACGGGGACGACGCGCTGCGTGATGATGGGGCCGCCGTCGAGCGTCTCGTCAACAAAGTGGACGGTGCAGCCAGAGATGCGTACGCCGTGCTCGATGGCCTGGCGCTGCGCGTCGAGGCCGGGGAAGGCAGGGAGCAGCGAGGGGTGTATGTTGAGAATCGAAGCGCGAAACTCCGCGACGAAACAGGGCGAAAGCAGACGCATGTAACCCGCGAGGCAGACCAACTCGACGCCGCGCACGCGCAACTGCTTGATGATTTCGCGCTCGTGCTCCTCGCGCGTCCTGCCCTTGCGCTCGACCGTTAGCGCCTCGATGCCGCGCTCGCGTGCGTGTCCGAGTCCCGCCGCCGAAGCCTTATCACTGATGACGACGATGACCTCCGCGCCGGGCACGCGCCCCTCGCTCACGGCGTCTGTAAGCGCCAGCATGTTCGACCCGCGGCCCGAGATGAGGATACCGATTCTCATGGGTTCAAGTTTGGTAGGAGAAAGAGCACCGTGAACGGGGTCGGGGCTTCCGCCCGTGCTTTAAACTCAAACGAGCCTGACTTCGCGTTTGCCTTCGATGACGCGCCCGATCTTGTAACACTCCGAGCCGGGGCTGTCGAAATGATAGCGGATAGTGTCGGCGTCCGTCGGCGCGCAGATGACGACCATGCCGACGCCCATGTTGAAGGTGCGGTGCATCTCCGCTTCGGCGACGTTGCCGATCTCCTGCATGACGCGGAAGACCGGAGGCACGGGCCAAGACCCGCGCACGATCTCGACGCCCACGGCTTCGGGCAGGACGCGCGGGATGTTCTCCAAAAGCCCGCCGCCGGTGATGTGCGCGAGCGCCTTGATCGTGCCCGTGTCGAGCAAGCCTTCGAGCGGGCGCAGGTAACTCAGGTGCGGTTGAAGCAGAGCCTCGCCCACATTCATGCCGAGCGCGTCGAGGTGCGTCTCGACCGTGTAGCCCGCGACCTCGAAGAAGAGCTTGCGTGCGAGCGAGTAGCCGTTGGTGTGAAGTCCCGCCGAAGGGAGCGCCAGCAGCACATCGCCCGGCGCGACGCGGCCCCCGTCGATGACCTTCTCACGGTCTACGACGCCGACGATGAACCCGGCCACGTCGTACTCGCCCTCGGCGTAGAAGCCCGGCATCTCGGCAGTCTCACCGCCGAGGAGCACGCACCCGTTCTCGCGACAGCCGCGCGAGACGCCTTCGACCACCGAGACGATAACATCGGGTGACAGAGAACCCGTCGCCACATAGTCGAGAAAGAAGAGCGGGCGCGCGCCCTGCACAAGGATGTCGTTCGTGCAGTGGTTGACGAGGTCGCGCCCCACCGTATCGTGGACGCCCGTGAGGAAAGCGATCTTCAGCTTCGTGCCCACGCCGTCCGCCGAGGCGACGAGCACAGGCGCGCTCATGCCCGGAAAAGCGCCGTCGAACATTCCGCCGAACGTCCCGATCTCTGAAAGCGTCCGCGTGTTGAAGGTCGAGCGCGCCAACGTCTTGATCTTCTCGACCGCCGCGTTCGCCGCATCAATCGAGACGCCCGCGTCAGAGTATGTGATTGGTTTGCTCATAAGATGTTTGGCCGTCGCCTCGTGTCAGGCATGCGGGGCGTGCCGCAAGCCTCGCCGCACATTTACTTCGCGCGGGCTGGCTTGTTCGAGTTTCGGTTCGCGTTCGTGTTGGCCTTCTCGGGCGTCGGCTTGGGCGCGGGCGGGAGGTCGCCGAAGTCTATGAAGCCGCGTTTGGCCGAGTCGTCGCGTAGTGCGGGAAGTCCGGCCCAGATGTCCTGGTTTGGTTTTGGCTCACGCGCGGCGGTGATGTGGGCGTCTTCGTTCTGGCCGCGCGTGGAGATGGTGATCTCGCCCTGAAGGTCTGTGCGGAAGAGTTTCAGACCGGCGGCCTTCAGGCGTTCGAGCGTCTCGGGCGCGGGCAGCCCGTAGCGATTGTCTGCGCCCGTCGAGATGATGGCCCAGTGGAAGCCGCCGCGCTTGAGAAAGTCGGCAGAGGTCGCATACTTCGAGCCGTGGTGCGCGACCTTCAGGACGCTGGCCGCGAACTCCGCGCCGCGCTCGACCATGCGCCGCTCGGTCTGCTCCTCTGCGTCGCCCGCGAGCAGCATCGAGAACGCGCCGTAGTCGAGACGCATGACGATGGAGTTGGCGTTCGGCACGTTGCCGCCCGCGCTCAAATCCTTTGCGGTAAATGTTGGCTCGACGGGCGCGAGCACGCGCAGCAGCACGCCGTCGCCGAGGTCAATCGGCGGCTGGTCGGGCACAGCCTTGTCAAGCTTAATGTTCTTCTGCTGGACGGCCTTCAGGAAGTCGTCGTACTCGCGCGTCGTCTGCGGGAAGCCACTGTAGAAGACCTGTCCGACATTCAGAGCCTTGAACACTTCGTCCGCGCCGCCGACGTGATCGGCGTGCGCGTGCGTGGCGACGAAGTAGTCGAGATGGTCAACGCCGAGCCGCTTCAAAGCTTCGAGTATCTTCTTGCCCGCGCCCGGCGGCCCCGCGTCAACCAGAACGGTCTTGCCCGACGGCGCGACTATGAGGATGGAGTCGCCCAAGCCGACATCGAGCACGTGGACTTGCAGCTCTTTGCCCGAAGCCGCGGGCAGTTGCCGCGCCTGACGCGCCTCCCACCACGGCTTCAAAAACTTCACCCCGGCGACAGCGCCGACCGCGAGCACCACCCCCAACACCGCCAACAGACACCCGCATCCGCGTCTACCTTGCGCCACTTACGAATCCACCTCCATGAAGAAAGAAGATGATAAGTGATGAGTGATAAGTGATAAGAAAGAGAGCCTGCTTTTTCTTATCACTTATCACTCATCACTTATCCCTCAGTCAGACGGCACTGGCTCATGCTCACGCGCGTACTGAGTCTCGGCGTCGGAGTTGATGCGCGTCGGGTATTGGCCCGTCCAGCAGGCGATGCAGGACGTTTCGGCGGGCAGGCCGCAGGCTTCGAGCATGCCCTCCATCGAGAGATAGCCGAGCGAGTCGGCCTCGATGAAGCGACAGACCTCTTCGACCGAGAGCCGCGCGGCGATCAGCTCCGACTTGTCCGGCGTGTCCACGCCGTAGTAGCAAGGGCTGACCGTTGGCGGGCAACTGATGCGGACGTGTACTTCGCGCGCGCCCGCTTCGCGCACAAGCCTGACGATCTTCTTCGAGGTCGTGCCGCGCACAATCGAATCGTCTATCAGTACGACGCGGCGGCCACTGATGAGGTCGCGCACGGGGTTGAGCTTGAGACGAACGCCGAAACTGCGTATGGATTGTTTAGGCTCGATGAAGGTGCGACCGATGTAGTGGTTGCGCACGAGGCCGAAGCGGAAGGAGAGTCCGCTCTGCGCGGCGTAGCCGATGGCGGCGGCCACGCCCGAGTCGGGCACGGGCACGACGAGGTCTGCGTCCGCTGGCTGCTCGACGGCGAGGCGCTTGCCCATCTTGTGCCGCGACTCGTTGACCGAGCGACCGTAGACGAGCGAGTCCGGGCGCGAGAAGTAGACGTGCTCGAAGATGCAGAAGGAGCGTTGGCGCGGCGGGAGCGGATGTGTGGAGCGCAGGCCCTCGCTCGTGATCGTAATCATCTCGCCCGGCTCCACGTCGCGCACGTAGGTTGCGCCGATGAGGTCGAAGGCGCACGTCTCGGAGGCGACGACCCACGAGTCGTCGAGCCGACCCAGAGCGAGCGGGCGAAAGCCACGCGCATCGCGGACGGCGATGAGCGCGTCCGGCGTCAGGAAGAGAATCGAGAAAGCGCCTTCGGTCTCGCGGAGGACTTCGGCGACCGCGCCCTCGACCGTCTCTGCGCGCGAGCGTGCGATGCGGTGCAGGACGACTTCGGTGTCCGAGGTCGAGTTGAAGATCGCGCCGTCGCGTTCGAGACTCCGTCTCTCTTCGGTGGCGAAGGGCAGGTTGCCGTTATGGCAGACGGCCACTTGCCCGTGCTTGCATGCGATGAGGAAGGGCTGCGCCTCGCGTACGGAGACCTCGCCCGCCGTCGAGTAGCGCGTATGTCCGATGGCCGAGACGCCGGGCAGGCGATTCAGACGCTCCTCATCGAAGACCTCAGAGACGAGTCCCATCGCGCGCTCCGAGCGGAGCACTTCGCCGTCCGAGGCGACGATGCCGCAGGACTCCTGACCGCGATGCTGAAGCTGGTAGAGGCCGAGGTATGCGAGGCGCGCGGCGTCGTCGTGGCCGTAGATGCCGAACACGCCGCACTCGTCGCGGAATCCGTCCTTGAGTGTTTCGCTCACGCCTTTATACTATCGCCCGCCTTGAACCGAGAGGCCGCCCGTTGAAAGTCGCATTGTATCATTCATGCTCTTCGATGCAGAACGGGAGGAGGGTAGGCAGTAGGCAGTAGGCAGTAGACAGTAGACAGTAGCGCTCCGCGTTGCGATGCAGCCCTTGATGACATCGTGACGACTCGCCAAAGAGGTTTTTCTACTGACTACTGTCTACTGTCTACTCCCTTTCATTCTTCCAGAGTCGCACGTGTTATCATGGGACGGAAGTCTGAAAGAGGAGGGCAGCGCCCGTGTTCGGAGTAAAGGTCTATGGCGCGGACTGGTGCGAGGACACGCGGCATGTGCGAGAGTTCTTAGACCGCCTCGGCGTCCAGTACCAGTACGTCAACGTCGAGCAGGACGAGGCGGCGGCCAAGTGGGTTCGCGCACAGAACGGCGGCAAGGAGCGTAAGCCGACCGTTGACGTGGCCGGGCAAGTCCTCTGCGTGCCGACCGACCACGAGTTGACGAGCGCGCTGCGCGAGCGCGGCCTGATGGCATGACGGCGTCGGCGAAGCTTTCCGCACGCGCTCTTCTTTCTGCATGCGCTCTTCTTTCTGCACGCGCGCACTTTCCGCACTCGGAGGTGTCCGGATGAAAAGATTTATACAGACCACGGCGCTCTCCGTTGCGCTCACCTGCGCCGGAGTCGCTGCTGTGCGGGGCCTTGCACGGCAGGGGCATGGTCAGGCTCCGACGGCGATCAACCCGGCTGTGACCTATGCGAGAAACTGCGCGACGTGTCACGGGCGCGACGGCCACGCCGACACGTTCAAGTCGAAGCACCGTTACCACGCGCGCGACCTGACCGACGCGCGTTGGCAGGCCGCGGTGACGGACGAGCGCATCATCAACTCGATTACGAATGGCAGAGGCAAGATGCCCGCGTTCAAAAGGAAGCTGACGACCGAGCAGATAACATCACTCCTCTCGTACGTACGCGACCTGAAGAAGTGAACCTCGGCGACCTGAAGAAGTAAACCACGGCGATGGACGCCAGCCACAGCTTCACGCACAGACTCTTAGCGACAACCTTGCGCGTCGCGCTCGTCGCCTCGCTTGTGGCAGCGGTGTGGGGCGTCTACCGGCGTCTGCCTTTGGACGACGGGCGCGAGGTCGTCGGCGCGGCGGAAGGCCGTCGCGCTTCGACGCTTCTGCACATACGCTTGCGACGCGAAGAGGTCGGCTTTCCCGTCTCGGCAGAGAAGATTCCCGTACAGCTCTATCCCATCAACATGACGGCGGCGCGCAATGAGTTCGACTCCGAGCGGCGACCCGGCGTGCGCTTCGAGGACTTTGCCACACGCCTGATGGGCGACCGCCAGCCTTTGAGCGTCGAACTCGACGAGCGCGGCGAGGCCGCCGTCGCCGTCCCGCCCGGCAAATGGTGGATACACGCGACCGTTGATGGCGAACGCGAACTCACATGGCGTCTCGCCATCAACGTCTCGGGCCGCGAGAAGACCGTCGAGCTTACAAAGGATAACGCCTACCTGCGCGCGAAGAGGTTTTAAAGAAGGTGATAAGTGATGAGTGATGAGTGATAAGAAAGAGCGTCTGTGTTTTCTCATCACTCATCACTCATCACTCATCACTCATCACTTATCATCCATGAAGGCTCTGAGGTTCGAGAACAGACGGTTGAGCGTGACGGATGTGCCTTTGCCACAGCGTGCGGGCGAGGCGCTGGTGCGCGTGCGTCTGGCGGGCGTGTGCAACACAGACCTTGAGATTGCGCGCGGGTACGCGGGCTTCGAGGGGACGCTCGGGCACGAGTTCGTCGGAGAGGTCGAGCGTGCGCCGGGGTCGCCGGAGTTAGAGGGCAAGCGCGTCGTCGGAGAGATCAACGCCGGGTGCGGGCGTTGCGGACTGTGCCGCGCAGGAGACGCGCGCCATTGTCCCACGCGCACGGTGCTCGGCATCGTCGGGCGCGACGGAGCGTTCGCAGAGTTCCTGCAACTGCCCACGCGCAACCTTCTCATAGTGCCCGACGAAGTGTCGGACGAGCGCGCCGTCTTCATAGAGCCGCTCGCCGCCGCCTGCGCCATCACCGAGCGCGTGCGCTTCGAGCCTGAGACGCGCGTGGCGGTCGTCGGCGACGGCAAGCTCGGGCTGCTCTGCGCGCAGGCTTTGAAGGCGCTGACGGGCGCGGGCGTCACGCTCACGGGGCGGCACAAGGCAAAGCTCGACATCGCACAACGGCGCGGCGTGAGGGTTGTGAAGGCGGACGAGCTGCCGTCTTCGTTCGACCGCGCCTTCGACGTGACAATCGAAGCCTCCGGCTCGCCCGGCGGGTTCGAGACGGCGCTCAGGCTTCTGCGTCCACGCGGCACACTCGTCCTCAAGTCAACCTTCCACGGCACGACGGAGTGGAACGCCGCGCCCATCGTCGTCGATGAGATACAGATCGTCGGCTCGCGCTGCGGACGCTTTCGCCCCGCGCTCGAACTCCTACGGCGCGGCGCGGTCGATGTGGACTCACTCATCCACGAAGAGTTCCCGCTCTCCGAAGGCGTCCAAGCTCTTGAGCGCGCCGCCGCGCCCGGTGTCCTGAAGGTTCTGCTCAGACCTTGAATAGTCTGGAGTCTGAAGTCTGGAGTCTGGAGTCAAGAAGGATAAGAGCGATGCTGTCTTGACTCCAGACTCCAGACTTTTTTTAACATGAAGCTGAAAGCGAATCTCGGCGCGGACGGCGCGATACTGCTAACGACGCTCATCTGGGGCTCGACGTTTGCGGTCGCGCGCGGCGTCCTCGACCATTGGCCGCCGCTTCAGTATCTGGCGGTGCGGATGCCTCTGGCGGCGCTGGTCTTCGCGGCGCTCTTCCCGCGCCGGGTCTTCGGGGCGACGCGTGCAGCGTGGAGGGCGGGCGCGACGCTCGGTGCGCTCATCGGCGCGGCCTTCCTCTTGCAGACCGTGGGGCTGCTCTACACGACGCCCGCGAAGTCCGCATTCATCTCAGGGCTTACCACACCACTCATCCCCATCGTCGCCTATGTCGTCTGGCGCACGCGCCCGAGCCGCGAGAACCTGATAGGGATCGTGCTCGCCTCAATCGGCGGCGCGCTCATCCTCGCGCCCGTCGAGGCAGCCGGAGTGGTCAACAAGGGCGACCTCATCACGCTCTCGACCACGCTGCTCTTCGCCACGCACGTCACTTTGATGAGTCTGTACGCGCGCCGCTTCGACGTGCGGCAGTTGAGTGCTTTGCAGATCACGGTGGCCGCCGCGTTCATACTCGGGGCGTGGCTCTGTGTGCGAGCCGCCGTGGCGCTCGCGGGCGCAGGAGCGCTCCCGCCCGGACTCGCGCGCGAAGCGGAGCCGCTCGCATGGAGCGCGTCGGCCACGTGGCAACTCGCCTATCTCGTGTTGATCGCCACGGTCGCCGTCTTTATGATCTGGACGTGGGGGCAGGCGCGCATGTCCGCCACGCACGCCGCCGTCATCTTCAGCCTTGAGCCGGTCTTCGCCACCGCCTTCGCCGTCGCCTTGCGCGGCTCCGCCGAATGGACGGGCGGACGCGCCACTGTCGGCGCGCTGCTCGTCGTCGCGGGCGTCATCGTGTCGGAACTGCGCTGGGGGAGGGAAGAGAGAGAAGTAGACAGTAGACAGTAGTCAGTAGTCAGTAGTCAGTAGTCAGTAGTCAGTAGACAGTAGTCAGTAGTCAGTAGACAGTAGACAGTAGAAAAACCCTCTTTCAGCGAGCCGTCACGATGACATCAGCGGCTCCGTCGCAACGCGGAGCGCTACTGACTACTGACTACTGACTACTGTCTACTTCCCTTTGCGGCGGGTGGCGGCATTAGTTATACTCAAGGCTCGTCCCTGTGCTCTAAAGTCGCTCCTCGTTTCGGCGCACAGATCGGCGGCACTTCGCGGCACTTCGGTGCAGTGCGGCGGCGTTGACCGCGTGACCTACCCGACTCCTTTGAAGTTTAGAAGGTGAAAAAGTTTTATGTTGCAAATCCCCAAGGGCCAGACGACTGATTCAGAGCGCGCCATCCTGCGCAGTCTCCGCGTATGGATCGCGGCGCTGGCGGCGGCGTGTCTCGTCGTAGGCGTCGGTGTCGGCGCGATGCTCAGCCGCACGAACGTCTTCGCACGCGAAGACCAGCCCGCCACCGCCGCGCAGATCGCGCGCGCGCCCGAGGCCCTCTCGGCCTCCTTCGCCGAGATCGCGCGAAGGGTCGAGCCGTCGGTCGTCAACATCGACACCGTCTCGGTCGCCCCGCAGGTGGCCGACAAGGATGGCGACGAAGACGACACAGGCACGGAGGGCGGCGACAACAATCCCTTGCTCGACATGCTGCGCCGCCACGCACGTCGCCCCTCGCGCGGGGTCGGGAGTGGCTTCATCGTCGATCCGAAGGGCATCATCTTGACGAACTATCACGTCGTCGAGAACATGACGGGCATCATGGTCAAGCTTCAGTCGGGCGAGCAGTTGCGCGGAACGGTCGTCGGCACGGACGAGGAGACCGACATCGCCGTCATCAAGGTCAGCGCGGGACGCGACCTGCCCTCCGTCAACTTCGGCAACTCGGACGACACGCAGGTCGGCGACTGGGTGCTTGCCATCGGCTCGCCGTTCGGGCTGGAGCAGACCGTCACCGCCGGCATCATCTCGACCAAAGAGAGACAGACCGATCCGGGCGCGAGCTTCCGCCGTTTCATCCAGACTGATGCGGCGATCAATCGTGGCAACTCGGGCGGCCCGCTCGTCAACATGCGCGGCGAAGTCATCGGCATCAACTCGCAGATTGCCACTTCGACCGGCGACTACAACGGCATCGGGTTTGCGCTGCCGACCAACATCGCCTCAAGCGTCTACAAGCAACTGATGACGACGGGCAAGGTCAGGCGTGGCTACCTCGGCGTCTTCCTCGACTCGGTTCATCCGGAGTTCGCGCGCGTCTATCAGATGGAGTCGGCGAAGGGCGCGATCATCAAGGACGTGGCCGACGCACAGGGGCCCGCGGCGAAGGCCGGCATCCAGACCAACGATGTCATCATCGAGTTCAACGGCCAGCCGGTCGAGAACGCGCAAGACCTCATCAACAAGGTCGCCTCGACGCCCGTCCACCAGGCTGTGCAGCTCACATACCTGCGCGAGGCGGGCGACAAGCTTGAGCGGCACACAGCCGGAGTCACCGTCGGCGAGCGACCACCGGCGCGCACCTCCGCAAACCCGGAGACCGATGTGCCGGGCGGCAAGCCCGAAATCGTTAAGCCCGGCGCGAACCCGTCTGCACCGAAAAGCGACCGCCCCGCGCTCGGCCTCAAGCTGAGCGAGTTGACGCCGCAGATCGCCAACGAGCGCAACCTGAAGGGCGTGCGCGGCCTCTACGTTCAGGACGTTGACCAGGCAGGCATTGCCTTCGACGCAGGTGTCCAGAAATCGATGGTCATCCAGCGCATCAACCGCCAGCCGGTCAGCACCATCGAGGACTTCGAGCGCATCATCAACGCCTTGAAGCCCGGCGACCCGATTGTCCTGCACGTCTCCGCCTTCAACGGCGAGCGCGTCACGCAGGCAATCGTCCAGTTCACATATCAATAGGGGACAAGTGATGAGTGATGGGTGATAAGTGATAAGAAAAAGCAGAAGCAGTTTCTTATCACTTATCACCCATCACTCATCACCGTTTTTATGGCACAGGCGAAAAAGGCCCTCGGCAAAAACGCGAAGAAGAAGACGGAGCGAAGCGTCTCGAAGGCGCAGACGCGGGGCGTCCCGAAGGCTTATCCCAACTACATCGGCGGCGAGTGGGTCGCCTCCTCGTCGGGCGAGTGGTTCGAGAATGTGAACCCCGCCGACACGCGCGACCGTGTAGGACGCTTCCCCGTCTCGACCGCCGAAGACATCGTGCGTGCGGTTGAAGCGGCACGCTCGGCGGCAGATCGTTGGCGACACCTGCCCGCGCCGCGCCGCGCCGAAATCCTCTTCCGCCTCGGTGAGATTCTCATACGCAACAAAGATACTTTCGCGCGCGAGATGACGCGCGAGATGGGCAAGGTCTTGAAGGAGACCGGCGGCGACGTGCAGGAGGCCATCGACTGCACGTACTACACTGCGGGCGAAGGCCGACGCCTGCACGGCTTCACCACGCCCGCCGAGATGCCTGAGAAGTTCGCCATGTGCGTGCGCCAGCCCGTCGGACTCTGCGGGCTTATCACGCCCTGGAACTTCCCGATGGCGATTCCTTCCTGGAAGCTCATCCCCGCCTTAGTGTGCGGCAACACGGTCGTCATCAAGCCCGCCGAGGACACGCCGCTCTCAACCTACAATCTGGTGAAGGCTTGCGAGGAGGCAGGGATTCCGCCCGGCGTCGTCAACCTCGTCACCGGCTACGGCGAGACGGTCGGCGCGGCCTTAACCGAAAACCCACACGTGCGACTCATCTCTTTCACCGGCTCGACCGAGACGGGCCGCCTCGTCGCCACGGCCTGCGCCGAGCGCAACGCCATCTGCTCTTTGGAGATGGGCGGCAAGAACGTCATCATGGTGTTGGAGGACGCAGACCTCGACCTCGCCGTCGAAGGCACGGTCTGGGGCGCGTTCGGCACATCGGGGCAGCGCTGCACGGCCTCCTCGCGCGTCGTCGTCCATAAGAAGGTCTATAAGAAGTTCACCGAGAAGCTGGTCGAGCGTGCGCGCGGCCTGCGCGTAGGCAACGGTCTTGACGAGCGGACGGACGTGGGGCCCGTCATCAACTCGGACGCGCTCCATAAGATTCTCGGCTACATCGAGATCGGACAGCGTGAAGACGGCGCGCGGCTCGCCTGCGGCGGCAAACGTCTGGAAGAGGGCGAGCACGCACGCGGCTACTTCATCGAACCAACCGTCTTCGCCGACGCCGCGCCCGGTATGCGCATCTCGCAGGAAGAGATATTCGGCCCCGTCACGACCGTCATCCCTGCGAACTCTCTGGAAGAGGCCGTCGAGATCGGCAACGGCGTGCGCTACGGTCTGTCGGCGTCGATCTACACGCGCGACGTGAACCGCGCCTTCCACGCGATGAACGAGATGTACACGGGCATCTTCTACGTCAACTCCTCGACCATCGGCGCGGAAGTCCATCTCCCCTTCGGCGGCACAAAGGGCACCGGCAACGGCCACCGCGAAGCGGGCACGCAAGTCCTCGATATCTTCACCGAGTGGAAGTCGATCTACGTTGACTACAGCGGCAAGCTCCAACGTGCGCAGATTGACGAAGTCAATTTTGAATAAACAAGATTGGAGACACGAACAGTGATCGTCGGACTCCCCAAGGAGATTAAGGACAACGAATATCGTGTGGGCTTGACGCCCGCGGGCGTGCGCGCTCTCAACGATGCCGGGCACAGGGTCGTCGTCGAGCGCAGTGCGGGCGAAGGGTCGGGCTTCGAGGACGCGCTGTATGAACGCGCGGGCGCGCAGATGATCGAAGCGGCGGACGACGTGTGGGCCGAGGCCGAGATGATCGTCAAGGTCAAGGAGCCGATTGAGCCTGAGTACCCGCGCATGAAAGAGGGGCTGCTTCTCTTCACCTACCTGCATCTCGCGCCCGACCCGAAACAGACCCGCGCGCTCCTTGAACACAAGGTTACAGGCATCGCCTACGAAACCATTACGGATAAGAAGGGAACGCTCCCGCTTCTTACTCCGATGTCGGAGGTCGCGGGCCGGATGGCCGTGCAGATCGGCGCGCAGTACCTTGAGAAGATGAACGGAGGGCGCGGCGTGCTTGTCGGCGGCGTGCCCGGCGTGCCCGCTGCGCGCGTCGTCATCCTCGGCGGCGGAGTCGTCGGAACCAACGCCGCGAAGATCGCCGTCGGCATGGGCGCTCAGGTCACGATTGTCGACAAGAACCTCGACCGCCTGCGCGAGCTTGACGACATCTTTCTATCGAAGATTTCAACGCTGGCTTCTTCGGCCTACGCCATCCACGGCGCGATCTCCGAGGCCGACCTTATCATCGGCGGGGTGCTCGTCCCCGGCGCAGCCGCGCCGAAGCTCGTCACGCGCGAGATGCTGAAGGACGTGATGAAGGGCGCGGTCATCGTGGACGTGGCGGTCGATCAGGGCGGCTGCATTGAGACGACGAGGCCGACGACGCACTCGAACCCGACCTACTACGTCGAGGACGTTCTGCACTACTGCGTCGCCAATATGCCGGGCGCTGTGCCGCGCACCTCGACCTTCGCACTGACGAATGCGACTCTGCCCTACGCGCTCCGTCTCGCTAATCGTGGCTTCATCGACGCCATCCAGAGCGACCCCGGTCTCAAAGAGGGCGTCAACACCTACGCGGGCAAGCTCACCTACAAGGCCGTTGCCGACGATCAGGGGCTGGAATACACACCGCTCGACGAGATACTCGGTCTCACGCCGCAAAGCTCGAAGGCGGGCAGCATGGTCTAGACGGAAGCTCGCCGCGTGGAACGATCCGGCAAATAAGGAGGGCCGCTCGAAGTCGGAGCGGCCCTCCTTTTAGCTTGCGACCAGAAATACGAGCGAGGCGGAAGCCCGACCGTGAGGGAGGGCGTAGAGCTTGCATAGCTGCGACTGGCGGAAGTTGAGACGCCCTCCCTCACGGTCGGGCTTCCGCCTCGGCAGCTTACGCCGCTTGAGGGAGCAGACGCGCGAGGCAGTCTGCGAGTTCTGCGGGTGGGAAGGGCTTTGACAGGTATCGGTCGGCGCGCATTGAAGCGTCGGGCGGTTCGTTCGTTCTGTCAGCGCCGCTCAGCAGCACGACGGGCAAACGGTCGAGCGTGGGGTGGCGTCGGAGGAAGCGGCAGAGTTCATAGCCGGACAGGTGCGGCATACATGCGTCGGTCACGAGTGCATCGACCGACGACGAGAGCAGCGCCTTCATGGCTTCAAGGCCGTCGGCTGCCGTCAAGACTTCGTAGCCTGCACGGCGTAGAACGACCTCCAGATAGCGGCGCAGCGAGCGGTCGTCTTCGGCGAGCAGGACTGTCGGGCGCGCGCGCGTGACCTCCGCGTGGACGGCTTGTGCGGTCACTGGTTCGAGTCTCTGAGGCGTGGTGCTCATCTGTCTGAATGGAAACCCTTCCGATGTCTCAATGGAAACCTTTCTGAGAGGCTCTCTGGCGGGAACCGGCGGGAGAACGGACGCCGCCTCGAAACTTCTGCAACTCATATGCCCTGCGTCTCGATCAGTCCCGGCGTGTGCCGGAGAGAGACACGAACTTGGGCGCTCGCTCACTTCAAGAGCCGCGCTGTTGGCCGTCAAACATTGGAAGAAGTGAGACTTTAAAGAAGGCGATGCGGACGGATGACCTTCGAGTCTCACGCACACGCCGAGAGGGAAGGCAAGCGTGCGAGTCAGTCACGTTCGTTCTTTCTGACAGGCCGCCCGGTCAGATTGCTGCGGCGCAATGCCCGGCTGACTCAATTCTCCCTTCTGCCGCCCGAGGCGGCGAACCGCACATACTCCGCTCTCATCTATCTTCTTTCACACCGCGCAAGGCCGTCTCGCTCGAAGCAAGCCGCACGCGCCGAGGGTTGAAGTGGTGGCCGCCTTCGGCCATACTCAACGGTTGTTCGGGACGCGCAGACGAGAGCCGTCAGGTTCGACTTGTTAAGCGAAGCACCCGGCGACATTTGGAAGAGGCTTCCGGAAGGCCGGAAGGTAAGTCGCAGTAGGTCTTTCGAGATGTATGAATTCGCAGTCACACCCGCGGTCACGCAGATACGTCGCCGCGGCGTCACGATCACAGAGGTCACCCCGGGCGGCCTCGGTGCGGAGCTTGAGCTTGAGCCAGGTGACCGCGTCGTCAAAGTCAACGGCCGTACGGTGCGCGACTATCTCGACTTCCGCTTCCACACGGGCGGCGAGACCGAACTCACGCTCGACGTGCTCAAGCGCGACGGCGAGGAGTGGGAGCTTGAGATCGAGCGCGGAGAGGGCGAGGACTTCGGACTCCAGTTCGAGAACATCGCGCCGCGCCAGTGCGCCAATGAATGTCTCTTCTGTTTCTGCAAAGGCAACCCGCCCGACGCGCGCCCCGCGCTCTTCTTCCGCGACGAGGACGTGCGCCTCTCTTTCCTCTACGGCAACTACACGACGCTCTCCTCGATCACTGAAGACGAGATGCAGCGTGTCATCGAACAGCGTCTGACGCCGCAATATGTCTCCGTCCACGCGACCGACTTGCGTGTGCGCGCACTCCTGCTCGGCGTCGATGAGCACCGCGCAGACATCTCCGACAAGATGCGTCGGATGATGGACGCTAGTATTGAGATTCACGCGCAGGTCGTCTTGTGCCCTGACATCAACGACGGCGAAATTCTGCGGAAGACCGTTCGAGACCTCGCCGCCGAGTACCCGCGCGTCCGCAGCGTCGCCATCGTCCCGCTCGGACTGACGCGCTACAACACCGACGAGCGTCTGACGCCCGTCACGCCCGAGTGGTGCCGACAGATTATCCGCGAGGTCTCGGCGCTCCAGCGCGAGCTACGCGAGAGGCTGGGGACGAACTTCGCTTTCCTCGGCGACGAGATTTACCTGCGTGCGGGCCGCACAGTTCCCGCGCGCAGACACTACGGCGACTACCCGCAGATAGAGGACGGCGTCGGCATGGTGCGCTCGTTCCGCGAAGAGTTCGCGCGCCTGCTGCGACGCGTCGAGAAGAATCCGCCGCCCCGTGCCCCACGTCTGCACGGCAGCGTCCTGACGGGCACGCTCTTCGCTCCCGTACTCGAAGAGTTGATCGGGCGACTGAACGACCGTGTGGGGACGCGTTTGAAAGTCGTCGCCATCGAGAATAAGTATTTCGGCTCCGAGATCGTCGTCGCAGGGCTGATGACCGGCGAGTGCGTGCAGGCTGCGCGCACGCGAATCGAGGGCGACTTCGTCGTCATCCCGAAGACGGCTCACAAGTCGGACGAGCCTGTCATGCTCGACGGCACACGCCTCGAAGACCTTGAGAGACAACTCGGCCTCCCCATCCACGCGCTCGACCTGGCGGGTCTGGCGCGGATGCTCGATTCGACGGTTTGAAGACCTTGACCGGCGGCGGCCAACCTCTCCCGCAGCTTTATTCATAGACGCTCACCCTCTCCGTACTTTCATAGAGGCTCATCCTCTCCGTTCGGCGGAAGACTCACCTCCCCTCCGTAAAATAAAATCCTTTCATAAAATTGAAGGCGTATCCGAGAATTTGGATTGGCGGACGTTCAATAGTCGGATTAAATCAAGTAATTCTTGGATTTAGGAACCCTTCCGGTATGGGAACAAGTGTTGCCTGTAACCGACTCGACCGCAAGAAATAGCTTGTAAACAGCGCTGGGCCAGAGGATGCCTATAACCGCCCCGGCCACCGCGCTAATAAAATTTCCAAGCCCAAGACAACAACAGAACTCTGGAGGGAGCTTTAATTATGTGCGAATTTCGCTACGGCAGTTTGGTCGCACGCACTGTGACTCTGCTGGCGTTGCTCATGTTCACCGCGTCGTTTGCGACCGCTCAGGTGACTTCGGGCAACTTGCAAGGCGTTGTGCTCGATCCGAACAACGCGGCAGTTGCGGGCGCGACTGTCAAAGTTACTAATGTTGATACCGGACAGAGCAGAGAGGTGACGACGAACTCGGAAGGCTTCTATCGCGTCACGAACCTCACCCCCGGCGACAAATACCGCGTGGACGTGACGGCGACGGGCTTCGCCCCGAAGTCGGCTGAAAACATCACGGTGCGCGCTGCAACAGAGAACACCGCTGACCTTCAGGTCGGCGTGGCCGGCATCGCAGGCGAGACCGTGCAGGTGACGGGCGAAACATCCCTCATCGACAGCGCACAGAGCCAGCTCTCGACCAGCTACACACCGCAGCAGTTGACGCAGTTGCCCTTCGTCGGCTCGATTGACAATCTGGCGCTTCTCACGCCAGGCGTCGTCACGCCGGGCGACACGGACTTCGCCAACGGCGTCGGCATCTCGGCCAACGGCAACCGCGGTCGCTCGAACAACTTCCAGATCGACGGTCAGGACAACAACGACAACTCCGTGGCCGGGCCCTCGCTCTCGATCACGAATGGCGAAGCCATCGGCGACTATCAGGTCATCACCAACAGCTTCTCCGCCGAGTTTGGCCGCAACTCCGGCGCGCAGATCAACGTCGTCACCCGCTCCGGGACGAACGACATTCACGGCGCGCTCTTTGAATTCCATCAGAACTCGGCGCTCAACGCCCGCGACAACATCGAGAAGCAGACTGCCAAGCAGTTCAACTTCCTCACGTCGAACGGCTTCACGCAGTTCAGCGGTCTCGCCAACACGCTCACCAACGGGCCGACGCCCGACCATATCAATCGTTTCGGCGGTCGCATCGGCGGCCCCATCGTCAAGAACAAAGCGTTCTACTTCGTCACCTACGAGGGCACATACGATAGGGGTCAGCAGATTTTCTCCAATGTGTCGAGCGGAAGTTTCGCGCCCAACTTAGACGCGGCGGCGGCAGCCAACCGTGTCTTCGGGACTGCCACGACCAGCACCCTGGCGACCATCGGCCCCGCGAACGCTGCGACGGGCACGCTGCTCATCGCCCCGCCGACCACTGATACGAACGGCGACGGCATCCCCGACGTGTTCAACTTCGGCCCGGGCAACCCGTTCGGCAACCCCGTCACGCCGGGCTTCCTCGCGCCGCTCGCAGTCATCGCCGACTCGACCGCGCCGGGCGGACGCCGAATCCTCTTCGGCGGCGAGGGCGTGCGCATCACCCCCTTCCAGCAGAGCGAGGATCAGATAATCGGTAAGGTTGACTGGAACCTCACCGGCAAGGACACGCTCAGCACGCGCTACATCTTCGACAACGCGAGGTTCCCGATCCTGGCCTCGCGCGGCGTCGGCGGCTTCTTCTTCAGCGAGCCGTCGAAGAACAACAACCTCGGCGTCACCTACACGCGTCTGCTCTCGTCACGCACGACCAACGAGGCCCGGTTCAACTTCTCGCGCCTCAACGTGACTTTCGGCGACACATCGCAGAACCCCGGCGCGGGCATCTCTTTCTCGGGGACGCGCTCCATCGCGGGCGGCCTCCTAACCTCCTTCGGCCCGCCCAACAACCTGCCGCAGTCGCGCGTCGTTGACGTGTACCAGTTGCAGGACACCATCTCGCAGACGCTCGGCAACCACGCCCTGAAGTACGGCGCGGACATTCGCCACCAGAAGGTTAACAACTTCTTCCTCCCGAACCTGTTCGGGCAGTACACCTTCGCGAACGCTGGCGCGTCGGCACCGGCGAACACCTTCTTCAACTACGGCACGACCGGCCTGAACGGCTCGGCGCGCACCAGCCCGACGGCATTCGAGAACTTCCTGCTGGGCCGTTTCCGTCAGGTCAGTTTCGCGCTCGGCAACCCCAACATCAAGACGACGCAGAACGACTACTTCTTCTTCCTTCAGGACGACTACCGCATCCGCCCGACGTTGACGCTGAACCTCGGCGCGCGCTACGAGCTTTCGACGACGCCGTTCAACCCGATCATCGAGCAGATCAACGCGCGAGAGGCCGACAACTCGACGGCGATCTTCAACACGTCCTTCCCGCTTGCCTTCCGCACGGCGCAGAAGATACCGCTTGACAAGAACAACATCGCGCCGCGCGTCGGCTTCGCGTGGTCGCCGAACTTCAACTTCATGGGCGACCGCTTCCGCGAGGGACGCACGGTCATCCGCGGCGGTTTCGGCATCGCCTACGACCCGCCCTACTTCAACATCGTTCTGAACACGGTGACGGCAGCGCCGTTCGCGGCGGTCGGCACCTTCCGCCAGACGCCGGGTGGCACGGGCGCGGTCAACTTCCCGTTCCTGCCCACCACGACGGCGCAGCTCAACGGAACGCCGGGCACCAACGGCGGCGACCCGCGCCTCTTTAACCAGACGAGGGTTGACCCTAACCTGTACAACCCCTATACGATGTCGTTCAACTTCGGCGTCCAGCAGGAAGTCGGACGCCGCAGCGTGCTCGAAGTCCGCTACGTCGGCTCGCGCATCGTCGGTCAGTTCCAGACCGTCAACGGCAACCCCGACCTCCGCTTCCTTGAGCAGGCGGGCGCTTACTTCGGCAACCCGACGATGTTCACCGGTGGCCGCTCGCCGGGCACCTGCTCCTTCGACGCATCGTGCCAGACTCCGACCGCTGCTAACAGCTTCAACACTCGCGGAATTGACGCCACAGGCTCGCGCATCCTCGGCAGCGGTCGCGTTGACCCGACCTTCGGTGCCATCCGCACCCGCATCAACGGCGCGTCTTCAACCTACAACGGTATGCAGGTTCGCTTCGACACACGGTTCACCAACGACCTCGTGCTGAACGCGAACTACACCTGGAGCAAAACCATCGACAACGCCTCCGAGATTTTCTCGACCCTCGGCGGCGGCCAGACGGTTGCACAGGCGCAGAATCCGTTCGACATCACGGGCGGCGAGCGCGGGCTTTCGGCCTTCCACCAGAAGCACAACTTTACGACGAACTTCCTCTACGAGCTGCCCTTCATGAAGGATCAGAAGGGCACCATGGGTAAGATTCTCGGTGGCTTCCAGGTGGGCGGTCTGATCCGCGTCGGCTCGGGGCGTCCCTACACGCCGAACGACTTCTTCGGCACCTACGACCCGAACTTTGAGAACGGGTTCATCGGCGCGGGCGGTCTGCGTCCCTTCAACGGCAACCCGAGTGCGCCGGTCGGCACCATCGCCTTCGGCTACGGAGCCGCTTGCGACATACTCTTCGGCGGCCCTGAGTGCGACTACAACGGCGGAGCCGCGACCCCCGGCAGCTTTATCGTCTTCAACACGGGGAACGTTGGCTCGACCGGTACGGTCGTCTCCGCCTCGCAGGTACTTCAGAGCGCTCGTCTGATCTACAACGACTTCGGCCTGAATAACCAGTTCGGCGAACCGCTCTCCGCACTGGAGGCTTTCAACCTCTTCAAGACGCCCTTCGGCAATGTCGGTCGCAGCACGTTCTTCGGCGAGATGTTCTCGCTGGCGAACCTGTCGCTCTTCAAGACGACCAACATCACCGAGAACGTCAAGGTCGAGTTCCGCGCTGAGGCCTTCAACATCCTCAACCACCGGAACTATGGTGTACCCGATGTGGTCACGGAAGATGCCTCGAACGGTTTCACGACCAGCACCTTCCAGAACCCCGGCTTTAACAACGGCGGCAACCGCAGCGTGCGCTTCGGCCTCCGCTTAATCTTCTAAACGGCCCCGAGCCGGCTGCGACCGCAAAGAGTCGCGAGCTTAAGAAAGGGGGAGAGCCGCTGTGCTCTCCCCCTATTTTTTTCTTTACGGTATAATCCAGCCACCCTGACCGAGAAGGTTCCCCACCGGGGCCTTTAACCTTTTGAACAGAAAAGACTCGACCCCTGTGAGGCAATCCATGCGTAAAAGAATTCTTTCGACACTGCTCATGTTGATTTTCGTCGCCCCGACCGTCTGCCCCCAGCCGTCGCCGCAGCAGCCCGCCACGCCGAAAACGCCGCAGCAGGAGCAGGAGGAGACGGTCAGGATCGGCACGACGGTCGTCCACATCGATCTGATCGTCACGGACAAGACGGGCAGGAGGGTGACGGGGCTTAACGCCTCTGACTTTCAGGTGACGGATGAGGGAGAGGCTCGGCTGGTTGACTACTTCGCGGCCATCGAAGGCTCGCGCGTCGCACGCAAGGAGGACGCTCAGGCGACTGCGAACAACTCCGGCACTGCGGCGGGCGGAGCAGCGGCGGCAGCGACGAACGCGGCGACGACCACGTCGCTGGCAAGCCCCTTCCCGGGCCGCTACGTCGCGCTCGTAGTAGATGACCAGAACCTCTCGGCGGAGAACCTTGTGCGCTCGCGCCGTGCGCTCTCAGATTACGTCGGCGAGAAGCTTGCGCCGAGCGATCTCGTCGCGCTTATTGCCACGGGCGGGAGCACGGCCGCCTCGCAGCAGTTCACCAACGACCATCTGCGTCTGCTGAGCGCCATCAGCCGCGTCGGCTCGCCCAACGGGCCCGAGCGCAAGACCGACCCGCGCTTCAAGCTCACTGCCGGCGAGGCCGTGCGTATCAACCGGGGCGACGAGCAGGTGCTCGAAGCCGTGGCGCGCCGTGTCGCTTCGCAGAGCATCGCCAACGAGACGACGCAGGGGTCGCTCGCCATCGGTGCTGTGCCACAGCGACGCGGCACGGGCGACGACGCCGTCTCGCTGACGCCGTCGGATACATCCCCGACGGCGCAACTCCATAGTCAGATTCGCAACATCGCGCAGGCGCGTATCGCCGAGATAGCGAACGAGGCCCGCCGCACGATGCAAACGCTCGCCTCACTCTTCGAGGCGATGGCCGAGTTACCGGGCCGTAAGGTCGTCGTGCTGCTCACAGAGTCGTTCAGCACGCTGACCAACACGAGCGACGACCTCTCGAACGACCTGACGCAGCTCATCGAGAAGGCTCGACGCAGCGGCGTCAGCGTCTACGGCCTCGACGCGGGCGGCCTGCGCACGAACAACACCACGGCGAGCGAACACACGACGGGAGCCGACATGCGCGCGCGCGAGATCGCGGGCAGCAACACCAACTTCTCCGACTTTGAGAATCTTGAGGCGGTGCGCGTGCTCGTCAACGGCACGGGCGGCACGCTCTTCGCCAACACGAACGACATCACTTCGGGGATCGAGCGCGCGGTTGAAGATGCGAGTTCTTATTACGTCGTCGGCTTCCACCCCGGCAAACTCGACAACAAGTTTCATAAGCTGACGGTGACGGTCAAAGGCAAGCCCGACCTGTTAGTGCGGACGCGTCGTGGCTACCTCGCTGTTAATCAAGAGACGGCGCGTGGGACGAACGCGGAGCTGGCGGCGGCACTGCTCTCGCCTGTGCCGCGCATGGAGTTGCCGTTGGAGGTGGTCGCCAATGTGGCCCCGCAGGGCGGAGAGCAGGTCGTGCTCACGGGTCTGCACATCGGGCGCAACTACCTGAGCCTTCCCCTAGCCAACGCGCCCGAGCAGAAGGCTTCCTACGAGGTGGTGGCGTGGGTCTTTCAGAACGGGATAGACAAGCCCGTGGGCGTCGTGTCGCACACGGTCGCTTACGACCTTGTGGCGCAGCCCGCAGACA
The DNA here is from genome assembly GCA_032162705.1 of Acidobacteriota bacterium. Taxonomy (GTDB): domain Bacteria; phylum Acidobacteriota; class Blastocatellia; order Pyrinomonadales; family Pyrinomonadaceae; genus QHXN01. The sequence continues at coordinate 83,369 of JAVRON010000087.1, forward strand.
GGCAGAAGCTCTCGGCCGGCGGGTTCACCTTCGTGCCGCAGCCTTTCAAGCTCGCACCGGGTCGGTACCAGATTCGCGCGGTCGTGCGCGAGCAGTCGAGCGGCGCGGTCGGCTCGGCCTATCAGTTCTTCGAGGTGCCGGACTTGACCGACCGCAAGGAAGTCTCCGCGAGCAGCGTGTTGCTGAATGAGGCGGGAAAGACCGGCTTCGGCGGCGCGAATAGTTTCAAGCGCGGCTCGGAAGCGGACGTGCGCTACATCGTCTACAACCTGCCTAAAGACTCCGCGGAGTTGACACAGCGCGTGCGCCTCATCGATGCACAGGGCAAGGCGTTGCTCGACAGTCCGCTCTCGATCTCGGCGAGCGCTGATGCGTCGTCGCCTAACATGTTCCCGCAAGCCACACGCCTCAAGCTCCCGCCTGCGCGCGGCCGTTACGCGCTGATCGTCAACCTGCAAGACAAGAAGGGCAAGGTTGATATCGAGCGCCGCGCCGACTTCGTGGTTGAGTAGCTCGACCGGTGCGGGAGCGATTCAAAATTCCGCGCGGTGATAGAGTGGACGCAGGCGGGATTCGTTCTCGCCTGCGTCTCGTGTTTCGGGGCACGCACCGGAGTCGCATCGAAATCCATAGAATCGTTGGGCAATCCGAAAACTCGGATGAGCCTTGGCCGGACGACCAAAGCTGCCCCTCAAATTTCAAACACTTAGCCCGCCGGAAAACGGGGCATGCAGCTTGCCTCGCCCATATGTCATAAGTGTTCCTGCTGGTACTCTTGGTACTTCTGCTGGCGCTCTTAGTCTTCCTGCTGGTGCCATTCTCGCACTCTTTAGAACTTTTCTTCTAAGCAAGATTTATAGCAGGCTGATAGATTCCGGGGAGAATGAAAGCTTTCAAGGCTTTAACGGCCCTACTCTTTTTGCTGCTGCTGTGCGGTACGGCGGAGGCGCAGGGGGGTGCACCCACAGGGCGGCCACCGTCTTCGTCCGAAGGGCTTAACAGTCAGACGGGTAGCATCCGCGGTCGTGTGGTGTTGCCGGACGGGTCGCCGGTCTCCGAGCCGATCAGGTTGACATTGCGCGTGCTGCGCGGAGATCAGTCGATCACCTACACCGATTCGCAAGGGCTGTTTGATATAGGAAACCTCACGCCGGGCACCTACACGCTTGAGGTCGATGCGGACCGGGATCAAAAGTTTGAGGCGACCTCGGAGCGCGTCCAGGTCTATGGCCGCGCTCCGACGCTCATGACGCTCTACCTGAAGGAGAAGGGCGTCTCGGTCGAGGAGAAGAAGCCCGGCTCGAACGTCGTCTCGGCGGAAGAGTTGGACGATAAGGTGCCGTCGGGCGCGTCGAAAGAGTTCGAGCGTGGGACGAAGGCCGGTAAGGAAGGGAAGCTCGACGAAGCCGTGGCGCACCTGCGCAAAGCCGTCGCTCTCTACCCCGGCTACCTCAAGGCAAGAAACGACCTCGGGACTTATCTCCTCGCTCAGGGGAATCTCGAAGAGGCTGCACGGGAGTTGCGCGAGGCTGTGCGGATAGCTCCGAAGGCTTTTAACCCGCAGCTCAACCTCGGCATCGTGCTCGTCGAGCAGCAGAATTTCCCTGAGGCCGCCGAAGCGCTCGACAAGGCGCTCGTGCTCAACTCAACCTCGCCCGCCGCGCACCTCTATGACGGCATCGCGCTCGCCGGTCTGGGCGAGTCTGAAAAGGCCGAGCGTGAGCTTTCAGCCGCCTATGATCTGGGCGGCAGCAAGTACGCGCTGGCACAGTTTCACTTAGGGCAGCTTTACATGAACAAGGGGGAGCGGGCGCTCGCTCTGAAGTCTTTCGAGACCTATCTGCGAGACAAGCCCGACGCCGCGAACGCCGAGCAGGTGCGACGCCTGATCGGCATGCTGCGTTAGTTTCCGAAAACCAACTTACCAATTGACCCCAGAGTAGCTTAGGAGGGAAAGCGTATGAAACGTTCTCGGCTTGCGAAAGCCCTATCTATTATCAACCTGCTCGCCTTATCTCTATCGATGATGGTGCCGCTCTCCATCAGGTCGGTTATGGCGCAGGCCACCACCGGCACGATGAGAGGCGTCGTCACCGACGTAAACGGTGAAGTGGTCGCCGGTGCGACCGTGAAGGCGAAGAATGAGGCCACGGGCGCTGAGACCCCGGCCTTTACGACCACGAGCGAAGGGACTTACGAGTTCTCGAACCTCCAGCCGGGCAAGTACACCGTGACGGTTGAGGGCGCGGGCTTCAAGCGCGTCGTCATCACCCACACGGACGTAAAAGTAGGCGTCGTCAACCCCCTCGACGCCAAGCTGGAGGCGGGTAACATCGCCGAGACCGTGACGGTCGTCGCCGGGACGGAAGAGGTGCTCAACACCGAGCAGTCTCAGATTTCTCACACCTTCGAGGCGCGCAAGGTCGAAGACCTCCCCTCGAACGCGGCGGGCGGCGGACTTGATACGCTGGCGCTCTTGATTCCCGGCGTGGCGCAGAACAGCGGCGGCGGCACGAACACCAACGGCACGGGGCTTTCGGTGAACGGCAATCGCGGACGCTCGAACAATTTCCAGATTGACGGCTCCGACAACAACGACCTCTCGGTCGGTGGCCCGAATCTCTTCATCGACAATCAGGATCAGGTGCAGGAGTACCAGGTCGTCACCAACAACTTCTCCGCGCAGTATGGCCGCAACCTCGGCGCGGTCGTGAACATCGTGACCAAGGGCGGCACGAACCAGTTCCACGGCACAGCGTTCGAGTATCATCGCGACCAGCGCAATCTCGATACGCTCAACAACATCGAGCGGGCACGCGGCGACAAAAACCCGGCGCGCTTCCTGAGCAACGTCTTCGGCGGCACCTTCGGCGGCCCCATCGTCAAGAACCGCGCCTTCTTCTTCGGCTCCTACGAAGGCATCAGGCAGCCCTCGACGGCAGATGTGGCCTCAGCCGGTTTCGCCATCAACCAGTCAGACCTGCCGAGACTGACCGCGGCCTTCCCCGGCAACCCGGTCATCAACTCCATCGTCCAGCTCAACCCGACCGCGCTCACCCTGGGAAGCATCTTCCCGCGCACAGACCTCTTGAACTGCAACGCGACGGTCGAGAAACTGGCCGGCGCACCGCAGAGCCGCTTCAGCCAGTGCAACCGCGACTTCATCGACATCGGCCCCGATGCGGCGCACGCCGTTCGCGTCGAGGGCTTCCAGATCGAGCGCACCTTCCCGAACACCTATACCCAGAACGAGTACAGCGTCCGCGGTGACGTGAAGGTGACGAATAAGGACAACTTCTACGTTCGCTACCTGAAGCAGAACGGCGACACTCTGAACAGCACTCAGGTCAGCGCGACGAACGGCTTCCACGGCGACGTGCTGTTTGATACGAAGAACTTCGGTGGCACATACATCCGTCAGTTCTCCAACCGGATCGTCAACGAGTTCCGCGGCGTGAGGACGAATTTGTTCCTCAGCTTCGGCGGCGGCTGCGACCCGAAGACGCTGGGCTGTGTGCCCGCCGCTTCCGAGATCGACAACGCACAGATCGAGAGCATCAACCCGACCGCTATCCGCGGCGTGACCCTGACGGGTAACGCTCTGCGCGCGATGGGCGTCGGCGGCGGCCTCCCGCAGGGGCGCGGCTCGATTCTCTACGACTTCGCCGACAACGTGACGATGACCTACGGCGGCCACTCGATGATCGTCGGAGCGCAGGTCAAGTTCACGACGGCGCACGTCCCCTTCCTGCCCAACTACGGCGGCGCTTTCACCTTCGCGCTCGACACCACGCAGACCGGCCTTGCGCAGCAGCGACGCGTCTTCAACGATGCGCCGTCCGCGGTCAGCCTCTCGCTCGGCAACCCGAACGTCGCCTACACCGAGTGGGATCAATACTACTTCTTCCAGGACGACTGGAAGATTCGTCCGAACCTGACCTTGAACCTCGGCGTGCGTTACGAGTACACGGGGCAGCCCATTAACGACCTGAGCCAGTTCACGCTTGCGCGTGAGAGCGGCTCGGCACCGTTCTTCAACCCGGCGCTTCCGGTTCGTGACCGCATCGTGCCCTTTACCCCGGCTGACAAGAACAACTTCGCGCCGCGCGTCGGCTTCGCATGGTCGCCGCGCTACAGCGAGAAGAGCGGCTTCATGCACGCGTTGTTAGGCAACGAAGCGACGGTCATCCGCGGTGGTTACGCCATCGCCTACGACCCCGCGTTCTACAACATCCTGCTCAACGTCGCGAACTCTTCGCCGTTCTCAATCGCACTGGCCTCGACTGCGGCGCAGTCGCCCGCCGTCAACCCCGGTCTCCCGATGCCGAATTCTTTCTTCGGCTCCGACGTGCGGGCCGCCTTCCAGTCTTCGGGCGTCCTGCCCATCGGCAAGCTCGATCCGAAGTTCCTGAGCCAGACGCAGGTCGCGCCCGACTTCCACTCGCCCTACTCGCAACAGTGGTCGCTCGGCATCCAGCGTTCTATCCGCAAGAACAACGTCGCCGAAATCCGCTACGTCGGCAACCACGGCGTCGGACTCTTCCAGTCCGTACTCCGCAACCCGTTCGTCGGCATCCCCGGCAGCGCGACCAACGGCGGCTTCTTCGGCTTCACACGCAACGTCTGCACGGCGCTCAACTCGGCGGGCACGGCCTGCGCGACCCAGACGCCGATTGCCTTCCCGTCCTTCGCTTCGCAGATTCTCCCGGCGGGAACCGTCGGACTCAACTGCGTTGACGTGGCCGGCACGCCCGACAACGAGGGCGCATGCTTCGGGCGCATCAAGCCGACGGGCGCGGTCACCGACCGCGAGAACACGGCGCAGTCGAACTATCACTCGATCCAGACGCGCTACAACGGCCGCTTCATCAACAACGCGCTGAACCTCGGGGCCACCTACACGTTCAGCAAGACGATTGACGATTCGAGCGAGGTCTTCGCCTTCAACGGCGAGAACTCGATCCTGCCGCAGAACCCGTTCGACTACCACAGCGAACGCAGCGTCTCGGCCTTGCACCGCCCGCACATCTTCTCGGTCAACGCCATCTACGATGTGCCTTACTTCAAGGAGCAGCGCGGCTTCGTCGGCCACCTGCTGGGCGGCTGGCAGATTAACGCCACGCACGTTATCAACAGTGGTCGTCGCTACACGCCGGGTCAGAACCTGAACGCAGGCATCGGCCTGGCCGGACAGAACTATCTGAGCGGCGGCGAGAGCCTCCGCCCGTTCATCGGCAACCCGAACGCGCCGCAGACTTCCGTCGGCATCAGCCAGATCGATGCCTTCATCTTCGGCAAGATTCCCGTCGTCACCGACCAGAACGGCTTCCTGTCCTTAAACGACCTGAACAACAGCGTCATCCGCGCCGTCACGCCGAACGACGTGCGCTTCGTCTACAACGGCCCCGGTGCCGCCAAGTTGTTCGGCACGCCCTACGGCAACACACCGCGCTATTACCTGGCGGGCCCGATACTCAACCAGTTGAACCTCGGTTTCTTCAAGAACACGAGGGTGTTCGAGAACGTCAGGGTTCAGTTCCGCGCCGAGTTGTTCAATGCCTTGAACCACCCCAACATCGGCTACGGCGTCACGCGCAACAGCTCGCTCCCGCTGAGCGAACTAATCGACAATGCCGGCAACGCTTCTTCGCCCTTCGCCGACGACAGCAGGATTCAGCTTGCACGTCGCGTCGTCCAATTCGGACTGCGCATCAGCTTCTAGCTCCGGAGCCGCAAGGCTTCAAAGCAGACTATTCGGGGAGAGCTTCTATAACGGAAGCTCTCCCCTCTTTTTTTGCTTGATGATTGGATGGCTTAAAGCCGTCTGCGTCTCTAGTGAGGCCGGCGCGCTGAAGCGGTTGCCTCAGTTGACGACCGTGAAGTCGATGCTGCGCCCGACGATGTGCGACTTCTTGTCGGCCAGCGGGTCGTTGACGAGCAGCGTCAGAACGTATCGCCCCGGCGGGACTTTGGAGAGGCCGATCTGGCCGACCTTAGTGACCGGCGAAGCGCCTGCTGGCTCGAACGCCTGCTCCGGCTCCTGATATACGATCTTACCACCCTTGCTGATAATCACCTGCGAGCGCAGTTGCGGCTTGCCGCCCGCGACCTTGGCGTTATAGACGAGCGCGGCGTAGCGCAAATCCTGCTTGCGCGATATCTGGCGCAGGGCAAGCAGAGGCGTCGGCGCGGCGCTCGTCTGCGCCGGGTCGGCGGCGAAGAGGAAGAGACTACTCATGGCGAGCCGCCCGTTCGAGAGGTCTGGAATCTCAAGGTACTTCGAGAGCGTGCCGAGGTTTCCCGTCTCGGTCTCGCGCACAACACCGCGAAACTGGAAGTAGCCGGGCGGCAACTCCGTCGTCGCCGAGTAGGTCAGCCCCGTGCCGAGAGCGCGCTGGTATTCATCGGGCGACAGATTAGAAGTCACCGTCTCGCTGAACCCGCCGCGCAACTTGCCCACCTGATCGTAGACGAAACCGACCACGTCGAAAGAGGTGTGATACTTTCCGTCGTCGCTCTGCTTGTAGCTCAGCTTGTGCGGGTCTATCAGCAGGTGTATGTCGAGCGTCGTCGTCTTCTTGGCGGGCGCGGTCGGCGGCTTGAGCGTGATGTTGGCCGAGACATCAACGTCGCGTTTGGCGAGCGGGGATTGCGCCGCCATGACGATGGTCTCTTCCTTTGTACGCGGTGCGCTCTTCGCATCGGGGCGCGCGAGATAGCCCTCATGGGTGTAGACCTTCACGCCGTCGCGCTTAACCTTGATCTGAAGGTGGTGGAATTTCCTGTCGAACTTCTCCGATGGTGCGTAGGCCAGCAGGTAGTAGCCGCGACCGCGCGCCAGCACCTTGTCGAGTCCCTCCTTGAAGTTGTTCGTGTTGACCACGGAGACGCCCCCCGTGGCGTTCGAGAGCACGCTCAGCCCGAGATGCTCCTCGGCCCCTGCGAGCGGCGCGCCGAACATCGCGTCCGTTCCGCCGCCGCGTCCGAAGCTCGGGTCTGGGTCGCTGAGCGCGCTCCGGCCCGGAGTCTGGCTGAAGCCCGCGACGCCGGGAGATGCCTTGAGGCCGCGCGGGTCGAGCGTATTGATGACGACGCCTGCTCGGACGGCCTTGTCCGTCAACTGGTTGAGCAGATACGTAATGTTCGAGAAGACGGAGCCTGTGTTGGACATCTCGAAAATCGGCACGCCGCCCGAGATGAGCACCATCGACTTCCGGCCAGGGATGTTCTTCATGCTGTCGATGACGTAACCGGCGGTGGTCAGCGAGAACAGTCCGCGGAAGAGGCGTTGCGTCTCGTTGTTGGGATCGGTGAAGTCTTGCAGCCCGAGGTCTTCAAAATTAACATCGCCGGCTACGCCGCCCTCCGACGGGACAGCCGGGTTGCTCGATTGCCTCGGGTCGGCGGGGTTGTTATAAGCCATGAAGGGGTTCGTCGCGACGTTCAGCTCGGCGATGGCGCGACGCAGCATCTGCCGGTCGGAGGTGAGTTGTTGTAGAAGCCCCTTGCCGCCGACGACGCGCACGATGGCGACGAGATCGCCGTCCCTCATCTTGTTATCGACGAAGTCCGTGAGGAGCTGTCGCACGGCCGAGAGGTCTTCAAAAGGGATGGTCAGATCATCGACTACGAAGGCGACGACGCGGCGCACATCGCGTGCAGCGAGGTCGTGCGAAGCGTCGGTCTCGACGGGCTTGCCCGCAATCGCTACCCCGGAGGCATCGCCTTCGGTGCGCGGGGGCGCGTCCACGCTGATGAACTCCATGAACTTAAGGTCTTGCCTCTTGCCGTTCTCGTACACCTCGAAGTCCGAGAGCTTCAGGTCGTTGATGATGTGGTCTTCCTTATCGGTGACGACCACGTCCGTCTGCACAAGCTCGGAGGTGATGCGGACGACATCTTCCTCTTCGGACGGTTGCGGCTTTCCCTGTACGGGCGCGGAGGTCTGTGCTGCGCCGACGCTGGAGAGGATGCACGCCGAGAGGAGAAGGGCCAACGCTTTTTTCATGAAGCTCAAGTTCCCCTTTTTATAAATTCCGTCTGCTGGTTCGGAGGGCGCGTGCGCGCCCGCTATTGTTTGGCGCGAAGCTCTTTGATCGTCGAGCGCACGCGCGCGCCGTCCGAGGCTGAAGGGTCGAGACGCAGGTATGTCTCAAGCTCGTCGGCGGCGCTCTTGTAGTTGAGATTGGCCCAGTAGATGCCGCCGAGGTACTTGTGCGCGACGGCGATCTCGTCGCCGCCGAACTCGATTGCCGACTTCAGTTCCTTCTCGGCTTCCTGTAGGTCGCGCCGCTTGAGCAGGATCAAGCCGATGTAGAGGTGCGCCGAGGGTGATGAGTGGTTCTTCTTCGCGGCCTTGCGGAACTGCGCCTCGGCTTCCGCGAAGTTCTGCATGTCGTAGAGCGCACGGCCGTAGGTCAGGAGCGTCGCATAGTCGTCGGGCGCGAGCTTGAGCGCCGAGCGCAGCACCTCGACGGCCTTGTCCGGCAGCTTCAACTTCACATACTGCACTCCCAGCTCGCTCAAGGCCAACTGGAAATCAGGGTAGGCGGCCAGCGCGTCCTTCAGAAGCCCGACCGACTTTTCGGCCTGGCCGTTGCGCGCCGCATCCATCGCCTTGTTGTAGAGGTCGGCTGCTGGTTTGGGGATGCCTGCGAGCGACGCGTTGACGACGCCCGGCGAATGCGACGCGGCCTCGGCCTCGCGGTGCTTCGGGCGGAGGTTGATGTAGACGGTAAGGACGCGCGGCGTGCTGTCTCTGACGACGCGGCTCGTCTGCTGGTCGATGAAGACGGACTCGCGCGCCGACTCGAATTGATCGGTGCCCTCGACGACGACCGTGTAGGAGCCAGCCGTGAGCGAGGTGAACTTGAAGCCCCCGTTGAGGTCGGTGAAGACCGAGAGCGTGCCGGAGCCGAAGCTTTCGAGCTTGACGCGCAGGCTCGTGTCGGAGATGCGCCCGGAGGGGAGGAAGATGCGCCCCTGAATGATGTGGACGCCGCCCGTGCCGGTGGTATCGATGCCGCCCTGAGCGCGCGCTCTTGCGGGGAGCAGGCAGAGTGTTGCGAGTAGGACGAAGAAGAGGCGGGACATCAATGGCCGGAGGTTTCGCGGCAGAATTTTGAACGGGCTTGAAGTCATTCCGGCTCCTCCGAAGGCCACCAAATGAAATTCAGCTTAACGCGAAGTTATCGGGGAAGCGTGTGTGGATAGCATAGCAGAAAAAATAAGGAGGAGTGCAAGAGTTTTGCACTCCTCCCCGCAAATCGGCGCTGCGGTCGGGGCCTGTGGCCCCCACCGTAGCGACGGAACAAACTATAAAGAGAACATCACGCCGAGGCGGAGCGCCGACGGGAACTGGAAGACACGCCCCGAGCCGAAGAACGGGTTCGGGATGTCGGCCACACCGTTGACGCCGCTGCCGATGCGGAGCGTCTCGTCCAGGCGGATAGCGCGCTGGCTGTTGAAGACGTTGAACCAATCGGCCTGGAAGCGGAGCTGGCGGTTCTCGCCAAGCTGGATCGGGTAGTTGGCTCCGAGATCGAGGTTCCAGGTCGTCGGCGTGCGGTTGCTGCCGATGCTCTGAACCGTGTTCGGGAAGCCCGCCACCGTGGTCGTGACCGCCGGGACGATGGCCGTGCCGCGCGGCACGCCGAAGCCTTCGTTGTCGCCGTAATCAACGTTCGGAATCAGCGCGTTGAACGGGATGCCGGACTGCGCGCGGAACGAGCCGCTGATCATGAGCTTGATCGGCGTGCGATAGCTGCCGTCAAACTTGAACTGGTGCGGGCGGTCGTTCGGCAGACGCCCGTAGACGTTGTTGAGCAGGCTGACGAGATCGAACAAGCTGGTGATGTTCGGGTCGGCCTGACCGTTGTCGTTGCGGAACAGCCCTTCGTAGTTACCGATCAGGCTGGAGAACACGTAAGAAGCGATGAACTGGTAGTTGTTCGTGAAACGCTTCGTGGCTGTGAACTCAAGCGCGCGGTAGTAACGACGGGCCGGGCCGAAGCAACCGACCGCGGGGTTGTTGCAGGCGATGTCTTCGGTCGTGATGTCCTGACCGCGACGACGGCCCGGGTTGAAGAGGAAGTAGTTGATGCCGTTGTCGAACGAGCCGTCCTCGATGACGTTGTCCTGGTTACGATAGACGCCGCGGAAGCCGAGCGCGAGGTCTTTGACCACCTCGTACTCGACGCCGGCCGTGTACTCGTTGACCGTCTGCGGGCTGAGGCCCGGATCAATCGGCGTCGGCTCGGAGCCGAGGTTGGCGATGTTGCGTCCCGGCACGATGAAGGCGTTGAGCGGGGCAGCGTACCGGCTGACGTTGAAGTTCTTGTCAGTCTGGCTGTTCTGGCTGCCGGCGCGGACGTTGATGTCGAGCGGGATCGGAGCCTCGACGAAGCGCGCGAAGTTGGCGAACACCTTGCCCTTGCCGGTTCCCGTGAAGTCCCACGTGAAGCCGAGACGCGGTTGCAAGTTGGCGATGATGTCGTTGAGCTTCAGGTACGATTCGCCGTTCTGGCCGTACGCCTGCTGGTAGTCCTCGCGCAGTCCGAGGAAAATCTGGAGGTTGCGCGTGGCCTTGTACTCATGCTGGAGGTAGAAACTCTCAACATCTGTGTAAGTCTGCGCGATGTTCTTGAAGTCGCGGACGCGCGTCGAGAGCAGCACGAGGAACGGGTTGTTGTTAACCTCGGCCTGCGTGATCGAGCCTAGGGTCGCGCCAGTGTAACCGGCGGTCGCCGCGATGGCATTGGCGCGGGTGACGGCCGTCGCGCTCGGGCAGACGATGCTCGTGCCGCGGGTCGTGCAGACGCTGAAGCTGTTGGTGATGCGGAAGCCGCTCACCTGGTTGGTGTCGGTCAGGCCGGCCGAGAAGGGCAGCCCCTGCGAGTTGGCGAAGGTGTTCGACGGGCCCGTTGACTCGGTATCGATGTTGTACTTGTTGCGGTTGAACTCGAAGCCGTACTTGAGGGTGTGCTTGCCCCAGATGTTCTGGAGGTGCGCCAACAACTCAAAACGGTTGCGATCCTGCGTCGAGAAGAGGCCGAAGCCCTGCTGGATGAAGTTGCGCTGAAGCGAGCCGCCCGGCGAGTTGACGAAGCTGACGAAGCCCGTCGTGCAGGTCGAGCCTGCGACGCCGTTAGAAGTGCAGGTCGCTGTCTGACCCGGAATGTTGGTGCTCGTTACAGGGGCGACCGTACCGTCGCCGCGCAGGATCGCGAAGGTGTCGGTGACGAGCGGGGCGACCGGGTCTTCGGGGATCGTGTTCAGGCGCTGCAAGTGCAGGCCGAACGCGAACTCGCCGATGAAGTTCGGCGTGAAGACCGAGTTGAGGCGTGCCGTGTAGTTCGAGCCGCCGCGCTGAATCTCGCCGCGGAAGCTACTGGGGTTAGCGCCGAAGCCGGAGACGCCGAGGTTGGCACTGCCGTAGAGGAAGCCCTGCTCCTTCGAGAAGTCGCCGAAGGTCGAGAAGGTCAGCGTGTGGTTCTGGTTGAGACCATACGTGATCTTGCCCGAGTAGAACGGCGTCGTGACCTTGTTGTTGACCGGAGTGTGGAAGGTCTGCGTCAGGAAGAAGTTCTTACGCTGTTGCGGGTTGAAGGCTCCGAAGAACCAGAGCTTGTTCTTGACAATCGGGCCGCCGACATCGACGCCGCCGTCAAGCTCCGAGAAGCCGTTCGGAGACGCGCCCGTGAACGAGAACTGCTTGGTGGCGCGCACCATGCTCTTCGTTGAGATGAAGCCGAACACGTCGCCGCGGATTGTGTTGCCGCCCGACTTCGTGATGACGTTGAAGATGCCGCCGGTGGACTTGCCGTACTCGGCGCTGAAAGCACCGGTCTTGATTTCGACTTCCTGAACGAACTCGAACGGCAGGTTTGCGCCCGAGCCGCCGAAGGCGGGGTCGCTCACGGTGATGCCGTCGAGGATGTAGTTGTTCTCAGGGCCCGAGGAGCCGCCGACCGACGGGTCGCGGTCGCGCCCCGAAGAGTCGCGCAGGCCAGAGCGGGCAACCGTCGGCGCGATGCTGTAGAGCGACTGCACGGTGCGCTGCGTCGGGAAATTCGAGAACTGGTCGGTCGAGATGTTCGACCCCGTGGTATTGGTCGTCACGTCGATGGCCGCGCCGGAGCTGGCCGTCACCTCGACGACCTCAGTCGCGCCCGCAGGGCGGAGCGAGACGGCCGCGGTGGAGGTCTTTCCAAGGTTGACCTCGACGTTCGCCTGTTCATATTTGGCGAAGCCCTTGGCGGCTTCGACGGTCACCGTATAGCGACCCGGCGGGAGATTGGGGATACGGTAGACGCCCTCGTCATTACTCGTCGCCGTCTGCGGGCGAATCAGGTTCGGGCCCGCGGCAGTCACCGTCACGCCCGGAACTGCCGCGCCGTTAACGTCGGTCACCGTTCCTTCAATCGATCCCGTCGTGGACGTTTGCGCCGACGCACTCATCGTAAATAGCGAGAGCGCAAGGGTCAGCATCACGGTCACGAATCTTATGGGAGTTTTCATGCTAACTATTCCTTTCGTTGTGTTCAACTGTCTTACAGGTTCCTAGTTTTACTTGGCTTTAGAGAATTGCCTGCCCGGAATTAAGCAACTCAAAGGCCACCTGAGCGTCCATCACAGGTTTCAACCTGCAAGTTAAATAATTGCAGGGTTTAAGAGCGCGAAAACGGCTGTCCCCGGCGGGCGACCAGGCTCGATTACGGACTTTGACAACGAAATTTTGAAGTCACCTTCAAAAATTTGAATAAGATTTACCGAACCCCTGCGGGGTGTAGGCTAAATGCAGGGGGCAGACTGCGATGCAGTCCCTCGGCAGGGCGGCCCGTTTCGTCTCCGCCCCGTGTGCTACAATCCACGCCGCAACACACGCCGGGCGGAAAAACTCTCGAAACTGCGGACACCGAAAATTCTTGGCGACGCTCGCTGTCAAACAACTGCAACTGGCACCGCTCGGCGCGGGCGACCTCATCGACCGCACCGTCCGCCTCTACCGCCGCCACTTCGGCGCACTCATACGCGCCAGCACGCCGCCCGTCGTCGTCTCGGCGGTGGGGACGGTTCTGTGGTCTGTCAGCGTCCGCTCGATTTCGGCGACGGGGAGCGAGGGGCGGCTCTTCCTGTATATGCTGACGGCGCTGCTGGGCGTGGCCGTCTATCTTCTCGGGCTGCTGGCGCAACTGATCGTCGCGGGCGGGGCGTCGCGCAACCTCGTGATGCACCTCCTGTGGGGCGAGCCAGTCACGGCACGGCTCATCTACCGCAGCGTGTGCTCGCGCTTCTGGGGGCTGCTTGCGGCGACGCTGGTCGTCCTCTTCTGGCTGATCATCTCGGGCGCGGTGGCTTTGTTTGCGGGAGTGCTGGTGTTGATTCCCGCGATCTTTCTAATAAGCATCGTTATCGGGATGGCGGCGATGGCAGGCGCGGAGTGGGTCGGAGTGGTTCTGGCCCTCCTGTTGTGGGGCATGATACTCCTCGTGATGCTCTACGTCTTCTTCCTCATCGCGGGTCGGGTCGCGTACGTGCCGCAGGTTCTGATGGTCGAGGGGCGCAGCGTGTTCGACTCAATCAGCCGCAGCGCAGAACTTGCGCGCGGCAACGTGCGCCGACTGATGGGCATGTTCCTGTTCACCAGTTTCGCGAGCTACGCGGCGGCGATGTTGCTGTTCATACCCTTAGGCTGGTTTGCGTATCTGAACGGCATCAGCCCGTTCGAGATGGACGCAACGCGCATCCCCGCATGGTACACGATCATCTCGCATGTGATAGGCCAGGTGGCGACGATCCTGCTCGCGCCGGTCTGGATGATGGGACTCTCGCTGCTCTACGTGGACGAGCGCGTGCGGCATGAGGGTTACGATATCGAGCTGCTGGCGGCGCAGGCGTTCGGCGAGATGCCGGCGGTGCCTGCGGGCGTCCACGCGCCGCTCGCCCCTGCGCTGGCCGCGCCACAGGCGAAACCGGTGCGCGCCGCCGTAGAGGAGAAGTTCCCCGGCTCCGTCCTCGGGCTTTGAAGTGGAGATGAGAGTCGCGCTCAGACACCAACGGTTGATGAGAGTCGCGCTCGTCGCGCTCATCTCGTTCATCTCTCTTATCTCGTTCATCTCGCCCACCATCTCACGCGTGAAGGCCGCGCCGCCCGAAAGCAGCGCCGCCAAAGCGTCTCAACCCACTTTTAGTCGTAGTCGTTCATCGCCGCCCGCCTCCACGCTCGCGCAATATCGCGGACGTGTGCGCGTCGCGGTCGCGCCGCTCGAAGAGCTGGCCGCTTTCTGCGAGCTTTTGAGCCGGAACGAGAAACCGGAGGTCTGGTCGAAGGAGGGCTTCGACCCCGACGTGGCGCTCGAATTCCCAAAGCGGGAGAGTGTCGCGCTCGGCAAAGTGCGCGACCTTCTGCCGCGGAAGGAACGGGTCGAGTGGGGTGGGCGTGTCGTCGAGGTCGATAACGTCTGGCTGTACGCGGCGCTCGACGACTTCGAGCGTGTCGGCGACAACAACAAGCGTGCGATGGCGTTGCGCGGCGCGGCGGGGCGGCTGCGTGCGCTCGAAGCGCGGCTCGCGGAGTTGGAGGGTGACGGGCGCGAGGCGACGACAGACAAGGACGCCGAGCGCGGGCGGCTGAACGCGATTCTGCGCGACCCCGAATTCAACCGGCAGACACAACAGCAGAGCGGCGCTCTCCAGCGCCTCATCGACGAGTTCTTCGGTTGGCTCCGCGACATCTTCCGCAGTCTCTTCGGGAGTCTCGGCTCCATCGAGCCGGGCACGAGTCCGGGTGCAATCCGGCTCGCGCAAATCGTCGTTCTCGCGCTCTGCCTCTTAGTCGTCGCATACGTCGCACGCCGTCTCTGGCTGCGGCGCGGGCGCGAGCTAAGGACGCTCAAACTGAAGCACGGGCCCCGCGTCATTCTGGGCGAGCGGCTCGAAGCCGACAAGACAGCCGCGGACTTGCTTGACGACGCGGAGCGGCTCGCACGCGCGGGCGACCTGCGCGGCGCGATACGCAAGGCATATGTCGCGCTGCTCTGCGAGCTTGGCGACCGCGGCGTCGTCCGCCTCGCACAGCACAAGACGAATCGCGACTACCTGAACGCCGTGCGCAAGAGCGCCACGCCGCGCCTCTACACAGAGATGCTGCCGCTCACCTTCGACTTCGAGCTGCACTGGTACGGACTACAAGAGGCGTCCGTCGCCGACTGGGACAATTTCAAGACGCGCTGTCGTCAGGCGATAAGACAGTCTGGAGTCTGAAGTCTGGAGTCTGGAGCCGAAGACAAAGCATGAGAGTCGTGCTGTCTTGACTCCAGACTCCAGACTTAAAAGAGAGACTCCAGACTCCAGACTTAAAAGAGAGACTCCAGACTTCAGACTTTTAGATTCTTATGAAAGGCCGCCTGCTAATCTTCCTGTCCGTCGTCGTCATGGTCGTCGTGCTCGTGGCGCTGAACGCGGCGTCGTATGTGCGCGTCGAAGAGGAGGCCGAGACGGAAAGCTCGCCCGACCGCTCGACGCAGAACGCGGGAGGGACGGGCACGCGCGCTCTGTTCGACTATCTCGGGCGGCGCGGGACGGACGTGGTGCGCTGGAAGCAGCCGTTGGCGTCGCTTGCGTTGGACGAGGCCGCGCCGTCGAGCTTCATCATTGTTGGCCGCACGCGACACAGGATTGAGAAGCGCGAAGCCGATGCCGTCCTGCGTTGGGTCGCCGGTGGCGGTCGTCTCGTGCTCATCGACCGCGACCCCAGCACGCTGCTGCTCCCAACTTCAGGGCGCTGGCGCGTCTTCTCCCAGAGTGTCGAGACTCCGCGCGGCGACGTGCGCCCGGACGACGCCGAGAACATGACGCGCGGCGTGCCGCTCATCGCCCCCGCGCAACCCACTGCGCTGACGCGCGACGTGGCCGAGGTGACGCGCTCGCGCTTCGCCTCGCGTCTTGAAATTTACCAGCCCGAACGCGCCGCGCCCGTCGTTGCGAGTTCCGACCCGAACGTCGTGCGGCGCGGCATCGCGATCTCGACGCCAACGCCCACGCCCGAGGAGGACGAAGACCTCTGGAGTGATGAGAGCGAGACGCCTCCGCCCGCGCCCGCGGCGAAAGTACCGACGGAAGTCGGCGGGAGTTCTGACTCGAACGCGTCGGACTCGAACGCGCCGGTCGTTCACCTCTCGGACGGGCGCGAGGGACAGGGCGCGCTGCTCGTCGATTACGCATACGGACGCGGTCGCATAGTCGTCCTCTCAGACCCTTACATCGTCTCGAACGCAGGCATCAATCGCGCCGACAATCTCTTCCTCGCCACAAACGTCGCGACGGGAGGCCGCGCGGGTCGCGTCGCCTTCGACGAGTTTCATCAAGGCTACGGTGCGACGCAGAACCAAATCTTCGCCTACTTCAGCGGCACGCCCATCCTCTTGATGTTCGCGCAACTCTCGCTCGTCGCGCTGGCGCTGGTGTGGACGCGTGGCCGACGCTTCGCGAGGGCCTTGCCTGCGCCGCGCCCCGACCGCCGTTCAAAGCTTGAGTTCGTCGCCTCGATGGCCGAGCTGCAACAGCGTGCGCGCGCCTACGACCTCGCGATTGAAAACATCTACCAGCGCACACGCCGCGCTCTCGCACGCTACGGCGGCTTGCCAGCGACGGCCTCGCTCGCGGAGATCGCCGAGCGCGTCGCCGCACGCTCGGGCCGCGACCGCACCGCACTCGAAGCGCTACTGCGCGAGTGTGAGGACTCGGCCACGGGAGCACCGCTCTCATCTCGCCGCGCGCTCGTGCTGGCGCGCGAGTTGCGCGAGCTTGAACGCGACCTCGGCATCCTCATGCGCTCGCGCGAGATTCGTCAGGCCGGCGCGCGGTAGACCGGAATTTTTGATTTTTGATTTTAGATTTACGATTTTCTGTGGTTTCATTGCTGCCGCTCGTCTGCTCGAAATCTAAGATCGCAAATCAAAAATCTAAAATGCTTCAATACGTTCCCACAACCGTCGAGCACATCAGGACGGAGCTGCGCAAGGTCGTCGTCGGGCAGGACGAAGTGGTCGAGCAGGTTCTGGTCGCGCTGCTCGCAGAGGGGCACGCGCTCATCGAAGGTGTGCCGGGCACGGCGAAGACTCTGCTCGTGAAGACGCTGGCGCGCATCGTCGGGGCGGACTTCAGCCGCATACAGTTCACGCCCGACCTGATGCCTTCGGACATCACGGGCACGAACGTCTTCAACACGGCGACCGCCACGTTCTCTTTGCGCCGCGGCCCGGTCTTTACGGACGTGCTCCTCGCAGACGAGATCAATCGCACCCCGCCGAAGACGCAGGCCGCCCTTCTGGAAGCGATGGAGGAGCGGCAGGTGACTATCGACGGCGAGCTGCACCGGCTCTCGCCGCTCTTTACGGTCTTCGCCACCGAGAACCCGATAGAGTACGAGGGCACGTATCCTCTGCCCGAGGCTCAGCTCGACCGCTTCCTCCTGAAGATTCTTATCAACTACCCGACTACGGAAGAGGAGTCGCAGATCGTCTCAAACTGGGATGCGGGTTTCAGCGCGCGCCGTCTCGACCAGATCGACGTGCGCCCGCTCACAGAGCCGGACGCCGTCATGCACTGCCGCGCCGAAATCCAGGCCGCGCGCATGGAGCCGGGCGTGCAGAAGTATCTGGTGGACATCGTCCGACGCACGCGCGAGCACCCGTCGGTCGCCTACGGCGCAAGCCCGCGCGCGAGCGTTGCGCTGCTCCTCTGCTCCAAGGCTCTGGCCGCCATGCGCGGACGCGACTTCGCCACGCCCGACGATGTGCGCGACATCGCGCGCCCCGCTCTGCGTCACCGCATCAGCCTTCGCGCCGAGGCAGAGATTGACGGAGCGACCGCCGACGCCGTCATCACAGACATCCTTTCCACGGTCGAAGTGCCGCGCTAGACTGCGGTGCGTCAAAGTAGCCACAGAGACACAGAGACACAGAGATTAAGAATCAAAGAATTCCTTGTAGTCTTTTTGTAGTCCCTTTTTATCTCTGTGTCTCTGTGTCTCTGTGGCAGTTTAAAATGCTCTCTCAGAACGTTGCCTGACTTCAAGAACAATGACTGACTTCGTCCCAAAGGATACGGACTTTGAGACGCGCGTGCGCGCGAGCTTCGCACGGCAGCGCGTGATGGAGACAATCGGCGCGCGGCTCCTGAGCATTGCGCCGGGCGAGGTCGAGGTCGGAATTGCGTTCCGCGAAGACCTGACGCAGCAGCACGGATACCTTCATGCGGGAATCGTCGCGGCAATCGTGGACTCGGCCTGCGGCTACGCGGCTCTAAGCCTTGCGCCCGTGGGCGCGGAGGTGCTCTCGATTGAGTTCAAGCTCAACCTTCTGTCGCCCGCGAAGGGTAAGAGCTTCGTCGCGCGTGCGCGCGTCGTCAGGGCCGGGCGCAACGTGACGGTCTGCACAGGCGACCTCTTCGCGCTCGGCGTCGGCGGCGCGGAGAAACTCGTCGCGACCATGCTCGCGACGATGATGACGGTCGGTTAGTTAAGCGAGATGATGTTGGGCGGTTAAGTTAAGCGGCGACGCAGCAAGCATCGCCACGGTTCACTCTGGATGCGCTTCATCTTCACCAGACTTTTTTACGCGCTGCTCGTCGTGGGCTTCGCGCCGCTGTCGCTCTCCTGGGGGCGCCCGGGGTTGCGCTGGCTCGCGCTCGTCTACGACGCGGGGCTGCTGGCGGCGGCGATCTTCGACAGTCGCACGAGCCGTCTGCCGCTCAAGCTTGAAATCTTCCGCGAGTTCGGCGGGCGCTTTCACATCGGCGCGGAGACGGAGGTGCGCGTCCGCCTCAACAATCACACGCCGCGCGCCTTCCGCCTGAAGATCAAGGACGAGTACCCGCCGGAGATGACGCTCGTGTCGCCGCGCGAGGTCGAGCTGAGCGTCGGGCCGCAGGATTCGCAGTCGCTCGCCTACACGTTGAAGCCGACGCGGCGCGGGCGCTTTGAGTTCGGGCGCGTGGCCGTGCGTTCGCGCTCAAGGCTCGGGCTTGTGTGGCGTGAAAGTCTCGCGGGTGAGCCTATCGCCGTCAAGGTCTATCCGAACATCAGGCGCGCGCGCGAGGCGGAGTTGAAGGCTTTGGGGGCACGCTCGCTCGTCGCGGCGCAGCGGCGCGCGGCCTGGCGCGGCGAGGGGCGCGACTTTGAATCTTTGCGCGAGTACGTGGCGGGCGACGAGTTGCGCCACATCTCCTGGAGCGCGACGGCGCGGCGTGGGCGTCTGATGACGCGGCAGTATCAGATCGAGCGCGACCAGACGATACTGATCGCGCTCGACGCGGGACGTTTGATGACGGCGCGCATCGGGACTGAGACGAAGTTCGACACGGCCATCCACGCCGCGCTCACGCTGATGAGCGCTGCTCGTCGCGCGGGCGATCAAGCGGGCCTCGTCGTCTTTGGCCGTCGCGTCAAGGCATACGTCCCGCCCGCGAAGGGGCGCGAGCAGTTGGACAGAGTGCTCGAAGCACTCCACGCCGTCGAGCCTGAGCTGATCGAGCCTTCATATACACGCGCCTTCGAGTTCATCGCCGCCAACTGCAAGCGACGCTCGTTCGTCGTCCTCCTCACAGACCTCGTCGATGAGGAAGGCTCGCGCGACCTTCTGACAAGCTTGCGTATCCTGCGCCCACGCCACCTCCCGCTCGTCACCACGATTGCCGACCGCGACCTGCGTTCCTCCGTCCGCGACGCGCCCGCGACACTCCAAGACCTCTTCGCGCAATCGGTCGCCGAAGAGATCATGTTCCAGCGCGAATCCGCGCTCCGCCTCGTCGAAGCGCAGGGCGGACTCGCCCTCGACGTAACCACGTCGGCGCTCGTCCCTTCACTGCTTGAGACTTACATCAGAGTTAAAGAGCGCGGACTTCTGTAGTCGTGCGGCAGTTGCCTGACAACTTATATCACTATTCACTTGAGTGGATATGGTGGAGCGATTCACCGCAGAGGCGCTGAGGACGCAGAGGAAGCGCAGAGAGTTGAATTACTCCGCGGCCCTCCGCGCACTCAGCGCCTCTGCGGTGAAGCTCATCTCACTCTACACTCAAGTGAATAGTGATAGAAAGTTTCGGGAACTTTCGGGGAAGACTGGCCGGGCCACTAGCCTGCGAAGGAGATGCGTTCGTAAACGTCCGCGAGCGCGATGCGGCAGTTGATCGAGTCGAGGACGAGCGCCGCCGTCCCGCTCAGTTCCGCCCTCGTCCAGATGCCGTCGGGCTGGCGGGAGAAGTGTTCGAGCCGTGGCTGGTCTTGCGACACGAGCACGTAGTCTCGCAGCGTCTCAATCGTTTTGTAGCGCTCGAACTTTTCGGCGCGGTCGTAAGCCTCGGTCGAGCGCGAGAGGACTTCAAAGATGACCGACGGGTTAAGGAGCACGTCGCCGTGCCTGTCGTGGAAGAAGGTCTCGCCGCAGGCTATCGCGAGGTCTGGGTAGGCGTAGAGTCCGGCCTCGCCCGCGCGGACTTTCATGTTCGGCGAGAAGCCGCGGCAGGATGTGCCCCTTAGTTGAGGGTGCAATGCGCCGGCGAGGTTGAAACAGATGGCGCTGTGTGTGGGACTCTCGCCCGCCATCGCGTAGACGGTGCCGTCTAAAAACTCGTGGCGAATCTCGGACTGCCGTTCAAGTGCCAGATACTCTTCAGGCGTGAAGACCGACAGTGCACGCGATAATGACATGGCTTCTCTCCCACACCGCCTTTAATCTCTACGAGCGGCGCGGACGATTATACTCCCAAACCTCTCAATCCTTATGCGGCTCCCCGCCACGGCCCGCGAGCAAGAGGTATGAGTAGAGCGCGACGCCTGTGACGGCGGCGACGGTGAACTTCATCCCTGCGGGGATGGCGGCGGGCGAGATGAAACCCTCGATGGTTCCGGCGACGGCGAGCAGAGGGACACAGCCCGTGATGAGCTGCGCGGCTTCGCGCCCGCGCAGGCGCAGGTTGTCGAAGCGTGGAACGTCGCCGGGGAACAGCAGCGCCGTGCCGAAGAGCATCCCTGCGCCACCCGCGATAAAGATACAGGTCAACTCGATGACGCCGTGCCCGGCCATAAAGGTCAGCAGCTCCTGGCCGTAGCCTGCACGAAAGGTAAGGGCGAGGATCGCGCCGATGCTCAGGCCGTTGACGGCCATGTAGAAGAGCGTGCCGACGCCGAAGAGCGCGCCGTAGGCGAAGGCGTTGAAGGTGACGCGTATGTTGTGCGTGGCGATGCCGGTGGCCGCCAACTGGTTCGCGTCGTTGATGTCTTTCCACCACCGCGGCTTGCGCTCAAGAATCCTCTCGCGCGCGTGGGCGGGCACGCCCGCCAGCTCCGAGAACTCCGGGTCGCGCCAAGTCCCCAGAAAGCTCAAGGTCATAAACAGCATGCAGATGGCGAAGGCGAGCGCCGTATAGCGCCACGTGCGCCGGAAGGCACGTGGAAAGTCGCGCGCGAAAAAGTCTCGGATGCGGTGGCGTCCTTCGGCTGCGTCCGCGCGATAGATACGGCCGTGCGCGCGTATGACGAGGCTGTTGAGGTAGTTGACCAGGCGCGGGTCTCGACTTTCGGCGCGGGCGATGGCGAGGTCGGAGGACGTGCGCCGGTAGATGCGGCCCAGCTCGCGCACCTCCTCTCGATGCAGACGCCTAAGAGTCGAGCGGTCGAGCAGCTTCAGCAAATCCTCCAGACGCTGCCACGCGCCCTTGCGCTCGCTGATGAAACGGTCGGAAGAAGGCATGCCGTTATTTTAGATTTTAGATAGCGCGGGGGCAAACAAAAAGGTCTGTGAGGACTCGCTCTGTTTCTCTGTTTGCTGTTGACTCGCGAAGGCGGTCGGCATTAAAAATTACTGACGGCAACAGAGGAGTTGGTCTTGAAGTCGGTTCCGTGTTGCCGGAGGGATAAGAGTCATTTGGGCGAGCGCCGCATGACTGGTGGGGGTTCATGCGGCGTTCGTTTTATAGGGCGCTCGGTGAGTGGAAGATGGGCGCTCGGTGGGTGAAGAATGGATCGCGTCATAGAGTGTGTGCCGAACTTCAGCGAGGGGCGTGAGGCGCAGGTGGTCGAGCGTCTGGTCGAGGCCGTCGAGTCGGTCGAGGGCGCGCTCGTCCTGGGCACGCACGTTGACCCCGATCACAACCGTTCGGTCGTGACCTTCGTCGCGCCGCCGGAGACAATCGTTGAAGCGGCGGTGCGTGTTGTCGCGCGCGCGGCGGAGTTGATTGACCTGAGCAGACACGCGGGACAGCATCCGCGCATGGGTGCGTGCGACGTGCTGCCGTTCATCCCCGTCCGCGGCGTGAGCGTGGAGGAGTGCGTCGCGCTTGCAAGACAGGCGGGCGAGAGAATCTGGAACGAACTAAGCATCCCTGTCTACTTCTACGAGAGCGCGGCGACGAGGCCGGAGCGCGTGAATCTCGCGGACGTGCGGCGCGGCGGGTTCGAGTTGTTGCGCGAGCAGATAGCGTCTGTGCCGGAGCGCGCGCCCGATGTCGGCAAGCCGCGCTTGCATCCGACGGCGGGCGCTTGCATCGTCGGCGTGCGACCGTTGCTCATCGCCTATAACGTGACGCTCGACACGCGCGACCTCTCAATCGCGAAGAGAATCGCGCGGGCGGTGCGCGGGCGCGATGGGGGACTGCCGCACCTGAAGGCGCTCGGCTTCGAGTTGGAGAGCCGCGGCGTCGTGCAGGTCTCGATGAACCTGACGAGCTACGAGCAGACGAACCTGCAACAAGCTTTTGAGGCCGTGCGGCGCGAGGCCGCGAGCCTCGGCGTCGAAGTCCTTGCCAGCGAGATCGTCGGCCTCGTCCCGCAGGCCGCGCTCGACCACACGGCCGCACACTTCCTGCGTCTCGAAAACTACTCGCCCGACCTCGTGCTTGAGAACCGCATCGCCGCCGCGCTCGAAAGGAAGAGGAGAGAGCAGGATGATGACCTTTGAGTCGTTTATAGTGTAGTAAATGTCCTGCCCGTCGTGTTGAGAGTAATGCGAGTTGAGTTCACCACAGAGACACAGAGAGCACGGAGTTAGCACATAGTAATTCAATCCTCTGTGCTAACTCCGTGCTCTCTGTGTCTCTGTGGTGAACTG
>JAVRON010000088.1:0-115908 GCA_032162705.1 Acidobacteriota bacterium
CCCCGCGCACGGCACGAAGCGCGTCGAGCTTGAGTACACGGAGACGCTGCCCGTTGACGATCTGACCTCGCGCTTCAGCTTTCCGCTCAAGCCTTCCAACGGCGTGGCGCAGCGCATCGGCGAACTCAACCTGCACGTGCGCGTGCTGAGCGACTATCCGATCTCAACTCCTCAGTTCGCCGCCTCTTCATACGCGATGCGCACGCTTCGCTCCGACCCGAACGACTTCGAGGCGGAGTATCAAGCGCACGACGTTACTCTCGCGGAAGACTTCGCCTTCGGCTACCGCATCGCCGTGCCCGAGAGCACGCTCTCCGTCATCGCCTATCGCGCGCCCGAACAGATCACCGCCTACGACCTGCGCGACCCAGCCCTCGCCGCGCCCAGCCCCGACGGATATTTTCAAGCGACCGCGCTCTTCAACCAGAGCCACAGAAGCGCGGCACAAGATGACGACAGGAACTCGCAAACGACAGCTACAAACGCACAGACCGTTGCGACGAACGCGCGGGCTGACGCGATCAACGCGCAAGCGGTTGCGACTGCCGACGCGCAGCCGCGCAACGTCATCATCATGCTCGACACGTCACTCTCGATGCGCGGCGACAAGCTCGCGCGCGCGTACGAAGCCGTTGACTACTTCCTCCACGGCCTCGCGCCCCGCGACACGTTCGATCTCGTCCTCTTCAACTCCGACACGGCCGCGTTCTCCGAAGAGCCCGTGTCCGCGACGCCCGATCAGATCGAGCGCGCGCTCGACTTCATACGCACGTCAACGCTCGGCGGCGGCACGGACTTACGTAAGGCTCTCACAGCCGGCCTCACGCTCGCGGAAAAACTTCCAACGGGCCAGCGCAACCTCGTCGTCATCTCAGACGCGAACCCGACGTTCGGCACTTCGGACGCGAAGAAGATTCTCGGCGTGCTGAAAGGCGGCGCGTCCGCGAAAAACGCAAGCGCCGTTTCAGCGTCCCCGCGCATCTTCGCCTTCGCGCTCGGCGGCGACGCGAACAACACGCTGATGCAGGAACTCGCGCGCACGACGCACGGCCACTACGCCGAAGCGCGCGAGACCGAAGACATCGCGCTCACGCTGAAACTCTTCTTCGCGAAGCTCGGCGCGCCGAACGTCGAGGGCGTCCGTTTAGCGCCCGACGATCCGTCGAATTTCTACCAAATCTACGCGACCGACGAGTACACGACGGACGGCTCAAGCTTCTCCTTCGTCTGCCGCTACAAACATCCGACGCCGCAGACTTCCGCGAGCGTGACGGGCACATACGGCGCTGAGTCGCTCTCGCTGTCTCGCACGTTCGCGCTGCCAGAGTTCGACGACACGCACGCGCAACTGCCGCGCGTCTGGGGGCGCGCGCGCGTTGACGCCCTGCTGCGCGAGATGGACTTGAACGGCGAGCGAGAGGATTACATCAACGAGATCATACGGCTCTCCGAGAAGTACAAGTTCGTCACGCCGTACACGTCTTTCATCGCCGCGCCGCGCGCTCTGTTGCGCCCGCGACTGATTCAGCCGGGCGATCCGGTCATACGTGTGAAGACCGATCCGTCAATCAAGTTCGTCTTCGCAGTCCTGCCGTTCGGCGAGACTTTGCCGCTCAAGTTCCTCGCACGGGCGGGCGTGTGGGAAGGAAGATTCCTCGCGCCCACCTGGATGCCCGACGGCTCTTACCGCTGCCGCCTGCTGATGACGGACGACGCGGGCAACGGCTACCAGGAGCAGAAGAGCTTTGTCGTTGACAGCCACGCGCCGAAGCTGAAGGTGACGCTCGCGCGCGACTCCCTGCGCGTGGGCGCAGAGCTGAAGGTGCGCGCGAGCGCGGACGCCGACGCCGTGCGTCTCACGGCGAAGATGTACGGCGCGCAGGCGGTCGAGCTGCGCTGGTCTGACGCGGAGAAAGCTTCGGTCGGCACGCTGCGCGTGCCCTCGTCGCTCGCGTCGGGGCGCTACGTCGTGACGGTCTCGGCGGAAGACTTCGCGCACAACCAGTCGAGCGCGGAGGTCGAGATCGAAGTCATAGGCCGTTGAAGTTTGTGATTAGTGAGTCGCCAAGAAGAGTGAGTCGCTGAAAGGTATGAAGTGCGGCGAGACAAGACCGAGGGCGCTGCGACGGACGCTCGTCACGTTCGTCGTCGCGGCGTGCGCCGCGTGTCTCGTCATCCGCGCGGCGCGATCCGCCGCGTCGGGCGACACGACGAAGATTGATCTGAAGGCTCACGGCGACGACGAGGTGGCGAAGCTTCTAGACGCGGCGCTCTACACGCGCGCGGAGTTCTTCGACGCGCAGGCGCGCGTCGCGTTCCCGACCGTCGAGGCGCGCAACCGCGTCGCCGCGCTGCGCGAGCAGAGACCGGACGAGCCGCGCGTCACGCTCGCGCTCGCGCGGCTCGACGAGAAGCTGGGGGGCTACGACACGGCGGAGAAGGAGATGGGCGATTACGTCGCGCAGTCGGGCGACGGTTACGCAGCGCTCTCGGAGCTGGCCGCGTTCGATCATCGCCGCGCTCTCTTCGCAAAAGAGGCCGCGACGCTCGAACGTATGCTGAGCGCCGCGCCCGACGGAGAGCGCGCGACTGTGCTCGGCGCGCTCGTGCGCCTCGCCGAAGCGCAGAAGCTCGCCGAATATCTCAGTCCTGAGTTTTTCGAGCGCGTCATCGCCGAGCACCCGTTGGACTTCTCGGTCGTAGCGGCTTACGTCGAACGGCTCGCCTCGAAGAAAGACCCGAAGGCGCTCGAAGCCGTGCGCCGCTACCGCGAGCGCTTTCCTCCTCACCACCGCTATTTCATGGAGAAGGAGATCGCGCTGCTCGACGGCGCGGGCCGCGCGCGCGAGGCCGAGTCGGTTTACGTCGAAAACTTCGATCCCTTCTGGCCCGACGCTCTCTCCGAGAGCTTCTACCAGTTCCTGCGCGAACACGACCGCTACCGCGCCTACGGCACGGAGCTGCGCGACTCGCTGCGCCGCGACCCGACGAACTTTGGAGTCGCGCTCCGCCTCTTCCACTTCCGCAAGCACGCATACGAGGGCGGCGTGGGCGACATCTTCGAGCGCGTCGAAGAGGCGAGGGGAGCGCGCCACGTCAGTTGGAAGCCCGAAGAGCTTGCGACCGCCGCGCGCCTCCTCATCGAAGAGGGCGACGCAGACACCGCCTCGCGCTTCCTCTACACGCTCGTCGCGCGCGGACAACTCTCGAAAGGATCGCCCGAACGCGCGAAGGTCTTATATCAACTCTTCGAGCTGCTCTCAGACGCGGGCGACGAGCGTCTGCCGCTCACGCGAGGCGACCTGCAGTTCTACCGCGACGTGGCTTCCTCCGACCCGCATCCGGGCATCGTCGGCGGTCTTCTCTCGCTCATCTTCTCTGACAAGAACCCTTCGGGCGAGTTGGACGGCGAGGACGAGGAGGCGGTCAAGCGCTTCAACCGCGCCGCCGCTTACAGAATCTTCAACGCGTACAAGGAAGAGAACCCGACATCGCTCGAACTCGCGCAGATGTACCTCGATCTCGTCCGCCTCTACAGCGCCGAAGGCGATCCGCGGATCGCGGACGAAGCGCTCAGAGAGTTCGAGCAGCGTTACGGCGACGCGACTCGGTACGCGGAGGTCGCGCTCAAGCTCGCCGACTGCTACGTGCTGCTCGACCGCCACGAAGACGAGCGCGCCGTTTACGCGCGCGTCCTCGACTACCTCGGCCGCCGGCGCGAAAGAAAGTCTCCGCTCGTGCCCGCGTTCGGGCGTCCGGCCGCCGTGCCTTACGCGGGTGAGACGGGCGCGTTCTACGAGCCGACGGAGATCAAGCCGTCGCTCGTCGAGTACCCGCCGAAGTCGAGCTCCGGCATCAAGGCTGCGGACGGCGAAAAGTCTCCGTCCGACTACTACTACTACGAGTACGACAGGCACACCTACAGAGACTTCTTAGCGCCGGACGAAGATCGCGACGCCGACGACGATAGTCAGTCGTCGGGTGACGACGCGCGCTCTAACGAAAGCGAGCGCGACGAAGAGACTGTAAGGCAATCCAAAGTCACATACGCCGACGTGCTCGCGCGCTACGTCGCCTCGCTCGCGAATGAGAATCGCACCGAGGACGTGCTCGCGCTCTACGCCGCGGAGATCAAAAAGTACCCGGACGAGCAGGGACTCTACGAGCAGATGTTGCAGTGGCTCGGCCAGACCAACCTGTTCGACGAGCAGTCGCGCGTCTATCGTGAAGCTCTCGAACGTTTCCCCTCCGAAGCGTGGCGCGACCGCCTGGCGCGCTGGCTCCTGCGCCGCGAGAGGAAGCAGGAGTTCGCCGACTACTCGCGCGAGTTGGTTAGCAAGCTCGACGACAAAGATGCCGAGCGCTACCTCGAACGGATCATCGCCCCGCGCGCCACGTCGGACGCCAAAAGCTTCGAGTCCGATCTCTATCTCGGCCTCTACAGTCTCGCGCACGAGCGCTTCCCCGAAAACGTCGCGCTCGTCCGCGGCCTCCTGCAGTTCTACGCCGCGCACGGCCGCGAGGACGATTACCGCCGACTCCTCGCAGAGTATTACTTCGTCTCGCCTGAGTTACGCGAACAGTTCCTCTCGCACCTCGCCGAGCGCGGCGAACTGCGCGCGCGACTCGACGACGCGCGAAAGATTTTGAAGGAACGTGGCGAACTGGCGCCACGCAACGCTGCGAGCGCGGGCGACGAAACGAAGGTCGGCGACGAAGCGAACGCGTCCGATGGCGCAAAGCCCATCGTCGAATCGCTCGCCTACAAACTCTTCCGCGCGGACGCCGCCGCGCGGCTATCGAACTACGAGGAGTCGGTTGACGCCTACCGCGAGTTGAATCGTCTTTATCCCGCGACGCCTGAGTTCGCCGAACGACTCTCCGCGTTCACGCGCTCGCTCGGCCAGCACAACCGACAGTTGCTCGAAGAGGCAGCTTCAACTTCACGCGAGCTGGCCGACGCGAACCCTGCGGACGCCGCGTACCGCACGCGCGCGGGCGAAGTCTTCGCCGAACTCGGCGACTACGCGCGCGCACGCACCGAATGGTCGCGCCTCGTCTCAATCGCGCCCGGCGACAGGGAGTCGTTCCTCGACGCGGCGACGGTCTTCTGGGACTACTTCCAATACGCCGACGCGCTCGAAACGATCAATCATCTCAGGCGCGAGACGGGTGACAACTCTGCTTTCGCTTTCGAGGCGGGCGCGATCCTCGAAGCGCAGCACCGGCAGGCGGAAGCCATCGCCGAGTACGTCAAGGCGCTCGACGAAGACGCGCCTGCGCACTGGCGCGCGCGCCGCCGCCTCGCAACTCTCTACAAACGCCCCGCCGTCCCCGCGCTGATAGCCGAAGCCTACTCGCGCTCGCGCGACGACGCGGGCATCACACTCGGCTACGCCACGCTACTGAAAGAGCTGGGCCGGCGCGACGAAGCTTCGAGAGTGCTCGCCGCGTCGGTCGCGCGCAGCCGCGACGCGGACTTCATCGAGCGCGCGCAGGAAAAATATTCCGACGCGGAAGACGCCGACGGAGAGCACGCCTGCATCGCGCGCCTCGTCCAAATCTCCACCGCCCCGCGACAGTTCATCTCGCACAGCCTGCAACTCGCCGAGAGCTACGCACAGCGCGGCGAGCGCGACTCCGCCGCGTCAGTCGTCCGCCTGCTGCTGCGAAAGTTCCCGACGAACTACGGGGTCTTGCAGGAGGCGTCCGCCGTTTACGCGCGGCTCGGACTCACTGACGACTCGCTGCGAGTCCTGCGCGACGCTGCGGCGCGCGGGCGCGGGCAGTACCATACGGAGTTCTCGCGCAGGCTCGCCGCGCGACTGCTCGATCTGAACAGAATCGCCGAAGCGCGCCGCGTCCTCGAAGGTCTGCACGACGGAGACCCGCTCGATCTCGGCGCGTTCCGCGAACTCGCGCACATCTACGCGCGCGCGGGCGACTCGGCCGCGCTGCGAAAAGCATTCAACAAGACGCTCGACTCCATCCGCGCGACCGACGCCGATCCGCGCGAGACGCGCGCGCAGGTGGCCGACCTGCGCCGCGCGATGATCACGGTCTTCACCTCTCTGCGCGACTACCGCGCCGCGATGGAGCAGCACGTCGAGATCGTCAACCGCGATCCAGACGACGACGAAGCCGTCGAAGCCGCCATCTCCTACGCCAAGCGCTACGGCGGCGCTGACGAGCTTCTGTCCTACTACCAGAAGGTCTCAAATCAGGCTTACAAGAACTATCGCTGGCAGGTCGTCCTCGCGCGCGTCTACGAGGCGAAGAACGATCTCGCGTCGGCCGCGCGCAGCTACAAAGAAGCGATTGACAACCAGCCTGAGATGACAGAGCTACACGCCGCGCTCGCCGAGGTCTGCATCAAAGCTCACGACTACGACGCGGCGCTGCGCGCGCTCGCGCGAGCCTCCGAGCTGTCAAACGACGACCCGCAGTACGTCCGCCGCACGGCCGAAGTGTTGGAGCTGGCCGGGCGAAAGCAGGAGGCCGAGGTCGTTCGACGGAAACTGCCCGCCCCGCAAACTCCGAAGCGCGAAGACACGCGCGAGCTTTTCGCCGACGCCGCGCGCACGCTCGCAACGGATCGCGCGAAGGCCGTCGAACAGTACCGCGCGGCGTTCAACGCGTTGGAGGCAGAGCCTTACAAACACGAGCTGCGCGCCTCGGAGATCAACGCCTACGTCCGCGCCGTGCGCGGCGACGAATCGCTCGACGCGATCTTCCAGAGGCTCTGGTCGTTCCGACAAAAGTTGATCGCCGACGCTGATCGCGTAAACGGCAAAGAGGCCGGACGCGCGCGCGACACGCTGTCCGCCCTCGACGGCGCGCTGCCAGACGCGGTCGGCGCGACCGCAGCCGAAGTCGCCACGGGCGACGAGCTCGCGCGCCTCTTCGCAAGCCTTCGTGAAAAGATTGACGCGTCGCTTCGCGCTTCGGACGCTCACGCGACGCTCGCTCTCCTACAGAACATCGCGCACCGCGCGGGCTTCGCCACGCTCGAAGAACGCGTCCTCGCCGCGCAAAGGGACGCGGCGCGCACAGCGGGCGATCCCATCACGTTGCGCGAGCGCATTCGCACGCTTGCCTCCTACTACGCTGCCGCAGGCGAGTACCCGCGCGCACTCGAACTGCTCGAAGACGAAGGCGCGAAGAACGCCGCGCTCGCAAACGCCGACTACGCGAGCACAACCGCAGAGTACGCGCGGCTCGCGGGCGACGGCGCGCGCGAGCTGTCCGCGCTCGGAAGCTATTACGATCTGACGAAGAGCTTTTCCGATCCGTCCAAGCCCGACTTCAACGACGACGCGCTCGTCGCGCGCTACTTCGATCTCCTCCACGACTCCGTCTCACGAGGGCGCGAAGAGTTGTCGCGCCGCGCGAGCGAATCTTCGTCGCGCCGCGCGCTGCAACTCGTCAACTTCCTCATCGCGAAGGGCGAGCGCGAGCTGGCGCACGCGGCGGTCGCGTCCGCGCAGCTTCCAGACGAGTGGAAGCTCGCGCGCCAGGCGCAACTGAGCCTCGCGCTCTGCGAGTTCAATCAGCAGGGCGAAGCGTACTTCGCAGACGCGCTCAGGCCAGCGACAATTGGCGAACTCCTCGCCGCGAAAACTGACTCAGGCACTAGGCTCGCGGCGGACGACTGGTCGCGCCTCGAATCCGACTACGGCCGCTGGCTCTACCTGTCGGGCGATGGCGAGAAACACGCGCGCGCTGTCGCAGCGCTTCCCGCCGTCGTCGAATCTCGCCCGCGCGACGCATCGGCGCAGGCCGAACTCGCGCGCTGGTACTTGTCGCAGGGCGAAGCGCGCGCTACGCTCGAACACCTCGCAATCGCAGACGAAGAGGCGCCCGGCGATCCGCGCGTCGCCGCCGACATCGGCTCAGCGCACTTCCTCCTCGGCGAGCGCGAGCAGGCGGAAGCTGACTGGTCGAAACTGATCGCCGACGACGATCCGTCGCCCGACGCGTGCCTCCTCTATCTGAAGACTCTCGCCGCGCACGGCCTCGCCGCCGAGGCGAGAGACAGGCTCGCGCCGTTCGTCGCCAAGCGGCTGAAGGCCGTGGACGAAACCTACAGGAAGGACGAGAAGTTCGAGCCGCTGAAGCCGCTCCTCGTCGCGCTGTCGCGCTCGTTCGTCAGCACGGTCTCCGATGACTTGAAGAAGACTGCGGGCGCGGCGGGCGACGGCGAAAGCGACGAGCCTCTGTCGAGATCGGACGAAGACGCGCGCGCCGCGTTCTTCCGCAAGCTGTGCGAGGCCGCGCCGCGCGACACGGAGCTTGTGCAGATGATCGTCGAAGGCGGGCTCGTCTCGCGTTCACACTTCGGCGAGTTTTACGCGCTGCTCGTCGCGCGCTCCGACGGGCTTGAGGGCTACGATGACGACTACGCCTTCACGGACTTCATGCGCGAGTCTTACGGTGCGACGGACGTTGAAGCCGCGTTCGATCACGCACAACATTTCAGCGTCAAAGAGCCGGAACGCGAACGAGTCAAGTGGCGGGAGCGCCAGCTTGAATACCTGATCGAAGAAGGACGCAACGTCGAAGCGCAGCGCTTGATCTCGTCGGTCGAAAGCGAACTCGCGCGCCGCTACGCGCGGCCAACCTGGTTGCGTCTCGCCAAAGTGAGACTTGAGCTGCGCGGCGGAGAGACCGAGAAGGCGCTCGACGCTCTCAAGACCTACGTCGGCGCGGACACGCCCCCGGGTCTCGCGAAAATCTCCGCGCCGAGCACGGAGCGTTTGACAGAAGCGCTCGCGCTGCTGCGCAAAGAGCACGCTGAGTCCGCCGCGCCACAGCTCGTCGAAGCGACTTACGCGCAGCTCCTCGCACTCGGCCAGTACCAGTCATCTTACTTCGTCGCGCTTGCGCGAGTCGCCTACGAAAGCGGCGACGCAACCCGCGGCGACAGGCTGCTGCGTCTCATGATCGATCTCTCTGCGGAAGAGACGCGCGACGACGCCGTGGCGCAGGTCGCGTCGCTGCCCGAAGTCCGAGCGCGCGCGGCCAGAGTCGAAAGCGCGGAGTTGCCCGAAGAGTCGAACGTGATCGCGCGCAACGAAGCGCTCGCGCTCGCGGCCGAGACGGCGGGCGCGTTCGGCCGCTTCGACGAGGCGACCAACTTCCGCGCCGCGCTCGCAGCCGCGTCGCCCGACGACTACACGAACCGCGTCGAGCTTGCGCGGCTGCTCGCGGCGTCGGACCGGCGCGAAGAGGCCGTCGGCCAACTGTCGGGCGTGATCTCGGACGTGCGTGCGCCGCGCTCCGCGCGCTGGCAGGCCGTGTGGAGCGCGGCGGAGGTCGCGGGCGGGCGGCAGGACTTGTGGGAATCGCTCAGAGAGAATTTAAGTTCTGCCGCGCAAACTGATCACGAGATGAGCGACGCGCTCGGCGCGAGAGAACTACAGTTCGAAGGGCGCGCGGGCGAGGCTGCGGACTTGCTGGATCGCGCTGCCGCAGACGATCCGAACCCGCTGCTCGAATTTTTCCGAGGCGTCGTTGACGAAGAGGCCGGGCGCGCAGAGAACGCCGCGCGCGCCTTCGCCGACGCGTCGCGCTCGCAGTCGTCTGCGGACATCGCTGCCGCGTTCGGCGCGGATGAAGATGACGCGGCGCGCGAGTTGATCCGCCTGCAACTCTCTTCGTCGCGCCCATACGCGGCTTTGAAACTCGCGTCGCTCGACACGGAACTATTAAAGCAGCCTTCGGGCGACGACGCGCGGGGAGAAGAGGACGCGCAACGCGCAGACACCGAGCGCGCCGACACCGAACGCGTGGGCGAGTCGGCGCGCGCGGCGCAGCCGGCCTCGAACTATCGCACGTTGAAGGAGCGCGCGGAGGCGAGGCGCGCGACGTCGGAGGCGGAACTGCTCGGACTGTTGTCGGTCGCGGCGGAGCAGGTCAGAGACTTCGACAAGTCAACCGAGTTCGAGCGCGCGAGATTGAGCCGACTGTCGGACGAAGGAGAGCGCGACGCGTCGGCGCAGCGCGTCGCACGCCTGCGCCGGTTGTTAAGGGAGCAGAGGGCGGGAGCGACTCCGCCGCCGCTCGTCGTTGATCGCACGCTCGTCGCGCGCAGTCGAGGAGGCCGCTCATGTTCGATCTGATGCGCAGGTACAAAGGCAGGCTCGCGGTCTTCGCGCTCAGCTTCGCCGTCGGCGTGGCGCTGGCCGTCGTCCTGAAAGTCGTGCTCGACCGTTTCGTGGTACGCGAGGGCGTGACCGCGAAGGCCACGGAGTCGGCGCGTGGCGCGTGCGCTCAGGGCGACACGTTCTCGTCGCCGGAAGAGATCGCGGGCGCTTTGAGGAGCGAGGATGTCGGCGTCAGGCGCGAGATGATGCGGCGGCTGTCCGTGCTGCCGAACCTGTTGACGGCTTACTACGACTTCGAGCGCGACGCTGATTTTCCGGCGCGCGCCGAGTCTGTGAACGTGCGGCGCGTCAACCTCGACGAAGAGCCGGATGATGAATCGCTCGTCGCGTTCGTTCGCGGCGAGAGCCCCGTCGCCATCGTGATGAAGAAGCGCGCGTGCGGGTGGAAGGTTGACGCGGTCGTCAGCTCGTGGCTGAGGTTTGAAGACTACCCTTACGCCGATTGGCTCGAACTGCCGGAAGCGTTCGGCGCGGGCCGCCACCTGCTGCTCGTGCGCGACAGCACGGGCGACGCGGCGCGCTACACGCGCAGGGCGCGTCTGCTGTGCGTCGCAGGCGATCACGTCGAGCAGGTCGCTGAGATCGAGGAAGAGTCAATTGCGCCGGTCGAAGGCTACAAGGGAAATGATTGGGAAGATGTGAAGCGGCGGCGCACGGCGACGTTCTCGTTCGCGCCCGCGCAGGTCGCTTCATCCGTGCCGTCGCAGTCCGCGCCGGTCGCGCAGTCGTCTGTTGATTCGATTGCGCGCTTGCGCGTCGTGTACCGCGAAGAGGTCGTGAAGTATTCGGGCGTCGAGCCGCTGAACGTCTATTGGAGCGAGGCGGATGGCGTGTGGCATCAGGCGCGCAGGCACTGGCGGACGAGACACTTTGAAGTGTTGAAGCCAGCGGTCGTCAGCGAGGAGCAGTTCGCATGGGACGAGCAGAAGAAGCGTTTCGTCGCGGCGGCGCGATGAGTCGCGCGAAGCCGCGACGCAGGGTCGCACTCTTTGCGGCGCTCCTGATCGTTGCGCTCGCGTCGCTTTTTGTTTACGCGAAGTCGAAGCGCGACGCGGGCGGGCCGTACAGTCTCGCGGACGACTGCCCGCGGGGCGCGCTCGTTTACGCGCAAGCGTCCGACCTGCCCGCGCTGCTGCGTCTCTGGGACGGCTCGCGTTTCAAAGAGCGCTATCTCGCGAGCACGAACTACAAGCAGTTCGCCGAAGGGCACGTCGCTCTCAAGCTCGTCGCGCGCGCGGGCGAGTTCGGCGACGCGCTCGGCTTCACGCCGGACGTGCGCGCGCTCGCCGAAGGCGCGGAGAAGAGTGCGGCGGTCGCCGTCTATGACATCGGACGTATGGAGCTTGTCTTCGTCGCGCCCGCGAGTGAAGAGAAGGCGACGGCCGCGCGCTTCTTCCAGAGCGCGGAGAACTTTGAGCAGACGGAGCTGCCCGACGGCACGGTTTATTACAGCCACGACGTTGAAGCGGATCGCGGGCGGCAGAAGCAGAAGATACTCTTCGCCTACGCACGCGGGCGCTTCGTCGTCGCGACGAGCGAGCAGTTGATGCTGCGCACGCTCGCCAACGTCAACGGCCGCTCGCGCGCAGACCGCCTCTCGGACGATCCTTCGTTCAAAACTCTGAGCCGCGAGATCACTCCGCACCTCGCAGCGGTCTGGGTCGATCAGTCGCGGCTCAACTCGGACTACTACTTCAAACACTACTGGACGATGTCCGACGCTTCGTCGCGCAAAGGCATACGCGCCGGGCTCTTCGACTTCGAGATGGGCGCGGGGAGTTTCATAGAGCGCAGGGAGTTTCTGCTCGAAGGCAGGCAGGCGAACGTCGTCGCGCTCTCGCCGCGCGACGCTCAGGAGTTGAGCGCGTCGCTCCCAGCGGACGCGGCCTACACGCGCCTGCGCGTTTTGAGCGACGGCGTGACGGGCGCTTCGACGCTCTTCGGCAACGCGCTGCTTGATCGCGTGCCGCGCGCTCGCGGAAGAGGCGGCAGCTCGCCCTGGCTGCACGACGAGTTCGACGCGGCGGCTGAAGGGCGCGAAGATTACTCCTGGGATGATGACTACTATCACCTCGGCAACGACTACGACGTGTCGGTAGATGACGACTCGGAAGATGATCGCGGGAAGGGGAGCGACGACGCCGGCGACTCGGCGTCCGTCTCACACCTCGAACGCACGCTCGAACAAGCGCGGCCCGCAATTGCGGCGATGGCCGAGAGCCCCGTCACGCGCGACGGCCCGCTCTTCGCGGAGTTCAGGCGGCTCGCCGTCGTCAGGCTCGAAGAACCCGGCTCGCTCGACGCGAAGGCGTTTGAAGAGTCGGTCGCGTCTCTCGCGGTCGGGCGTCTGACCGCCGCCGGCACGAGTTCCGATCTGAAGTGGTCGGACGCCGGGAGCGGCGCGCGCCGCCGCAGAGAGTTGGAGCTGCCGATGCTCGGCTGGAAACTCTGCTACGCGCTGCGCGGGCGCGACCTCTTCGTCTCGAACGACGCGGACTTCCTCGACTCGGCGCTCGCCGGAAGCGCGCGGCCTCAAACGCGAAGCGGCGACGCGCGTTTCGCGCCGGACGATCTCACCGTGATCTGTCTAGATCGCAGGCGCGAAGCCTTCGACGCGATCTTCGATAAGCTGGACGCGAAGCGCGTCAGCGACCATCGCGCGAGTCGCGGCGGTGGTGCCGGAGATCAAAGTCCCGACTCCGAGGAGTTCTTCTCCGGCAACGTCGCCAGCTTGCTCGACGCCGCGTCGCCCGTCACGCGCGTCGAGATCAGAAGGCGAGCCACGCCGGGCCGGCTCCGGGAGGAGGTCGAGCTGTTGACCGCGGGCGCGGCGGCGGGCGAGGGGAGAAAGTAAGGCTCCGGTAAAGTCTCCCAAGTAGAACGCAGAGCGCTCGCAGGCTCAACCTGACGACGGTTCTTCAGAAATAATCGGGTGTGGCCTCTTCCGCAAACTGCCGGGCGATACCTTCGATTGAGCTCTTCTCCGGCACCCTCGACAACAATTCTTCCGGCAGCCTTCCCGCGCCTAAGTATGTGCCCGAGATTTGCCCGGCGATGGAGGCAATGGTGTCCGTGTCACCTCCAAGACGGATTAACTCCTTTAGCATCTCTTCAAATCCGAGGCGCTCCATTTTCTGCGCGCCGTAAAGTGCCAGAGGCACGGATTCGGCGACGTAGCCGGACGCGCCGTACCTTTGGGCTATTTCCGCCAGCGGTCTCTCGGCGCCTAGCTTCGCCAACTCTTGCACCCTGTCTTTGACGGCGCTGTCCGGCAGAACACGGAGGACGTGATACGTTAGGTCGCCCCCGCCCTTCCACGCGCCAAACGCGGCCGCCCTGACGGCGGCGGCTACAGCTAGCGCGCCGGCGTAAGCCTCTTCGCTATGGTGGGTAATTCTGGAGACGTCCCGGATCTTCTGCCTGTCAGCGAGTTCGGTGGGGTCAAGGCAGAATGCCAGCGGCGCGGCCCGCACGGCAGCCCCGTTTCCGGCTGCGTACTCCCCTTTTCTACCTACCAGCGCCCAGTGGCCGCCCCGCGCGAGTTCCGAGAGAGCCTTGTACGTGCTTGCCCCCATGCCGGTGACTCGCCGCTCTTGATGCCATAAGGCAAAATTGTCGGCTATCGCAGACGGTTCAACCACACCGCCGCTTAGGGCGATTGCCTCGCAGGTGGCTAAGGTGAGTTGAGTATCATCCGAGAGACGCCAGGGCTCCGCGTCGTTCATCTCAACGGGGGGCAAAGCGCCTTCGTAGGGCCCGCCCATCGCATCGCCTATCGCCCCGCCCAGGATGCACCCTATGATCCTATCCATCCATTCGCTAATCACGTGAGAGCTAGTAGTCATCTTCAGCCAACCGCGCAGCGGGAATTTATCAGAGGCGCGGATCAACAGGCTCGCTTTCCAGCGCGAGGACGCCGAAGACGCATTCATGCACGCGGCGCAACGGCTCGCGGCGCATAAACCGCTCCAGACCCTCAACGCCTAACGCGAACTCACGTATGGCCAGGGAGCGTTTAGCGGCTAGTCCGCGCGCGCGCAAACGCTCAAGATTCTCCGGCGCGTCATATTCAGGCCCGTAGATGATCCGGAGGTATTCTCGCCCGCGGCACTTCACCGCCGGTTGCACCAGCCCCCGCGTGCCGCGCGCGATGAAGTCGAGCGGCTTGACCACCATCCCTTCGCCGCCTCGGCCCGTGAGTTCTTCCCACCAACTGACCCCGGCCTTCACACCTTCCTGATCTGTCACGTCCACGACGATGTACGAGGTGACAAAAAGAAGAGGGTCATCCGCCGCCGAGAGGCGCTTGAGCGTCTCCATGTGCCAGACGTGATCGCGGTCCGTGTGCACTCGCCCCTCGGTCGCCAGAAGATGGAATGGGGCCAGTCTGAGGTCGTCAACCGAATGAACGGGCCAACAGTAGCGACGGAAAGCCTCCGTGTACTTTTCTGCCGCCCGTGCGCGCGACCTGTAGCGTTCGAGGAGCGGCGCAACTTCGATTGAGTTGGCTGCGGCCTGCTCAAGAGCCGAAACAGCGTCGGCTAACGAGGCCCGTGAAGCTGCGCCGACTGCCGCGTACTGCTGCCGGAGCAGTTCCTGCGCCTTCGCAGACCAGGGCATCAGCTCGCAGTCGAGACAGACCCAGTCGGTCTCAAACTCCTCCCACAGTCCCGCTGCATCTACTGCTGCCCGAATCCGCAGCAAAAACTCTGACTCAAGCGCGCGGTCGTCAAAGAACCGTCGCCCCGTCCGCGTGTAGCAGATGCCAAAGCCACAGCCTTCGACGCCGAAACGTTGGCGCGCCGTCTCCTCGTCGCGGCAGACGATCACGACGGCGCGCGAACCCATGTGTTTCTCTTCGCAGACGACGCGCGCCACGCCCTGATTGAAGTAATAAGAGAAGGCCTCAGCAGGGTGTTCAAGCAGGCCCTGCTCTTTAGTTGTCTCCGATGGCGACATGGTTGGCGGCAGGTAGATGAGCCACTTCGGATTAGCGGCGAAGCGGCTCATCACTTCGAGCGCCGCAATGGCATTCTCCTCGCGAACGGTGACGTTGTGATGCAGCCGCGTCGAGACGATGCGTTTGCCGAGCACGTCTTCTATATCCAGAAGTTCGTCGTGCTGCTGCTGCGCCGTGAGCGCCGGGGCCTTCTCTTCCTCCGGCAAGAACGGCTTGACCGACTCGTAGTAAGTGCGCGCCGCAGGCACAGAGACCAACTCCTTCTCCGGGTAGCGGAGCGCGGTCAGCTTCCCGCCGAAGACGCAGCCGGTGTCAACGTTGATCGTGCGGTTGAGCCATTCCGGCTCGGGCACGGGTGTGTGGCCGTAAACCACCATTGCGGGCCCGCGATATTCCGCCGCCCAGTTGTAGCGGACGGGCAGGCCGAACTCGTCCGTCTCGCCAGTGGTTTCACCGAAGAGCGCGAAATCGCGTACCGCGCCTGAGCCTCGTCCCTGCAATGCCTCTTTTAAACCCGCGTGCGCGACGACGAGCCGGCCCTCATCAAGGACATAGTGGCTGACCAGCTTGTCTATGAACGTCGCGACCTGCTCTTTGAACTCGGGTGGCTCACGTTCCAGTTGCTCAAGAGATTCCGCCAGGCCGTGAGTAATACGCACGTCGCGACCATGGAGCTTGCGCATCAACTTGATGTCGTGATTGCCGGGCACGCAGAGCGCCGTGCCCCTCGCCGTCATGCTCATCACGAGCTTCAGCACTTCGGGAATCTTCGGCCCGCGGTCGACCAGGTCACCGAGGAAGACAGCTTTGCGCCCTTCTGAATGTCGAACTTGATAGCCGTAAGAATCCTGTTCTTCGCTCGAAGATGTAATCTCATAGCCGAGCCGCTCAAGCAGCGCACGGAGTTCGTCGAAACATCCGTGCACGTCGCCGATCATGTCGAAGGGCCCGTGCTCGTGGCGAAGATTATTCCAGAGCGGTTGGCGCTCGATTACTGCCTCTTCGACCTCCTCAGGTGTTGAGAACTCATAGATGTGGCGGAAGCCCTCGCGCTTGAGGTTGCGAATGGACCGGCGGAGCTGTTGGCTCTGCTGACGAATGACGTGCGGGCCGAAATCGCGGTCCGTGCGATCATGATTCCGGTTGTGGCAGAGTCTTTCAGAGAGGTTCAGCACGATGGCGACGGGCAGAACATGATACTCACGCGCGAGCGCGACCAGGGGCTTGCGCGCTTCCGGCTGTACGTTGGTGGCGTCTACGACCGTCAGGCGTCCCGCAGCCAGTCGCTTGGAGGCGATGAAGTGCAGCACCTCGAAGGCGTCTTTAGTCGCCGCCTGATCGTTCTCGTCGTCTGAGACCAGCCCGCGGCAGAAGTCGGACGAGAGCACTTCCGTCGGCTTGAAATGCCTGCGCGCAAAAGTGGACTTCCCGCAGCCGGAGGGGCCGACGAGAACTACTAACGAGAGTTCAGGGATTGTGAGTTTCATCTTCCTCTAAGCCAGATTGTTGTTATCCGGTGTAAACGCGAGTCTCAATCGTATCAGCAGATCATTAAGCGCCGTCCGACAGTCGGGCGCTTCAGGAAGCCTGCTTGCACGACATGCTTCTTCTAGCACCGTCCGGAGTCGTTCATATTCATCTCGGTAGAAGGATATATCTTTCTTGTCCAAGGCTGACTGTTCGTGTCCCTCCAGCTTCCGGGCGATTAAGTCCGGCAGGTATTCGAGTTTGAACTCCTCATTCAGCAATAGGAGATTTGCCTCCACCTCACCCGTTCGCATCAGGTGGATGCCGGTCAAAAGAACACGGAAGACGTAAAGCAAAGGTTTCACCCTGCGCGGGCTCTCTTTCTCGAAGAGTTTCCACTGCGTCTCTGCAAAGCCGAAGTAGTGGTGGCTGTGATGGCGCGTTATGCAACCTCGCACAATCTCCTTCAACTCCTCGTGCTCGGGGGACGTCTTGACCACGAGCGGAGAGTAGAGCTGTTCGAGCACGTAGCCGTTCTTTTTGAGCAGGAGGCCGAAGAACTTTTTCACGTCGTGCGTCACCAGATCAATTTCCAAACCGTCTCTGACTTCGGAGACCTCGACAGTCTCGCGCCCCGTATCCAAGCCCACAACATCCCGGAGGGGCAGGATGTGCACCCCCCGCACGTCGTAGTCGGAATCCGGCGACGGAAAGCCGTAGAGATGGGCGCCGCTGATGGTCACGAACAGCAGTGGGTAGGGTTGCTCGTCAACCTCCTTTATCACGCGGTCGTCAAATTTCATCAAGATTGCGTCCCTCCTTGTTCAGCGCTAATGCGTCTGGCGTGAATCAAAAATGCGTTGACACGCTCGTAGTCGGGCCGCTCCGGGAGGTGCGTGGCTGCAAACGCCGCGTCGAATTCTTTATGGAGTGAAAGCCGCCATGCGTCAACCTCTTCCCAGGGAGCTTCACCGCTGCGAATCAGTAGAAGTTGATTCCTGAATTCGTCCATACGCACCGGCAGGAACCCACTCTTTAGCACACTGATGCCTTCGAGTAGGAGGCGAATCAAGTGCATGGCATGTTTCCACCTGATCGTGCCCAGGTTGCGCAAATCCTGCTCCAACTTCTTGAACTGAGAGAGGACGTAACCGTTATAGGTCTGGTAGATGAGCTTTGAGAGAAAAGCCGAGCGCATCTCCAAGAGTTCCTGGGCAAGGGGAGTCACTTTCTCCACCAGAGGCGTGTAAAGGCACTCGAGCACGTTCGGATTAGCCTTGAGCGCGAGCGTCAGGAACTTCTGAAGTTCCCAGTAGCATTCCTCCGTGCTCTTGTTCTCCAGTTGTTCCGGCACGCCGTAAAGCGACCAGTGCATCTCCGCAGGCGGAAGATAGATGCCGCGACGGTCCACGTCCGAAGAGTCCCCGTCCAGGCCAAATGCACGCGAGCCGACGATGCAGGAATAGATAACGTAGCCGTAGAGGTTGAAATCAGAAAGATTGTCTTCCGGCCGGAGAAGCTCGCCCGCCTGGTGGTGCTTTCTGATGGCGAACTCTTGGCGACGCAGCGCAGCCTCTGTGCCGTCAGGAAAACGCACGTGATAAGAATGGAGGTTATCCTGCGGGGAGGCTGTAATCTCGCCTACGGCCCCGCGCGGGCAGACGTGGCCTCCCGCACGCCCTTTTACTTCGACGAGCGTGACGACCTGCGTCCCGACGGGGATTATCAGGTGCGGGTTGAAACTACTCTCCTCAGCCAAGTGTGAATACTCCCATCTGTGTGGGCGCGCCCGCCTGTGTGTCTTCCTCCCCGATGGGGAGAAAGCGAACCTTGTAGCCGTAACGCTCGGCAACACCTTCAGCCCAACTTTGGAACTCCGAGCGCGTCCACTCGAAACGGTGATCCTTGTGACGGAACCTGCCCGCCGGCAGTCCCTCGAACATGACGTTGTATTCGATGTTCGGCGTGGTGATGACCACAATCTTCGGCCTTGCGAACTCAAAAAGCACTCTTTCAAAAGCTGTCAGGCGGGCCTCGTCCAGGTGCTCGATGACCTCCACGACTGTCGCGGCGTCGAAGCCTGCGAGACGCTTGTCTCGATAAGTCAGCGAGCCTTGGATCAGCTTGAGGCGCTCTTTCATCTTCGTCGGCATCCGCTCCAGACGCAGCCGGTTGGCGGCCATCTCCAGCGCGCGATGCGACACGTCCATCCCCGTGATCTCGTCGAAACTTCTGTCTTCGAGGAGCACCTTGAGCAACCGCCCTTCGCCGCACCCGAGGTCTATCACACGCTTTGACCCTGTGCCCTTGAGCACCGCGAGGACAGCGCTCAGCCGCAGCTCGTTAAGACTTAGCGGGCGCTCGACCTTCTCTTCCTCCGTATCGTGAGTCTCTTCCGCCGCATCCGGATCGGGAATCTCTTCTTCCATCAGCCTCGCCAGAGCCTCGTTTGCAAGACTGCGCCTGTATTTGAGGTAGCGGTGCGCTATTGCCTCCCGCTCGGGGTGAGACGCGAGCCACCCTTCGCCGCGCCGCAAAAGTTTTTCCACCTCTTCGTCGCCCACCCAGTAATGCTTCTCGTTATCGAGCACGGGCACGAGGACATAGAGGTGCGTGAGCAGATCGCTGAGACGCAAACGGGCCGATAGCTCGACCGTGAAATACGGACTCTCTCCCCACTCAGGAAATTTCTCATCCAAAGCGTGCGGTTGTGCCGTGACCTCATAGCCGAGAGGTTCAAAAAGACGCCGCAGGAACCCTTCGCCGCCCCGGGCCGGAAGCACGGAAAGTTTAGCCCGAAGCGGGAGCATGGTCTCGGCCAGTTCCTCGTGATCTTTGCTTCGGCCCGCCATGGCGCTGCTGAAGACGCGCGCGAGCGCCACACTTAAAAAAGATGAAGCGACGTAAGGGCGGTCGTTGACGTACTGCTCCAGCGTCCGACCTCCGCCTGAAGGACCGCGTCGGTTGCGTACCAGCCCCACGGGGTCAACGTCCAGCAGAAGAGCGACCGTGCACCTGTCGTGACTCGCCTCGGGGTAGAAGACGTGTGCCTGCCCGAAAGAGAGAGGGAAGGATTGGGCGCGGTAGGGACTTTTATGGAGCAAGTACCCTAAGTCCGTCGCGGGTGCGTGGGTGTTTGTGATCGTCAGGAGCATACTTTGTAAACACTCGATCCTTAATACCGATGAAGATGACTACTTCCCTTGGCTGGTAGTAATTGCCCGGCCAAACCTTCTATTGTCGGAGCACTTATCTAAAATAAACACGGCGGGTGCTTTTTGGAAAAGCGCCCCGCCGCGTATCAACTTCAATCTCTAAAAGTAGTGGTTTCGGAGGGATCCCTCAAAAGCGGCCTTTACGCAGGCAACAGTTCTTGAAACCTGCGGCGAGAGCCGCACGGGCATAAATCGTTCCTGCCGAGTTTCTCGATCAACTCTTTTTCGCCTCTCACAATCCTCAACCCGCGCTTGACGTTTGTTTCTGACGGATAGCCTTTACGGCGCTTGCTTGTGCGCTCAAAAGCAAATGAAATCCTCGTTATTGTTCTTGTGACGCATGACATGTGTCCTCCTTCGTGTTGATCAGACAAGACTGTACCATAGCTGTCGGAGGGCCAAAAAGCTGAAAGCCGCGCTCTTTCACTCCAAGCATTACTGACAGTTACTTGGACAACCCAACGTCGGTGAATTTGATTTCACGTTCTTTGCCGTAGTCATCCAGCTTGTCCTTCGCAGTTTCTTTCAAGAATTTATAGTAGACGACGACGTAACGCCCCTCTTTCAAAAGATCACGCGGCAGGCTAAAGAGAACGGATGTCTTTGGCGGCACAATAGAGATGCCTCCGAAGTCGAAGCCGTAGCGCACGGGCTTTCCCCGCGCATCAAACACTCCGACTCGAATGCCGATCTCCGCGCCCTCACAGAGACCGCTGTAAAATGTCCCGGTGGGCGATTGGTAACCGCATCTCTCTTTTCCGGGCAGGTAGATGCTCTCGGTGGAGATGCTGATCGGCAACGGCGAATCGTTGTGCAGGCGCAGCCAGATGCCCGTGGCTTCTTCTCTAGCCTGTCTGCTCAGGCTTTTATTGGGCGTACCTGTTTCAGCTATACGCGTCTCCATCGGATTGGTGGGCTCGCCGTAATGGTCGAAAGAAATGAAAACTTTCGGTGCGAACGAAGCGACTTCGCGTTCAGCGCTTTTCGCCTCTTTAGCTTCTCGCCGTTCTTTTAATTTTTGTTCTGCGATCTCTTGCGCGGTAGGACGATGTATCTCT
Organism: Acidobacteriota bacterium; assembly: GCA_032162705.1. Taxonomy (GTDB): domain Bacteria; phylum Acidobacteriota; class Blastocatellia; order Pyrinomonadales; family Pyrinomonadaceae; genus QHXN01. The sequence continues at coordinate 20,867 of JAVRON010000088.1, forward strand.
TCTACTGGCAGGACGTGCCACAGGAGCTTCCCGGTCCTCGCATCCCACTGCAGGATATTTTGATTTTCTCCACCTGATACAATCAGCTTGCCGTCAGGACTGAAAGCGACCTGATCGTCTTCGGAGAAGCCTTCATCGAATTCGCGAATAAGCCTTCCTGTTTTCGCGTCCCATAGCTTGACGTTATTCGTCAAATGGCCTGAAACGACCAGTCGTCCGTCAGGGCTGAATGCGAGTGAGCGAACGTAATCGGAGTCTTCGCCGAACCGCCGGACGAGCTTTCCGGTTTGCGCCGACCACAATTCAATTCTCCCGTCTTCATCATTATTGCCCGAGGCGATAAATTTACCGTCCGGGCTAAAGACAACCGAGCGCAGGTCTGATGACCGGCCCTTCATGACGCGCAGGAGTTTGCTGCTGTTGGCGTCCCATAGCTTGATAGTTCCATCTTCGTGGCCCGAAACGATCAGATTGCCGTCGGGACTGAAGACTGCCGAACGAGCTTCGCTGCCGCAGCAGGTGGTCATCTCGCCGCTCGTGTGCGATTCGTTTGTTTCATAAGCGCGCAGTAGTTTCCCCGTCGCCATCTCAAACAGCTTGACCTGCACGCCGCTGCTAGCGACGACCATCTGTCCATCGGGGCTGAACGAGACGGACTGGATGCCTGACACGCCCGGCGTAAACCCGGTGATCGTGCGGATCAACTGACCGTTCGCAAAGTCCCAAATCTTGATCGTGTCGTCTTCGCTCGCCGAAGCGAGTCTCGCTCCGTCGTGGCTGAAAGCGATAGAAGTAATCTTGAGCGAGTGACCTGAAAGTGTTTTCAGCAGCTGCCCTGTCTGCGCGTCCCAGAATCCGATCGTTTTGTCGCCGCTGCCGGAAACAACCGTTTTGCCGTCTGGACTGAAAGCGACCGAATAGATGATGCCCGGATGCCCTTCGAGCCGACGAATTAGTGCATTAGTCTTCGCGTCGTACAGCTTCACGACCGCATCGCCGTAGCTGCCGCGCTCCGCGACCGTGCTGCCGTCCGGACTGGTAACGCGCTCACCGCTCGTTGCATGAGCTTTGATGTTCCAGATCACGTTGCCGCTCTTTGCGTCTCGTATCTCGTAAGAAACGTCGGGTACGCCGGAAGCTATAAGACTTCCGTCGGGCTTTCTAACGGGTCGGTTAGCTGAGAGTTCGGTGGCTTTAACACTCCAAAGCAACTGGCCGCTCTGAGGATTCCAGACCTTGATCCAGCCGTCGCCGGCTGAGTACGAAGCGAGGAGTCGCCCGTCCGCGCTCCAGCCGACGAAGAGCAGATCGCGTGTGTGCCCTGCTTGGATGTAGGCATCTCGCTTGCAGTCGGAGTGGCGGGAGTGGTCTTCCAGATGACAGTCCCGGTCTTGTCTATGTAGCCCCAACTGTCGTTACGCTGACTGTAGTACACGCGCGCCAGCCCGTTATGAACATCCTTGGCGGTGTAGAACTGAGGTTCGATAACCATCCTGCCGGTTGCATCAATGAACCCGTACCTGCCGGCCTGCTCGACGTAGGCCATGCCTTCCGAGAAGTCGAACGTCAGGTCGAACTCGGGCTTGATGACGACATTTCCTGATTTATCAATGAAGCCGTACTTGTCGCCGAACTTCCAGCGGGAGAGGCCGCCGTTAAAATGACCGTACGTGGCCGCGCAGTCGTCTTTGTCGGAAGATTTGAAGGGTGGCTTGAGTATGAAACTTCCGGTCCTATCAATGTAGCCGCAAACGCCACCGACGAGCGCGGGCGCTAAGCCTTCCGAGAAGTGGCTGGCGTAGTCGAAATGTGGCGGGATCGCCCACGCGCCGGAGTGGTCTATGTAGCCCCAGTCTTGATTGAAGTCTTTAGAGACGCACGCCAGACCTTCCACGAAGTGAGAGCCGTACCGGAACTGTGGTTCGATGACGACTGTGCCGGCCTTGTCGATGAACCCCTTGAGGCCCTTGACCTCAACCATTGCCAAGCCTTCGTGGAAGCCCTGCGAATCGTCGGCGACCGCCGACAGCTCGTCGTATTGCGGTTCGATGACAAAGTGCCCGGTCTTGTCTATAAAACCCCACTTGCCGTACAGCCCATACTCGTTGCCGCCGACCTGCACTCGAGCCAACCCTTCAGAGAACTGATAAGCGCCTGAGAACTGTGGCTCGATGACCCGCTTGCCGCTCTCGTCCACGAAGCCCCACTTACCACGCACCTCGACGGCAGCGAGACCCTCCGAGAATTCATCGGCTGCCTCGAACTGCGGAGGGATTACGACTTGCCCTGTCATGTCGATGTAACCCCACCTGTCGTTCTGCTCTATGGGGAATAAAGCTCTCCCCCCGCTCTGCCGATCCTGTGCGTCGGCCGGCAGGCAGACCATGCAGATAAAGGACGCGATGATGAGGTGACGAAGGAAAGGCTGCATGGAACTTCTCCCGACAACTATGATAGGAAATCCTAGCGGCCTGATCCGCGACCTTGCTGCGGACAGCGGTTACAGCCCTTTGACGCGTTCATTCCGAAGAAAGTCTATGGCCTGCCCGAATAACAATAACTTCCCCTGATGAAACCCCGTGGTGTATTAAGGGGTCTAAATTATGAACGTACTACATGGAGGATAAGATGTGATTGAGCTGTACAGGAGAATGATTCCTATATTGGGGATCGTTCTATGCCTTGCAATGGTCGCGAAGGCTCAAATCAAAAATCAAGCGGCCGGCGCTTTAATCGCCAAGCTCGACTGCCCCGACCGGGTGAAGGACGTGGCGTTTTCTCCGGACGGCAAACTGCTGGCGGCAGGTTACGGGTGGAATGGCCAAGGAGGAGCGCGAATCTGGAATGTAGCTGATCACAGTACCGTCGCGACCTTGGTAGTCGGCAAAGGCGACAGCGCCAACATCGAGCGCGTGGCCTTCTCACCCGACGGAAGGTTGTTCGCCGCCGCGAACTGGGACGGGGACGTACTGCTGTGGACGGTCGGTGCCTGGACTTCTCGTAAAACCGTGATCGCACACCGCGGCTCGCCGAAGTCTCTGACGTTCTCTCCTAAAGGCATGAAGCTGGCGTTCACGTCTGAAGAGGCTGCCGTCCTCTATGACCTCCGTTCGGGTAAGGTGACTACCCTGGCCGCGCGGAAAACCGAGCGGGACTCTTTCATCGGGATTTCATTCTCTCCGGACGAAAGGTCTGTCACCGTTTTCAGTGATACGGCCGTCGATGTCCGGGACGCCGAAAGTGGGAAACTGATCAGGAGCTGGAAGCCGACTGGGGGAGGGTTCTTCGGCCGCTCGTCACCTGACGGTCGGTTTGTGATCGCCGGAGGCGGGGCGGTTTATGGGCGTAAAGCTGTCGAGGTCTGGAATGCTGAGGACGGCAAGAAGGTCAGTGAGGTGTCGGATTTCAGGGGCGGCCTGTTCGCGCTGGCCGTATCGAATTCAGGGAAGCTCTTCGCCGTCGCCGGCGGGAACTACGGCTCTGGCGGTGACCTGAGCCTGTGGGATCTTCAAGAGGCGCGCGAGATGGGCTACGTCTCTTTCGGGGAGATGCCGATCGAGGGGCTCGCCTTCAGCCCCGATGATACAGTCCTCGCCGCCGGGAGCAACGACGGGTACGTCCTACTCTACGCGGTGGATCGCATCCGGGGACCCGAAGTTAAGAAACAGACCGAAGCGCTGTGCGGTGAGGTCGCGGCCGAAGGGGACAAGGTCTTCATCGTACCCCTGTCGAAAGTACCTGGGCCGATGACCCGCGACTTCGAATACGCGTGGAAGCTGGAGGTCGCGAACCTTGGCTCGCTCGCCGGTCGCGCAGGCTCTCCAGTGGTGTTGCAGGACTGGGCTATCGAAAGCAACTCGGCCACGGACCGCGCACGGGTGGGTGAATTCAAACAACTGCTTTCGCGGGGTGATACCCCGGGTGCGACCTCGAATTACATCCTCTTCGGAGACATTCAGAATCCGGGCTGGAACGAAGGCTCAATCATCAAGGTGTACGGCGACGGCAGTTTCGTGGCCGCGAACAATCCCGGCAGGTGCTTGGCCTACGGCCATCTGGATCAACTGAACACCAGCTTTGAGTCACTGAAAAATCGTCTGATAAGCGAGGGCCTCCTCTCCGTGCCGAAAGAACCTTTAACGCTGGGGGCAGACCATTACCGCACGCGGTTCATAGGGCTTGGGTCGGGCGGCGCGCCCGAGCTGCGGAGCGATGCCGACTCCATCGAAGTGCTACTCAAGGGCGGCCCGGCGAAGAAGCGGGAAGCTTTCTCGCGCATCTTCAGCCAGGAAGAACAGTTCATAAACTCTCTACTACGTGCCGGGTTGAGGCCGCCGCAGAAATAATGGCGGCTGTAAAATATTTGGATCGGTTGGCCCGCTTGTGAAACGCTGCTTGTGCAAGGCAAGTTATTGTCATGCCTAACATCACGATGAAAACAACCGTTTTCATATTCGTCATCTTGTGCGCAGTAACCGCCCTTCTGGGGCAGGGGACAAGTTCGTCTGTGGAGATCGTAACCACCTACTCACAGAACGGTAAGTTCTATCTGAAGTCCATCCCCTTCGATAACGAATTCCCAAGCCTGAGAGGCGGAACATTCGTTTATGAACAGGGTAGAGCAGAGCCCCTGTATGTGTTCGACCGGGGCTTCGATTCAGTTGAAGAGGACAGTAACAATCTGATCTTAAGCAACAACGGGGAAGTCATCTTTTACGTCATCCCTTGGGGCGCAGACGAAGAAAAGGAAGGCTTGAAGAGCATCACAATCTACCGACACGGCCGGATATTCAAGAGTTTTACCGAGGCAGAGATTACCAGCTGCGACAAGAAGCGAGAGCGTTGCAGCCTGATCTACTCAAACTACGATGCAGTGGTGGACAGGGTCAAAAGCAACTGGGAGACGAAGAATTACAAAAAGGCCTTCAAAGAAGGGGTGAGCGAACAGGAGCGGTTCTTAAGCGATTTCCCGGTCTTCAGTTTTGACGACACGGTTTACCTGACCGATTCAAAAAAGCAGGTGCATACATTCGATCTGAAGACGGGCGAGTATACGGGTTCAGATTCATTCGACCACATGTTCGCCCAGATAAAGGGCAAAGGCAGGTTCAATAAAACTGAGCTGCTCAGTTACGACGCCCTCATCTTCTTAGACTACCCGAAACTAAGGAACGGCCAAGCCGCTAAGCAAGTCTTGGCGGATTACATCGGCATGAAGCCAGTCGACATCGCCGAACAGAGGGACGAGCAGTACAAGTGGTACAGCTTCAAGATCAACAGCAACATCTTCCGGGACGGCCACGTGGAAATCGAGTCGCTTGACGTCGATCCGGCGCTGCCTAAAGAGAAGATCGTCGAGTTCTTCAAGGCCAATAAGTTCGATGGCAGTTCCGTGCCCCAGGTGTTTGAAATGTGGAACGTCGGCGACGAGTATTTCTACTTCAGAAAAAAGAATGATCAACTAGCGCGGCAGGAAAAACAGCAGGAAGTGATCCAGCAGCGGCAGGAATTTGAAAGACGTTTGACGCTCGACCATATTAACGGCGTTTACATCCCGAAGAATTTAGGCGAGTGTTTTACTGAACTGGATAGGCTGTTGCCGGAGGTCGATAAAAAAGAGATGCAAGCCCTACCCAGAAGAGAGGACATGATTCAATACCATCTGGGCCTCGGCATGTGGATGAGAAACAACTGGGGGCTGTGGGGCGGCTCACGGCTGCAGAAATATTTCACAGACAGAGGAGTAGCTCATCCCGACGAAATGTCCTCGGTCATCCTATATCACTACTACGATTGGTTACACGGTCAGAAAGAGTCTTGGAGAGATTGGGAGAACAACCCGAAAGGAAATAAGCAGACCCGAAAATGAATGTGATTCAACGGGTGTGAATGTAGCGCTCATAACAGGCGGCCGGCTGGGGCAGAATAAAGTACGGCGAATACCTGCGTCGAATGGCGGAAAGACCGTACAGGTTTTTTAGCTGCGCTGAGTTCTGCTCCTTCTTTGCTGCGCGAACATCTCCGTGATCTCTCTCGTCGTGGTCGCGTCCTCCGCAGATTTGTCGTCGCGGATAAACCCGACCACGCGTGGAAACCGTAGCGCAAGTCCTCGCCCCTGTTCGTCCATCGCGGCGGTGTGGACGGGCGAGCGGGTGATCTCGTCGGCCAGCACGGCCACGACGAACTTCGGCTCGACCCACACATCTGGTACGGAGCACTCCTACCCTCGCGAAGTTCGCGGCCTGACTTTACCACTCGCCAGCTGCATGAATGTTAAAGACGCAGACTCGCTGGCGTGCCCGCGCAGGCGGTGAAAATGCGAAGAGTTCCTACAGCCATCAATGCAACTTACCGGAAGGGGTCTTCTTCGAGTGGTTGGTGGGCTTGCATGTTGTTGGTGGGCACATGGTGGGCTTGTGTGTCGACTCATGCAGATAATTGCGGTGCTTTGACGGCGACTGTCGGTTGAAAATACCCACAATTACTCGCTCAGAGCCTCTGAGTGATGGCGATTGGTCGGACTCGAAAACCGGAGTGGTCGAAAGGCCACCGTGGGTTCGAATCCCACCCTCTCCGCCATTTCTCATTCTAATGCAGCAGCTTAGAGACGCAACCGCAGGCCAAAAACCCCGTCCTCCGTCCACTTCAATTTTGCCGGATGGGGTAGGTACGTGATAGGACTAGCTAAGACTAGCTGCGCTTTAACGAACGGGGGCTTCGATCTGCTCACGATGCTGTTCGTAGAGGGCGCGGGCACTAGCCAGCATCTTATCTACCGGAGTGTGTGAAAGACTTTCTTCTGCCTGACTGCTAACGATAATCTCTTCCCATATAGTCTTATGACGCGCGCTAACGAATCACACCGGTTGAGGGCGTCTTATATCCAGTTTACGCATTCGGGCGTTAAGCGTACTTCGATTCAGTCCGAGGCGCGCGGCGGCGCCTGAAGGCCCCCCAATCACCCAACTCGTATCGCGTAAGGCCCGTAGGATATGTTGGCGCTCATAAGCCTCAAGTGTCGCCCCCACGTTATTGTCATCGAGAGCCGGAATGGCGGACTGTTCCAGTTCAGTTAACGGAATCTCCAGCACAAAGCCTCTCGACAGAATGACCCCACGCTCAATCATGTTCTGCAACTCACGCACGTTTCCCGGCCAAGACCAGTCCACCAGCTTCTGCATCGTCGCCGCCGGGACAGTCTCGATCCGCTTACCCATCCGGCGCGCGTACTTCTGCATAAAATATTGCACCAGCAACGGAATGTCTTCACGACGTTCGCGCAAAGGCGGGATGCGGATGGGGAAAACGTTCAATCGGTAATAGAGGTCGCTGCGGAACTCATTCTGCTTCATCATCTCCGTCAGGTCACGGTTCGTTGCAGCCACCAGCCGAACGTCCACCTGGCGAGTTCGTGTACTGCCCAGGCGCTCGAACTCCTGTTCCTGGAGCACACGCAGGAGTTTGGGTTGCAGCGCCGGCGGAATATCGCCGACTTCATCCAGAAAGAGAGTCCCTTTGTCAGCCATTTCGAAACGACCGACCCTTTGCGCGATAGCTCCTGTGAAAGCGCCTTTCTCATGACCAAAAAGCTCGCTTTCCAACAGATCGAACGGGATAGCAGCGCAGTTCAACTTGACGAACGAACGTCCGCAACGCGAGCTGATGTTGTGAATCGCGCGCGCGATCAGTTCCTTGCCGGTGCCTGTTTCTCCCTGTATGAGAACAGTGGAACCAGTAGGAGCGACGCATTCGACTTGTTCGAACACCGCTTCCAGCGCAGCGCTCTGACCTATGATCTGTTCGAATCTAGGCTGATCACGGTCTCCGGCACCGTACCCGATTTTTTCGATAGCTTCCACAGAGAACCTCCCTGGAGTACACGGATAAACGCTTCGCTGATGACTCAACTCTCCAGAGCCGCATACACACTTTCGAGCAGGACATCGTCGTCGAACGGTTTTGCCAGGAACTCCACTGCACCTGCTCTCAACGCCTGCATACGCATCTTTGCGTCGCCATGTGCCGTGATGAAGACGATTGGTATCCTGCAACCTTCAGTGTTTAGTTTCGCCTGTAGTTCGAGACCGGACATCCCCGGCATGCGGATATCGGTGATCAGGCAGTCCACCTGAAACTGTTGTCCGGACTCTATGAATTCTTCCGCCGACTCAAATGCTCGCGCGGGCAAGCCGGCGGATTTGAGCAAGCCCTCCAATGCAACGCGCACCGCCTCATCATCATCGACAATCGCGACTGTTTTATTATTCCCTGTGCTGTCCATAGCAGAGAGCTTAGCGCGGCGGGAGTGAGGGCGCAATTATACGTTGGTATAGGTTCGCTAATATTCTTTGTGAGACTTATCCTCGACCCGATTGCTCAAGCCTTTCCGCTATTCTGACCAATTCAGCCAGTGATTCAGCACGCATTTTGCTCATCACATGGCCGCGATGAACCTTCACAGTGATTTCGCTGGTTCCCAACTCAAAGGCTATTTGCTTATTGAGCATGCCCGAGACGACAAGGCGCATCACCTCGCGCTCTCGCGGGGTCAACGATTCGTACCGCTCCCTCAACTGGGCAAGTTCATTCTCATGCCGCCTGGTCACACGGTCGCGCTCCAACGCCTGATAGATGGCATCGAGTAAATCCTGGTCGCGGAAAGGCTTTGTCAGAAACTCCACCGCCCCGGATTTCATGGCCCTGACAGTCATCGGGATATCTCCATAACCGGTTATGAAAATGATGGGGATGCGGACACCCGCGTCAGCCAACTGGCGTTGAAAGTCCAGACCGTTTAAGCCTGGAAGCCTGACATCCAGAACGAGGCAACTCGGCCCATCGGCTCGCCCGCTGGTTAAGAATTCCTGCGCCGTTCCGAAGGAATCGGAACGCAGGCCCACCGACTTCAGTAGACCCCGGATGGATTCACGCACGTCCGAATCGTCATCAATTATGAACACCGTCGCGGAGTCTGGGGAGGTCATTAAGGTGCCTCGACTCCGGTTGGCAGGGCGATGTGAAAGGTCGAGCCGCGCGGAGAGTCCTCGTCAGCCCACAAGTGGCCCCCATGCGATTCTACGATGGAGCGACTGATGGACAGTCCCATTCCGGTGCCATGAAGCTTCGTAGTAAAGAACGCATCGAAGATCTGGTCTGCCTGCGGGGGCAGCCCGCTACCAGTATCTTGGATGGAAACCAAAACCTGCTCGTTTTCCCGGCACTCGGATTTAATGAACAGCTCGCGCTGATCGTCCACATCTTTCATCGCATCGATGCCATTGAGCACGAGATTCATAAAGACCTGCTGCAATTGCACCCGGTCAGCCGTGAGCGAGGGAAGCCTTGTCCCTAGCTCCGTCCACACGGAGATTGAGTATCGCGTCATCTCGCTCCGCAGAAGGACGATTATTTCTCCAATCACTTCGTTGATATCGACCGGCTCCCGTTGCGGAGTACCTTTCTTGAAGAGCAGCCGGATGCGACTAATGATGTCCGCCGCCCGCTTTCCATCTTTCGCGCTTCTGATCGCGGCGTCTCGCGCCTCCTGGATGTTCGGGGAGTCGCCGGCGAGCCAGCGCACGCAAGTGTTGGCGTTAGTCACTGCCGCCGTTATAGGCTGATTCACTTCATGCGCCACGGACGCGGTAAGCTCACCCATCATCGTCACTCGGCTCACGTGCGCGAGATCCGCCTGTGCCTGTCGCAAAGCTTCTGTGGCGCGCTTTTGCTCAGTGATGTCGCGGGCCACCTTGGAGACGCCAATGATCTGGCCCGCAGCGTCTTTCATCGGAGAGATGGCTAAAGAAACATGAATCTGCCGACCATCTTTCCTGAGCCGGACTGTTTCAAAGTGGTGAACGCTCTCTCCTCGACTGACTCTTTCGATAATCTGCGACTCCTCGTCCTGGCGGTCGGGTGGGATCAGAATGGTAATCGGTCGCCCGACGGCTTCCTCCGCCGCATAGCCGAAGGTTCTTTGGGCTCCGGCATTCCAGGTGGTGATGACCCCTGCGAGGGTCTTGCTTATGATTGCATCGTCAGAAGAGGCAACAATCGCCGCCAGTCGGAGTTGCGCCTCCTCGGCCCGCTTACGCTCGGTAACATCGACATGCGTACCGACGTATTCGGCAATCTCCCCACTCGCGCTTAAGACCGGATGGGCCAAGGCATGGATGTGCCTAACCTCTCCATCGGGTAGCACGATTCTGAATTCGTCGGTGTAGTCTGTTCTCTCGCGCAGTGCCTTCATGGACTTTTCGTACACTCTGCCAAAATCCTCCGGATGGATCCGTTTAAAGACACTTTCGCGCTCCGGAAGGCCCTGCTGCGGATCGAAGCCCCAAATTCGGAAATCTTCCTCTGACCAGTAGGCGGCGATTTTCGAGTCGGCGCTGAAGGCCCAACTGCCCGTGTGACTAAGTCTCTGCGCCTCCGCAAGGTAACGCTCACTCAGCCGTAAAGCCTCTTCGGCCCGCTTGCGCTCGGTGAGCTGTTCTCGGAGAGCATCCTCTACACGCTCGCGTTCCCGGATATTGGTCAACAGCCTCTCCACTTCACGCGCCGCTTGGTTCGTTCCCAGAAATTCGTCCGGTGGCACGTAGTACAGATTTCGGCAGACTGTGCCGCCGTTAACGACCACGGGATGGGTGCGGATAACGTCGAGAATGAGTTCCGGCGGAAAGAGGCGTCGATTGTACTGGCAAAGCGCGGAACAGTTATTTTCAGCGACGGTGTGAGCCAATCTGCTTTCGTATTCCATCCAACGCTCAAGCCCATGGCCCTCTCTGAGAACCCATTTTTGAACCCATTCTGTTTCGCCCGTGGCGCGGAGCGCAGAGAACCCTTCGCTTAGCGCCAACTGTGTGGCTTCCTTCCAGAATGTGGACATCCAATCGGGGTGAAAAGCTCCGTGCTCCAGATATGCCTGCTCTTTTGTGACCAGAACCAGGGCTTTGGATGAGATCGCACGATCTACGTCAATGCCTTCGGACTGCATGGCCTGACGAACGTCTCCAGCCGCGCCATCGTCTGCTATGTAAATACATTTTTCGCCACGCTCCAGTCCGATCCGTATGAATGGAACAGCGACCGCGTAATGCTCTTGAGGGCTCTCGTATATCGAGCAGAAATGGTCGTGTGGACCGAGTTGTTCGAGCGCATCAATGAGGGTAGTCGTTTGTGCTGCGAGACTCATAAAGCTTCCTTTTTTAGTCAAAACCTGTTCGCATAAGGACTGTCCCCACCATCTCACGCGCGCGTGGCGGTAAAGAAAATCCACCAAGTCGCCGATAGGTACGGGCGAGTCATTAATGTCCCTCGACTCTGGCTGGCAGGGCGATGTGAAAGGTCGAGCCGCGCGGAGAGTCCTCGTCAGCCCACAAGCGGCCCCCATGCGATTCTACTATGGAGCGGCTGATGGATAATCCCATGCCTGTGCCGTGAAGCTTCGTGGTAAAGAACGCATCAAAGATTCGGTCTGCCTGCGGGGGCAGCCCACCGCCGGTATCGCCGATAGATATCAAAAGCCGCTCGTCTTCCGCCAGTTGCGATTTGATGAACAACTCGCGCTGATCGTCCACATCCTTCATCGCTTCGATCCCATTGAGCACGAGATTCATGAAGACCTGCTGCAATTGCACAGGGTCACCCATAAGCTCGGGAAGTCCTGCCCCTAGCTCGGTCCGAACTGAGACTGAATATCGCGTGGCCTCGCTGCGCAGAAGGATGATTATCTCTCGAATGACTTCGTTTATATCAACCGGCTCCCGTTTTGGAGTGCCCTTCTGGAAGAGTAACCGGATGCGACTAATGATTTCCGCTGCGCGCGTTGAAGATTTGGCGCTCCTCATCGCAGCCTCGCGCGCCTCTTCGATGTTTGGGGAGTCGCCGGCGAGCCAGCGCACGCAGGTTTTGGCGTTGGTCACGGCTGCCGTGATCGGTTGATTCACTTCGTGGGCGAGGGACGCAGTCAGTTCTCCCATCGTCGTCACTCGGCTCACGTGCGCGAGATCAGCCTGCGCCTGTCGCAAAGCTTCTGCGGCGCGCTTCTGCTCCGTCAAGGCCAGCTTGCGTTCTGTGATGTCGTTGTTGGTTTCCAGTATGGCGGCAGGCTCGCCTTGCTCGTCTCGCTGCAAAGACCAGCGGCTCGCCACCACGACCTCTGTCCCGTCGCGCTTAGTGTGGACGAGTTCGCCTTCCCAACGCCCGGTGTGGAGCAACTCCGCATTGATTCCCGCCAACGGCGCAGGAAAGATCGTCCGGGTAAGTTGGTGGGTGACCTTGCCGATGGCCTCCTCTCTGGTCCAGCCGTACAGCTCCTCGGCGCCACGATTCCAGTAGGTGATGACATCGCCCATGTCCCGGGCGAATACGGTGTCGTGCGTCAGGTCGAGCAGGCTCGCCTGCTCCCGCAGGACATCTTCGGCCCGCTTGCGCTCGGTATTTTCTGTTTGCAGCGCCTCATTAGTTCGCTTCAGCTCCAGAACTGTTCTGCTCAAGTCATCGCGCGCGTTTCTAATGGATTCCGTTGCGCTTCTTTGCGCGGCGCTTAACGCCCCGACGAAAAGGGCCGACAGCGCAAAGATGATAAAGCGCGGCACCTCCTTGATCTCCATAGTCAACGAATAGACCGGAAGCACGAAGTAGTAATCGAAAGCCAGAAGGGAGAGGGCCACCGCGAACAACCCGGGCCTGAGTCCACCAAACCAGGCGCTCAACATGATTGCGCAAAGGAACAGTGACACAGGGGCAGTAACCAGTTGAATCTCCAGCCAGCGCGCGACGAGGAGCGCGACCAGCACCGACAGGACAGCTATCCCGTAACTCAAAAGCGCAGGCGAATCAGACCACCGGAGATGAACAGGCTTCGAGAGACCGGTCGGGATACTGCTAATCGGCTCGGTGGTTAGTGTGGGAAGACGACCTTCGCCCATTGTCGTTCGATAGGCTTTGCTATGGTTGGTTGTTGCCATGTGACCTCCGCGACAATGGTCTCGTGGCTTGATTGTACGATGGCAATCTACTGCTTCAAAACATTTCTGTCGACTCTTTACTGCTAAGAACTTGAAGAGCAGGAGACGGTAGACCTATTTAACCTTCACGACGATCAGCGTGATGTCATCATGCTGCGAGGCCCGACCCTGCCACTCTAATACCTTCGCGATTACTCTTGCGGCCGATTCGCGCGCGGGCAATCGCAGGGATTCAACCACCGTCGAGCGTAACTTCTCTTCGCCGAACTCCACGCCCGCCGGGTTCAGAGCTTCCGTCACGCCATCGGTGTATACGACGAGAACATCTCCACTCTGAAGTTGAATAGTCTCCTGCTCATAAGGGCCGTCGAGGAAGGTGCCAATTATCGGCCCACCCGTCGTCAGCCGTCTGACCAACGGTTCCCCTGCCGTGGACGCGGCGGGGCCGGTGCCGGTTCCCACCGCTCTATTTGACAGTAAACGAGGGACGCCCGGCGCATGAAGAAGCTCTCCAGCGTCTCGCGGCAAAGCCGGTAGAGCGCGCACGAGCATCGGCGGATTGTGTCCGGCGTTGACATAGGTCAAGCCATGCGTCCGATTGTCAAACTGCGCAAGAAAGAATGTCGCGTAACTCGCGTCGCCGGTCGAGCGTTGAAGCAGGCGATTCATCGAAGAGACGACATCGGCTAAAGACTTTTCTCCGGACATCAGTTGGCAGCGCATCGAAGCCTGAACCGTGGACATCAACAGCGCCGCGGAGATTCCCTTGCCGGCGACATCGGCGATGGCGATGCAGGTTCGGCGAGCGTCCGTGTCAAAATAATCGTAGTAGTCACCCCCAACACGGAGAGCCGGGAGGCAGGCACCGTAAATCTCCAGCGCGTCATCCTCAAGTCCGTCGGCGGGGAAAAGGTGCCGCTGAACTTCGGCGGCCATCTCAAGCTCGCGCGCAGTGCGCTCTTCCTCAACCAGACGACCGAGCAACTCCATGTTTTCAATGAACGTACCCATCTGGTTAGCCACCACAAGCAACAGGCGATTGTCTTCTCGTGCATAAGGCAGGTCGGAGAGTCGCCGGCCCAGTGAAATGAGTCCGCGCAAACGACCATTGGCGGCAATCGGCATCAAGAGTGTAGAGCGTACTGCCCGCAATGTTTGGTTGTCGTGATCGGACGGGACACTGTAATCCTTCAGCCCCGGGCGCTGTTGCGGGAGACCAGCTTCGCCAGATTCCGGCAAATTCAAGATCGACTTACTTAACTGGTTGATGGGCCACTCGTCGTAGTGCAACACGAGGTCGTGAAGGCGAGTTGGCGATGCGGCTCCTGCCCTCGATGCGCCGGATGAAGATGTGGCGACGTACGCTCCCCGTTCCTCGTCATCCAGAAAAATAGTTACATTGTCCGGATGGAGCGCATCAGTGACCTTGTTCGCTACTAACTCGACCAGTTGTTTAGTTTTCGAGAGCGTAGGAATCGCCTCGCCAAGTTCGGTTAAGATCAGTTCAGCATTGTATGCTTCACGGAAGAAGCGTCGATCAATCGAGGCCATCACGCGCCGGTTAAGCGTCGTCAGTAGCGCTATTGTCGCGACGGTGACGAAGATCGAAGCGACAATGTCCGCTCGATTGCCATACCGATCAATGAAAGCGATGCGGCTGCCGGTCAGCAGAAAACTCAACGCCGATAGGACAACCACCGCCTGGAAAAGGCGAAAGCCATGCGAGACGAGCAGGTAGCGCACGCTGCGACGGATCAGGAAACTAATGGGAATCATCCGGAGTTGCATCATGCCCGTTCACCTTAGGCGGCAGCGCGACCGGCCCCCCCCGTGGCATGGCCCCTGCCCGCTCTCCTTCCGGCTTCTCTCGACTTGGCAGCGCGTGGAAGAGCCTTTTCTGCTAAGTGCAATCGGCTTGCCACTCCTCGCTCCTGATGTCCGCTCGTCGTTTTCCTACGAACGAGTCTTCATTCGATAGTTGGCGATAGCTGTAGCTCGAACACCGGAGTGTTCATATTTAAACAGTTGGCACTTTATGGCCGTACACCGAGCGTGTCATCTCTTTTGAAGAGAGCGTTTTCTCCTTCTGAAAATCCGCTGTTACTGACTTGTTATTAGTTCTGATGTCGCCTGAATCGCGGAACAGCGGGTGCTATTACCCCGGGTAGGAAATCTGACGAGACCATGAGAGTTGAGGTTTAAGAAGATGCAGACAAGACGATTGGGAACGACCGGGCTATCCATCACGCCTCTCGGTTTTGGAAGCTGGGCGGTCGGTGGCGGCGGGTGGCAATTCGGTTGGGGCTTGCAGGACGACAGGGAATCAATGGCGGCTATTCATCGCGCACTTGACCTCGGCATCAACTGGATTGATACCGCAGCCGTTTACGGCTTGGGCCATTCTGAAGAGATTGTGGCAAAAGCTCTTAAAGAACGCTCAGAACGGCCATACATTTTTACGAAGTGTTCGATGATCTGGGATGCACGGGGCAGTATTAGTCACAGCCTGAAGCGAGAATCAATACGGCGTGAGGTCGAGGACAGCTTGCGCCGGCTACAGGTGGATGTAATTGATCTTTACCAGATTCACTGGCCCGATCCGGACATTGATATCGAGGAAGGGTGGAGTACGCTTTCTGATCTCAAGCGCGAGGGCAAGGTTCGTTACATTGGAGCGTCAAACTTCAATGTCGAACAGTTGCGGCGCGCGATGAACATCGACCGCGTCGATTCGCTTCAACCGCGCTACTCACTCATCCATCCGGAGGTGGAGGATGAAGTCCTGCCTTTCTGCGAAAGGAACGGCATTGGCGTGATCGTCTACTCACCGATGATGTCGGGGCTTCTCAGCGGACGAATGACGCAAGAACGGATCAGTAATTTTCCCGAAGACGATTGGCGCAAGAATAATCCCGAGTTCCGTGAACCACGGCTTTACCGAAACCTCTGGCTCGCGGAGTTGTTGAAGAACATCGGCAGGCATCACGGCCTCTCGGCGGGAGAGATAGCAATTGCGTGGACGCTACGATTATCTGCTGTGACCGGCGCGATTGTGGGCGGAAGAAGCCCTGAGCAGGTCGAGGGAATTGTGGGCGCAGCAAACTTTCGTTTGAGCGAAGATGAGATTGACGGGATCGACAGGTTCGCGCGCGCGAACGTTTGGGTAAAGTCAGAGGTCGCGGCTTAAGACAACACTGCGCGTCAGCGCTCTTCAACACTACCGGTAGGTCGCCGCCTCAATGCGGTGGTCTCTCAGCGACATTAGTAACTGCGAACGAGACCCGGTGAATCAAGTGTCCAAATATCACCGTCTGGCATTAGGTGGTCATCACCTGCCGGGAAACAAGACCTAAAAGAATCCTCACTCTCCGGCCATTTCCATAGATTCTCTTAGTTAGGCGCAGTTTGCATTTACTCCACCAGTGTCCGGCCAACGGCACGGTGAGTGCATTTACCAGTCGCGCAATTGAAATCTTACAGATTCGAGTCGAGAGGACAAGGGAGGGACGTGGAAATGAAGACTACTTTGCGAAAGAGACAAGCCTTAGCCGCATGGCTGAGCATCGTTCTGTTAATCGGCGCGTTCGGGACTCTCAATGTAAACGCGCAACGGCGCTACTACCGTGGTCATCACCACAGCAGAACCAAGGGAGCACTAATCGGAGGTGCGGCAGGGGCAGTCGTAGGAGCGCTGGTCGGTGGCAGAAAAGGCGCGTTGATTGGCGCGGGCGCGGGCGCCGGAAGTGGCTACTTGATTCAGCGACATAGAAACAACCGCCATCGTCGTTACTACAGTCGCAACTACAGGCGCTATTAAATTCGCGGCATCGGGTCACTGTCAAAGAGAAGCGTTTGAAGGGGCGTGATTCATGATTAGTGTCACGATTGACGGCGCGGTACATGCAGCGCATGCGGGCGAGCAGTTGATAGATGTCATCAACCGTGGACGCAGCAAACTTCCGCAGGTCTGTTATCACCCGCAGCTCGGGCCGATCCAGACCTGCGATACCTGTCTGGTCGAGATTGACGGTCAACTGTTGCGGGCCTGTGCGACTGCTGTTTCAGACGGACTCGTCGTTGAGACGAAATCTGACGAAGCCGAAGCTGCGCGGACAGAAGCATTCGACCGTATTCTCGGCAATCACTTGCTCTACTGCACGGTCTGTGACAACAACAACGGTAACTGCACGGTTCACAACACGACGAAGCTCTTAGCCGTCGAACACCAGAACATCCCCTTTCGACAGAAGCCCTACGAAGAAGACCATACGAATCCTTTCTATCGCTACGACCCACAGCAATGCATTCTCTGTGGCCGTTGCGTCGAAGCCTGCCAAAATCTGGAGGTGAACGAGACGCTTTCGATAAATTGGGAAGACCCTCATCCGCGCGTGCTGTGGGACGGCGGCTCCGCGATTGGCGAATCGAGCTGCGTTTCGTGCGGGCACTGCGTAACCGTCTGCCCGTGCAACGCGCTGATGGAAAAGTCGATGCTCGGTCATGCAGGATTTTTCACCGGTCTGCCGAAGCCGGTCTTAGACGGCATGATCGATGTCGTGAAAGGGATAGAGCCTGAGACCGGCTACGGCACGATCATGCGCGTGTCGGAAGCGGAAGAGGCGATGCGCGAGTCGCGCATTCGCCGAACCAAGACGGTCTGCACTTACTGCGGAGTCGGCTGTAGCTTCGATGTCTGGACGAAGGATAGACACATCCTCAAGGTCGAGCCTCTGGACGGGCCCGCCAACGGAGTCTCAACCTGCGTCAAAGGTAAGTTTGCCTGGGATCACATCAACAGCACTGACAGACTAACGAAACCGCTCATTCGGGAGGGAGACAGATTCCGCGAGGCCAGTTGGGAAGAAGCCCTTGAACTCGTGGCCCGGCGACTGACCGAGATCAAAGCCAAGAATGGCCCGGACTCGATAGGACTAATCTCGTCGTCGAAATGCACGAATGAAGAAAGCTATCTGATGCAGAAGCTGGCGCGGGCTGTCGTCGGTACAAACAACATCGACAACTGTTCGCGCTACTGCCAGGCGCCGGCAACAGCCGGTCTGTTCCGAACCGTCGGTTATGGCGGAGACTCAGGCTCGATCACAGACATAGCGCAGGCAGACCTTGTGCTCATCGTCGGCAGTAACACCGCGGAAAGCCATCCGGTGATTGCGACCCGCGTGAAGCGGGCGCACAAGCTGCACGGTCAGAAGCTAATCGTCTCGGACTTGCGCGAGCATGAGATGGCGCGCCGCGCCGATATTTTTCTGCACCCAAGACCCGGAACCGATCTCATCT
This sequence comes from Acidobacteriota bacterium, assembly GCA_032162705.1. Classification (GTDB taxonomy): domain Bacteria; phylum Acidobacteriota; class Blastocatellia; order Pyrinomonadales; family Pyrinomonadaceae; genus QHXN01. The sequence goes on from JAVRON010000088.1 coordinate 39,133, forward strand.
GGCTCTCGGCGGTCAGCCGCTACCTCATCGATAACGGACTCTCTAAAACCGCTTTCATTAACGAATGGGTGAATGGCTTTGACGACTATCGCAAGAGCCTTGAGCCTTTCACGTTGGAATTTGCCGCCGAACGATGTGGCCTGTCGATTGAAATATTGAAAACGGTGGCTCACATGGTCGCCGAGGCTGAGCGCGTCTGCATTTTGTGGGCGATGGGCGTCACACAACATAGTCAGGGTTCTGACACATCAACGGCGATCTCGAACCTGCTGCTCGTCACAGGCAACTACATGCGTCCCGGAACCGGCTCATACCCTTTGCGCGGCCACAACAATGTGCAGGGAGCGAGCGACAACGGCTCTATGCCGAACAATCTTCCGGGTTACCAATCCGTTGATGACGCGGAAGTGCGCTCGCGCTTCGAGGCGGCCTGGAAAGTGATGCTGCCGTCAACCAGGGGACTCGACAATCACCAGATGGTGGACGCGATTGAAGAGGGCAAGCTCAAGGCGATGTACGTCATCGGCGAGGAGATGAGCATTGTTGACTCGAACGCGAACTATGTGAGCGATGCGTTTTCAAAGCTTGAGTTCTTCGTCATACAGGAAGTCTTTTTCGGCGTCACTTGCCAGTATGCAGACGTAGTTTTGCCCGCGGCTCCGAGTCTGGAAAAGGAAGGCACTTTTACCAGCACCGAACGCAGAATCCAGAGGCTTTACGAAGTGTTCGAGCCGCTCGAAGAAAGCCGTCCCGACTGGCAGATCATCCGTGATGTTGCCAACCATCTCGGCGCTGATTGGAGCTACCAGCACCCTTCGGAAATCATGGCGGAGATCGCAAGGCTTACTCCGCTGTTCGCGGGAGTGAGCTATGAAAGGCTCGAAGGGTACAAGTCGCTGCAATGGCCTGTTGCCGCCGACGGCAGCGACCAACCTTTGCTCTACACAAAAGAGTTTTTCTTCCCCGACGGAAAGGCAAGGCTGTTTCCATTGCAGTGGCGGGAAGCGCCGGAGCAACCCGATGCCGAGTTTGACCTGCACCTGAACAACGGACGCCTGCTTGAACATTTTCACGAAGGCAACCTGACTTATCGAACCGAAGGAATTCGCGAGAAAACACCCGACACGTTTGTCGAAGTCTCGCCGGAGCTTGCCGCGGAGCGCGGAGTTCAAAACGGAACGTGGGTGCAGCTCACTTCGCGTTACGGAAGAGTCCGCGTGCGCGCTCTGGTGACCGACCGGGTTCACGGCAAAGAACTCTACATGCCTATGAACTCGGTCCAGTCGCCGGTCAATCTGTTAACGAGCAGCCATACCGATCCCGTGACTCATACCCCGGCATACAAAGAGACTTCAGTGAAGATGACGGTGTTGCCGGAGATGGGCGAAAACCCTTTGCCTCGGAGCAATTCGCGCTGGGGTCATCCGACGCCGCGGCGTGGGGTGGAGGTAGAACGCAAGTGGCAGCGTGCAGACTATCGCCCGCCGGGGTCTCGGCTCGTGCAGATTCAGCCGAGGCAGGCGAGATAGGGAAGGAGAAGAGAAAGATGGCTCGACCTATTTCTTTAGAGTTACCGCCACGCGATCCGCAACGGGAACTCAACTCGCGACTTCAGCAAGCGCCAATGGAGCACGCCGAAGCCGTGCTGGCTGCTTACGAGGTCTTGCAGGGCCTGCACGATAGTGGCGTGCTCGAACTGCTGCGCGGCGCGCTGGGAGGAGGCGAGAAGATACTTGAGCAGGTCGTCGCCGTGGGAAGCGGCCCGGAGTCCATTCGTGCGACTCGTAACCTGCTCTTGCTTGTCACAACGCTCGGAGAGATCGAGCCTGCCTTGCTCAGCGATCTTACACGGGCGATCCCCAAGGCTTTGGTTCAGGCCAACGCCGAAGAAGCAAAACCGCCCGGTCTAATAAAACTGATGAGCACGTTCTGGAATAAGGATTTTCGCCGCGGGTTGGCTGCCTTCAACGATCTGCTGGTGTTGTTCGGGAGAAACCTGAGGGAAAAGAATCTACCGCATTAGTCAAAGGAGAATTTATGCGAACCATTAATCGGTGGGTCATTGCCGCGGCTGGAGTATTGATGCAGGTTGCACTGGGCGCAGTGTACGCATGGAGCGTGTTCCGTGCCCCGCTCGTCAAGCAATTCGGCTGGAGCATATCCGAAGTAACGTTGACGTTTACCATCAGCATTTTCGTGCTGGGGCTAGCGGCCTTCTTCGGCGGCCTCTGGCTGAACCGCAAGGGGCCGCGCGTCGTCGCTCTGACCGGAGGCATACTGTATGGACTCGGAGTATTTCTGGCGAGCTTCTCCGCTAACAAACTGTGGTGGCTATACCTCAGTTATGGATTGATCGGCGGGATTGGTCTGGGGCTTTCTTATATTGTTCCGGTGGCGGTTCTGGTGAAGTGGTTTCCTGATCGCAGAGGACTCATCACCGGCGTTGCCGTTGGTGGTTTCGGGGCTGGCGCTCTGATTACGGCCCCTGTCGCGACGCGACTCATTCAGAGCGTTGGCGTCTTGAACACCTTCGCCTATCTGGGCGTCGCATATCTGATCGTGACCGTGGCCGCCAGCCTGTTTATGCGGAATCCGCCCGAAGGTTGGCGACCCGAGGGCTGGACGCCGACTGCTTCGCAAACTGCGCAACGCAGCCGAAGCGATTACACGCTTGGGCAAGCGCTCAAGACCTGGCAATGGTATGCGCTCTGGCTGCTTCTGTTCCTGAATACGTTCGCGGGCATTTCAATCATCTCGCAGGAAGCGCCGATCTTTCAGGAGCTTGTCGGCGTGAGCGCGGTCGTGGCGGCGAGCATGGTGGGAATCGCGAGCATTGGTAACGCCTTCGGGCGAGTCTTCTGGGCGTGGGTTTCCGACTTGATAACGAGGCGGGCAACGTTCTTCGTAATGTTCGTCGTTCAAGTTCTACTCTTCTGGTTTCTTCCGAGCGTCAACGCCATCTGGTTGATGACGATTGTTACCTTCGTCGTGCTCATGTGTTATGGCGGCGGCTTCGGAACCATGCCTGCGTTTGCGGCGGACTATTTCGGCTCGAAGAATGTCGGGCCGATCTACGGCCTGATGCTGACGGCCTGGGGCTGTGCCAGCGCGGTCGGGCCGCTGCTGATCGCCTACATGCGACAGACGACCGGCTCTTATCACGGTGCGCTTCATGTGATCGCGGGTGTGATGGCAGTTTCGGCTCTGGTTCCAGTCCTCGTGTCGCGTCCCATCAGTGGCGTCGCTGGCTTGCGGGGTCGAACTGAGCGGCTCGGGACAGACCCGGCCTCTCCGCTCCGGCAGCATTAGAGTGCGATTGTTGGCAGCCACACTGGTGATGAAAGTGAATTCATCGGAGAGTGCATCGTGAAATCCATCCTTTCCTGGTCGTTGAATAGAATTATCGTACTGGCTCTGCTGGGCGGGCTTGCCTCGCTCATGATCGACATCCGGTGGGAGCATCGAGTGGAGCTTGCGCGCCAGTGGGAGACATGGATTCCGCTCGTCTATATAGGACTGATGCTGGTGGCAGGCTTCGTCGGTCTTTACCGTTGGGATAGCTGGGGACGCAGGGTTTTGCAGGTGGGCTTTTCTCTCTGCTTGATCGTAGGCGCGCTCGGAACATGGTTTCATAGCCAGAAGGACCCGGTCGGTAACTTTCGGCGGGTGTTGACAGCGTGGACGGTACCGCTCGGCACCAACGGGGGAGTCAAGATTGGGACTACTCCTCCTGAGATGGCGCCGCTCGCCTTCATCGGACTAGGGCTAATGGGTCTTCTTGCCTGCTCAAGGCGTTTTCGGTGCGAGGGCGATTCGTCAAACCTCAAAGACATAGCAGGCTAACCATTCGCGCAAGTGAGACCTGCCACGGATAGATGGGAGGAAGCTTTATGATAGAAGCGAAACTTTTAGAGATGAAGCAGAAGACCACAACTCGCCTCGGACGCGCGGTGCGTGCTGCCGTCGGCGGCGAACGTGTGAATCCGATGATCGGCAAGGAAAAGCACAGCACGAACAACTCTCTCAGAGATGTGATCCTCGGCGGACAGGACGGCCTCGTCAACATGCTTGGCATCGCGCTGGGTGTGGTCGCAGCCGGCGGCTCCACTCACGTTCTGCTCGTAACCGGGTTGGCGGCGTCAATCACGGAATCAATTTCAATGGGGGCCGTTGCGTACACGTCTTTCGGTTCGGATCGCGACTTCTATTTGGCCGAGAGAGCGCGCGAGCAAAATGAGATCGAAGCGAAGCCTGATGACGAGCGCGAGGAGATTAGAGAGATTTATGCCGCCAAGGGCTTCAAGGGACAGCTTCTCGAAGATGTTGTTTCCACGATCACGTCCAATCGTGAGACCTGGGTGAGTACGATGATGAATGAGGAGCTGCATCTACAGCCGGTTGAACAGCAGAGCCTGCTACGCAGCGCCGTGATTGTCACAGTCGCAACGCTCATCGGTCACCTGATACCAATCGTTCCGTTCATGGTCGCCGCACGCACGCAGGCTATTGTTGTGGCGATAGCGCTCAGCGCAGTGACGCTCTTCGCCGTGGGTGTTTATTCCGCGAAGACTCTGGTCGGAGACTGGCGTAAGAGCGGCATCCAAATGGTAGCCATCGGCCTCGGCGCGGCGGCGGTCGGCTTTTTAATAGGTCGCTTGTTCCACACAGTTGGCGGTTGAGTCGGTATCTTCATCCAGAAAGTCTAATGGGGCCGATTCAATGCAGCATCAGTTATAGTGTTTCCGTATTGCGTGCGCCCGGTGACTCATCTCTAGAACGTGAAAACGGTGGCGAATTCCGAGCGCACATTGTGGCTCGTGTAGCTTGGAATCCCGCGAAACAGAGGCAGCCCACCGAAGTCGAACTCGGAACGATTGGCTGCGCGCGTCCGGTAGTATCCCTGCTCGAAAGCGAGCGTCACCCACGAGTTCAGTTTGTATTGAAGGTTTGCGGAAAAGAGATCGCTCCTGCCGCGAACCGGAGAGAATCGTCTCGCATCCCGCTGTAGCGCCTCGTCAAAACCGTAATAGAGATAGGCAGCCCACCCGGCATTACGTCCTTTCGGATCAGCGCTGAATAAACGCGAAAGCGGGAAGCCCAGTTGCACAAAGCCCCCTTGTCCGCGAACGGGGCGTTGCGGCGCGATGCTCGGCACTCCGTTCAAGAGGCCAAAGACGACAGTGGACGCCCCGTCAATCGAGGGAGCGCTCGCCGTCGAGATCAATCCGGTGGTGTCATTAAAATTCGATAAGAGTTGGCCGCCGAGGAAGAAGCGCAGATCAGAGCCGGAGTAGTATTTTCCCGAGAGCGTGACGAAACGTGTCGGCAGTTGGAGTTCTACGCTGTAGGCGTTGCTGTCGCTGCTGACTTCCGCGCCGGCAGGGAATGCGGCTTTGAACTGTGCCGGAACATTCGCCGCGGTCACGATTGCAGTGCGCCGCGCATGTTCGAGGCTCACTATGAACTCGGCAGGTAGCACACCCGCCGCTCTGTCGAATTGCCATTGCAGTACAAACCTGCCCTGCAACCCCGGACGATTTGAATCTGCGCCCTGCCGTTCGCCGTAGCCTAACTGGTCGGCAACGTTGGCGGGTAGATCACCAAACGCCGGAAATACGAATGCGAATTCGGGAGCTATTTTCACAGAGCGCACGCCACCCACGTCGTAGCTGAACCCGAACCGCGTCTGCGGCACGCGCTGGTAAATAGCCCCGAAGCCGATGCCGCCAAAGTTCGTGTTCTCGATCATGTTGGGCAACGTCGAAGAAGCGAACGGCGACCAGTCCTGACCGAACAGGGCAAAGCCCGCGAGCTTTTCGTTGAAGCGCCGGTCGATGCGCACCCATGCGAGGCGCAAGCTGGGCTGGCTTGAACGAATAGACGAAATGTTTCGATTGTTCGCCCGTGTAAAATCACCTTCGAAATCAAACTCGAATCTGCCGGTCAGCACAGTCTTGGGAGCGGGGTCAAGCCATTCGAAATTAACGCCGAGCCTGAGCGCCCGCGCTTTCAGATGAAACTCCGGCGAGCCTGTTGGCCCGGTGTCAGCCGCGAGCAAAGGCAGAGGGAAATCATTGCCCAGAGGTGACGAAGAATCGTGGATCACGCTGGTCTTGAAATAGCCGTAGGGCTTGATTCTCGCTCCCGAGCCAAGTTTGAGGTCTGGAATCAATCCCTCGCGCGTCTGTGGCTCTATCGGGAGGAGACGAACCGGTGCAACGGCAGCGATGACGGAGGGCGTCGTAGGGGGTTTTTGACTGCTCGCAGACGGCGCGCGAGCCGTCGAGCCGTTCGAACCCGACGATACTGGGTTGACGTTAACAGCGTTCCCTCCAGTCGCTGGCGGAACTGCCGCGCCCGCCCGCAACGCATCGAACTCGGCGGTCGAGATCAGCCCCTTGTTCTTCAATAAGAGCGCCAGCCGGTCACGTTGCGCTGCTGGAGTTCCAGCACTGAGGACGACTCCAGCCTCCTCTGTTGTCAGCAGACCCTTGCTGACTAAAAGACGCAGTAACGGGTCTTCTACGGGCGCATTAGCCGCGGTCGATTGTTCAGCGTTTCCCGTCGCGCTTTGCCCGAGCACGATGGTCTGTACAAGAGCGGCGTGCGCCGTCAGTAAGCCACAAATGAAAAGAATGCGGATGGACACAACTCTCATGAGTGCTCTCCTTGAAATCTTCCGGCGATAGAGACATGACCGTGAGCCGAATGCACCTGCTTGATGCGTTCTACGAGTATGCGTAAATCTCCGGGGGCGTAGGCCGGCAGGGAACGGTTCAGACCAACTCGACCGAATCTGGTATTGAGTAGCTCGACGCTTTCCTGCGGGCTAGTATCGTCTTGATTGAAGAGATAAGCTGCCGAGGCTTTTTGAAAGGCCCAACGAACCGAACCTTTGATCTTAGAATGCGCACCGCTCGTCACCAGTACGGTGAAGTCCACGTCGATGAATCGCAGAAAGCTGTTTCCTTCGATCAAGACTCCCGGCGCATGGACGCGTTCGAGCGCGAGCCTGATTCCGCGTTCGACCTGATCGTCCGTGACAATTACCCAGTGGACGTTGCGAGCGCCTGCGTCCCAGTATCGACCCGTGTCTTTGTCGTCGGCGTAAGTCTGTCGGAAACCAGACCGGACGAGCGGCTCACGGCCAAGCAGATGACTGACGCAGCATGCGTGCGGGTCTTTGCCGCAGGAGCGATAATGCCCGCGCGTCATCTTAATCGCCTCCCATCCCGGAAACTCTCGAAGCAACTCGCATAAGAGAGTTGTCTTGCCCACCTCTGATGAGACACCCGCAATAGCAACGGTGGTGAAACTCATTGACGCTCCAGAATTATTCCGAATTGAGATGGGCGAAAGCCCGGCGCTTCCCGCGTCGATGAGCTTGCCGCCGAGGGCCTCCGGGAGTCGAACTCATAGCTTTCCCACGAGCCTCCCTCTTATCGCGCATGAAGCACTAGCTGTGCCGTGATGAACGAAGCGTTGAGACCTACCGAAGATCAAATAGAAAGCAGAACCGGCGGCATATCCCATCTGCTCGAACGTGACGATAAATAGCCAGATGGTGAGATATGGTCATTCGTTACCAACACCGATACCTTCACTTCCTTCTACAGTCGGCAATCTTGCGAAGCAACGCGCGTGTTTATCGCCTGGTTGATCGTGGCAAGACATTTGCAAATCAATGCCCCGGATTTCAGAGTTTGTCGGACGCGTCCGACATGCGGATGGATTGAGGGTGAAATGAACTCGCTCAACAAGGAAACTACCCGGCTCGGATTTATCGGCATCGGCAACATGGGGAGCCGCATTGCCAGGCGGCTGCTCGAAGACGGCTACCAGCTCATGGCCTACAACCGAAGTCGTGAGGCTGCCGAGGGGTTAATCAAGTACGGCGCAACGGTCGCTGACACCATCTCGAAGCTCGCGTCCGAAGCGGACGTGATCTTGTCATCTCTGACGAATGACGAGGCAGTCAGGAGTGTTTACACAGACCCGCAAGGTGTCTTAGCTTACGCGCATCCCGGCTCAGCAATCATTGATATGAGCACTGTGCTGCCTGCGACTTCGCGCGAACTATACGATCTGAGTCGCAAGGCTGGTGTGAAATGTCTGGACTCGCCCGTCTCCGGCAGCACCCCTCTCGCTGTAAGGGGTATGCTGACGCTCTTCTGCGGGGGAGACGAAGAACTCTTTCAAGCTGCCCAACCAATCTTCGGCTCGATTGCCAGCCAACATTTCTATCTCGGCGGTAGCGGCTCAGGGGCCGCGATGAAACTCGTCGCGAATACCTTGCTGGGAGTTGGAATGCAGGCCATCGCCGAGTCGGTTGCCCTCGGCCAGAAGGAAGGTCTCAATCGTCATCGACTGCTTGAGGTCTTATCACACACGGCGGTGATTGCGCCTGCGCATCTCGGAAAGCTATCGCGAGCGGACAGCGGAGACTACGGTGCTCAGTTTGCACTTCGGCTTATGAACAAAGATTTTCGTTTAATTCTCGAAACGGCGGCTGACGCCCAGGTGCCAATGCCGGCAACTGCGGCAGCTTTTCAAATGAACGTCGCGGAGCTTGGCGAGAACAACGGGGAAGACTTCTCGGCCGTGATTAAGTTGATGGAGAGATTGGCTCGGCTGAAACCATCAAAGGCCTAGCGACGGTTTGAAGCTATAGAAGCCCGGTCGCGGGGCCGCGCTAACGGGGATGCTCCGGCAAGCTCCTTGAACTCTTCCAGCTACCATTCTTCGCGGCATAAACCCATATACATTTCAGGCGTGGAGGCACTATGCGTAAATTAATCAGACTGACAATCGGGACGGCAATGGTGTTGTGTGTGTTGGTCGCAGTCTCTTCGCGGAGAGGCTCTTTTGCCACGCAGCCGCAAACGGATGTTCGCGCCTTAACGGCGCAGGAGAGCGCAATCAAGGTAAGCATCACGACGGGCGGCGGCCTGTTCGGGCCGCCGAAAACTCTTTACCACGTCGGGCAGCGCGTCCCCGTCAGCATCACGTTGACGAACACGTCTGACCAGACGGTGGAGGCATGCGTTTCCGACACGCTGTATCAGGACAGCCCCCGGCTCGTCAGGGATGGTCAGCCCGTCCCTTACCTCGCGCTGGAGGCGCAGATGGTAAAGGCCGATCAAAAATACAAGACCTGTTCAGAGATCAACGTGCCGGAGACGTTCATCTTGCAGCCTAAAGAGTCGAGGGTCGTGGACTGGTTCATCCTGGCCGAAGGACGAACGATTATGGGCGACATGCCGTGGTACGAACCACTCCAGGCGGGTAAGTATGAATTGACGGATCGACGCCGGTTGAGCTGTTGTGACGGGCCGATGGTTGAGTCCAACAAGATCAGCTTTGAGGTCGTACCTTAAATTATGAGAAGAGGCTCGGCTCTTACGCGCCTGCCCCGTCAGTGCGTCATGTTCATACAGACAAGGAGCGCCGTTTATGTGCCGACTTTCAACTCGTGACCGGCAGAAAAGCAAGCAGGCGTCCGACCCGGAGAGAGACATGTTCCTCGCGATGGTCTCGCACGAACTCCGCACGCCGAGCAACGCGATCCTCGGCTGGGCGCAGTTGATTAAAGACAAGCGTGTCGATGAGAAAACTATAGCGCACGGCATCGAGGTCATCGAGCGTAACGCGAAACTACAGGCACGTCTTATCGAACAACTCCTGGAGTTTTCGCGCGTCAACAACGGGCTGCTCAGGCTCGACGCCGGGAGGGCTTCGCTCGCGCCGATTCTCGAAGCCGCCGTTGACACGATGCTGCCACAGGCTCAGGCGAAAGAGATTGACCTACACTTAGAGCACGACGCTTCGGCGATTGCTGTGACCTGTGACCCGGCTCGCTTGCATCAAGTCGTCACGAACCTTCTTGCCAACGCGATCAAATTCACCCCCTCCGGCGGGCGTGTAGGCATTCGGCTCGCAGACCGGGGATCATACGCGGAGATAACAGTGAGCGACACGGGGCGAGGTATCCCGACAGAGTTCCTGCCGCACATTTTTGATCCCTTTAGACAGGCGGGCGCGGGTAAAGCGACTTTGCATGACGGCTTGGGTCTGGGCCTGACGATTGCGCGGCACATCATCGAAAAGCACAGAGGTAAGATATACGCCGAAAGTCTCGGCGAAGGAACAGGAACAAAGTTTACCGTCACCCTTCCGCTTGAGGAAGAGGCGGCCTCGATAAAGCTACAGGCCTGATTACCTGACACGTCATCAGGATGCGAGCGATGCGAGACGATAGTGAGGGGGTAATGGAACATCAACGCGAAGAGGTGATCGGTGAGATGGCGGAGGCCGAGATCGACGATAACCTGGCAGACAGTTTCCCCGCGAGCGACCCGCCGTCCTGGACGCTCGGTATTGAGCACAACAAACAGTCGTCATCCACTCCAGGCAAGACGAGCAAGGTTAATGCAGAAGGAGAAAAATGATTAAAGATACCTACTACGCAAAGAACTTCAACCTCAGCGGCTTGAACGGGATTTCAGATCGGACTCTTGAGGTGCATTTCAAGTTGTACGAGGGTTATGTCAGCGGCATCAACTCGATTGACGTGCCCCCGTTCGGAGTTCTTTAAGGCTGAGCACTTTTGGGCGGCTCAACGCCTGGGCGGAGAATGAGTTGCTCCGCCGGTGAGAAGGCGCGCGTGCGAATAAGCAGCGTGACGACCAGGGCCGTGATGCCCGATGCGGCGAAGATCATGGCGATCACGATGAAGTTGTAGATGCTTGCGTAGATCGGATTCGTGCCTGAGACGAGCATGCCGGCCATCACGCCCGGCAGCCATACGATACCCAGCGACTTGAGTTGGTCGAGACGTGGGATGAGACTGGCGTAAACCGCACTCTGCACGTAAGGCGCAACTGTCACGGCGGGGTCGGCGCCGAGCGCCAGTCCCGCTTCTATCTGGCCCACGTGCGCGAGGACATCGGCGCGGAACCGCTCTATGGACTGGGCGCACGAGTTCATGGCGTTGGCGATAATCATGCTGCCGATAGGCACCAGCATCGTGATGTTAGCGTTGAGCGCCCCGGTCGCAACCATACTGGCGATCACCAGCCCCGCGCCCGCCGCAATCGAGTAGAAAGAAAGCCGTAGCGCATCCTTCATCCTACGGGCGCGGCGCGAGACAATCACGGCGGCGGCAACCGTCATTCCCAGCAGGATGAGCACGCCCACCAGCAGATTGCCGTGCAACAGCAGAACCAGAATGAGGCCCACCAGCACTATCTGCACGAGGCCCCGCACCAGCGAAACAACCGTCTCGCGCTCTACATGCACGGCGAAGGAACGGCACAGAAATATAACAGCCAGGCACAGCACAATAGCGACTCCGGCTTGGCCCAAACCTACTATCACATCGCTGCTCAGGCTGTGCACCAACTCAGCGAGCATGCAGCACCTCCTCTGTGGGACCAATCGCCGCCAGCTTGCCGGATTCGAGGATCATTGTGCGGTCGGCGATGCGAGCGGCCTGTGGCATATCGTGTGTGACAATCACGCAAGTCATCCGACGCTCGCGGATAATACCCAGCACAAGCTCCTCGATTCCTCTCTCTGAAGCGTCGTCGAGGGCAGACGTAGGCTCGTCCAATAACAATACCTCCGGGGAGTTCGCCAGCGTGCGCGCCAGTGATACGCGTTGAGCCTCGCCTCCGGACAGGTTACTCACATCACGGTTCTGGTATCCGGACAAGCCGACGCGCTCCAGCAGCGCATGTATCTGCTGAGGCGTGATGGTCTCATGGCATTGCCGTGGGCCGAATGCGATGTTAGCGACCACCGTCCCCGGGAAGAGGTAAGCCGTCTGCATGACCATGCCGACGCGCCGCCGTAGCTCTCGCGGCGCTATTTCACTGTAGTTCTGGCCGTCGAGGAGCACGACGCCGCCCGTCGGCTCATCGAGGCGGTTGAGCAGCCGCAGGAATGACGATTTACCCGCCCCGCTCGGGCCGACTACGGCCAGAACCTCGCCATGTTGCACCTCGACGCTGATATCGTTTACGAGCACCTTGCCCACGATAGCGCGGGAGAGATTTTGGGTTTCGAGCGCGATGCCCGATGACAGATGTCCGGTCAAGTTTAGCGCCTCATGTTCTGCTCCGGTAAAGGGAGTGAACTTGTTGAATTGCGAGTCGGCTGCGAGAAGAGCGGTGGGACTCTTCCGCAGATACCCCGCAGACCGACCGCTATGCCTTCTGCTTGTCCGCCGTCTTGTCCGCCTGCTTGTCCACCTTCCTGGCGTCCTTCAAGAATTGTTTGACCAAATCCCTGGCGGCCTGATCGGTCTGCTTCTCAGACTGGCCGATCCCGTTGACTGTATCCTTCACAGCGCCGCGCCACACGAGATCATTGGTTCGCGCGTCGATAACGTCTGCCATGACACAGCCTTGAGTGTAAGTGGTCGTCCACAGATCAGGCCCGTAGCCCCAGCGCCAACGCGCGCGATAGGGAATGCCGTAACCCCAACCGAATCCTCTGCCGAACCCGAAGCCTGGACCAATGCCGGGACCGAAGCTCGTGCTCTGGACCTGGGTCTTCTGTTTAGTGCGCGAGTAGAACGCGACAATGAAGTCCGGATTCTGCGGCGCTTGACTGAATCCATTCGCCTCAAGCTGCGCAGCCAGTGCGTTCTGGATTCTCCCGGCCTCAAGCGTATTCGTACTGAGCGGGTCATTGCTGGCCCGGTCGGTCTTGAAGGCGAAGGTGTGTAGCTGCCCGAAGTCGAAACTCTTTTCGTAGTCCGACTTCACAGACATTCCGAAGGCGGCGGTGACTGCCACAAGTAACAACGCACAGGCTGTTGTAACGCGAAACACTTTCATTTCAACTCTCCTTTTAGATTTTCTAGTCAACATAGCGGAGCCATGCGCGCGCAGCGCGCAACCCTCCGAATGCAACGCGCACGCCAAGAGCACGAACTGCGTGCTCGATCCCTGTTTGTGGTTCTAGAACCTGTCTTCTGCTCTTGCCGACACGCGCCACGGTCAAAGAATAAAGCCGGATAAGGGTGACCATACCTCGCCACTTGTCGCTATTTGGTCAGCTAACTTCCGTGAGCGCTCACCCAATGTGACTTCAATGGTCGTAAATCTACGGGGACTCAAGCAGATGAAGCCCGAACCAGCGACCGGAAAATGGTGGCAGAGCCTTTGCAACAGGAAGCGCGGAATAGCAAGACAATCCCGAAGTCAGACAGCAAGCAATCGAGCAGATCACAACCGGGCTGGTGATAAGTCATGAATTACAAAGTCAGAATAATTAAACGTGAAGATCGGGTGCCTAAAGAGCCGAAACTCAACCGGCGGGAACCGTCAAGCCGTCAGAGCGCGCGGGAAATCACCGGCACTATCAAGCTGTGGGTCAGCGAATTCAAAGAAAGAAGTCGCGCTCACGAACACCGTTCACGAAGCGCCGTCAGGCTGATGCCGGTAGGACTCTCTAATGCCGACTAGCAGATTTGCAGGGAAGATAAAGTCCGAAGTAGAGATGAGGAAATCAACGTCATGACAGACATCTTGATCTCACTACGAGACAGATTGCTAAGGCATAAGATTCTGGCGACCGCTGCTCTCGGAAGCGTTGTCTTAGTGGCGATTGTCGCGCTGGCTATCGGCCGATCAGGGAAGCCGGTGCAGGCGGCGACCGTAACGCTCCAGGTCGAAGTGGTTCAAGTTCAGCAGAAGGATGTTCCTCTCTACAGCGAGTGGATCGGCACGACCGACGGGATGGTGAACGCAGACATTCGCGCGCAGGTCTCAGGCTATTTGCTCAAGAAGGATTACACCGAAGGGGCTTTCGTCAAACAGGGTCAGTTGCTCTTCGAGATCGATCCCCGTCCGCTTGAGGCGGCACTCGGTCAAGCCAACGGCGACCTTGCCCGGTCTGAAGGTCAATTGGGTCAGGCCAACTCTCAACTCGAACAGGCACAGGCCAACCTCGCCCAGACGAACAGTCAATTGTTACAGGCCCAGGCCAACCTCGCGCAGGCCGAGGCCAACCAGCGCAAGACCCAACTGGACGAGAACAAATATACCCCGCTCTTCGCGCAGAAAGCTGTCACTCAACAGGAATTGGATAATGCCGTTCAAGCTAACTCCGCAGCCCGTGCTCAGGTCGAAGCGGCGAAGGCCGGGGTGGAGACGGCCCGTTCGCAGATCAAGGCGGCGGGCGCCGCCGTGGGCACAGCGAAGGCGGCAATCGTGGCGGCCAAGGCTCAGGTCGAATCGTCACAGGCGGCGGTCAGGACTGCCGAATTGAACCTCGGCTTCACAAAGATCACTTCTCCGATTAACGGCATCGTGGGAATCGCGCAGGCGCAGGTCGGCGACCTCGTCAATCCGACCAGTGGGATTCTCACCACGGTCTCGACGGTCGATCCCGTAAAGGTCTATTTCACGGTCAGTGAACAGGAGTACCTCGCCTTTGCCAATCGGTATCCAACGCAGGCGGAGCGTGATGCGGCAACTCAACAGCTCGAACTGGAGTTGTTTCTGGCGGACGGAACAGCCTACCCGCACAAGGGGCGCTTTTTCATTGCGGATCGTCAGGTCGATCCGAAGACGGGGGCGATTAGCATGGCGGGTATCTTTGCGAATCCCGGAAATACTTTACGGCCCGGACAGTATGCCCGAGTCCGCGCGGCGACCAGCACGCAGGACGGCGCTCTGCTCGTCCCCCAGCGCGCCGTCACCGAATTGCAGGGCAGCTACCGCGTCGCCGTCGTCGGCAGCGATAACAAGGTGAGCATTCGGCCGGTCACGCTCGGCCCCCAAGTCGGGCCGATGTGGATCATTAAAGATGGCTTGAAGCCCGGCGAAACGGTGATGGCAACCGGCACACAAAAAGTCACACAGGGAATGACGGTTAATCCTAAACCTTTTACCCCGACAGCGAGCGACAACTCGAATACGGCATCCGGTCAATGAAACTTAGCTGTCCCTTAAGTCGGTTGCGACAATAACCGAGCCGGGATGAATGGTGATGAGCAGTGATCTCAAACTTCTTCATTAACCGCCCGATCTTCGCGATGGTAATCGCAGTCGGGATCGTCATACTGGGTGTCATGTCTTTGCTTGGACTGCCGCTCGCGCAGTTCCCGCAAATCGTGCCGCCGCAGATCAACGTCTCGACGACTTACACCGGGGCCGACGCGGTGACCATCGAGCAGTCGGTCTCCACGCCAATCGAGCAACAGGTCAGCGGGGTTCCGGGCATGCTCTATATGCTTTCGACCAACGCCAATGCCGGCACGGAAAGCCTGTCCGTCACCTTCGACATTAGTACCGATCCAAACATAGATCAGGTGAACGTACAGAATCGAGTATCACAAGCCTTGTCCAGTCTGCCTACGGATGTCGGCCAGTATGGGGTTACTATCCGCCAATCGACGGGAAGTCCCATGTTGCTGATCTCGCTCTATTCACCTCACAAGACTTATGACTCGCTGTTTCTCGCAAACTATAACAACATCAATGTGGTGGACGCGCTCTTCCGCGTTCCTGGCGTAGGCGATGTTAATGTTTTTGGTTCCACCGGATACGCGATGCGCGTCTGGGTCAACCCTGACGTGCTGGCGAAGCTGGGCATCTCCGTCACCGACATAGCTAATGCGGTGCGACAGCAGAGCACCGTCAACCCTTCAGGGCAGGTGGGCGCGGAGCCAGCCCCGACCGGCAAGGAGATGACCTACACCGTCCGTTCGCAGGGACGCCTTCAGACGCCGGAAGAGTTCGGGCAGATTGTCGTCCTGGAGAAACCGGATGGCTCGATTGTGCGACTGAAGGATGTCGCGCGACTCGAACTCGGTGGGCAAAGTTATGCCCAGAGGTCGCGCTTGGGAGGTGAACCTTCTTCGACCATCGGAGTTTATCAGGCTCCCGGCTCGAACGCGCTGGCCGTGGTTAACGGCGTCAAGGCGGCGATGGCCCAACTGAAGACGCGGTTCCCTGACGACATCGATTACGCGGTCACGCTGGATACGACGCAGGCGGTGACTGAAGGCATCAGGGAGATCGTCATCACTTTGATTATCGCTGTCGTCCTCGTCATCCTTGTCGTCTATCTCTTTTTGCAGAACTGGCGCGCGACACTGATCCCGATGATCGCCGTGCCGGTGTCGCTCATCGGCACCTTTGCCGTTTTCCCGTACCTCGGCTTCTCGATTAACACGTTGTCGCTGTTCGGTCTGGTGTTAGCCATCGGTCTGGTCGTGGATGATGCGATTGTCGTCGTGGAAGCGGTCGAGCATCACATCGAGGAGGGATTAAGCCCGCGCGACGCGACACTACAGGCGATGAAAGAGGTCTCAGGCCCGGTGGTGGCGATAGCGCTGATACTCTCGTCGGTGTTTCTGCCAATCGGGTTGATGGGCGGAATACAGGGGAGCCTGAATAAACAGTTCGCGTTTACCATTGCCATCTCCGTGCTGTTGTCGGCTTTCAATGCTCTGACACTCTCGCCTGCCCTGGCCGCGTTGCTTCTCAGGCCGCGAAAAGAGTCGAAGGGGATATTCGCTCGCGTCTTCGGCGTCTTCAATCGTGTCTTCGACAGAGCAACGCGCGGCTACGTCAACCTGAGCCACGCACTGATTCGCAAAGCCATCATTGCCGTGCTGATTCTTGCCGGCTTTGCCGTGGCTTCCGGTCTTCTCGGTTACAGGCTGCCGACAAGCTTTCTGCCGACGGAGGACTATGGCTACATGTATGTGAATGTTCAGCTCCCGCCTGCGGCATCCATGGAGCGAACTGATCAGGCTTTGAAAAAAGTGGAAGCTATTCTCGCCAAGACGGCGGGGGTTCAGTACTACACCACGATCAGCGGGTTCAGCAATCTATCTCGCGTCTCGGCCAGTTATCAGGGTTTCTTCTTTATCGCGCTCAAACCGTGGGCCGCGCGCACCACCACTGAACTACAGGTGCAGGGCATCGCGGACACTCTGAACAAAGAGATGGCGGCACAGGTGCCGGAGGCGAACTGCATCGCTTTACTGCCGCCCGCGATTCCGGGCTTAGGCAATGCGGGCGGATTCTCGATGTACATACAGGATCGCAGCGGCGGCACAGTTCAGTTACTCGATCAGAATCTGCAAAATTTTCTGGCCGCGGCGCGCAAGCGTCCCGAACTGGCGAATGTCAACTCACAGTTCAACTCCTCTGTGCCCCAAATCTATGCCGACGTGGATCGCGACAAAGTGTTGAAGCAGGGCGTGGCTATCAGCGACGTGTATCAAACGCTGCAAGCATACCTCGGCGGGCTATACCTTAATCAATTTAATCGCTTCGGCCGGCAATGGCGGGTCTTCCTGCAAGGGGAGGGAATGGAACGCATGAGCGAAGCGGACATCAAGGGCTATTACGTGCGGAACAATGTCGGCCAGATGGTTCCGCTGTCGGCGCTCCTGACGACGCGCCCGATTACCGGCCCCGAATATACCAACCGCTTCAACCTCTACCGTTCCGCACAGGTAATCGGGTCAGCCGCGCCGGGCTACAGTTCGGGACAGGCGTTAGCAGCCCTTGACGAAGTCGCCAGGCAAACGTTGCCGCCCGAGATGGGCTACGACTGGGCTGATCTCTCTTACCAGGAGCAGAAGGCGTCAGGCAGCGCAACCACTTCGTTCGCGCTGTCCCTGGTCTTCGTGTTCCTCATCCTTGCGGCGCTCTACGAGAGCTGGTCGCTCCCGTTCTCGGTGCTGCTTTCGATACCGGTCGCGGTCTTGGGCGCTTTCACGGGTCTGCTGCTGCGCGGCTACGACCTCGACGTGTATTCACAGATCGGCCTCATTGTACTCATCGGGCTTTCCGCGAAGAACGCGATCCTGATCGTCGAGTTCGCCAGAGACGAAATGGCGAAAGGCCGAAACCTTCTCGATGCGACTCTCGAAGGAGCGCGCCTGCGTCTGCGACCGATTCTGATGACTTCGTTCGCTTTTATCATGGGCTGCGTGCCGCTGTGGATCGCATCCGGCTCAGGCGCTTCCGGTAGGCGCATTCTGGGCACCGTCGTCATCGCCGGTATGCTCGCCGCAACAGGCATCGCCATCTTTCTAATCCCCTCGATCTTTTATCTGGTTGAAAAGTTCTCGATGAGGTTCGGCAAGAAGCACGAGGCGCAAGCCGGCTCGACGGAAGCGGCGTCGGCGGCGGGAGATTAAGACGGTGAGTCAGGGAAGAGCCATGAGAAAAAGGTTAGTGACCGCGCTGCTGATCGGTTGTCTCTTGAGCGGCAGCGCCGCGGGGCAGAAGAAATATGAGCGGCCCGAGGTGAAAACGCCGGATACATTTCGCGTAAGCGACGCGGTCGCCCCGCCTGATGCGAATTCAATCGGTGACTTGAAATGGTTCGAGGTATTCAAAGACGAACAACTACAGAAACTGGTTCGCACGGCGATGGAGCAGAATTACGATCTGCGTCTGGCCGTCGCACGCATCAACGCGGCGCGCGCCAACCTCGGCCTCGCACGGTCAAATCAATTCCCGCAGTTTGACGCCAGCGCCGACCTGACCACCACGCGCACCTCCGCCAACAGCGGGGCCAGCGCTTCCGGTCAAAGCGGACGCAGGCGCTCGTTCGGCGAAGTGTTTTTGAGCCTTCTCAGTTTTGAGGTTGATATCTGGGGGCGACTGCGGCAGCAGACCAAAGCCGCGCGGGCTCAACTGAAGTCAACAGAAGAAGACCGCAAGACTGTGCTTACTATCGTCGTGAGTGATGTTGCGACAGCCTATTTTACCCTGCTTGAGTTGGACAGGGAACTGGACATCGCAAAACGCACGTTGGCTGCTCGACAGGAATCGCTGCGCCTTATCACGGCACGACAGCAGGGCGGTCTCGCCACCATGTTAGACGTGCGTCAGGCAGAGGAACTGGTCTACCAAGCCTCTCAAACAATCCCCGACACGGAACGTTTAATTGAACAGACCGAGAACCAGATCAACTTATTGCTGGGCAACAATCCCGGCCCGATACCGCGCGGCGTTCCCTTGGCCGAGCAACAGGAACTACCGTCCGTGCCCGCGGGCTTGCCGTCGTTGTTACTTGAGCGACGCCCGGATATCAGGTCTGCCGAACAGCTTCTAATCTCGCAGAACGCATTAGTCTCTGCCGCAAAGAAAGCCTACTTCCCGACCATCAGTCTAACGGGAGCGTTTGGCTTTCAAAGCAATTCGCTCGCGAATTTGTTTAGCGGCCCGAGTAGCGCATGGACTTTCATTCCCCAGCTTACGCAACCGATTTTTACCGCCGGTCGGCTAAAGTCGAATGTCAATTTTGAAAAGGCGCAACGCGAGTACGCGCTCGCTCAGTATCAACAGACCGTCCAGACGGCATTTAGTGATGTGTCCAACGCCTTGGTTCAGTATCGCCGAGTTCGAGAAATTCGCGCTCAGCAGGAATTGCTTGTCGGTTCCTTGAGGGATGCCTCGCGCCTGGCCCATTTGAGGTATGAGGGAGGAGTGGACACGCTGCTCAACGCTCTGTTTGCTGACACCGCGCTCTTCAGCGCTGAATTGAATCTGGCGCAAACGAAACGTAACGAGCTGCTTTCCTTGGTGCAGCTCTACAGGGCGCTTGGCGGCGGCTGGCAAGAATGAAAGGAAGGAGAATTATGAGTTGGATTTCATTGACAATTTTAATGGCCGTCGTGCTCTTCGCTTATTACCTGGCCGATCAACTCGACAAGCAGGACGAAAGGGAACATCAGCGTCGAGTTAACGCGCTGGCAAAGAAGTCACGGTTTACTTCTTCGTGTCAATAAAGCGCGCCGTTCGGCCCGGTGCGAGAGTCACAATTCAAGAAAAGGGGCAGAGCATGAAAGTAGGATTCAGTTGAAAAGTCAACGCTTCGCTGAGCGTGGCGGCGTTGATGTTGACTTCCGGTGGCAGAAAGGCGGCGAGCTTGGCGAGGGCGGCGCGCAGCAAAATGGCTTCGGGCGCGTGGCCCGTGGCGCGCAATGTGTGCTCGGCGGTGAAGAAAGCGAGCAGTTCGACTTCGTTGAATTGAACTGGCGGCAACTGCCAGCCCGGCTCGCGATATCGAAAACCGCCGCGTTCACGATCAAAGAAGAGCGGCGCGTCGAACTGGTCGCGCAGGACGCGCAGGTCACGTTTGACGGTGCGCTCGTTGCGTTCAAGAAGTTCGGCCAGAGAGCGCAGGGTCGGGTAGCGGCCTGCGCTGATCTCTTCGTGAATCAGTTTGAGCCTGACGTATGCACGTGTATGGACGCGGTCTGTAGTGTTGCCGCCGTGGTCTTGAGAAGCGCAATAAGTCGAGTACGACGGAAACCAGCGTACAGCTTTGTGAGTTGAGCGCCGGTTCAAGTCGCGTGCGGATAATAGCACGGGGGGCTGCACGTTCGTCTACGAAAAACGGCACGTCATCCGCGATTCATCATCATCAACTGTGCTAGGATTACGGCCACGTTTTGCGCGCCCCGCATTGACACGTCGGCTCAAGGATTCCTGATGACGAAAGCCTCGCAGACACCGCAAAAATTCCGTCTCACGGCCTCGCACATCGCCAAGTATTTCGCCAATCGCTGCGAACGCAATTTTCGCTGGAACACCGTCGCCGCCCCCCTGCGCGGCAAGACCGGCATCGGCTGGAACGTGCCGCACAAACGGCGCGCGCACAGCCGTCCGGGCATCGCACTGTTGATGGAAGCGGGAAACTTTTTTGAAGGCGACCACGTGCAGGCGTTGATAGACCTGCACGGCGCGGGGGCCGTCCTGACCGAAGGCGTCGAGCGCACAAAGGGCGCGTGCAAGGTCAACGATCTGCCGCTCTCAAAATTCGTCGAGAGGTTTCAGTCCGAGCCTTTCCCGCAGTTCGTCGCGCAGCTCGAAATCATCTTTGACGAAGCGCAGGAAGCGCGCCTGTTGCAGCAGTTCGATCTAGACCCTGCGCGCGTCACGCTCGGTCGCGCGCTCCCAGACCTTTTGGAAGTGCTCCCGCCTTTGAACGCGGGCGGCAGGTCGCGCCTGCGTATCTGGGATTTCAAGGCGAGCCAGAAGGCGCGTCACGATCATTACGTGCAGGTCGCTTACTACTCTTTCATACTCGCTCACGCCATCAAGGAAGCCAGGCTGGAGAACGTCGA
Source organism: Acidobacteriota bacterium (assembly GCA_032162705.1). Lineage (GTDB taxonomy): Bacteria > Acidobacteriota > Blastocatellia > Pyrinomonadales > Pyrinomonadaceae > QHXN01. Next base: position 60,245 of record JAVRON010000088.1, read on the forward strand.
GGTTGACGTTGATCTCGCCGTCATCTGCTCGCGCGAAGGCGAAGAGCCGTTCGAGCTGCGCCCTTACCGTCTGGCGGTTGACGATTTCCTGCGCCACCGCGCGGACTCAGTTCTGCAAACCCCCGCGGCGGACGCGCACTTTCACGTCACCGATCACTGCGCGATGTGCGAGAACATGGATCACTGCCGCGCGGAATCAGACGCACACTTCGACCTCTCGCGCGTCGCCAACATCAGCTCCGAATCGAAGCGCCATCTGCGTCAGTCAGGCATCCACACGCATCGCGAGCTGGCGGTTGTGGAAGGCGTTGAGCGCATCGCCGGTCTACAAACATTGAGCCACGATCTGTCGCTTAACCTCGCGCGCTACATCGCCACCGCGCAGGCGCTCGAAGACGGCGCGCCGCGCTCGCTTCATGCGACGACTCTGCTGATGCCGCGCTACGAGGATGTCCGCGTCGTGTTGTGCGCCGAGCAGGACGCCGTGACTGGGACGTGTTTCGCGCTCGGCTTCAAGAGCTACGAAGGATGGGACGAGGCGAACGGTAAAGCCGACGGCGACGAACAGGTCTTCATCGCGCGCGAGCCTGATAGCGAGGCGGCGATCCTGCTCGAATTCTTACGCGCCTTGAACGAGTTGCTGCGGCGCGTTGATGCTGCGAACCGTGAAATCGCGGGCCGTTCGATTGATGATGTCTTGAGCGTGCAGGCGGCGCAGGCGGAATTGGCGCGGGCTGAGGAAGCCGAGGCGGAACACAAGCGCACGTGTCCGACGCTCAGGAAAACCAATCCGCAGTACGAGTCTCTGACGGCGGAACGAAATGATTTGAAGGAGTGTCTGAAGCAGGCGAAGGCGGCGCATAAACAGGCGCGGAGAGATGCCGCGTGGGAACTGCGTAAGCAGCAACGCTCGCTTCACTTTTACGTCTACGACGGCATTGATCTCTTCGTCCTGCGCGGCCTCGTCGAGCGTCACCTGTTCGCCGAAGAGCCTGCCGAGTTGTTGACGGAGGTGACGCACCTGCTGCGTCTCTTTCCGCCCTCGTCTGTGATGCAGGACGCGGAGACGTTTCGCACGATGCCCGGCACGGTCGTGACGCAAGCCCTGCGGACTTTAGTCGCCCTGCCGACGCCTTACGTGCTCGATCTCAAAACCGTCTCGGAGATGTACCGGCCTCTCGGCGCTGAAGGGGAAGAGAAGGGCTACACGTTTCACCCGCGCTACGGCTTCGGTTGGGACTTTTCCAGTCAGGTCGCCTACGAGCGCATCCACGACGTGTGGCGCAACGAAGTCTTCCGACCCGACGCGCGCAACCCTGAGCGCAACTTGTCGCCCGACGACATCTACGAACAGATCGGCGTGACGGTGCGGAGCAAACTGCGCGCGACGGATTCCGTGATTCGCCGTCTGAAGCAGGACTTCCGTGAACAGCTCATGTTGCGTAAAGAGCCGTTTCTCCTTTACAGCGAATTCGACCCGCTCAACCTCCGCACGCTCGAAGCCCTGCGTGCCTTCTCCATGCTTGAGTCTTCTTTCGCGGAACTGGCCGTCAAACATTTACATTCCCTGCCGGTCGAAGACCGCGCCGCGAAGTTCGTCTGCATCCGCAATCTTCAATACGTGCCCGACGGCGATGGGGCGGACAACTCGCTCTGGTTCACGTTCGACGCCGCGTCGAAAGACGTGAAGTTCGAGGTCGGAGATTTCAATCTCATCGTTACGCCGGAAGAACGTCCTGAAATTTTGCTGGGCGATGTTGACGGCAAACTGTTCGAGAGCAACTGGGGACGCGCCGCGCCTTTCAAGGTGACGCTCGTCGAGTATGACCTGCAAGCAACGCCGCCGCGCGTGCGCCTGCTGCCGGAGAATCCCGAAAAATTCAGAGAGCACCTTGACCTGTCGAAGCCCTGCGCGCTCGATCAGTTGTACACGGACTTTACGTCGCACCGGATTCTGTCAGTCCTGCGCGAGTTGCAGGAGAATCCACGGCACGCGCTCCACATTCACAGCCTGCTGCGCGAAGGGCAGTTGGACGGATGGCAGCCCGTGGTGCGTGAGACAAGCGGCATCGAGCATCTGTTCAGAGAGCGCATCGCACAATCAGGCAGAGACCCCGGCGCATTTCTGAACGAAGGGCAGTGGCAGGCGTGGCGCGGAGTGTTCGATGAACCGCTCACTTTAATCTGGGGGCCGCCGGGCACGGGCAAGACGCACACCGTCGCACACATCCTCGCCGGTTACGCGCTGGCCGCGCAGGTTGAGCAGAGGCCGCTGCGGATTCTGGTGACGGCGTTTACGCATCACGCCATCGTCAACGTGCTCCGCAAGCTGGCGGAGTTGGCCGACGGGTACGGCTTCGCACCCGACGCGCTCTCTGTCGTCAAGCTGCGCGGCAGCGGCAGCGCGGCGCATGACGAACTGCCTTCGAGGGTCGAACTGATCGCGGACGAAGAGTTAGAACTCTGTTTGCAGCGCGACGCGCTGTGCGTCGTCACGGGCGCGACAGTGTGGAGCGCGTACAAGGGAATGAAGAAGGCTGGCGGCGTCATTCGCCCGTGGTTCGATGTCGTGCTCGTTGACGAGGCTTCGCAGATGCGCCTGCCGGATGCGCTCGTCGCGTTCGGGGCGAGCAAGGCGCATTCAAACATCATCCTCGCAGGCGACGACCAGCAGCTACCGCCGATCATTCACGGGACTTATCCGGAAGCGCACGAGCACATGCTCAGTTCCGTCTTCGCCTTCATGCGACGGCAGGTTGAAGAGGCGAGTGAGAGCGATCCGACGATTGAGGCGCGGAAACTTTTTCAACTCGAAGAGAACTTCCGCATGAACGAGCCACTGACCGCTTACCCGCGCGATGTCCTTTATCGCGGACGTTTCAAGTCAACTCGTCCCGACATCCGCATCCACACCGCGCCCGCGCTTGACGAAGCGAGCGAGGAGTTGCTGGACGTTCTGCTGCACCCGTCGCGCGCCGTCGTACTCTGCTGGTACACGCCGCCGCGAAGTTTCACAGCGCGTAACCCAATCGAAGCGGAACTGGTCGCGCTGCTGACGGACAGACTCAGCCAAACTTTGTTGCGGGAGTTGCCAGACAAGACTCTACGGCCCTACACGCCCGCCGAGTTCGCGCGGCACGGACTGGCCGTACTCTCGCCGCACCGCGCACAGAACAGCGCCATCCGCCAGGCGCTGGCGCGGCGCGGGTTCGACGACGGGCACAAGAGGCCGATGCCGCTTGTGGACACGGTCGAAAAGTTGCAGGGCAAAGAGCGCGAAGTGATCCTCGTCTCTTACGGCGTGGCCGATGAAGAATACGCGACCGCCGAAGCGAAGTTTCTCTTGAGCCGCAATCGCTTCAACGTCGCGGCTACGCGCGCCGAGCGAAAGCTGATCGTCATCTGTTCCGACACTGTGCTCGACGTTGTGCCGACAGACCGGCGCATCCTGCTTGAGGCGATGATGCTCAAAGAGTTTCGCCAGTATTGCAACGATGGTCTTTTGCAAAGACTTTGGACATCAGCGGAAGGCGACGAAGTGACGCTCAATATTCAGTGGAAAGGGTTTTGAAGCTATTAAACATCTTACTTCGTGACCGGGAAAACGTGTGCCCCCAACAACTCGCTTAAAAGGAAAATCAAAGCAGCCGAGGAAAGCGTTTGCGCGCCGCAACGCATCAATTCTTTCGCCACTGCGTTATCCGGGCGGCAAGAGGCGGCTGGCCGGATACATCGCCGCGACGATTCGGCTGAACGGCCTGCGCCCTAAACTCTTTGTCGAGCCGTTCGCGGGAGGCGCAAGCGTCGCTCTGGTAACGGTGAGGTGCAGCATGCCCGGTTGCGCCATGACGGTGGACGGGAAGTTGCGCGGGATTACGAACGACAACGGCGACCTGCTCGTCGAAGGCGTGCCGCAGGGGCCGCGCATCATCGCCATCAGCAAGCAGGGCTACCTTGATGACAACCATCTCGTCAATGTTAACCCTGACGCCGCCGTGCAGCAGGAAGTGTTGCTGACGCTCAAGGTCATACCCGCGCAGCTTTCGATCACGGCGAACGTCGCGCGCGCATACTCGTGGACAGTGAGGGAAGCCCGCGCCCGCTTACGACGGAGCCGATCCTGCTCGCGCCCGGCCCGCACCGCGTCGAAGTGGACGTGCTCGGCTACGCGCGCGCCGCGCTTGAGTTGGCAACCGCGCCCGGCGAGACGCTGAAGAAGTCGGTCGCGCTCGAACGTCTGCCTGTTGCCGAGCTAACCGCGCGGGCCGAAGCCGCCTTCCGCGCGCGCGCCTACGAGGACGTGTTAACGCTCTGCGGGTGTCTTCGAGGCGGACGCGAACGCGCCCGCGGCGAACCGGCTGGCGGGGATGGTGTACGTGGCGCGGCAGGAATTCGCTAAAGCCGAGCCTTACCTGTCGCGCGCGCTCGCGGGCGGCGAAACGGTGGAGTTACATGTGCGCCGTCACTCGCGCGAGGACTTCGACCTTCTAAAGGGGCATGACTTCTGTGAGGGCTTCCTTTACCTCGGCAAGAGCGATGTCGAGTATCGGGGCAGACAGGTGACGACCGAGAACTTCAAAGTCCCTTATACGCAGGTGCAGATCGTCGGCGTGCAACTGAAGAAGAGTGTGGCTGTTTACCTCGGCACGAAGATTTCAGACACGCATGGCAAAAACAGGATTACAACTTTTATAGCTTCGACAGGGAGTTGACGGCGGCGGGTCGCCCCTACCTCGAAATGATTCAGCGCCTCGTGCACGCATATTAATCGCGCAGGATGCGAAGCCATTTCCATCGTCATGTTACCCTTATTACAGGATGAAGGGGCAGTGATTACTTTTAGACCACTACCAATCATTTATTCCTTAGACTTTATCGTCATACTTGGCGGGAAGTTGGCGCGATGACGTGACAAGAATTACTAAGATGAGCCATGCTTTGACGGCTGCGGGTTGTTTGAAATCCCAGTAATTCTTACGTCTTACGCTTAGGGCGAAGGGGGCGAAGCGGTCTCGAAAACCGGAGTGGTCGAAAGGCCACCGTGGGTTCGAATCCCACCCTCTCCGCCATAATTTTTTTCAAGCTCAACCAGTTAGAGGGTTAACGCTTTCGGCGTCCCTTCACACGCCCAGCGCCACTCAGCGCGAAGTTGGCGCGCTCTCCAGAATGGCGAGCTTCCACACTTCCTCAACCTAGACGAGTTGTCTCACGTCTACTCTCCGGTATCCTTTCCCGCTAAAGATTGACTTAGGAGCTACGGGTGTTGTTAATTACGGCCTACCGAATCGTAAAGTGGGCGGCGTAAAAGTTATGGGGGAAATTGCTTGATGAAAGTGCTACGTTTCATCCGGTGCGTCGTGCCTCTCAGTACCTTGCTCTGGTGTGCGCTGCCTGCGCGGCTCAGCGCGCAACAGCAGGCATCCGAATATATCCCGGAAGGACTCAAAGCGGTTCAACTGCCCCTCCGTCGCCCTGCCCTACCGGACATCAACCCCGCGACTTTCTTCTCGCCACACCGCCCCACCGAAGCCATTGATTCCGCAAGGGGTGGAGTAGAGCCTGGTTCGTCTGTGGGGGGCATTAAGGAGATCATCCCGGACAAGTATGCAGAGAGATACCTCTACTGGAAAAACGAGTTCCTCTCTACGGAATCGGGACGCGCACAGTGGGAGTTGTATAACGGGCGGGCGCATTTCATCCTGACTATCACCGTGACCTGCGACAACCCGAAGGGGGCGGGAACGGGGAAGTTCAAGTGGGACGATTCGGGCGAACTGATCGCGGCCACTATTACGCTGGGCTGCCGGATAGATGAAGGCTACCCGAAGCCTATCTTTTATCCTGTCATGAGTTCGCTCGACCCGGGCGACTCTTCGTTAGCCGTCGACAAGAACGTTCTGGCCGCGGCCAAAATCGCGCACGAGTTCGGCCACGTTAAGCACGTCACCGGCGTTGACGGTGTCCTCTACCGGCTTCAAAACAAGCTGACGCCCCTCTACAACAAAATCCTACTCGGCAACGGGCGGAATACTAACGACCCGAGGCTGCTGGAGTTGGAGAGGCAGATGAATGGCACCCCTGTGAAGATTCAGCAGGAGCGTGAGCTGTGGGGCGAGGCGAACGCGATGCTATATCTGCGCGAGAGGATCACAGACGGGCGCGAGCAGCGCGCGCTCTTTAACAGGATAGTACGTAACGTCGAGTTATACGCCAGCGATTACGTCGATAGGTTTGAATCGGCCACTAAATAGACGCCTCGCGCGAAAAGCACTCCTCATGAGGGAGCGCGATGGCGACGGAGTTCACGCGGAGCGTCGGGGAACGCCGACGTTACCTATCCGAACCGGCTCAACACGATCAGCGTGAGCGTCACGGTGATCGCGCCGCCGATGCGCGTGGCGACCTGCGCGAACGGCATCAGCATCATGCGGTTGGAGGCAGTCAGAATCGCCACGTCGCCCGTGCCGCCCTGGCCGCTGTGCGTGGCGTTGATGATGGCCGTCTCTATCGGGTACATCTTCAGCCAGCGCCCGACCACGAATCCCGTCGCCATGAGTGAGGCGACCGTCGCGACGATGGTGATGATGTTAGCCGGGTGGAAGGCCGCCATGAGCTTGTCCCAAGGCGTGATGGCTACGCCCACGAGGAAGAGCAACGGGTAGACCACGGCTGTGTGGAAGAACTTAAAGACGATGAAGGCTCCCTCCTGTAGCTTCGGCGACGCCGCGCGCGCCAGCTTCACGATCACCGCGATGAAGAGCATCGCGACCGGCGCGGGCAGCCCCGTCAGGTTGTAGCAGAGCACGCCGAGCAGGTAGAGCGAGATAGCCATCACCCCGGCTGCGGCGATGTGGCTCACGTCCATGTTGCCCGTGATCTCCTCCTGCTTCGGATCCATCTTGTCGTGCTCGCCCGGCTGCAAGCGCCCCTCGCCTGTGAGGTGCGGGTAGCGCTTGCCGACAAAGTTCAACAGCCCCGCCAGAAGGATCGCCGTCAAACTGCCGAGCATCACGGGCGGCAACACCTGCGCGAATATCTCGCCCTGGTCTTGATTCAGAATCTGTGCGTAGCCCGTCGAGAGCGGGATCGCGCCCTCGCCAACGCCGCCCGCCATGATCGGGACGACGGTGAAGAAGAAAGTGTGACGCGCACCCATCCCCAGCGCTGTTCCGACGAGCGTGCCGACGATGGCGGCGACCACCGAACCCGCGGCGAGCGGTACGAAAATCTTTAGGAAGCCCTTAATGAGAACCTGCCTGTCCATGCCGAGGATGCTCCCGACGATGATGGCAGTGATGAACAGGTAGAGGAAATTAGTGTTTTTGTAGAAGTCGGTCACCGGCTGGACGACAATGGTCGGCAGCAGGTGGTAGAAGACGAGTGCGGACGGGATGAACGTAGCGAAGATGGCCGGCCCCCCGATGCTGCGCAGCACGGGGATGCGCTTGCCGATCTCGGCACAGGTGAACCCGCCGACCACCATGATGGCGAGCACCATCGAGATTTCGCCGGAGACTTTGCCGATGAGCACGGAGGCCACCAGCACCGCGACGAGCAGCAGGTAGACCGGCAGGGGGACAATGCCGATCCTGAATTCCATCAGTCTCCACCAGCCGTCGGGCCAGAAGCCTGTGGAAGTCTTTTCAGGCAGGCTCGCCGCGGCCAGCGGAGATGCGCTCGCGGCCAGCGGCGGACTGGCTGTGTTTGTTGATTCGATTGCCATTAGTCCTCAGTGCCGTTCCTTTGAGCGTATTCAGGGCAGAATCTCACGGGCATTCCCCACACTTCATAAAAACAGCGGCGAGGGTAACACCGCGAAGTTAAATTGATGATGAACGGCGAAGCCTTGGAGGTAGTCGGCGAGCGAGCGCCGCAGGCGGCTATCGTTGGCCTTGGGATACGGCAGGTGCACTTGAAATCATATAACCCTCGCCGCGGGAAGTGTGAAGGAGGGATCGCTCGAAACCTTCGTCTATCTTCTTACGCAGGCGGTTCACGTAAACGTCTATCACGTTGGAGAACGGATCGAAATCGTTCTCCCAGACGTGCTCCGCTATGGCCTCGCGGCCGAGAATCTGCCCGGGGTGAAGCATCAGCATTTCGAGCAGCGCATACTCTTTGGCCGTCAGACGAATCAGGCGACCCCCACGGGAGGCGGTGTGGTTAAGTATGTTCAGCTTCAGGTCTGCGACCTCAATGGTCTGAGGCCGCCCTGTCTGCAACTGCGCACGCCTCAGCAACGCACGCAGGCGGGCCAAAAGGATGGTAAAGTCGAACGGCTTCGTCAGATAATCGTCGGCCCCGCAGTTCAGGCCGCAGATGATATCCTCAACGTCGTCCATCCCCGTCAGCAGCAGGACGGGAGCGCGAAAAGATTTTTCTCTTAGTTCGCGGCAGACGGAGAAACCATCTTTGGCCGGGAGTTTGACATCCAGGATGGCGAGGTCATAGCTGTGTACTGCCGCGTTGTATAAAGCCTGACTCCCGTCGTCGGCAACGTCCACCGCGTAGCCGTGTTCGCGCAGGCCCTTCGAGATGATCCGGGCTACGTCGGGGTCGTCTTCGGCTAGTAGGATTCTCATGGGCGTGCCTCAGCGGCTGAATTCGCGCACCGGCGCTGCGGGTTTGGGACGCCCGAGCTACATGTTGGGGAACGCAGGTTTGAATACGGTGGCTTGGGTGTTCAAAGCGCATTCGCCACTTCCCACCCTTTGGTTTACGTAAAGGAAGTGTGCGCTTTCGCACATATCTCTAGCACAAACAGGACGGGGTTGCAACGTTCGTTGGGCGGGCGAACAAAACAATTCGGTCTCCGATGACACGCTTCGGCGGCGGGAAAAGACAAACGGTGAGAAAGATGGAAGAAGTTAAAGCGGGAGGGAGACAGTGAAGGTGCTGCCGTTGTTCGCTTCGCTGACTAAATTGACGGAGCCGCGGTGGGCTTCAGCCGCGAGTTTAACGATGGAGAGGCCCAGTCCGCTGCCTCCGCTGGCGCGCGTGCGCGAATCCTCCACGCGGTAGAAGCGGTCGAACACACGCTCGATACTCTCCGGCGGAATGCCGATGCCCGTGTCCGAAACCACCAGCCGCGCGCACGACTCCTCGCACAAGAACTTGACGGAGACCGATCCGCCAGCGGGCGTGTAGCGAATCGCGTTGTCAATTAAGTTGACGATCATCCTTCTGAGAAGCTCTTCGTTACCCTTGAACATTACGTCTTCGCCCGCTTCGTAAGTGAACCGTATGCCCTTGAGGGCGGCGAGCGACTGCGCGCCCTGGCAGGACTCCTCCACCAAGTCATTCAGGTAAAGCTCTTCCATGCGCCAGTTCTGCTCACCGGCGTCGGCGCGCGCCAGCGCCAGCATATCGCTCACAATGCGCGCCGAACGTTTGGCCTGGTCGCGTATGATGCTGAGGGACTGCCTGTAGTCACTGACCGTGCCGCTGTTCGACAGCGACACCTCGGCCTCTCCCTGTATGATGGTGAGGGGTGTGCGCAGCTCGTGCGAGGCATCGGCCATGAATTCGCGCATCACGCGGAAAGAGATGTCCAGCCTTGAGAGGAGTGCGTTGAAGACACTTGCCAGGCGGCCCAATTCGTCTTCGGGGTTCGTGATCTTCAGGCGCTCGTTCAGATTCTTCGCGCTGATTTGCTCGGCATGCTCTGAGATGGTGACAACAGGCAACAGACTCTTCTTGGCGAGGAGGAATCCGCCGGCCGCCGTTAAGATGAGCGCCGCGGGCAGGCCGAACAGGATAATCCTCCGCATGTGCCATATCTCGCCCTCCAGCTTGTCCAGCGGCTCCAACTCCGCAACCACGTAGTTGGTGCCGTCCACCCGGAAGGGCACCATCACCAGACGCTTCTTCATCACCTCCTCGGTGACGAATATAGGCTCTTTAATCTCCCCTAGCGCGTTCGGAATCTTCGCCGAAGCCACCGCCGCCGTGACATCTTCGCCGCTTGCGGCGAGCAGTTGACCTTCCCGGAAAATCGCGGCGGTCTCTCTGCCTTCACGCAACCCCTCGATGGCCTCTTCGGCCCCCTCTATGACGTTGTCGTGCTCCGCAAACCTGCTGAACTGGTTAGCTATCGCTTGTGTGGTGCGAAGGATCGAGGCGTCGAAACGCCGGCGCAGGTCAGCAGCTAGTGACGAATAGATGTAAGTACTGAAGGCAATCAGGAGACTGCCGAACGTCAGCAGATACCATGATGTCAGACGTACCCGGATGCTGCTAAACATGGGAGAAAGTCGGTACATCGGCCGACAGTAGATACCCCTCGCTGCGCCGCGTGTGAATCAGCGGGCGGTCGAACCCGTGATCTATTTTCTTCCGCAACCGCTTGACATAGGCGTCAATGATATTGGAGAGCGGGTCGAAGTTCTCGTCCCAGACATGCTCGGCGATTTGCTCGCGACCCAGTATTTGGCCCGCGTGGAGCATCAGCAGTTCGAGCAATGAGTACTCTTTAGCGGTCAGGCGGATGGGGCTACCGGCGCGAGTCGCCGTGTGATCCACCGTGTCGAGCGAGAGGTCGGCCACACGGAGTACGTTTCCGCGCAACTGCCTGCTCCTGCGCAGCAGGGCGCGTATGCGCGCGAGGAGCAGTTCGAAGTCGAAGGGCTTCGGCAGGTAGTCGTCGGCCCCGCTGTTGAGTCCGTTCACAACGTCGTCAGCGCCGTCGAGCGCCGTCAACATCAGGATAGGGGATTGGAACGACTGCTCCCGCAACTCGCCGCAGACGGTTAGCCCGTCTTTCACCGGCAGCCGGAGGTCAAGGAGCACGAGGTCATAATCTTTTGCTTGCGCCTGAGTAACGGCCTGCCCGCCGTCGGACGCGATGTCCACCGCGTAACCGTTATCCCGAAGACCCCTGGCGATAAAACTAGCCATCAGCGGCTCGTCTTCGACCACTAAAATATTCGTGCTAGGTTCCATCTGACACACCAAGCGACGTGAACAAAAAAGAGGCGGAATGCCCCGGCATTATTCTATCCCCGACAACCTAATGCAATCATTCATCCGCATCCGCTTCACGACCTCGCCACCCGACAAATCTCATTCCCGCGTCTCACACGGAAGTCCGTTGATGTGAATTCCATGCTATAGAGGATAGCAGTCGCAAGATTAATTGAGAGTGAACTATTGCCCGCCCTCCGACTTTGTTGCTTGGTTGAACCCGGCCAGGCGAGTCACATCATTTTTACTAATGTACGGCAGAAACGGCGTTCATAGAAAGTTAATCTTGCCTACGCTAAGGTGCATGCTACCACCTAGGCAGTCGCGCCGCGATCACGCGGGTCGCGCGATTAGTATAATCCGAATCGTTTTCCCCTTCAGGAGGCAAGCATGATCCGTCGTCGCAGCTTTAACATCAATTCTACTTTCAGGGAGATGAATACGACTCGCGGACGCGGCTTCGCTGTCGTCATCGGCGTTCTCTTCTTCATCCTGGCTCTTTCCCCCAACGCGTCGGCCCAGGTGACGGGCGGAACCATCAGCGGCACAGTAACCGACCAGTCAGCGGCGGCGGTTCCGGGTGCCACCGTAATCATCGCCAGCCAGGCCAAAGGCGAGAAGCGGACGGTGACCGCAAACGAGAGCGGCTTCTATAGCGTGCCCAACCTCGTGTCCGGTCGCTACGACGTGACTGTGACGGCTCAGGGGTTCGCCACCGCGCTTCAGAAAGACATCGGGGTTGAGGTGGGGCAGGAGGTAGCCTCCAACTTCCAACTCAAAGTGGGAGACGTGAGCGAGCAGGTAGTGGTCGAGAGCGGGGAGAACCAGATCGCAACGACATCCTCGACGCTGAGCAACGTGGTCGGCGGACAGACCGTGCGAGACCTTCCCATCAACGGGCGCGACTGGACGCTGCTGGCCGCACTGGAGCCGGGCGTCCACACCATCGAGGCGCAGTCCGCCATCTCGACTTCCGGCAACGCACGCGCCAATCGCGGCTTCGGCACGCAGATGACCATCGCCGGCAATCGCCCGCAGCAGAACAACTATCGTCTGGACGGCATCAGCATCAACGACTACTCGGGCAGCGGGCCCGGCAACGTCATCGGCTCGACGCTCGGCGTCGACGCCGTCCAGGAGTTCTCGGTCGTCACCGGCAACGCCTCGGCGGATTACGGCAAGACCTCCGGCGGGGTCGTCAACGCGGTCACCCGCTCGGGCCAGAACCAGTTCCACGGCTCGGCCTATGAGTTCTTGCGTAACAGCTCGCTCGACGCGCGAAACTACTTTGACGGGTCTACAGTCCCCCCCTTCAAACGCAACCAGTTCGGTTTCTCCCTCGGCGGGCCTGTCTACCTGCCGCATTTCGGCGAAGGCGGGCCGATTCTTGGATACAACGGTAAGAACCGTACGTTCTTCTTCTTCGACTACGAGGGTCTTCGACAAAACCTTGGTACCACGTCGCTCTTGACAGTCCCATCCACCGCGGCCCGCGCAGGCCGGCTGACCAGCGGAACGATCACCATCAACGCCGCGGTGCGGCCTTTCCTCAACCTCTTCCCGTTGCCCAACGGGGCGGAGAACGGCGACACCGGCACCTTCTCTTCCGCGTCACAGGCTGTGACGACGGAGAATCTATTCACCGCGCGCTTCGATCATAAGATTTCGGACGCCGACTCGCTGAATGGCGTCTACTTAACCGACCCATCCGAGGATCACTCGCCCGACAGCTACAACTTCACCGACATCGGACAGGTATCGTCGCGCAAAATGATTTCGCTTGAGGAGACGCACATCTTCGCGCCGAACCTGCTCAACGTCGCGCGCATCGGCTACAGCCGCTCGGTCGTGGTCGCGCCCATCACGCTCTCGGCGCTCAACCCGCTGGCGACGGACACCTCCCTCGGGTTCCTGCCGGGCAGCCCCGTCGGGAACATCACCATCACCGGAATTTCGGCGTTCACCGGCGGTGTCGGCGCCGTGGGCGAGACCGACTATCACTACGGCAGCTTCCAGGCTTATGACGACCTGCTCCTCACCAAAGGAAACCACTCTTTGAAGTTCGGCGCGGCTGGCGAATACATCCAGTCGAACGAGTTCGCGGGCGGCGATCAGTTAGGGCGCTACGTCTTCGGGTCGCTGCGGAGCTTCCTGCTCAACCAGCCGACGAGCTTTAACGCCGTCGTGCCGGGCAAGAATGAAACGATCTACCTGCGGCAGAAAGTCTTCGGGGCTTACGCGCAGGATGATTGGAGAGTTCGCCCGAACCTGACTCTGAACCTCGGGATGCGCTACGAGATAGCCTCCGTCCCGACCGAGAAATATAACCACCTGACCAACCTGGCGAACATCACTTCCACCCTGCCACGGCTCGGCTCGCCGTATTTCGAGAACCCGACCCTGCGGAACTTCTCCCCGCGGCTCGGCTTCGCCTGGGACCCGTTCAAGGACGGGAAGACTTCGTTGCGCGGCGGCTTCGGCATCTACGACACGCTGCCGCTCACGTACCAGTTCGGTCTTCTGGTCGTCAACGCCAACCCGTTCTCACTGGCCGGGAGCGTGAATTCGCCGACGCTGCCCGTAGGCTCGTTCCCCACGGGAGGGTTCCCGCGGCTGACGGCCAACACCCTGCGTTACAGTTACATCGAGCCGAACCCCAAGCGCTCGTATGTCGAACAGTGGAACTTGAACGTTCAGCGCCAACTCCCTGCCCACATGGTGCTGCTCGTCGGCTACATCGGCGAGCACGGAGTACACCAGCCGTTCCGGACTAACGACGCCAATATCGTGCTCCCCTCCGTGAATGCGAACGGCCAACTGATCTGGCCCACGCCGCGCGCCAGTGGCACTCCCTTGAATCCCAACGTCGGCGTCATCAACGCCCTCGCATGGCAGGCGTCGAACACCTACCACGGCATGAATCTGGGGCTAACGCGGCAGACGAAGGGGCTGAGGCTGGGGCTGTCCTACACCTGGTCGAAGAGCCTCGACAACAGCTCGGCCTCGATAGCGGGCGGCACCTTCTCCACAGACATCCAGGCCCCCTTCCTGTTCTTCCCGCAACTCTTCCGGGGGCTGTCGAGCTTCGACGTTCGCCAGAACCTTTCCTTCAACTACCTGTGGGAGATTCCGCGACCGGGCTTCGCCAGGGATGGCGCGCTCAAACAGGTGGTGGGCGGTTGGCAGCTGGGCGGCATCTTCCACGCACGCACCGGCCTGCCTTTCACCGTCACGACCGGCGGCGACTCGCTCGGGCTGAGGAACGCCAACGCTTTCAACTTCCCCGACCGCGTGAACACGCCCGAGTGTGCCGACCCCATCAACCATAACGACCCGGCACACTACGTCAAGACGGAGTGCTTCATCGCGCCCACGCCCGGCACAAGGCTCGGCAACGCCGGGCGCAACCAGTTGATCGGCCCGAGCCTGCACGTCTTCGACCTGTCGCTGATTAAGAACACCAACCTCGGCGAAAGGTTAAAGCTCCAGTTCCGGGCGGAAGCCTTCAACCTCTTCAACTGGACCAACTTCTCCGTCTTGGACAGAACGTCGGCGCAACTGTTCTCCTTCGCTAACGCCACTAACACCTTCTCGCGTATCGCTTCCGCGGGGGCACTAAACTCGACCTCCACAAGCTCCCGCCAGTTGCAGTTCGCGCTGAAGCTGACGTTCTAGTGCTGGTGCGACAGTCTTCACTGTAGGGAGAGGCAATGCGACGTTTCCTGTCGGTCTCGATAATGCTCCTGTGCGTGGTTATGACAGCCCGCGCACAGGAGCTTTCTCATCTGCCTGAGTATCAACCGGAGCGGAGCATCAACGGCACGCTGCGGCTGTGGGGGCACGGGAGTCCGGACACGGACTTCATGGGCCGGCTCGTGAAGAGTTGGGAGGAAGGATTCCGACGCTTCCACCCCGGCGTACAGTTTGAAAACCGCATGTACGGAACGGCCTCGGCCATGGGCGCGCTGTACACGGGCGTCGGCGATTTGGCAATCATGGGGCGGGAAATCTGGCCCTTCGAGACCAAGACCTTCGAGAAGGTCTTCCACTACCCGCCCACGGGCGTTGACATCACGACGGGAAGTCTCGACATCCGAAACATGGACTTCGCGCTGAACGTCTTTGTCCACAAGGACAACCCGCTGGCGCATCTCACCCTGACACAGGTTGACGCCGTTTTCGGCAGCGAGCACCTGCGCGGCCCGCGCAACATCCGCACGTGGGGTGATCTCGGGTTGACCGGCGAGTGGGCCGACAAGCCGATCAACGTTTACGGTTTCCCGGTTCACAGGGGATTCGCCGTCTTTTTTCAGGATACGGCGTTGGGCGGCAGCCACAAGTGGAACTGCGACATGAGAGAGTTCGCCGACGTGAAGCAGCCCGACGGAAAGCTGCTCGACGGCGGGCAGCGCATCCTCGACGCACTGGCTCAGGATCGCTACGGCATCGCGTATTCAAACCTGCGCTACATGAACGCGCAGGTGAAGCCACTCGCGCTTGCGGCCTCAAACGGCGCGCCCTACTACGAGGCGACCAAAGAGAATCTCATCCAGCGCAAGTACCCTCTGACCCGTTTCATCACCACCTTCTTCAACCGCGCGCCGGGCCAGCCCGTTGACCCGAAGGTGCGAGAGTTCCTGCGCTACATCCTCAGCCGGGAAGGCCAACAGGCAATCGTGCGTGACGGGAATTATCTGCCACTCAGCGAGGACGCCATCCGCGCACAACTGAAGAAGCTTGAGTAGGTAGAAACCAGCGCCGCAACCTATGGGTAAGAATTCATCTCAGTTCCGACGGCGTATCTCACCCGGTGTTATCAACATGCTCGGATGGTGCCTGATAGCAACGGTCTGGTTCGCGCTGACGGCTGCGGGCGCACGCGCTCAGAGTCTTGAGTCTCTGCCTCACTATCAACCCGACCAGACCGTCGCCGGCACTATTCGTATCTGGGGACATGGCAGCCCGACGCACGACTTCATGGGCAAGCTGATGAAGGCTTGGGAAGATGGCTTCCGCCAACATCAGCCCGGCGTTCATATTGAAAATAGAATGTACGGCACGGCGTCGGCCATCGGCGCTTTATACACCGGGGCCGCCGACATGACGATTTTAGGTGAAGAGATACACGCGCCCGCCGCCGCCGCCTTTGAACGGGTCATGCACTACCCGCCGCTCGGGATAGAAATTGCCACGGGCAGCCTCGACGTGCGGAACTTCGATTACGCACACGTCTTCTTCGTTCACAAGGACAACCCGCTCTCCCGACTCACGCTCACGCAACTCGACGCCATCTTCGGCAGCGAGCACCTGCGCGGCCCGCGCAACATTCGCACATGGGGGCAGTTGGGGCTGACGGGCGAGTGGGCCGACAAGCCGATCACTCCTTACGGCTGGCGGCTTGACGACGACTTCGCCACCTACTTGCAGGACACTTTGCTGATGGGGAGCCATAAGTGGAACTGCGACCTGCGGGAGTTCAGGCACATCAAAAACCCGGACGGTTCTATTTACGATCACGGGCAACAAATTCTCGACGCGCTCGCCAAAGACCGTTATGGCATCGGGGTCTCGAACCTGCGTTACATAAACGCGGAGGTGAAGCCGCTCGCGCTCGCGGCCTCGAACGGCGAGCCGTACTACGAAGCGACCAAAGAGAACCTCATCCAGAGAAGATATCCGTTCACACGCATTATCCCCGCGTACATCAACCGCGCGCCGGGCCAGCCCGTTGACCCGAGGGTGAAAGAGTTCCTGCGCTACATCCTCAGCCGCGAGGGCCAGCAGGACATCGTGCGCGCCGGGTATCTGCCGCTCAACGTGGAGTCGGTTCGTGAGCAACTGAAGAAGCTTGAGTAATCGTCCGCCGGATGCGAGTCAGATGGTCTTGAGCAGGGTCGAGAATTGAAGATGGGAGAGAACTCATGCGTCGTCGTTTCTTAATCATACCGTTCATGCTTGTGCTCGCGGCTACATGCGTCCGCGCGCAGTCTTTGGATTCCACGCCACAGTACCAGCCCGGACAGACTGTCTCCGGAACTATTCGCGTCTGGGGAAATGAGCGCATGGCTACCCTCATGAAGTATTGGCAAGAGGGTTTCCACAAGTATCACAGAGACGTTCAGTTCGAGACCAGGCTGATCGGCACCGGCACGGGGATGGCGGGACTCTACACGAGCGTGGCCGATCTGGCTCTCATGGGTAGGGAGAGCACCTCTTCGGAAAGTATGGCGTTCGAGTGGGTCTTCAGGTACAAGCCGTTAGGCGTCGAGGTGGCGACCGGCAGCCTCGACGTACCCGGTAAGACTTTCGCCCTCGCAGTCTTAGTCCACAAGGACAACCCGCTCTCCCGACTCACGCTCACGCAACTCGACGCCGTCTTCGGCAGCGAGCACCTGCGCGGCCCGCGTAACATTCGCACGTGGGGTGATCTCGGATTGACCGGCGAGTGGAAGGACAAGCCGATTAACACCTACGGATTTGACATTGAGACCGGCACGGGCGGGTTCTTTAAGCGAGTGGTCTTAAACGGGAGCGACAAGTGGAGCTGCGACCTGCGAGAGTTTGCCGATGTGAAGCGGCCCAATGGCTCACTGCTCGACGGCGGGCAGCGCATCCTCGACGCACTGGCTCAGGATCGCTATGGCATCGCGTACTCGAACCTCCGCTACGTGAATCGGCGTGTGAAGCCCGTGGCGGTAGCGGCGGACGACGCCGGGCCCTACTACGACGTGACGAAAGAGAATCTCGTCCAGAGAAAATACCCGCTGGCGCGTGCCATCTCAATCTATCTCAACCGCGCGCCAGGCAAGCCGGTTGACCCGAAGGTGAAGGAGTTCCTGCGCTACGTCCTCAGCCGCGAGGGCCAGCAAGATGTGGTTCGAGAGGGAGACTTCTTACCGCTCAGCGCCGAGGCAATACGCGCACAGCTTAGTAAGCTCGACTGAATGCCGATGAGTTATTTACGCCGAAAGCGGAACGCCGCTGCTCGCGGTCGGGTGGCGTGTGCAGAGGCCGAGCGTACCGGATGACTCGTAGTCAGAGGTTTGTCACATAGTCAGAAGTTCGTCACGTAGAAGGACACATGATGTTTCAGCACTCGCTTCTTCTGACAGACGCCGCGCCTCTCGTTTCGTGGAGCAAGGCGATCTTCAAAATCATCGGCTATCTCGCGCACTTCGCGATCTTCGGCGCGCTCGGCTTCCGCTTTCTGGTGCTGCGCTCGCGCGGGGCGCAGCACGCAGACTCAGGCGCGGACTCAGCAGCCCTCGCGTCCGTGCACGAAGTCGCGGAGCGTCACGCAGCCCGTATCGGACTCGTCGGCGCGTTGCTCGTCGTGCTCGACTTCGTGGTTAACATCATGTCGCAGGCGAGCGCCAAAGGCATCAGTGTGGTGGACGCAGCGCGGCGCGGCGATCCGGAAGACATCGCCGAGATCGTGCTCGCGCCGCTGCTCATCATCGCTTTCGCGCTCGCCCTTCGGCGCGCGCGCGGCGCGTGGGTTCTCGCCGGACTCGCCGGCATCGCGCTCGCGCTGCGTCACGTCGTGACGGGGCGCTGGGTCGCGCTGATTAACCCGCTCCACGAGTTCGCGGGGGCGCTCTGGTTGGGGACGCTCTTCATGATTGTGATCGCGGGTCTCCCGGCGATTCTGCGTAGCGCGGCGTCCGGAGAGCGTCGTGGCCGTCTCGTCGCCGAGCTGTTGGCGCGTTTCTCGCCGCTCGCGCTCGCCGCCGCGGCGGTCTTGGGCGTGACAGGCGTGGTCACTGCGTGGCGGCACCTGAAATACGTCGCCGCGCTTTGGACGACGCCATACGGCTACGCGCTCGACGCCAAGCTGTTTGTCGTCTGCATCGTGGTCGCCCTCGGGGCTTGGAACTGGCGGCGTGTGCTGCCGAGGTTGGGTGAAGAGGACGCCGCCCACGCGCTTCGCCGTTCGTCAACGACGGAACTGTTGTTCGCGTGCGTGGTGCTCCTCATTACGGCCGTGCTCGTGAGCCTGCCGGGGCCGAAGCTGCCGACTCCCTAACAGCCGACGCGGGCCGAGGGTTCAACGGGCGCTCTACTTCGGGCGGTCAAACCATGATGCCAAAGGCGCTATGCGAACGTTCGCCGTTCACGCTCAATTAATCATCGAGGGCGTAACATCCGCCCTTACGGATAGACGCAAATATCATCCCGACCTCATGTCGGAAGACGCTCGAAAGTGAGGGGACGAAAAACAATGATTCGCCGATTTCTGTTCACCTTGATCGCCCTATCTCTCCTGACCTCCTACGCCGTCGCACAGGGGCAGGAGTCAACGGAAGGGCTGGCTATGCAAGCGGCGCGCGCGAAGATGATGACCGTGCGCGGCCGGAAGATCGCATACACAAAGAAGTTTGATGTGAGCAGTCTGCCGCATTACCAACCGAAGCAGAAGGTGAGCGGCACCATTCGCCTGTGGGGCAGCAACTACATCACCGACGGCTTCATCGGCGGGTATTGGGAGGCGGCGTTCAAGAAGTACCACCCCGAAGCTAAATTCGACTTCCAGATGAAGACGACCCTCGCGGCGGTGCCTTCTCTGGTCTTCGGCGCGAGCGACATCGGCATCGGACGCAAGATCACCTTCTCGGAGCAGGAGATGTTCGAGCGCTACAAGGATCGTCCCCCCGTCGAAATCGAGCTGGCGACAGGCTCCTACGATGTGCCCGGCTGGCAGCCGGGCTACGGCATCGTGGTGCACAAGGACAACCCGCTCGCGCAACTGACGATGAAACAACTCGACGGCATCTTTGGCGCGGAGCGGGCGGGCGGCTGGGAGGGCACGAGCTGGCGTCCCAACTGGTCGAGAGGGCCGGAGGGCAACATTCGCACATGGGGCCAACTCGGCCTCACCGGCGAGTGGGCCGACAAGCCGATCAACGTCTACGGACTGAACCTGCGTTACCACCAGGCGACGGAAATCTCCGACACGATTTTGAAGGGGAGCGACAAGTGGAACGAGCACCTGCGCATCTACGCCAATTACGTCTCCGCCGAGGGCAAGCTTGAGCGCGGGCTTAACGAGGACTTGGCGAAGGATCGTTTCGGCATCGCCTACATCGCGGCCCCCACGGTCAACCTCGGCGGGCAGGGCGCGCAGCCGGAACTGAAAGTCTTGAAGATCGCCGAGAAAGATGGCGGGCCTTTCGTCCCGTACTCGCTGGAGACTTTGCAGGACAGGTCGTACCCGCTCTACTCACGCGTCTATGCCTACGTGGATCGCGCGCCGGGCAAGCCGATGGACCCAAATGTTTTGGAATTCCTGCGCTTCGTTCTGAGCCAGGAAGGTCAGGCGGAAATCATGCGCGACGGCAAGTATCTGCCGCTCACGGCCGGGGTCGTCAACGCACAGTTGAAGAAGCTTGAGGACGCGGCGAAATAATCTCTGAGTCGCCGAAGAAGGCGGGCGGGAGATACAAGGAAAAAGGAGAATCAATCATGCGACGTTTCATAAATAAGTTGGCGGTGCTCGTTCTGATTGCATTAGTCACGACCGGTTTTGTCGCCCCGTGCGCACAGGCGCAGACGCAGACGAGGGATTTGGCGCGGAGAGATTTGAGCGATCTGCCAGCGTACAAGCCCGACTACAAAGTTCAGGGCGGCTTCCGGATTTTCGGCAGCGAGTTAAAGGGCGCGATGGAGGCTTTGACGATAGGATTCAAAAAATTTCATCCCGATGTCGTCTTCTCGACCAACTTCATGACCAGTAGCGAGGGGGCCATCGCCGGACTCTACACGGGTATTTCTGACCTCGCGCCAGCCGGCGACGACGCGAAGGTGACCGATTTGATGCCGTTCTATAACACCTTCCGTTACCAGCCGACCGAGATATCAATCGCGACCGGCGGACACGAAAAAAGGGGCACGCTGTGGCCCGCCGTCATTGTGGTGAACAAGGACAACCCGCTCGCCAAGCTCACGATGGATCAGTTGGATCGCATCTTTGGCTCAGAGCGCACGGGCGGGTGGGAACTGGAGTCGAAAGAGTTCTACACCGCGAAGTACGCGCGCGGGGCCGACACGAACATCCGCACGTGGGGGCAGTTGGGGCTGACGGGCGAGTGGGCCAACAAAGAGATTCAGACTTACGGCTACATCGCCCCCGGTTTTACGATCTACTTCCAGCGGCGGCTGATGCACTGGTCCGACAAGTGGAATCCGAACTACAAGCAGTATGTGGAAGCTAAAGAAGCAACCCCGGACGAGTTCGGCAAGGCCGTCTCCAGCGAGCATATGCTCGAAGAGTTGTCCAAAGACAAGTACGGCATCGGTTGGGCCGCGCAGTTGCACGTTAAGGATTACCCGAACGTGAAGGCGCTCGCCATCGCCGCCAAAGAGGGCGGGCCTTACATCCCCATGACGGCGGAGACGGTCGCGAACCGCACCTACCCGCTTGTGCGCGACGCTTACGTTTACCTCAATCGTGCTCCGGGCAGGCCGATGGATCCGAAGGTGCGAGAGTTCCTGCGCTTCGTCCTCAGCCGCGAGGGCCAGCAGATCATCGCCGACACGGACATGTATTACCCGCTGACCGCCGCAGCTTTGCGCGCGCAGTTGAAGAAGCTGGACTAGGCGACTTGGCAAGCAGTCGCGCCGCACGCGTCCGCGTCGCGCGAAAAGCGTTATGAGAGTGCCATTGGTGTTGATGATGAGAGAGGAGTACCGACGGTGAGGCAACTGCTAATCCTTTCCCTCACGGTTGCGCTCGCGGCTACTTGCGTGCGCGCGCAAAAGCTGGACGACCTGCCGCAGTATCAGCCGGAGCAGAAAGTGTCCGGCACGATACGGAGTTTCGGTTTCTCTCTGGGCGGCATGATGCCTGTCTGGGAGCAGGGCTTTCGCAAATTTCACCCCGACGTTCATTTCGACGATAAGTTCCCGAGCGGCGATGTGGCGATTGCGGGCCTCGTCAGCGGCGTCTCCGATTTGGGGCCGCAGGGTCGTGAACTCGTACTGACGGAGTACCTCGCCTTCTTCGAGACCTTCCGTTACTACCCGACCGATGTCACGGTGATGACCGGAGCCTACGACGTGGAAGGGATGGCCTGCGGCCTGGT
Organism: Acidobacteriota bacterium; assembly: GCA_032162705.1. Lineage (GTDB taxonomy): Bacteria > Acidobacteriota > Blastocatellia > Pyrinomonadales > Pyrinomonadaceae > QHXN01. Next base: position 82,288 of record JAVRON010000088.1, read on the forward strand.
CGTCTATGTCAACAAGGACAACCCCATCTCCAAACTGACGATGAAGCAGTTGGACGGCATCTTCGGCTCCGAGCGTGTGGGCGGCCTGCGCGGATTCAAATGGACGCTCGAAGCCGGACGCGGCGCAAACGATGACATCCGCACGTGGGGGCAGTTGGGGCTGACGGGCGAGTGGGCCGATAAGCCCATCCACACCTACGGTCACGCGCCGAGCGGCACGACCAACTTCTTTCAGTTGAAGGTGCTCAACGGCGGCGACAAGTGGAACCCCAACTATCAAGGGTACGTGGAGACGGGCAGCAAAATGATCGCCGACAATGATAAGGATCAGTTGGGCGGCCTCCAGCACATGCTCAAAGACGAACTCGCCAACGACAAATACGGCATCGCCTGGACTGTCATTCCACAGGCGCGAAAGGTGCCCGGCTTAAAGCCCATCGCGTTGGCCGCGCGCGACGGCGGCCCCTACGTCGAACCGACGAAGGAGAACTTTCAAAACCGTTCTTACCCGCTGGCGCGCAGCATCTACGTTTATCTCAACCGCGCGCCGGGTCAGCCGCTCGACCCGAAAGTGAAGGAGTTCCTGCGCTACGTCCTGAGCCGCGAAGGTCAGGAGGCCGTCGAGCGCGAGGGCAAGTATCTGCCTCTGACGGCGGCAGTCGTGCGCGAACAGTTGAAGAAGCTGGAGTAGCGACCTCGCAAGGGGAAAGAGGAGTAGTTGACTATGAAACGATTCTTAAACAGGTTGGCCGTGCCGGTGCTCATCTCATTAATCGCGCCCACGCTGGCGGCGACCGGCGTCAGCGCGCAGCAGCGGGGCGGCCTCGACGTGCAGCGCGGGCGTGACGAGCGGATCGGCGCGCGCGGAAAAAAGACTTACTACACGAAGCGTTGGAACCTCGACGACCTGCCCGAATATAAACCCGAGCAGAAGGTGACGGGCACCATCCGGATTTGGGGTTCCGGCTACTTCGCACAGGGCAACCTGGACACGTATTGGGAAGAGGGCTTCCGCAAGTACCACCCCGACGTTAAGTTTGAATACCACACGAAGGCTCCCGCGCTGGCGATTCCCGCGCTCTGTATCGGCACAGCCGACCTGGCCCCGAGCCGCCACATCACGTTCGATGAAGTCCTGATGTTCCAGCGCGTCTTCGAGCGCGACCCGGTGGAGATCACGATGGCGACCGGCAGTCTCAACGTGCCCGGCTGGAACTACGCCCTCGGCATCTTCATCAACAAGGATAACCCACTCTCCAAACTGACGATCAAGCAGTTGGACGGCATCTTCGGAACCGAGCGCGACGGCGGCTATGACGGCACCACCTGGCGTACCGATATTGCGCGCGGCGCGGATGAGAACATCCGCACGTGGGGGCAGTTAGGGCTGACGGGCGAGTGGGCCAATAAGCCGATTCACGTCTACGGCGACAACCTGAGATACCACATCCCGCGCACCTTCGAGCGGCTCGTGTTCCAGGGCGGCGACAAGTGGAACGAGCAGCTCCACGAGTACGCCAATTACAAGAAGCCCGACGGCACGAACATGCTCGAAGCGCAGCAGGTCATAGACGCCGTCAGCCGTGACCCTTACGGCATCGGCTATTCGAGCGTCGCCTACTTGACGCCGCAGACGAAGGCCGTCGCCGTCGCGCCCAGAGGCAGCGACAAGTACGTCGAGCTGAATCTCGAAACCCTTCGTGAGCGGTCGTACCCGCTCTTCGACGAGGTCTATTTCTACATCAACCGGGAGCCGGATAAGCCGGTTGACCCGAAGGTGAAAGAGTTCCTGCGCTACATCCTCAGCCGCGAGGGGCAGGACGCAGTCCAGCGTGACGCCAAATATCTGCCGCTGACGGCGGCGGTCGTGCGCGAACAGTTGAAGAAGCTGGATTGACAGTACGAATTGAATCCCGGCCCAACATCTCCTTGGAGGAAATAATGAAGACGATTTCAAAGCTCGCTTGCGCCGCGCTGGTTGGCGCGTCCCTTTTATTCGCCACGGCCACGGCGCGGGCACAGACCCCCGCACTGAAGAAGAACTGGACGCCGCCCGCGAATAAGATTTACGGCCAGAAGCTCGTCGATGAGGCGATGGCTAAGCACCCCGAACTCTTAAGCATCACGCTGCACGGCATACCGCCCGGCGAGAAGGACATCTACACGATGTTCGCCGGCTCGTACCCCGAGCGCATCGGCAATCCCGACGACCCCGACGACATCGACGTGACCAGAAAGGGCATCACCATCCTCGACCCGCGCTGGAAGCGGGTCAACGATAAAGACAAGAAGTTCGTCGTGCTGATGCCGATGCAGAACGCCAATCACGAGAACATCGGGCTTGTCGTCTACGCGTTCAAGAATCCGTCCCGCCCGACGGGGATGGAGAAATACTACCTCGACGCGGCCATCAAGCTGCGCGACGATCTGGCGAGCAAGATCAAGAGCTACGAACAGATGTACGAGCCAGCCAAGTAAGCGCCGCCCTTGAATGGGCCGCTGCCACGGCGGCCCATTCATGCGGACGCGGCCCATTCATGCGGACGCGGTATCGTGCCGACCTGACCTGTATTTATAAATTATTTCGACGAGGAGACGAACTGATGAAATCATTCCGCCGTGTCTTGCGGAACGTGCAGCCGAAGCTTCCCACGCTATGCTACTTCATTCTTCTGGCAGCGCTATTGTCCGGCTGTTCGCCCGCGCCCGAAGCGCCCACAGCCAACTCGGCCAACGCGAACTCAACCGCAGCCAACGCGAACTCGTCGCCGGCCAATACTAATACCTCTGCCGCCTCATCGGCGTCGGGCTATCACGAGGTTCAGAGGATCACCGTCGGGGGGGAAGGCAAGTGGGATTACATCACGCACGACCCTGAGGGTAACCGCCTGTTCGTCTCGCACGGAACTAAGGTCGATGTGGTAGACCTGAGCAGCGGCAAGGTCGTCGGGGAGATACCCAACACGCCCGGCGTCCACGGCGTGTTGCTTGTCCCCGGCTCGACGAAAGGCTTCATCACCTGCGGTGGAGCGGGCGTCGTCAAGGTCTTCGACACGAAGACTCTGGCCGTGACGAAGGAGATCGCGACCGGCAAGAATCCGGACGCGATAAGCTACGAGCCAACGTCGGGGCGCGTCTTCGTCTCGAACGGTGACAGCCTGAGCGTCAGCGTCATAGACCCCGCCACGGAGAAAGTCCTCGCGACGATTCCGGTCGGCGGCAAGCCGGAGCAACACGCCGCCGACGGCAAGGGCGCGGTGTGGGTCAACCTCGAAGAGAAAGGCTCGATAGTCGAGTTGGACGCGAAAGAGTTGAAGCTGAAAAGAGAAGTCAAGCTGCCCGGCTGCGAGGAGCCTGCGAGCCTTGCGATGGACACGCAGAATCGTCGGCTCTTCGCCGGTTGCAGAAATAAAGTCCTGGCCGTCGTTGACCCGGACGGCGGGCGCGTGATTACGACCCTCCCGGTCGGCGAGCGCGTGGACACGACCGTCTTCGACGCGGAAGCGCGGCTCATCTTCAGTTCCAACGGCGACGGCACGGTCACGGTCGTCCGACAGGATTCGGCGGATAAATACAGTCCGGTCGAAACCCTCAAGACCCCGCGCGGCGCTAAGACGATGACAGCCGATCTCAAGACGAAGAGAATCTTCCTGCCCACTGCGGAGAATCTTCCGGTGACCGCGACGGGCCCGCCGAAGGAAGGCGAAACGCCCTTCCCGTTGAAGAACCTGATCGTGGTCGTGCTGGGCAAGTAACGTCTAGCAGGACATGCGGCGTTGACCGAAAGAGTCCGCACGAAGGCTCGTCGGCCAACCGCCGCAGGAGAGAAAGCTTGCGCGCCCGGCTCCCGAAGAGGGGGCCGGGTTTGTTACAGTAAGCCTGCTAAAGCCCGACAGCCGGAAGGCCGACCCCGAGGATGGAGTAGTCAACATGGCCCGGAAACAGTTTTATAAAACGCTCTATTTTCAGGTGGTGACGGCCATCGTCATCGGCGCGCTGCTCGGGCATTTCTACCCCGGGCTGGGCGTGGCGATGAAGCCGCTGGGTGACGGCTTCATCAAGCTCATCAAGATGCTCATCGCGCCCATCATCTTCTGCACCGTCGTCGTCGGCATCGCCGGGATGGAGGACATGAAGAAGGTGGGTAAGACCGGTGGGCTGGCCCTCCTCTACTTCGAGGTGGTCAGCACCTTGGCCCTGGCCGTCGGGCTGGTCATCATCAACCTTGTTCGTCCGGGTGTCGGGATGAACGTTGACCCGAACACACTGGACACCACGGCGCTCGCGGCCTACACGGGCCCCGGCAAGGTGCAGACCACCACCGAATTCCTCCTCAACGTGATTCCCAACAGCGTCGTTGACGCCTTCGCCAAGGGCGACATCCTTCAGGTGCTGTTGTTCTCCGTTCTGTTTGGCTTTGCCCTGCACAAGTTCGGCGGGAAGGGGAGCCTCGTCTTCAACTTCGTCGAGCGACTCTCACACATCCTCTTCGGCATCGTCGGCATGGTGATGAAGCTCGCGCCGCTCGGGGCCTTCGGCGCGATGGCCTTCACCATCGCCACGTACGGCCTCGGCAGCCTGACATCGCTGGCGAAGCTGATGGCGACGTTCTACACGACCTGCCTCGTGTTCATCTTCGTGGTGCTGGGCACCATCGCACGCCTGCACGGCCTCAACATCTGGCGCTTCCTCAAGTACATCAAGGAAGAGTTGTTCATCGTGCTGGGCACCTCTTCATCCGAGGCGGCGCTGCCGCGGATCATCGCGAAGCTGGAAAATCTGGGCGTGGGGAAATCGACCGTCGGACTTGTCATCCCGACCGGCTACTCCTTCAACCTCGACGGCACGGCAATCTACCTGACGATGGCCGCGGTGTTCATCGCTCAGGCCACCAACACGCCGCTCGATCTCACACATCAGCTCACACTCTTGGCCGTCCTGCTGTTGACCTCCAAGGGGGCGGCGGGCGTGACCGGCAGCGGCTTCATCGTGCTGGCGGCGACCCTGTCGGCGGTCGGCAACGTCCCCGTCGCCGGGCTGACGCTCATACTCGGCATTGACCGTTTCATGTCCGAGGCGCGAGCGCTGACGAACATCATCGGCAACGGCGTCGCAACTGTGGTGGTCGCCAAATGGACAGGCGATCTCGACGTGGCGAGGATGCAGCACCGCCTCGCACACGCGACGCCGGAGGAGACCGATACCCCGGAAAAAATGCTGGACGAACAGTTCGACGCCGCGCCGGTCTAACTCTACGAAGTCCCGACACTGAACGCTCACCCGGTTCTGAATGAGAGTTAAATCAGAGGGGCAGCCCGACCCGGCGCACGAGGGCGTTGAAGCGCGGCTCCGAGTGGAGGGACTCGAACAGCGGCTCGACCTTCAGAAATACAAGCCAGTTGTAACGCTCGTCGGCGGCTCTCTCCAATTCGTCGAGCGCCCGCTCACGCTCGCCCAGCCCGGCATAGATGATCGCCAGATGATAAGGCGAAACGTACCGCCGCTTGGCTAATTCATTTAACTGCCCGATGAGCTGTAGCGCCTGCCCGCGCTGGCCCGACGCGGCGTAGGCGTGGCCGAGTCCGGCCAGCGCGGTGATCGAGCCTTCGTCGAGCGCCAGCGCCTGCCGGAACTCCGCCACGGCCTCATCCGTCCGTCCCATCTGCGCGAGCGTGCTGCCAAGCTCGACGTGACCGCGCACGAAGGTGCGATCCATCTCAACCGTCCGACGATGCACGACGAGTGCCTGCTCATATTGATGCGCGTAGTAGAGGCGGCGGCCAACGACGGAGTTGATTGTCAGCGAGAAAGGCTCAAGCTCGTGCGCCCTTCGTGCTTCGGCGTTGGCTTCGTCGAAACGCCCCTCGGCGGCGAGCATTGCCGAGTACCATTGGTGCGCGGTGGCGTAGTCGGGCTTCAGCTCTATGGCACGCTTGAAGTGCTGCTCCGCGTCCGGCCAGTTCCAGTCGAAGCGGTAGCTGACCGAAGCTAGCGAGGCGTGCGCTTCGGCCAGGCCGTCGTCCAGTGCCAGGGCGCGGGTCGCCGCCTCGCGGGCTTTCGGTTCTGATTCCGTCGCAGGGGCTACGTCGTAAACGTTGAGCAGCGAATAGCAGTCGGCCAGACCGGAATAGGCCGGCGCGTAATTGCCGTCTTTCTCGATGGCGCGGGTGAAATACTCTATGCCTTTTTGCAGACCTTCCCCTGTTCGCTTGTTCCAGTAATAACGGCCTTGCAGGTAGAGTTGATAGGCTTCGGAATTGGTGGCGTAAGATTTAACCAGTCGTTGCTCGTCCGCGCCCGAGAGCCGCAGCCGTAACTTATCCGTGATGTCGCGCGACAGTTCTTCCTGGAGCCGTGGCAGGTCGGAGAGTCTGCGTGTGTAGCTCTCGCCCCAGATATGACTGTCGTCCTGTACGTCTATCAGTTCGACGTTGACTGCGATTTCGTCGCCGCGACGCCTGACTTGGCCCGTCAGCACGGCCCGCACACCGAGGTCACTCCCTATCTTTTCGGGCGCGGTGCCACGCCCCTTATAACGAAAGACGGAATTGCGCGAGCGCACCTTGATTGACGGCAACTGTGAGAGGCTGTTAATGAGGCTCTCCGAAATTCCGTCTGAGAGGTATTCGGCGTCCGGGTCAGCGCCGACGTTGGTGAAGGGTAGGACTGCCAGCGAGTCTATCGGAACGTGTCGCGCACGATTCAGGTAGAGAGAGACTCCGACGGCTAAGGCCAACAGTAACGCTCCCCCGGCCATGAATGCGACAACCTTACGGCGCAGCAAGAACGCGAACACGCCAGCGCGCGTACGGCGTCGCGGGGCGACGGGAACGACGACGCCCGGAAAGCTAGAGCCTTGACTCGCCTCCGGGTCTATCTCACGCAGTATTGCGCGTAGGTCGGCGCTCAAGTCTTCGACTCGCTGGTAACGCCCTGCCGGGTCTTTCGCCAGCGCGCGGTCGAGGACTTCCTGTAAGCGCTCGATGACGGACGACTCTTCGCCACGCGCTCGGGCCAGAGGCGCTGGCTCATCGTGCAGCACGGCGTAGCGCACCTCAATGTTGTTCTGGCCTTTGAACGGCCACGTCCCCGCAAGCATCTCGTAGAGCAGGACGCCGGTCGAGAAGATGTCGGCGCGGTGATCAACCTTGCCGCCCGCGGCCTGCTCGGGCGCGGCGTAGGTGGCCGTGCCGTAGGGCACGCCCAGTTCCGTCAGGTGCGGGTCGTTGGTGTCTTCACGCTCCGGCTCCAACAGTTTCGCCAGCCCGAAATCGAGCACCTTGACCACGCCCGTCTCCGTCACCATCACGTTGCCGGCCTTGATGTCTCGGTGGACGATGCCGCGCGCGTGTGCGGCGGCCAGCGCGTCGGCGACCTGGATGGCGATGGTGAGCGCGCTCGTGAGTTCGAGCGGGTGGCCCTTGACCAACTGGCGGACGTTCTTACCTTCGACGTACTGCATGGCGATGAAGCGCACGCCGTTCGTCTCATGCAGGCCGTGAATCGTGCAGATGTTCGGGTGATCTAGTGATGAGGCGAGCCGCGCTTCGCGCTCGAAGCGCGCGAGCATGGCAGGCTTGAAGGTGTGCTCCGGGGGCAGGACTTTGAGGACGACGAGGCGGTGGAGTGTAGTGTCAAACGCTTGATAGACCTCTCCCTGCCCGCCCGCGCCGATGGCCGAGCGTATTTGATAAGAACCGAGATGGGTGCCGGCGGCAATAACCATGAACGCTTACCTTGCATGTCCTCCGCGCCCGACTTCGCCGAGATGTTACTCGATGTCAGATGAAAAGAAGGTGAACCGCATCCCGGCGCAGAAGCGACGCCGTCGGCTGAAGGCTCGCGAACGGTTCACGGTTTATTAATCTCCTCCGGCGTAGCATCCCTACCATACTCCGGAGTTGTGCTCGTCGCCGAGTTCGAGCTTGGCGCGGTTGAGGTGTAGCATCCCTACCATACTCCGGAGTTGTGATTGGGGTCTTGCCGAATACAACAGGTTACCAGCCTGCTTAACGTGGAAAGACAGGATTAGAACCGCAAATTCTTAAGGGGAGAGAAGTGAGACGCAACACGTCCCTTTGGCCCGCAGCCGTCATCGCCGTGCTCTTAACCGCATCGGGCGCGGTGACAATTCACGCCCGACAAGATGCTCAGCCGGCCCGGGCGAACATTTACGCGCAGAAACTGATAGACGACACGCTGGCGAAACATCCCGAGGTGGTCACCTTAGCCATGCACGTGACGCCGCCGAACAACCCCGATAACATTATCATCGCCTCCAACTTCGGGAAGCTCGGCAAGAAGGCGGACGAGGATGACTTGGGGGTGCTAAAAACAGGCCGGCCCAGAGCGGAAGTCGGTAGGAATGGCGACCGCTTCAGCGTGGAACTGCCGTTGCAGGACGTGTCCGGCCACACAGTCGGAGTGCTCGCGGTCGCCTTCCCGTATAAGGCCGGTGACGACAAGGGTAAGTTCCTGAAGCAGGCCGAGCATATCAGGGACAAGATGAAGAAGAAGATTCCCTCGTTGGAGAAACTGTTCGAGCCGTCTAAACCGGGTACGGCGCGCCGATAAGCTTCGACCTCGACCCCTTCGTCCCTTTGACGAAGGAAAATGAGAGCCGGTCACGATGAGCATCGTTCAACTGCAATCAGGCCATCCGTCGAATATTCGTGGGGTGACACTCCGGTTCCTGTCGGAGCCGACCGACATCAACTTCGGCGGTAAAGTTCATGGCGGGGCGGTGATGAAGTGGATTGACCAGGCCGGGTACGCTTGCGCCGTGGGCTGGAGCGGGCGGTACTGTGTCACCGTTTACGTCGGCGGCATACGTTTCTCGAAGCCCATTCTGATCGGCCACATGGTCGAGGTTGAAGCAAAGCTCATCCATACGGGTAAGACCAGTATGCACGTCGCCGTGAACGTGTCCTCGGGCGACCCAAAGGACGGGCGCTATACACACAAGACACACTGCATCATCATCTTCGTCGCCGTTGACAGCGAAGGCAGCGCGTTAGAGATAAAGCGCTGGGAGCCATTGACCGAAGAGGACAAGGCGCAGGAGCAATACGCGGTTAAGCTGATGGCGCTGCGTAAAAAAGTCGAACAGGAGATTAGGCAAGACGCCCTGTTATAGCGCGCGGAGCTTTTGCAGCCGCTCGCCATCACCGTCATCGGGGGCTGCTCGCCGTCGCTCTGCTGCTCTCGCTCGTGGTGACGCCGACGGTATACATGATGTTAAGGCGCGACCCGTCGAGTTAGAAGTCGGCACAAGGGTGGTTCGTGGATGGCGGCGATGAAAACCACGGTCGGACGTAAAGCTGGGGTCGCGCTGTTGGTCAGCCTGACGCTGGCGGATGTACATCCGTTTCATAAGCGTCCGCCTTCCATAACCTGAATGAAACGGAGAGAACAAATGACTTTCAACATATTCGGGCCGACAATCTTTAACTCGTACGACCAATCCCGTGCGAGACTGCTTCTGCGAGCCATATACGCCGCCGCGCACAAGGGCAGATGGAACTGCTACATCAGGGCTTCAACTACTCGCTTCGTGGTCGCCGGAAGTCGCCGTTTGAATCACGAACGCAAATAACGTTTAGTATCATCCGTCTGCGCGCGAGATTGATGTTGACCGCCGCTTCACGAGAAGTTACGTTCATCAATAATGACTAAATGGATTTCTGCGGCGCGCTTCAAGGCTTGATGGCAACCTTGATGACGCCTTCAGCGCGCTTGCCGAAGACCTCATAGGCTTCCTTGATTTCATCGAGCGAGAAGGTATGCGTCAGTAACGGCGTGAGATCGACGCGACCGTGCCTGACCACCTCCATCAGACGTCGCATACGCTCCTTGCCGCCGGGGCACAGCGTTGTGACGATGCGATAATCGCCTAAGCCCGCCGCGAAAGCCTCATACGGAACCTGTAGCTTGCCCGAATAGACGCCGAGGCTGGAGAGCGTGCCACCCGGTCGCAGACTTCGCAGCGCCGACTCGAAAGTCTCCTGCGTGCCGAGCGCCTCAATCGCCACGTCCGCCCCTCCGCCCGTCAACTTCTTCACCTCCGCCACCGCGTCCGCTTCGCGGTAATCGAGCGTCACGTCCGCACCCATCTCGCGCGCCATGCACAGGCGATTCCGGTCGCCATCAACCGCGATGATAAGAGATGCGCCCGACAGCTTCGCTCCTGCGGTGGCGCACAATCCGATGGGGCCCTGCGCGTAGACGACCACGGCGTCGCCGATCTTAATCTGCCCTGACTCCGCGCCGCTGAATCCGGTCGAGGCGATGTCCGAGAGGAGCACGACCTGTTCGTCCGTCAGCTCGTCTGGAATTTTGGCGAGGTTGGCCTGCGCGTGCGGCACGAGTAAATACTCGGCCTGCGCCCCGTTGATCGTGTTGCCAAAGCGCCAGCCGCCCATGGCCTCATATCCGTCGCCATGACCACACTGCGAGAGCTGGCCCGACAGACACGCGCGGCACTGGCCGCAGGGCGTGATCGCGCCTACGAGCACGCGCATCCCAACTTCGTAGCCGGTAACTCCGGGGCCGAGTTCGTCAATCACGCCCACCGGCTCGTGACCGATGACGAGTCCGGGCTTCACCGGATACTCGCCGCGCACGATGTGCAGGTCTGTGCCGCAGATGGTCGTCAGCGTGACGCGAATGACCGCTTCGCCGACTCCCGCACGCGGACGTTCGACTTCCTCGACGCGAATGTCGTTGACGCCGTGAAAAACAGTACCGCGCATCTTTTCCATCTCATGCCCTCCTGAAAAACTGCTCTAGTTTGTTGCGGCGTTACGCGCGTACTCTGCTTTCACCGCCCCGTAACACTCACAGGCCGTCGCTTCCAGTCTGCGCCGGTCAAGGATGGTCACTTGCCCGCGCGTATAGCGGATCATCTTTTCCTGTTGGAGACGGCCGGCGGCCCTCGTCACCACGGAACGGGTCACACCGAGCATCATCGCCATGAACTCGTGCTTCATCTCGAACTTGTCTCCGGGCGCACGATCATGCGTCATCACCATCCAGCGCGAGAGTCGTTGATTTACCTCGTGCGAGCTGATGCAGGCCGCCGATTGCGAGACTTGAGTAAAGAGTGCGTGGGCGTAAGCTTGCAGCACTTTCTGAAGTGCGCCGCCTCCTTTCAGTTCATCTCTGAGCGCCCGTGCCTTCATACGCATGGCGCTGCCCGGCATCTGGATGAGCGCGCGGGTCGGGGTCGTCTTCACCCCCAGTGCCACCGCGATGCCTAACATCCCTTCGTTACCGATGAGTCCGATCTCTCTGGGGGTCTCATCTTCCATGACGACCAACAGAGAGATAAGCCCATCGTTGGGGAAATAGACATGTTCGATTACGTCTCTGCTCTCATAGAGAATATCCATGAATGGCAGACGAACGGATTCCAGATGGGGAAGCAGACGCTTGTACTCTTTGGCTGGCAGAGCGGCAAGCAGTTGGTTCTGGATTGGCGGCGATAGAGAGTTCCTAGGCAAAAGGCGCGCTCCTTCGACTTGTAGCCTGTGGTGAAACCAGCAGACGGCACAAGGAGTTGGTTCGCAGTCAAGTCCTGATGTCGAGCGGGTGAATTCTTAAAGAACAGGTACAGCAAATCTACACGATCTGAACCAGCCTGTCTGCGCTCTAGCGCACATATAGATGGAATTATGGCTAAGTGAATAGTGAACGTCATTTCCCAACTTCCGCGTAAGTGTGTTGCCGCACAGACGACCTTTCCTCGCCTGTGTTACTCATAAAGGGTCAGTTCTTTTGGCGTAGTTGGCTCTCGTCAACGAGATCGGACTCGTCACCCTCTTCCTTAGTGCTGTCTGTCATCTTTCATAACCTGAGTAAACAAATGAATTTCCCCATGCAATCCCCAAAACGAATTGTGCAGGTTGAAAACCAGCCGCTCGCCGCCCTGCCCAATGAGGCTAATACCAGGCAGACGCGAGAAGGGCTGCGGACTTCGGAAATCCGTTACCGGCGGCTCTTCGAGTCCGCGCGAGACGGGATACTGATTCTTAATGCCGTCACTCTAAAAATAACTGATGTGAATCCGTTTATGACGGAGTTATTGGGCTATCCAAGCGCTGAATTTCTGGGGAAGGAGCTTTGGGAAATCGGTCTCTTCAGTGATAAGGCTGCGAGCCAGGACGCATTTCGAGAGTTGCAGGCGAAAGGCTATCTTCGCTTTGAAGATTTGCCGCTCCAAACCATAGATGGAAAGCTCCGCGAAGTGGAGTTTGTCAGCAACGTCTATGAAGAAGACGACCAGCAAGTTATTCAATGCAACATCCGCGACATCACTGAACGTAAGCGAGCACAGGAAGAATGCACGCTGCTTTTGGAGAGTGCGATGGCGGCGCACGCGGAGGCTGATGCGGCTAACGGCATCAAGGATGAGTTTCTAGCACTACTGTCACATGAATTGCGCACTCCCCTGACTTCGATTCTCGGCTGGTCAAAACTGCTCACCGAAGGCAATCTGGACGACGTAGCATCGAATCGTGCCCTTGAGACCATCGTCCGTAACGCCCGCGCTCAAAACAAACTCATTGACGATCTGCTCGACATCTCGCGCATCATCACGGGTAAGCTCCGCCTCGACGTGCGAGCAGTAGAACTCGCGCCGCTCATCGAAGCCGTCGTTGAAGGCGTGCGCCCGGCTGCAAATGCCAGGAGCATTCATCTCCGGACGGCGCTCGATTCACTGACAAGCCCGATCAAAGGCGACCCCGACCGGCTTCAACAAATTATCTGGAATCTATTAATCAACGCGATCAAGTTCACACCCAAAGGCGGGCGCGTCGAGGTGCGCCTGGAGCGCATCCGCTCTCACATCGAGATCAACGTCAAAGACACGGGGCAAGGCATCGCCCCGGAGCTTCTGCCACACGTCTTTGAACGCTTTCGCCAGTCTGACTCGTCGAGCACACGCAGGCACGGCGGGCTTGGTCTCGGTCTCGCAATCGTGCGCCAGTTGGTTGAGCTGCACGGCGGGACGGTCGAGGCTGAGAGTCCGGGTGAAGGAGAGGGCACAACGTTCAGGGTCATACTCCCGCTGCTGAGCGTACATCACGAACAGAGCGACGCAAGACGGACGCGCGCCCTGTTCGAGAGTCACACGCTGACCGACCGGCAGCCATCGCTTGATGATCTTCGGGTGCTCGTCGTTGATGATGAGCCGGACGCGCGTGAGCTTGTCACTGCGATGTTGATGGGGCGCGGCGCAGAAGTGGTCTCTGTTGAGTCAGCCGTTGAAGCGCTGGCGGAAATGGAGCGCGGGCGGTTCGACGTGCTGGTCTCCGACATCGGAATGCCTTTGATGGACGGCTATGCGCTGATTGAGAAAGTACGCCAGTTACCACCAGAGCGCGGAGGAAGAATTCCGGCAGCGGCATTAACGGCCTATGCCGGAGTCGAAGACCGTTTGCGAGTCCTCTCGTCGGGCTACCAGATGCACATTCCGAAGCCGGTCGAGCCAGCCGAGCTGACAACCGTTGTGGCAAGTCTGGCTGAGCGATACATCGTGCCTCTAGCTATTTAAACGAAGATGAGGATTGAAGACAGGTTTTCAACTTGTCACTCGTCACTGCACAGTTGGCTTGAGCGATCAGAAACCTCCCAGCTCCTTCGGCCTTAACAGACAATCGAGCCGGCCCGCGCTCGCCCGCGCCTTGCTCCATTTTTCAACGTCGAGCGAGACACACGCCAGTGTCGCGGTCGGCATGTGATGCGCCTCGCCGGTCAGCAGCTCAAGCAACTCCTCCAATCCAGGGTTATGTCCGACGAGCATGGCGACGCTCGCCGACTCCTCGATCTGCGACACGACTTCGAGCAGACGCGCCACATCGGCCTCGTAGATGCGCTCGTCGTAGCGCACCTCAAGAGCGAGTCGCGACGACTCACGAACGAGGACGGCGGTTTGCCTTGCACGCTCCGCCGGAGAACAGAGCAGTAGCTCCGGCCTGATCTTCTTCTTCCTGATGTATTGCCCGACGAGCAGTGCGGCTTCTCGACCACGCCCGTTCAAAGGACGGTCGAAGTCCGAAAGTTCCGGCTGCTTCCAACTCGACTTGGCGTGACGCAAAAGATAAAGCGTTTTCATATTTTGACAGGGCGACCGTTTGCGCGCCCGTTTCTCAAAACCACTTCTGAAAGAGCCGGCGCGACGATGATTAAAAACGGCGCTGAGGCTGCCGTATTATAAACAGATTGCGCTGCCGTGTATCTCTCAGCGCGCCGGAAATATTCACGATGATCGCGGCTGACGTGACAGGAATTGCCGGGATAGGCTATGCTTTGACGGCTGCGAGTTATTTGAATTCTTAGCAATCTTTATGTCTTACGCTCGGGGCGCAAGGGGGCGAAAGGGACTCGAAAACCGGAGTGGTCGAAAGACCAACGCGGGTTTGAATCCCACCCTCTCCGTCACGAAATACAAGTGAGCGGTGAGCAGTAAGCGGTGAGCAGAAAGATGCTTTTAACTGCTTGCTGTTCACCGCTCACTGCTCACTCTCCGGAGAGGTGCAGGAGTGGTTGAACTGGCAGCACTGGAAATGCTGTGTACGGGGAACCGTACCGTGGGTTCGAATCCCACCCTCTCCGCCAGAAAATGGATGTCGGATGCAGGGATGTGGGGGTGTCGGTGATTTGCCAAACCGACATCCAGCATCTAACATCTGACATCTGCGGTTTTGAAAAATTCTTATCAGGCTTCGGACTCCGCACAACGCTTGTCCCACGAACCCCGCCAGGCCGGGAACGGAGCAACGGTAGTGGTGGCGGCGTGTGTTGCGGGTCAGTCCGGAGCCTGGCCACCTCAGAAGAGAGTTGTCGCGGGCAAGCGCTTGCCGAACCGCGCCGCGTTGGAGCACAATCCAGCGTCGCCGCAAGGGTTCCCGAAAAGCCGCCCCGCGGCAACTCTTTTCGCTTTGCAATGAAGATAAAAATACATCGACTCGACCACGTACAGGTCTGCATCCCATCTTACAGTGAAGCGCGTGCGCGCGACTTCTATGGCCGTCTGCTCGGACTCGAAGAGATCGAGAAGCCCGACGTGCTGAAGCAGAACGGCGGCATGTGGTACAAGGTCGCCGACATACAACTCCACGTCGGCGTCGAAGACACAGTCGCGCCGTCGAAACGTCACCCCGCGTTCGAGGTCGAAGACGTTGAGGGCGTCCGCGCCTATCTTGAGCAGAACGGCGTGCGCACGAAAGACGAGCCTGTCGTCCCCGGCGTCAGACGTTTCTCTTTCTTCGACCCGTTCGGCAACCGCATCGAACTCTTAGAGAAGACAAAGACGGACGACTGACAGCTAAAAGCTCTCCTATGTCTTACCAAGTCATCGCACGCAAATGGCGTCCACAGACCTTCGAGGAGGTCACGGGGCAGGAGCACATCACGCGGACGCTCCGCAATGCGGTCGAGCACGAGCGCCTGCATCACGCCTACCTGTTTTCGGGCGCGCGAGGTGTAGGGAAGACCACGACCGCACGCCTGCTCGCGAAGGCCGTCAACTGCCACCGCTCCGACCGCCCCACTCCGACACCCTGTCGCACGACCGACCCGGACGCCTGCGCCTCATGCCGCGAGGTCGCTGAAGGGCGCTCGATTGACGTGATGGAGATCGACGCGGCTTCGCATACACAGGTCGATAACATTCGCGAAGTTGTCATCAACTCAGTTGGGATTGCGCCTGCACGCGACCGCTACAAGATATTCATCATCGATGAAGTCCATATGCTGTCGGGCCATTCCTTCAATGCGCTGTTGAAGACTATCGAAGAGCCGCCCCCGCGCGTGCTCTTCATCATGGCGACGACGCACCCGCACAAGGTTCCCGAAACCATCCTCTCGCGCAGCCAGCAGTTCGAGTTTCGCACCATCTCGGCGCAGAAGATCACGGAGCGCCTGCGTCTGATCGCCGACGCCGAGAAGATAAAGGTCTCGGACGAAGCGCTCCGAGAGATTGCGCGCGCGGGCGAAGGCTCGATGCGCGACGCGCAGTCGGCCTTCGATCAGGTCATCAGTTTCAGCGAGGGGAAGATTGAGACTTCGGACGTTGAGGCCGCGCTCGGGATTGCGGGCAGGGAACTGCTCTCGCGTGTGATGCGCGCGGTCGCCGAACAGAGGGCGGCGGAAGCGCTCGCGGTCGTCGAAGAGCTGACGGCGCGCGGTCACGAGCTACGCAACTTCTGCCGCGACCTGCTCGCGCATCTGCGCGACCTGCTCGTCGTCAAGGTCGCGGGCGACTCCGCGATGCCTGACGCGACCGAGGCCGAGCGGCGCGAGCTTCTGGAAGAGGCGCGCGATTTTTCGGAGTCAGACCTCGTGCGCTTCTTCCACAGCATGACCGAGACCGAGACGCGTCTGGGCGCGGGCGGGCATCCGCGTTACCAGTTGGAAGTCGGACTCGTCAAGCTCGTCGAGATGCGCCGTCTCGCGCCGCTCGGCCAGATCGTCGAGCGACTCAATGCGCTCGAAGAATCTCTCCGCACGGGTCGCGCGCCCGCGGCGGGCGGCACAGGCTCGCAGACCCCGCCCGCCACGGTGCCCCCAACGTCTTCTGCGCCGCCTCGTCGCGGCATGGCCGGGGGTGGAGGAGGCGCGTCCTCCCTCTCTCAGGCAGATTCTTTCTCTCAGGCAGACGCGAGCGCTTCGGCAGCGCTATCAAACGCCGCGCCAGCACCAAACATCCCGGCAGCGAAGGCCGAAGGAGTCGAAGGCGCAGGCGCACATGCCTCGCCGCATGTGAACGCGCGCGTGCAATCTCAAGCGAGTCCCGTGCACGCGTCTGACAAATCCGCACCTGACAGACCCGCGCCAGATAAACCTGCGCCTGACAGACCTGCGCCTGACAGACCAAAGCCTAATAGACCCGCGCTCGACAGAGACGCAGACGTTGATGCGCGTCCCGCCGCGACGACGAATCTGAAGCTCGTCCCGCCGCCGCTCCAGTCGGGCGGCGTCCCATCTTTCGCGGGCGACGCGGCGAAGCGTGCGGCTGACGCACCCTTCGCGCTCGCCGACGGCGCGAGTGCCGGGGCCGGACTCTTCGACGCGCCGCGCCCGTTCGTCGAAGCCGAAGCGCCACGACCGTTCATTGAAGTCGAAGCGTCGCGCCCGTTCGTCGAAGGCGCGCGCGCGGGCGAGGATCGAGTCGGCCAGCCCGTCTCGCTCGTCACAGCGAAACACCCGTCCACCCACGCGACACACGCGGCTGCATCCGCACAAGCGCCCGCCGCGGACGCGTCGAATGCGCGCAACGAGCCGGACGAACCCGCGTACGTCGGACGTGACGACCCGGCTTCGCTCTTCAAGCGCAAGCTCGAAGAGCGCGGCAAGCCTCTGCTCGCCGCGGCGCTTGACGGTGCGCGGCACGTCCTCGTTGAAGACGAAGAGGTACGCGTCGAGTTCACGCCCGAGAGAAAGCACCTGCACGACACTCTGAGGAAGCCCGAGAACATGCGCCTGCTGCGCGAGGTGTGCTGCGAGGTTTTGGGGCGCAGCGTCGGCGTCGCCGTCCGTGTACGTGTGCCGGGCGAGTTGGAAGACGAACAGGGCACGGCAGAAGACGGAGCGAGGCGCGAGCAGCGGGCCTTGCGCGAGCGAGCCGAGGGGCATCCCGTCGTGCAGACGATGCTCAAGACCTTCCGCGCCGAGATCGTAGACGTGCGCCGCACCGATAAGGACGTGCGCCGCACAGACAGCAGCGCGCAGCCGCAGTGATAGCCGCGCAGCCGCATTGACGCCCGAGCGTCTCGCGCCGTAGTGACACCGCCGCCGGGGGCGAGCCTCTTTAGCCGAACAAACGCGCGCGGGCCTGCGTATACCGGCGCGGAGGTAAACGAACTATGCGCGACCCTTTGATTGCAGGTATCCTCAGCTTTCTTATCCCCGGACTGGGACAGATTTACAACGGCCAGATATTCTGGGCCGTTCTCTGGTTCTTGATATTCGGCATCTCATGGATTGGCTCAGCCGGTCTGCTCGGCTGGATATCTCATCTCATCTCGGCCTACTTCGCCTACACCTACGCCAAAGAACATCCAGTGCGCTACTGAAGGCAGAAGTAAAAAGGCAGAAGGTAAAGTGAAGACGGTGAACAGCCCGTCTCTCGTCATCACGGCGTTGACGAGAGACGGGCTGTTTCTTGTTCAGCTTCACTACGACATTGACAAGAGACGAGCTGTCGCTTGGCGCTTCACTTCTGCCTTCCGCCTTTTGCCTTGCCCGTTAGGGCTTCGGCGTGACCTTCAGTGTCGGCGGGGTGGCGCGCGGGATGTCGTCTTCGATGACGGGCGCGAGCGCTTCGGCTTGGGCCTGTGGCGTGAGCTTGGGAGGGTTGCCGCGCAGGACGGGCGGGAGTTTGGGGCGCGGGACTTTGACGGTCGCGACCGAGTCGGTGCGCTTGAGTATCGTGCCGCCGCGCCCGGCTACCCATGCCGCCGAGCCGCCTCGATAGGCCGCGCCGAAGAGCGCCGCGCTCGTCAACGTCGGCTGCATGTCCCACTCCTCGCCGCCGTTTCTGGTTTGCAGCACGCGCCCCTGATCGCCCACCACCAACACGTCGTCGCGCGACGCGGCGGCGACCGAATAGAGATTAATCTTGAGCGCAGACTCCTGATCCTTCCAACTCTTCCCGCCGTCGTCTGTCCGCAGGATAAGCCCTCGCTCGCCGACGACGTAGCCGCGCAGAGAGTCTGCGAAGGCAAGCCCGTAGAGCCACTCCTTAGCGTTGAGATTGACGCGCGCCCAGGTCTCGCCGCCGTCCTCCGTGCGTATGAGCGCACCGCTTGAGCCGACGGCGACCGCCACTTTTTCATCTGCATACGCCACGGCTTCGAGCCAGCTCTGTGTCCCCGAAGAACGCACGCCCCAGGTCTCGCCGCCGTCATCCGTCTTGAGAATCCGCCCGTGCGCGCCGACCGCCAATCCACGCTTCGCGTCAAAGAAGCAGACGCCGAACAAGTCCTCATCAACATCGACCGGGACTTTCGTCCACGTCAGCCCGCCGCTCTCCGTACGCAGCAGCGCACCCTTCTCGCCGACGACGAAGCCGTGCGCCTCGTCCGCGAAGAAAACGCCGAAGAGCCGCGCGGTCGTTCCCGATAGACGAAGCGTCCAACGCTTGCCGCCCGAAGAAGTGTAGAGGATGCGTCCCCTTGAGCCGACCGCCCATCCGTGCTCCGAGTCGAGGAAGTATATGTCTGCGAGGTCGTCGCGCCCGCCCTCGGTCAGACGACGCCACTGGATGCCGCCGTCGTCCGTGCGAAGTATCAGCCCGTCGCGCCCCGCGGCCCAGCCCGTGTTCTCGTCCACGAAGTGAACGGAGGCGAGACGTGGTCGCGTCTTGACGCTGACGGGGAACCACGTCTCGCCGCCGTTACCCGTAGACAAGACCTGCCCCTCGTCGCCCGTCACCCACCCGTGTCGCTCGTCCGCAAAGAAGACCGAGAGCAGGTCTGTGCGCATCTCTGTCTCGGCTCCCGTCCACGTGTCGCCGCCGTCCGCCGTGCGATAGATGACGCCGCCTAAGCCCACGGCGACCGCAACACTGTGGCCGCCCGCGAAAGCGACGGACGTGAAGGGCAGACCCGTCTTCGCGGAGCGTTCGAGCCACGTCGCACCTCCGTCGTGCGTGACGACGAGCGTGCCGTCGGCTCCCGCCGCGACTCCGTTCGTCGTGTCGGCGAAGGCGACCGAATAGAGGTGCGCCCGCACGCCTGACTTCTGCGCGCTCCAAGTGCGACCGCCGTCCGCGGTCTTCACAACCTCGCCGTAGCTGCCGACTGCCCACCCGTGCAGCGCGTCGGGCGCAAAGGCCACGCTGAAGAGATGATTCGCTCCCTCACGCTCGACCACTGGACGCACAACACGCTCGCCCACGGGGCGCACAGTCCAGCGGCCTCCCCCGTCGTCGGTCGTCAGCACCACCCCGCGCCCACCGACCGCGACCGCCCTGCGCGCATCCCTCACAAACAGTCCGTAGAGCGGCACGGGTGTCGGCGCATGCTGCTCCTCCCAGCGAAAGCCTCCGTCCGCAGTGTGCAGGATGACGCCGTCCGCCCCGACGGCCCAACCCGTCCGCTTGTCCGACGCGAAACGCACGGCATAGATGGCGTTACCCTGCGGCAGAGGATTCTGCCACATCCAGGCGCGCTCCGTCTGCTGCGCCGCCGCGACGCCCGCGCACACAGCAACGACTCGCGCGCACACGACTACGCACGCGAGGCAGAGGAGCCATGCGAGCGAGCGCGCCATCGTTGTGGGCTTATCACTCATCGGAAAACTGCGGGACGTTCGGGGAGGAGATTTTAGCCCGAACGGGGCGGGCAGCCTAATCGCTAAGGCGCTGTTGTCGTCAGGCGCGCGGTTAGCCATTTTCGGTCAAGGCTTCGGCGGCGGTCGCGGCGGCCTCGCTCAAGACGACCTCGTCGGCGTGGCCGAGCGCGGCGATCTTGCGCGCCGCCTTATCGACCGCTTCCTGCGCGAAGTGGCCCGCATGACCTTTGAGCCATTCCCACTTGATCTTGTGCGAGTCGGTGGCCTTATCCAGACGCGCCCACCACTCTTGATTCGACTTGCGACGGAAGCGCCCCGACATCGTCTCGACGACGTAGCGCGAGTCAGACCAGACAATCACACGGCACGGCTCGCGCAGTTGTTCGAGGCCGAGCGCGGCGGCGGCAATCTCCGCCTGCTGGTTCGTCGCCGCGCCGAGATAGACGCCGAACGCGCGCCACACGCCGCGAAATTCCAACAGCGCCACCGCCGACGCGCGCGGCGACTCCTGCCCGTTGCCGAGGCTCGACCCATCGCAGTAGATAAGAACTTCTTTCATGAGTAGGCAGCAGTAGACAGTAGTCAGTAGAAAAACTTTCGCTATCGAATCGTCAGAGTGAAAGCGCAACACTCATCACGCGGAGCGCTACTGTCTACTGTCTACTGTCTACTGCTCTACTTCCTCAAGCTACTTCCCCGACCGCCGCGCGCGTGACGGGGACGACGTGATCGACCGTTTGCTCGAAGGTGTCGTCGTGCGAGATGACGAAGAGCTGGTCGAAGTCTCTCACCTGCCCGATCTGTTGTGCGAGACGTTCGCGCCGCTCGGCGTCCATGTTCGTGGTCGGCTCGTCGAAGAAGGCGACGCGGATATCGGAGAGCTGTTTAAGGAGCGCGAGGCGGATTGAAAGAGCCGCGACCATCTGCTCGCCGCCCGAGAGGTTGATGAAGGAGCGCTCGTGCCCCTCCTCTTCGAGCATGATGTCGTAGTCCTTCGACCAGCGGAGCGCACGTCCGCCCTCACCCGTAATCTCGCGGAAGAGCTGGTTCGCCTCAATCGAGATGTTGTAGAGATAACTCTCGGTGACGAGGGGCCCCGCCTTCCGGAGCGTATCGCGGATGAAGTCGGTCGCGGCGAAGAGTTCTTCCAGACGCTCTCTGGCGCGTAACTCTTCGCGCACGACCATACGCACCTCGTCGAGCCGCGCGACCTCCGCGACGAGCGCCGTCTCGCGCTCGCGCGCCGCTTCGAGCTGCGCCGTCGTCGCCGCCGCACGCTCACGCGCGAGCGCCAGTGCGCCGCGCTCTGACGAATGCCGCTCGCGGTCGTAAAGCGAAAGCGTGCGCTCGTGCTCGGCGCGTGCCGCCGAGGCTTCGAGCGCAGTTTGAGAGGCGCGCGCCTCTGCCTCCGTCGCCTCGCGTTCGCGCTCGGGGAGCGTCGAGGCGAGCGAGGCCGACTCAAGATGCTCGCGGTGCGCGAGCGCCGTGCGGTCGCGCCGCGCCGAAGCATCCGTCCAAGCGGCGTCGAGTCGCTCGAACTTCTTGAGCCTCTTGTCGAGCGCGCGCGACTGCTTCTGCAAGACTTCGAGTGCATCGCGTGCGCCCTGCGACTCGCGCAGCAACTCCGGCTCGCGCTCGGCTTCGAGGCGGAGCGCCGCCGCACGCGAGCGCGGGTCTCCGAGTTCATTTAAATTCCGCTCGACTCCCGCCGCGTCCTCAGTAAGCGCGTCCACGGCGCTCGCTGCCGCCGCGACCTGCTCGCGCTCCTCGCGCTTTGACTTGCCCTCTTCTTCGATCTCGCCGAGACGCGTGCGCGAAGGCTCAAGCTCCGCGTAGCGCAGCGCCTCCTCGCGCGTGGAGATGAGCATGCCGCCGATGCCCGTCAACTCGGCCTGTAGCTCGTCCTTCAGAGACTCGCTCGCACCAGAGAGCTTCTCAAGCTCCGCGTCAATCGAGGCGAGCACAGACTCGCGCTCGACGAGCAGCTCGCGTTCGTGCGCGAGACGCGTGCGCGTCGTCTCAAAGCGTGCGGCGGCACGTTCCGCGTCGCGCGCCGTGCGGACTTCGCGCGTGACCGCTTCGGCCTCGCGCTCGACGGACGAGAGCCGCGCGAGGTTCTGTTTGATCTGTTCGCCGAAGTAGTCTTCAAAGGTGCGGCCCTCTTCGGCGAGGTTCTTACATTGCTCGTGGAGGATGGGACAGAAGCCGCCTTTGGCTCGCTCGCTCACGCGCTCGTCGCGCTTGATTGAGTCGCGCAAGATGGCGAGTTGCCGCGTCAGCTCGCGCTCCTGCTCCTCAAGCCCGCCGAGACGCGCGGCTGCTCCGGCGGCCTGCTCGAACTCTCGCGCCTCGCGTTCGAGCGACGTGACGCTGCGGCGCAGACGCTCGGCCTCGCGCGCCGTCTCGCGCCGCTGGCTCGTCAGGTGTCGGCGCGACGTGAGCGATTGCTCCAACTTACTGAGCCGCGTCTCGACGCCCATCCGCTCGCTCTCCAACTTTTCTGCACGCTCCTGCGCGCCCGCCAGCGTCTCGGCGGCGCGCATGCGCTTCGACAGCTCCACGTGCGACTTGCGAAGCACGGCCAGCTCTCGGTCGAGATGTGCGAGTCGCTCGGCGGCGGCGCGCGCCTGTGCGAGCAGGTCACGCAGGCGTTGGCGCTCGGACTCCAGATCGGTTTGCGCCGCTACGTCACGTTCAATCTCGGTGAGGGAGGCGCGTGCCTCTCTCGCACGCTTGAGCGCGTCGTCGAATCGGCGCACCTCCGATTCGGCTGTGGCCGTCAGGCGCGCGGCGTCCGATACTTCGGCGCGCAGGCGTTCGCGCTCCTCGCGCTCCGATTCGAGGCCCCGCAAGGTCTCGACGGCTTCGAGATGCGCGCGTGAGTCAGGCTCGGTCGCGCGCTGGCGTTCGGCTGCGCGGCGTGCGGCTTCGAGGCCGCTTTGCAGGTCGCGTAGACGACTCGCGGCGGAGTCGCGCTCGACTTCGAGCCGGTCGGCGATTGCGCGCGACTCCGAGACTCGACGCTCCGCCAAGTCCATCTCGGCGACGAAGCGTGCGCGCTCTTCGGCGTCGCGCTGAAAAGCTGCGAGCGCTTCGCTCAGCTCTTCGGCTCGCTCTTTCGCCGTCTTGTGCTCGGCGACGGTCGCGTCGTAGCGTGCAAGCTGTGCTTCGGCTGCGCCGATGCGGACGCGTCCCTCTGTGATGCGCTCGTTGATGAGGTTCGCGGTGTCGCGCAGGCGGTCTGAGCTTTCGCGGTACTCTTCGACCTTGAGCAGGCGGTCGAAGGCGGCCTTGCGCTCGGCGGTCGAGCCAAGAAAGTCCGTGGTGAATAGTCCCTGCGGTACTCCGATGGCTGAGCGGAAGAGTCCTTTGAGGTCTGTGCCCGGCTCGACTCCGAGATGCTGGTCGAGCCACTTGCGAACGTCGGCCTTGCCTTGCTGGAGTTTGACTCTCAACTCGGGGTCATAGACGTAATAGCCCGAGCCTGTGTCGCGATAGATAGTGTAGAGCCTCTCGTCGAGGTCGCTCTGGAAGGTGACACGCACAGAGCCGCGCTTCGAGCCGCGACGCAGAAAGTCGTCCTTGCTGTAGTCGAGCACGTCGAAGAGCGCCCAGGCGATGGCTTCGAGGATGGTGGTTTTCCCCGCGCCGTTCGGGCCCACGATGGCCGTCGTCCCGCGCTCGAAAGCGAACGCGCCGCGCTCGTAAGACTTGATGTGTTCCAGCTCGACCCTTGTGACGTGCATGGCTCTTTCAGGATGCGCGCGCCGATTCGGAGGGACTGCGCGCCGCGAAAATGGTGTTGCGTTGAAAGTCTAAGCCATCGGCCCGAGGTTGACCAGTGAACTCAGAGACGAGGCCGCAAGCCCGACCGTGAGGGAGGGCGTAGAGCGTTGCTCAAGATTCGCCCGGAGGGAGTTGAGACGCCCTCCCTCACGGTCGGGCTTCCGCCGAAGCGTCTTACCTCTCGCCCAAAAGGTACACGCCCGTCTCCGGATGGAAGCCTTTCCAGTCGAACCAGTAGTCTTTGACGGGTTGAACCCGTTCGAGCTTTCGCCCCGCGAGCGCGCCGGAGGTAGCCGCGCCGGTGAAGTCCCACTCGCTGCCCGTCTCTGTGTCGATGAGGTTCGGAGAGCCGGGCCGGAGAAAGAATTCGAGCACATGGGCGTCGAGCCGGCGGTCAAAGACGCGGACGCTCTTTCCGTCTTCGCCGAGCAGGACGAGGACGGGCGTCGTGCCGATGGTGTCGATGATGGGGTTCTGCTTTTCGAGCGCGTCGAAGGGATATGCTTTTGCGGAGCCGCCCGCCTCGACGCCGACGACGAGCGTGCGCGCAGGGAGCACGGCGTTCGCGTCTGCGAGGGTCGTCGCCACGGGCACGCGCTGCATGCGTCGCTCCCAATCGGCGGGCGCATAGTTGTTCGCCGCCGCGACCTTCGGGTCGGGCCTGAGTACACGCCCTCCGGCGTTCTCACTCTTCCACGTCGCGTAGGTCAGCTCGTCGTGGTCGAAGAGTTTGAGTCGTCGCCCTTTGAGCGGGCCCAGCACACACTCGCCCGAGACCTGCTGCCACCAGGAGCCGGTCTCCTCGTCGCGCATGATGAAGTTCTGGTTGTTGATGCCCGCGAGATGAAAGTGAAGCGCGCGCCCGTCTACGGTCGTCTCCCACACCAGACCGGTGTGACAGAGCGTTCAATAGGTGGCGGCGACGGGTACGCCCCCAACCGTATCCGCGACGATGTGATGATAAGCCAGAAGCCTGACGGGATAAGCCACTGCCTCGCCACCGCGCTCGACGGCGAGCACCATGTCTTCGTCGCCCACGTAATCGACCTCGTCCGCGCGTGCGTAGGTCGCGCCCGCGAGCGGGTTGAACATCCACTCGAAATGGTTCTGCCGCGCGAACCACACAGAGGCCGCCACGGGCACGAGCAGCACAACCATCAAGCCCTTCGCCCACCAGCGCCGCGACTCGCGCCACATCCGCGCGACGAGCAAGACACTCAAGAGTGCCGCCGCAATCGTCACCCAAGGGGCCCATGCGTGCAACTCGTACCCGGCTGCGAGCGCCCGCCCCGTCTGCGGACGAAACGGCTGGATAAGAAAGACGGGGACGACGACGAATGCGAGCGCGACGAGGACGACGAGGATCAGTAATAGCCAGCGTTTCATGATTTTCTGGAACTTTAAACTGCCACTACCGTCGCTCGACTTTGCGACGTACGCGGCATAATAAGGAAGGCTAAGCGCATGGTGATTATTCGAGCGCGATGACCTTCACCGCGAAAGCAGTCGGTCGGGGCGCGGAGTTATCAATCTCTCCAACGTAGGCGCGGACGTGCTGCTCTGCTTTCAAATCGCGGACTGAGATTTTAGTGAGGTCGCCGTCTCGTTCGCTGTAAAAGGCGGTGTCAGGCGTCGCCCACAACTGAACATGGCGTCCGTCAGATGTCTCGACATACACATCATAGACAATCTCCTCAGAGAACCATCCGTTTAACTCACCGTGTTCTGAATCCACCTGGATATAAAATTCAAAACGTCCCTCGATAACTGCCCTCTCATCCGGCATTCTGTGAGAGACGATGTATCCGCCCGCCACAATCGCCAGCAGCAGCAAGGCGGCAAGTCCGGCGCGGGAACTGAAGGACGAGTCACTCATTAACTTTCAGCACGGCGAGGAAGGCTTCCTGCGGGATTTCGACGCGGCCGACGCGCTTCATGCGCCGCTTGCCCTCTTTCTGTTTTTCGAGGAGCTTGCGCTTGCGCGAGATGTCGCCGCCGTAGCATTTGGCGATGACGTTCTTGCCCATTGCCTTGACGGTCTCGCGGGCGATGACCTTGTTGCCGATGGCGGCCTGGATGGGAACCTCGAAGAGCTGGCGCGGGATGAGCTGGCGCATCTTCTCCGCGAGGAGTCGGCCGCGCGCCTGCGAGTTGACGCGGTGGACGATGATCGAGAGCGCATCGACAGGCTCGCCCGCGACCATCAGGTCGAGCTTGACGAGGTCGCTTTCACGATAGCCGGCGAGGTGGTAGTCGAGCGAGGCGTAGCCGCGCGAGACCGACTTCAGACGGTCGTAGAAGTCGAGCACGATCTCGTTCAAGGGCAGTTCGTAGACGAGCATCACGCGCTTCTCGGCGATGTACTCGAATTTTTTTTGCACGCCGCGCTTCTCTTCGAGGAGTGGCAGGATGCCGCCGAGGAATTCGTCGGTCGAGAGAATCGTCGCCTCGATCATCGGCTCTTCGATCTTTGAGATGCGGACGGCGTCGGGCATCTTGGCGGGCGAATCGACTTCGACCACTTCGCCGTCGGTCGTCGTCACGCGGTAGCGGACGCCGGGCGCGGTCGTAATCAAGTCCAAGTCGAACTCACGCTCAAGACGCTCCTGCACGATCTCCATGTGGAGGAGTCCGAGGAAGCCGCAGCGAAAGCCGAAGCCGAGCGCAACGGATGATTCCGGCTCGTAGAAGAATGAGGCGTCGTTGAGGCGCAGCTTGTCGAGCGCGTCGCGCAGCTCCTCGTACTGGTTGGCCTCGACGGGGTAGAGACCGGCGAAGACCATCGGCTTGATCTCCTGAAAGCCGGGGAAGGGTTCTTTCGTCGGGCGCGCGGCTTCGGTGATGGTGTCGCCGATCTGCACGTCCGCGACCGTCTTGATCGAGGCGGTCATGAAGCCGACCTCGCCGACGCCGAGGCGGTCGATGAGCGTGGGGCGTGGGCGGTTCACGCCGATGGTCTCGACCTGATAGTCGCGCCCCGTGTTGAAGAAGCGAATCTTCATGCCCGGTCGTATCTCGCCGTCGATGACGCGGAAGAGTACGATGACGCCGCGATAGGAGTCGTACCACGAGTCGAAGATGAGCGCCTTGAGCGGAGCTTCCCTTGAGCCTTTGGGCGAAGGGACGTAGCGGACGACGGCTTCGAGGATGTCGGGCACGCCCTCGCCGGTCTTCGCAGAGGTCAGGACGGCATTGTGCGTGTCCAGCCCGATGAGGTGCTCGATCTGCTCCATTACCTTCTCAGGCTCCGCGCCGGGCAAATCGATTTTGTTGATGACGGGGATGAGTTCGAGATTGTTCTCGATGGCGAGGTACGTGTTGGCGAGCGTCTGCGCCTCTACTCCCTGCGAGGCATCGACTATGAGGAGCGCGCCCTCGCACGCCGAGAGCGAGCGCGAAACCTCGTAGGAGAAATCGACGTGGCCGGGCGTGTCGATGAGGTTGAGGACGTACTGTGTGCCGTCCTGCGCGCGATAGTCGAGACGGACGGCGTGCGCCTTGATGGTGATGCCGCGCTCGCGCTCCAAGTCCATGTTGTCGAGGACTTGAGCCTCCATGTCGCGCCCGGTGACCGCACCCGTCAACTCCAAAAGGCGGTCGGCCAGCGTCGATTTGCCGTGGTCGATGTGCGCGATGATCGAGAAATTTCTGATGAGTTCGGGATTCATTGTTTAGAGGCTAGAGGCTAGAGGCCAGAGGCTGGTGAAGAAGAAGTTCTAACCAGCCTCTAGCCTCTAACCTCTAGCCTCTAACTTATAACAAACCGGGGGCGAAACCGCACGCGCGACCCCGGCGAAAGCCTCACGCGTCGAGGCTCGCGGCCCACGGTTTACACGTCGGGGTTTGCGGTTCGGGGCTTTGATTCAGGCACGGGACGAGAGCGCGCGGGAGTCTGCGGCGGGCCGTGTTTTTGTGCCGAGCGTCGCGGCGTGGAGGCCGTCGTCGAGGCCGAGGCGTGTCAAGCGCTCTGGCTCCGACGAAGAGCCTTGAAGCGGAATCTCAAGCGTAACGACCGCGCCGCCTGCGGGCGAGTTAGCAAGCTCGAAGCGGTAGCTTGTGCCATAGAGTTGTTGGAGCCGCGCGCGCGTGTTCGAGAGTCCGACGCCGCCCTGCTGTTGCGATCCACGGCTGGCGGCGGCGGTCGATTCGGGCAGGCCGTGCCCGTTGTCCTTAACCTGTAGGCGAAGCACGCCGCCCACGCCTGCGGCGCTGATCTCGACGTGGCCGGGCGCGGAGCGCGGGGCGACGCCGTGGCGGATAGCGTTCTCGACGATGGGCTGGAGGATGAGGTTCGGCACGCGGCAGTTCAAGACCTGCGGGTCAACGTCGAGCCGCGTCGTCAGACGCTCCCCGAAGCGTATGCGCTCGATTTCGAGGTAGCAGTTGAGGAACTCGATCTCCTGGCGGAGCGGCACCTCCTGCGCGGCGGATGTCTCCAGAGTCAGGCGCAGGAAGTCGCCGAGGCGCGCGATCATCTTGTCGGCGGCGTCCGGGTCGGTGTGGACGAGCGCGGAGATGGAGTGCAAGGCGTTAAAGAGGAAGTGCGGGTGAAGCTGCATCTTCAAGGCTTGGAGTTGCGCCTGCGACGCGCGCAGCTCGCCCTCTCGGTAACGCTGGTAGTAATCGACGGCGTGGCTGAGGACGACGATGATCCAGTAGACCAAAAGCTCTTTGTCGAGGCTGACGAAGATCAGGCGCGGGAAGCTTGAGACCTTGAGGCTGCTAAAGTTGTCGCCGAAGGCGTAGTCGATGACGATGTGATAAGTCGCCCAGACCGCCGAGACCGCAACGCCCGCGACGAGTTGTACGAGCAGCGCTCGCCGCCACACGGGGCGCTCGATGCGATACCGGCGCGCGAGCCTGAGCACGAACGGCGTCGAGAGCGCGAAGATCACGACGGCGCTCATCTGCCAGGCGAGCGCGAGCGGCAGAGTGATCTGCTTCTCCGTGTGCAGAAAGTAAAAGTAAATCTGGCTTGAAAAGAAGAGACCGACCAGCGCCCACACGCCCCAGATAAAGGCGAGCCGCGCCAAACGCTGCCGCCCCACCGCCCCACCACTCTCCGCGTCGAACAACTTCATCACGCGCGTATCATCTCAACTGCGACCCGTGAAGACAAACCCCATTAGGGCATTGGACAATCACCTTATTTGATTTAAACAGATGCAGCCATTAGAGGCATATCGTCCCAAGTTCTATCTTCCAGCATGCGCCCGGTCTTCTTCTTATTAGTGCCACCCCACTGTTTGAAGAAGAAAGGGACACCTGCGGCTGTGCATTGGTCGCGGATGTCGAGTACCCATTCTCTTCTCATTGAGCGCGCACCGGGGCCAGACTCACCACCGACGATGACCCAATTAATGCCTTGTAAATTCAGATTAGGTAAAGGGCCAAGCAGCGGTTCGAGGGACAGGAATTTGATGTGGGCTTTTGTTTCACGCAAATGGTCAATTCGGAATGTATATTCCTGACTCTCAACGCTGACGCCCATCCAGATGTTAGACCGCCAGCTTAGCGTCTGACTCAATCTCATGAGACGCTGCGAACGTTTTGTTAGAACCTGAAACCGATGCTGGGAGGCTCGGCTCATCACGTCAAACACCCTGTGAATGTATTCGGTGGGAACGTCTTTATGGAAGAGGTCACTCATGGAGTTGACGAAAATCATCTGCGGCAACTTCCAGCGCAGTGGCAACTCCAACATATGTTCTTGGATGGTTAACTTGAAACCGTCTGCGTAGTTGGGCTGCCCCATAGCTTGCAAGCGGAGCGCAAGACGCTCGGCGTAACAGTGGTCACAACCGGGACTAATTTTCGTGCAACCCGTAACCGGATTCCATGTTGATTCTGTCCACTCAATCGCAGACTTTGCTCCCATTTCTATCCTCCAAGGCCCAACGCAAACTTGGTTGAGGTCTTTATAGCTTCAGCCAACAAACGTTAGCGGCTCATCATCGTTTATTTGTTTCTTGCCGTGCCTCGGGAGTAGCCGGTTAGCATGAATTAACTCTTTGACGACAGCATTGTAATCTTTGTCACTGAAGCCTCCAAAGCTTTGGAAGCTGAAATGTTTTCTTATATTTCCCCGTGTGGTCTGCTTATTTTCTTTAAGATACTCTAAGATTAGGTCTAAGAGTTCCTTGCGTCTCCAAATAATTTCCTGCTGTAGTTGGTTGAATTCTTCTGACAATGTAAGTTGCTGCTCGTCAGTTCCTTCTTCTAGAAGTGTATCTTCTTCCTCACGTATAAAGTTGCTCATTAGGACGATGCCGTCTGGATGGCGAGTGCAGTAAACGAGGAAATATTTTGGGGAGTCATTTCTTGATTTACGAACCGGGTAAGCTGTCACTGTATAATCGTATTTTGAAATGTTCTCCATATAAATTCGGAGCAGCCCTCTTTCCCTCTCTTGAGTTGAAAGATGACCTTCCCTGAATAGCTTTTCCCATCTATCACTGCCAATTATTTCAGTGACATTCTCAATATTAGTTCTAGATGCTTTAACCGCTCGCTCAGTAACTGCCCGTGAGTGCATAGTATCAGCAATGCGGCGTAATCCATCCGAATCAAAGTTAATGATAAGTTCCGTTGTTCTTTGCGGGCGCTTTAGAATTGGCAATAAATGAGAGAAGAGAACATAGGTTGGCCCATACGGGTCTATGAAAAACAATGCGGGATTATCTGAGATCATCGAAAGGATAGTTGACCCTAACTCCCCAAACCGTCCCTGTAGATTTGTGACGACCCCTGTCGATTCCCAAAATTGGGTGACGTGCTTTAAAGATTGGTAATGGTCAGGAGCGTTCTCGACGTTAATCAGTCGAAGATTAACAGGCCTTCTCCATGTCGCTGCTTTGTCCGCAAGTTGTGCCATCATTAATGGAGACCCAGGGCTGCCATCTTCATATTTTGCTGCGCCTGCGAATCCATCAACGCAATATATCAACTTTGCCCAGCTACCTACCTTTGCACTGAAAGGTGGCAAATACTTCCCAAGTAAGCGGTGCTTACGTTTAGACCATATTTTCGGATTAGCGAAGAAATTGTCCATGTGAAGTATTCAGCTTAAAAGCTTGAGATTAAGTGGTGTTTTGTGCGGCCTCGCGGGCGAGGAGGGCTGCGCCGATGGGGACGGCGTCGGGGCCGAGGGTGGCGACGACGATCTGTGTGGACTCGAAGTTGGGTTGGAAGGAGCGGCGGCGGGCCTCTGCGATGATGGGGTCGAGGATCAGCTCGCCTGCGTCCATGACGCCGCCGCCTAAGACGATGCGCTCGGTATTGAGGAGGTTGATGACGGCGGCCAGGCCCGTGCCGATATAGCGGCCCGTGCGTGTAATCATCATCGCGGCGAAGTCGTCGCCGTTTTTGGCCTCGTGCGCGATGTCGGCGGCGGTGAAGTTCTTATTGAGTCCCAGACGCGAGAGCGAGGAGGTTGAGTCTCGCATCAGTCTCTCGTGCGTGCGGCGGACGATGTTGGGCGCGGAGGCGACCGTCTCAAGACAGCCGACGTTGCCGCACGCGCACTCGACGCCCTCCGGGTCGATGGTGATGTGGCCGAACTCGCCCGCGAAGCCCGAGGCCCCGCGCCAGAGGCGGCCTTCGAGGATGAGCGCGCCGCCGATGCCTGTCCCGATGGTGACGTAGAACATGTTGCGGCTGCCGCGTCCGGCTCCGGCAGCGTACTCGCCCATCGCGCCCGCGTTCGCATCGTTGTCGAGCGCGACGGGAAGACCGGTGACTTCGCCGAGCGCTTCGCGCAGGTCTTCGCGCATGACCGAGGGGAGGTCTGAGGAGATAACGACGCGTCCCGTTTCGGGGCTGACCAGACCGGGGACGCCGACGCCGACCGCTGCAACGCGCGCGGGCGAAGCATCGCGCAACTCCGTGACGAGGCGTGCGACCTGCGCGGCGAGGTCTGCGGAGGCGAGCGCCATCTCGCGCCTTGCGACCACGACGCCGTCCGCAGAGACGAGCGCCGCGCGCGCCGACGTGGCGCAGAGTTCCACGCCTACGTAATGCTGTTCGTTTGGCGTTGGGGCGCTCATCTCAAAGCCTTCTGCGTGAAGAGATTAAAAACGAAATTGGGTGCCGGGTCAGAGTCGGCGTGATGGTAACAAAGGGCCGGGGGGCTGTCAAACAACACCCTCTCCGTGTAAAATGACGCCCCGGAAGTGATAAGTGATAAGTGATGAGTAGGTGATAAGAACTTATCTCGTCACTCATCATTCATCACTCATCACTTATCACTCTTATGAACATTGACTCCATCCTGCTGCCGACTGACTTCAGCGAGTGCGCGCGGTACGCCGTCCCGGTGGCGGCGGAGTTTGCACGCCTGCTGGGTGCGCGCGTCGTCTGCCTGCACGTCGTCGAGCCGGTCGTACAATCGATGGGATGGACGCCTCTTCAGGCCGAGCCGCTGCCGGTCGTCGAGGTGAGCGAGCAGTTGGAGGAGTCAGCGGCGCGCGACCTGCCCGAGTTCTCGAAGAGCGAGGAGTTCAAAGGGCTTGACGTGGAGGACTTGATTGCGCGCGGCGACCCGGCAGCCGAGATCGTGCGCGTTGCAGAGGAGCGCGGCATCGGCCTGATTATCATCTCTTCGCACGGGCGCGCGGGGCTTGGGCGCATCCTGTTCGGCTCGACCGCCGAGTCGGTCGTCCGCCACGCGCGCTGTCCCGTGCTGGTGGTCAAACCTCCCGAAGGTGATAAGTGATGAGTGATAAGTGATGAGAAAGAGCAAGCGGGTTTTCTTATCACTTATCACTCATCACTTATCACTGCTCTTATGGATTTACATTTCGTCAACGACCTTTTGTGGAAGTTCGGGCTTCCGGCCATCTTTCTGCTGACGATGGCGGAGGGCGACATCACGCTGCTGCTGGCCGGGGTGCTGGCACACGGGCAGGCGTTTGGCGACTATAGTTTCTTACAGGTGCTCGCTGTCGGCACGGTGGCCGGGGTGGCAAGCGACAACGTGGCCTACGCGCTGGGGCGGGCCGGACGCTCGGGCGTGAAGAAGTATCGCTTCTACTCTGCGGCTCGCCCGCGGCTTGAGCGTTTGACGAACAAGTTCGGGTCGCTCTCGATCTTCGTCTCGAAGTTCACCTACGGGCTGCGCTGGGGTTCGTGCGCCTTCTACGGCGTGGCGAAGATGCCGTACCTGCGTTTCCTTCTGCTGTCGTTTGCGAGTTGCTTCATGTGGGTGCTCGTGCTCTCGGGAGTCGGCTTCGTCTTCCACAGCGCCGTCTACAATCTGATCGGCGACTTCCACAAGTTCCCCGTCTTCCTGCTCGTCATCGTCGCGGTCGGGGTGCTGGGCTTCTACCTCGCGGAGAAATACTGGCTCTCGAAGAAGGTCGAAGAGGCGAACCCCGAGAAGTTCCAGAAGTTCGAGCAGGCCGCCGAAGTTAAGCTCCACGAGATCAGAGACGAGATACAGGAGATGATTCCCCACCCGCTCTCGCGACACATGGACGCGCCCAAACAGAAGAGCTAGGAGAATAAGGCAGTGTTAAGTGATGAGTGATAAGTGATAAG
>JAVRON010000089.1:0-57952 GCA_032162705.1 Acidobacteriota bacterium
CGAGACGGACACTTTTAGTAATGACGGTTTCAAATACCTGAGGACCAAAGACGCTCTTGATTTGCTCATAAACTTCTCTAGCCAAAGTGGTTCTCTTATCAAAAAGTGTCACGAGCACACCCAGCACACGTAAGTTTGGATTTGGACGGGCTTTGACCTTCTCGATTGTCTCTAGCAGATCGTCAGTCCCCTCCAAAGCATAAAAAGAAGATTGGATGGGTATCAAAACATGTGTAGAAGCAACCAAGGCGTTTACCGTTATCAGACCCAGGGTAGGTGGTGTGTCTATAAAGATAGTGTCATAACGGTCGGCTACCGTCTCCAGGCGATCTTTAAGACGGAAAGGTGCGTCAAAATCTCCCACCAGCTTTGATTCGAGTTTTGCGAGACTAATCCTTGCGGGAATGATCTCCAGTCCCTCTATAGCAGTCGGATAGGTATAGTTTGAAAGAGCCATGTTCCCGTCGACCATCATCTCATAAGCTGAAACATTAATGGCCTGTGGGTTCAGAAATGAGATGGAGCTATTACCCTGTGGATCGAGGTCTAGTAAAAGCACGCGTCGACCCCTCTGGGCGAATCCCGCCGCAAGGTTGATGGTAGTAGTGGTCTTCCCTACCCCGCCTTTTTGGTTCGCGATTGCGATTACAATACTCAACGGAAGTTTGTACCAGACGGAAAATTTTAAAACTACATCGGCAAGTCACCAGCTTCACCAATTACGTCAGGCCATTCCTCTTCGGCGCCGGAAACACTCTCCTCTTCGCTGCTTGTGACCGTATTCCGGGAGGCTTGAATCACTTCTTCGTTTACGAAAATCGGGCAATCGACACGAAGAGCAAGAGCGATGGCATCCGATGGTCGCGCGTCGATCAAGACGGATTCGCCGGCACGATCTTTCATTATAATCATCGCAAAGAAAGTGTTATCCCTTAATTCGGTAACGACAATGCGCTCGACACTAGCCCCCATCTCCAGAATGATATTACGTAAAAGGTCATGAGTCATGGGTCTTTGTGGAGCAATCTTTTCGATTTCGAGAGCGATGGCGTTTGCCTCATACGCACCCACCCAGATAGGTAACATGGTTTCGCTATTTATATCTTTCAGAATAATAATGGGAGTCCCGCTACTCGGATCCATCATCAAACCCCTGATTTTCACCTCGATTTCCATCTTGGCCTCAAACCTTATCCTCTCAAAGGACTCAACACTTCTCCGTAAAGACTGTGAGACTTAGACTCCGTCACTCTTACCTTTAAAATCTTTCCAAACAACTCTGCGTCAGCACCGAAGTTGATAACCTTATGGCAGGTGGTATGTCCCTTCAGGTCTTTCTCAGACCTTGCGCTGAAACCTTCGACAAGGACTTCAACCTCAGAACCTATATAATCTTGAAAAATTTCCTTCTGAATCGACATCTGCAACTCTTCGAGAGCCAGAAAGCGTCTGGCCTTCTCCGCGGTAGAGACCGTATCTGTTAATTTAGCCGCCGGAGTGCGCCGTCTTGGAGAATATTTAAATATATATAACCCGTGGAAACGGCAATCGCGAACCAACTTCAAAGTATCTTCAAATTCTTCCGTGGTCTCGCCGGGGAATCCAAGGATAATGTCACTGGTCAGGGCTATCCGTCGCCGAGCATTCTTTACGAAAGATATCTTCTCCAGATAGTCTTCGATTTTATGCCCCCTGCGCATCATGCGCAGGATTCGATTGTTGCCCGATTGAACAGGCAGATGTACCCAGTTACAGAGGTTTTCGTGCTCTTCGATGGCCCTCACAATATCCGCATGAAAATCCCTCGGGAAAGAGGTTGTAAATTTAATCCTCGGCATGCCCGTTGACGCAACCGCTCGAAGCAGTCTTGAAAACGGTGTGGCCCCTTGAAAAGACTCTAAACCGGATTCGGTCTGCGGGCGATAGCTATTAACATTCTGTCCTAGCAGATGAACCTCTTGAAACCCTTGAACAATTAGGCCCTTAACTTCATCAACAATTTCGGACGCGCTCCGGCTTCGCTCCCGCCCCCTCGAAAACGGAACGATACAATAGGTACAGAACTTATTACACCCCTCAATAATCGGAACGAACGCTATGTGCTTGGAGCGACGTTCCATGGGAGAGATGTCATAAACCTCTGTCTCTCTTCGCCTGTCCGTATCAAGCAGACGTCTCTCGCCACCCAAAACCCTCTCTATCAGTTGCGGAATTCTATCAGTCGCACCAGTTCCAATAACCAGTTGGACTGAAGAGGAGGTGTTAAAAATAGCATCTCCCTCCAGCTGTGCAACACACCCCATCACTCCTATCAAAGGCTGTCTACCGGGTCGGTCTCTTTTGATCTCGCTAATCCGGTGAAAGACCTTCTGTTCGGCCTTCTCACGCACAGAACATGTATTTAGAATTATAACATCGGCAGAATTATCCGAATCAGATAATTCATAACCACTCGCACGCAGTCTCGTCGCCGCACGTTCCGAATCAGCAACGTTCATCTGACATCCGAAGGTTTCTATATAAACACTTGGCCTTCTCACTTCTGCTCCTTGCATTTTAAGTGTAGCAGAATTGCTTTTGAACACGGGGAGAAACTTTCCCAACAATTATATTCAAACCCATGCAGATTCACACAAAACCATTCGTTTTAAGCTTTAGCTTTAAATAAGCGCTTAAATATTAAGCGCCCAGTTTAGCGCACTCCAGCTCCCTACAGGTTATCTCTTCACTCCCATTCGATAGTGCTCGGAGGCTTGGAACTGATGTCAAAAACCACCCGATTTATCCCCCTCACTTCAGATGTCAAACGAGCTGATATCCTTCCCAGAACGTCATGTGGCAGTCGCGCCCAATCGGCTGTCATCCCATCAACACTCGTCACCGCACGGATTGCAAGGACGCGCTCGTAGGTTCTGAAATCACCCATCACTCCAACAGTAGAAACGGGTAAAAGCACAGGAAATGCCTGCCAGAGACCATCAAAAAGCCGTGCCAGCTTGAGCTCCTCTTCAATTATAAGGTCGGCGGCGCGAATAAGCTTGAGATGCTCGAAGGTAACTTCTCCCACTATCCGTACGGCAAACCCGGGGCCGGGAAATGGGTGTCGCCCGAGCAAATCTTCCGGGATGTCTAGGTCTCGACCTATTGTACGAACCTCATCCTTGAAAAGCTCTCGTAGTGGTTCGATCAACTTAAGCTTCATACGCTCGGGCAATCCCCCGACGTTATGATGACTTTTTATCACGGCTGAAGGACCCCGCACCGAAGTAGATTCAATAACGTCCGGGTAGAGAGTCCCCTGCACCAAATATTCCACGCCCCCCAATCTCTGAGCCTCGCTCTCGAAGACTTCTATAAAAACCCTGCCGATCACCTTTCTTTTTTCTTCCGGATCTACGACACCCTTCAGAGCACTCAGAAACTCCGCCGAAGCATTGACCCCGACCATATTTAAACTCATTTTCTGTTTGAATAAGGCACGGGTTGTCTCGAATTCCCCCTCCTTTAACAGGCCCGTGTCGACAAAGACACATGTCTGTTGCTCTCCAATCGCTTCATGTACAAGCGCCGCCGCAACGGTGGAATCGACCCCTCCTGACAGACCGCAGATCACCTTCTCATGTCCGACTAAAGCCCTCACTTTACTAACTTGCTCTCCGATAATTGCCTTAGGAGACCAGTCGGCCTTCACGCGACAAATGTTAAAGAGGAAATTCTGCAAAATTTGTTTTCCGAATGGCGTGTGCGCAACTTCCGGATGGAATTGTACGCCGAATATGCGCCCGCTTAAATCCTCAAAAGCATTAAGCGCGTCCGCTGTTCGGGCGGTAACGCGGAAACCATCCGGGACTCTAATGACATGATCCCCATGACTCATCCACACGTCCATTTCTTCGGGCAAATTTCTGAAAATGGGGCTGCCTTGATCCGTCACAAGAAGTCGGGCATACCCGTATTCCCTGTTGGAAGAGGGGCGCACCTCCCCCCCCAGCTCGGCCGCTATGACTTGCAGCCCGTAACAAATACCCAGAAGAGGACATTTAAACTCCTCAGTTAATTGATATGAGAGTTTCGGTGCGTTTTGATCATAAACAGAGGCAGGGCCACCCGATAAAATAATCCCCTTCGGATTACGCGTGAGAATCACTTCAGCCGAAGTATTGTACGGCAGTATTTCGCAATACACGTTCGATTCCCTGATTCGACGCGCAATTAATTGGGTGTATTGAGAACCAAAGTCTAAAATCAGAACGGTGTCGTGTGAGTTCGTTTGCTCGCCCAAAAGCTTGCCTCCTTCGTAGACTTACATTGCCCGGCCATTTACGTTTATTATTCGTCTGGAATTATAGTTTGTTTAAATCTTATTAGCCAAGCATCTCGGCATTCCTCTTCAACTTATAAATATGGGCCAACCTAGTAACAGAAATCATCCCAGAAGATTAGCGGCATTTCTTGCAATGCTTGCTCAGTTGATGTTTTTTTGCCTTCCACTCTCAGGACAGGATTTGGCTAACCTCTCCAGACCCATCTATATCAAATGGCATGTCAAAATTGATGATCTCACAAACCTCACTCCAGCTGTAGACAGGGAGAGGATATATCTACCGCTTGGCGGCGGCACTATTCTATCTTTATGGCTGGTCGATGGCGGGCTTTCATGGAAAAGTGATATTGGAGGGTCTATTTCCGCATCCCCTACAGCAGATTCAAGAAGTGTCTATGTCGCCTCTGAAAGTCTACCCTCTCCCACATCAAAATACCCACAAGCTACAGGTGTCTTGCGTGCGTTGAGTCGCCAGAGTGGTTTGACGCTTTGGATGCGAATGATGCCCTTCCCAATCAAAGGCGTCATTAGTTCTAGTTTGAATGGCCTTTTCGGCATCTCTTCAGATGGACGCCTCTATGCCTTCAAGAGGGAAACCGGTGAGATTAGATGGGTCAAGTACAACTCGTCACCTTTCAGCTTCCAGCACGTTCTGAGCGGAAATAATTTATACATAGGAGATGAGCGGGGTGATATAATTGCAATCGAGCAGGAGAACGGTAATACTACTTGGCGTTATCGGACGCATAAAAACCTGCGCGCTCCAGTCGTCGTCTTTGAAGGAATGGTTTATGCGGGCACTGCTGACGGGTATGTCTTTGCGATAGATTTGCAATCCGGCCGTCTTAAATGGCGTGCTCGAACAGGGGCTGCCGTACAGACTGTTCTAGCGGCGGAAAAATGTATTGTCGCTACGTCCCTGGATAATTTTGTGTATTGCCTCTCGCCCCAACGCGGCGTAAAGCTTTGGAAGCGTCAACTCGCGGGAAGAGTCGTCGCCACCCCTCTCATTCTAAATGATAGCGTTCTTCTGGCTCCTCTAGTAGGTGACGAATGCGT
This sequence comes from Acidobacteriota bacterium, assembly GCA_032162705.1. Classification (GTDB taxonomy): domain Bacteria; phylum Acidobacteriota; class Blastocatellia; order Pyrinomonadales; family Pyrinomonadaceae; genus QHXN01. Next base: position 5,384 of record JAVRON010000089.1, read on the forward strand.
GATTCTGAGCTTGGAGGATGGGAAAAAGACCAACAGCATCTACGTCGGCGAGGAAAACAACACAGAGGCGACGCCTCTGCTTTCAGCCAACATTTTACTGTTAACGACGCGGGATGGTTTATTAGCCTTATCAAATCAAGCGTCAAAGACCCCGTCCGAAGACTCGCCGTAAAAAGGGCCGGGTTGAAATATTCACTGTTCATCAACCGGACGCGTGTGAAAAAGGGCGAACAGACGAAAAACAATTCCGTGCAGGACATAGGCAAGAACGATTGCCAGTAAGACCCAGCGCGAAAAAAGCCAGACAAGCATCCCCACTGCGGCGATCATCGGCATGATTTTAATCGTGCTGCGCTTGCCTGCCCCGAGTGTCTTGAAACTTGAGTAGCGGATGGTGCTCACCATCAGTGCCGCTAAAACCGCGACCAGCGTCATCAACAACCCGCTATAGAGGGTCATCCAATAAGTTTCATATGAGATGAGCGGGCGAGGTGAGAAATGTACGATGGCGGCGAGGAGACCAGCAGCAGCCGGAATCGGCAGCCCGAGAAAATTCTTCTTATCGACTTTCGCACTCCCCTCGGCCAGAGTCCTCGGGCGTGTGGCCTGTACGTTAAATCTTGCTAGCCTTAGTGCGCCGCAAATCAGAAACATGAAAGAGAGAAACCAGCCGAGCTTGTGCGGTTGGCTCCCATCGAGGAAAGCCGCCCCGTAGCCCCACGCGTAGACGAGAACTGCGGGGGCGATGCCGAATGTCAACACATCCGCAATCGAGTCGAATTGAATGCCTATCTCGGTGGTCGTCTTTGTGAGCCGCGCTATCCTGCCGTCGAGCGTGTCGAAAAGTATCGCCCACCCGATGGCGCGCGAAGCATTGTCGAAATGTGCGGTTGCGGCCGCCAGTTTGTGTTTCGCCAACTCATCTAACACTTGATTTGCTGTTATGCCGTCCAATAACTGGAAACCCCTAAGCGCCGCCATCACTGCGAAGTAGCCCATGCCGATGTTGGCCGCGGTGAAGGCGGAAGGGAGCAGGTATAAACCCTTTTTTATCCCCCTGCGCTCCCTGATCTCTTCCGACGGCACATTCTCCAAGTCCTGTTCTTCACTCGCCATCGACATATCTCCCTATCACTGTTGCCCCGCCGCGTACGCGCGCACCGACACTCACAGAGATTTCGACCTCTGGGGGCAAAACTAGGTCGGTTCTCGACCCGAATTTGATGAGACCGAATCGCTCACCCTGCTTCAAACTGTCGCCGGGTCTCTTCCAGCAAACTATCCTTCGAGCCAGAACCCCCGCGATCTGTTTGCAGACCAGAGTCATCTTCTCGCCGCGGATCGTCAAAGCGTTCTGTTCGTTCACAAGACTCGCACGGTCGCTCGTGGCTGCTTTGAAGAGTCCCTTCGTATATGTCACGTCGATGATCGTCCCTGCAATCGGCGAGCGGTTGATATGCACGTCAAAGGGCGAGAGAAAAATGCTGACGACCGTGGGGGAGTGCGACTCATCCGTGGAGAGCTTTTCGATTCGCGTCACGCGTCCGTCCGCAGGGGAGACGACCAGATCACTATCCAAAGGGACTATTCGATTCGGGTCGCGGAAAAAGTAAGCCATGAACGCCGCCAGAAGGAGCAGCGACACCGCAAGAATCAGCAACACGGGCGACGACATCCAGAACACGTACAACAGACACGCCGCCAGACCGGCCGTGAGAGGGATCAGAACCCATGTGTAGCCTTCTCTAACCATCGCTTACCTTGTACCTGAAACTGCGAGACACCCTTCTGCCCGTTTTGAATATTTACGGGCTAAGGGAAACGGGGGCGCTCATCAAATGTTGATGCGTCCCCCGCCCCTCAAAATATTGGGAGTGACCTCTCTCTCTGCTTTGACCCCGACGAGTTTCTTTCGCCGAAACCCGTCTAGTGGGCCGTGCTCTCCGCATTCTTGTGTCTAAGCATGATTGCCTGCATCTGATCTTTGACGGCCAGCTTTTTCTTCTTCAGAGTAACCTCTTCGAGCTGCTCCTCGTCGCTCGGGTACTGGAGCGAGGACAATTCGCTGAGTCTTTGCTCGTAGCGCCCGTGCTCGCGCGCCAACTCACGAAACTCAGCGTCAATTGCGATCAATTGTTCCTTCAGGCCGTCCGTGTCCATCATTTCCATTGCGGAAAAGTCTCCTTTCAGATGCGTGGAGTGCTGTCCAAGTCGTCACCGCGGGAAGTACGAAGAAACACCGCGCGTGGCCTTTCGGTCGGTGAGGAAAATGTTAGCCCAATTCGCAACTCGTATCAAGCCGTTGGTGCCAGCCGTCTGGTCATTATTTTCGCATCCTCGGCAGGCTCTCTGTAGTAACTACGCCGTACGCCGACGACGGCGAAGCCGAAACGCTCATACATGCGCAGTGCCGAGAGGTTTCCGGCCCTCACCTCAAGCACCGCCTCCGACGCGCCGCACCGCGCTGCGATGTCGAGCGCGGCCCCGAGCAGAGCGCCGCCAACACCCTGTCGACGTGAATCCGGCCACACGCCTATGTTATTGATGTGAACTTCGTCCGCATTGATACGTGCGGCGATGTAGCCGCTCAGGCGTCGCCCTGTCAAAGGGTCTGGTACACTCTTGCGCGCCACGAGCATCACCGCCTCCGGCCTTGAAAGCTCCGCGCGGTATGCGTCCCAGCCCCACTGGCTGAGGCCCGTCGTCTCCTCGATTTCGACGACCTCCAGCAGATCGTGCTCGGTCAACGCCGACACGACGCACCCGGCACACTCCACCAACACCTTCATCCCTGCGCGTGACATATCCCCTTCAGCTCCGCGTCTCCTTCAACTCCGCGTCCGACGGCCTGACGTAAATGGCACGGAGACCTCCCGCGCCCGTCTCTCCCGCATCGACGTACTTGGAACGTGCAAGCTCTGCGATGCTCTCTGCCAGCGCCTCTTCCACGCGCGCCAGCAGCCAAACATCTTCAGCCAACTCCGCACCCGTCTCTTCCGAAGTGACGAGATTGATCCCCGCCGACTTCGCTCCCTCACGTATCAGCTCCCGGAATTTCAGAGCACCGCCGCCCGCCCACTTCAATCCCCCGCCAAGCCGAGCCATTCTCTCGACCAGACGCGTGGGCGGGAGATGAATGGCGCTCTCATACTCCGACACACGCCCTCCTTCATCTACTGAGAGGAGTTGCGCGAAAACTTCGCCGCGCCCCGCCGGGAGCATCGAAACGATTCTGCTCGCGGGCCCCGCCGCGTATGCGATGGCGTGAAGCGTCGGGACGCCGACTGCCGGCTTCGACAGAGTCGATGCCAGCCCCTTGACGGTCGCAAGTCCCGAACGCAGACCCGTAAAGCTCCCGGGCCCGGAGGCTGCGGCGAACAGCTCGACATCCCTTAGGCCGACCTCGCCGTGTGCGAGCGCGCGGTCTATGTCCAGAAGCAGTCCCGCCGAACCTCCCTCGCGCAACTCGCTCACGCACAGCGAGAGCAGACGCGCGCCCCGCATCAAAGCGACGCTACGCTTCTCCGTCGAAGTGTCCACGCCGAGCGTCAGCAAATCTTCTCCCTCAAGCACTCTCAACTCTTCCCGACGCGAATCGACCGACCGATTCGCGAATTAAAATACAGTTGTTTGACACACCGTGATTTATCGCGAGATTATAGGCGTGTTGGATAAATCAAATCAATTTATTAGTTTCGCTCCAATGGCTTCGAGGGTGTTTTGATGGGTCTTCGTGTTGGAATCCTGACCGGGGGCGGCGACTGCCCCGGCTTAAACGCAGTCATCCGCGCTGTCGTCAGACGCTCGATGCTGGAGGAGCAGGCGGAGGTCTTCGGCGTCAAGAACGGCTGGCGCGGCCTCATCGAGGACGACTTACTGCCCCTGACGCGTCTGTCTGTGACGGGAATTCTGCCGCGTGGCGGGACGATCCTCGGCACTTCGCGCACCAACCCGCAGGACGGCGCGGACTTCCCCCAACGCATACGCGCGACCTGGAGCAAGTACGGACTCGACGCTTTGATCGTCGTCGGAGGCGAAGGCACTCTGCGCGCGGCGCGCGACGTTTGGCACGAGAATGGACTTCCCATCGTCGGCATCCCCAAGACCATCGACAACGATCTCGACGGCACTGACTTTCCCTTCGGCTTCGACACGGCGGTCAACACAGTGATGGAGGCCATCGACCGCCTGCACTCGACCGCGGAGTCTCACCACCGCGTCATGGTCATCGAGGTGATGGGGCGACACTCCGGCTGGATCGCGGCCTACGGAGGCATCGCCGGAGGCGCGGATGTCATCCTCGTTCCCGAGCACCCCTTCCGCCTCTCACGCGTCTGCGAACTTTTACGCCATCGCGAACGTCAGGGCAGCGCCTTCTCCATCATCGTCGTCGCAGAGGACGCGCACCCACACCCAGACGAAAACTTTCTGGACGAAGAGACACAGTCGCATATTTACCGCCGCGGCAGGCTCGGGGGCATCGGCTTCCTCGTCGCCAACGAGGTCGAGCGCACGACCGGCATCGAGACGCGTCACGCGAACCTCGGCTACGTCCAGCGCGGCGGCTCGCCCTCCGCCTTCGACCGCGTGCTCGCGACCCGCTTCGGCGTCAAGGCTTTCGAGATGGTTCTGGAAAAACAGTGGGGTCAGATGGTCGCGCTCCGTGGCAACAAGGTCGCCTGCATACCCCTCGACGACGCCGTGCGCCGAATCAAACTGCTCGATGAAGAGATATACCACGTCGCCGAAGTCTTCTTCGGGTAGTGATAAGTGATGAGTGATAAGTGATGAGTGATAAGTGATAAGAAAAAAGAGAGGAAGCCTCTGTCTTCGCTTATCACTTATCACTCATCACTTATCACTACCCGAAGCTATCTTCTCCTTGATCTCCGTCTCGATCTTCTCGCTCTTGATGTCGAGCCGGAGCCGGTTGTGGAGGTTCATGTACTGATTGGCGACCCAGACGAGCGCGAAGCCGCCGACGAGGTAGCCGCGCCAGTCTTCGTAGAGCAGGTGAAAGCCCGTGACCCAGAGGAAGAAGGCCGTCACGTAGTGGCTGAAGCAATACTCGCATGTAAAGAGGTAGAAGAATTTTCTCTGATACCAGCTCCGGCAGCCCTCGCTCCTCTTGACGCAGAACTCGCGCGGCTCGCGGAAGACCTCCTCGTGCGTCACAGTCCATGCGACGCAGGCGATGGGGATCGCGAGCAGGAAGAGCGTTGCGACCTGCATACTCAGGCTCATCTGAGAAGAGACTCCGTTTCGGTGTTATCGGACGGCCTTGAACTCTCCCGTAACGCTGTCACGGTTTTATCCCGAAGCGGTGGGGAATTTCTCCGGCTTCCGTCGCCTCTCAACGCTCTCCTTTACGGATTGGAAGCGCGTGCGACTGTCGTGCCTTTCCGTCCCGTCTGTGTTAGCGTTGACGCGCTGTGCCTGCGGTCGAATAATTCCGCCACTCACACCGCAGGCCGCTTGTCACATGACGACGACGAACGCAACACTGACGCCCATGCTGCGGCAGTATCAGGAGTTGAAGCGGCAGCATCCCGGCACGCTCCTCTTCTTCCGCCTCGGCGACTTCTACGAACTCTTCTTCGAGGACGCCATCACAGGCTCCCGTGAGCTTGAGATCACGCTCACCGCCCGGCACAAGGAGCGCGGGCAGCCCATCCCCATGTGCGGCGTCCCGCACCACGCTCTGGCCGCTTACGTCGCACGCCTGATACGCAAGGGCTACCGCGTCGCCATCTGCGAACAGACCGAAGACCCTTCCAAAACGAAGAAGCTCGTCCGGCGCGAGGTCGTGCGCGTCATCACGCCGGGGACGATTATCGACCCGAACTTGATCGACGCGAAAGAGTCGGTCTACCTCGCGGCGGTCTGCGGCGCGGGCGACACTTACGGCGCGGCCTTCCTCGATCTCTCGACCGGCGACTTTCGCGCGACCGAAGTCACTGGCGCGGATGCCTGGCCGCGCATACGCGCAGACATCGAGTCCTACGCACCGCGCGAACTTCTCTTCCCTCGCTCGCTCACGCCGCTCGTCACAGACGCTTACGCGCGCAGCGGAGCACACACCGCGACACTGCCGCCCTCCCTCCCCAGCGCCGAGCCGCAAGACCCGAGCGTCGAGTTGCAAGACTCAAACGCGGAGCCGCAAGTCCCAAACGCGGAGCCGCAAGATAGAGTTGCTCCCGTCGCGCGCATCACTCCGGCAGAGCACGCCTCGTCCGAGAGAGGCGACTTCGCTCTCACCCCGATTGATGAATGGCTCTGGGAGCCGACCTCCTGCGCGTCGCTCCTGCTCGAACAGTTCGGCGCGCGCACGCTCGAAGGCTACGGCCTCGGTAACAAGATCGCCGCCGTCAGCGCCGCGGGCGCATGCCTGCGCTACGCGCGCGAGACGCAGCGCGCGGCAGCCGCGCACATTACCGACATCAGTTTCTTTGAGGCTCAAGACCACCTCGTCATCGACGCGGTCACTTGCCGCAATCTCGAACTCGTCGATTCGCAAGGGCCTGCCGGAAGAGGTGCTTCCCTGCTTGCGGTTCTGGATGCAACCGTCACGGGAATGGGCGCGCGTCTGCTCCGCGCATGGATGCTCCGCCCGTCCATCCGACGCGGAGAGATAGAGGCGCGACTCAGTGCGGTCGAAGACCTGCACCGCTCGCAGATGCGACGCGACCGCGTCCGCACACTACTCAAAGATGTCTCCGACCTCGAACGTCTCGTGGGCCGCATCAACATGGGCACGGCCACACCGCGCGACCTCAACGCACTCCGTCGCTCGCTTAATCAAGTCCCCTCGATACGGCAGTCGTTATCGGATGCGGAGTCGTCGTTGCTGCAAGTCATCGTCGAGCACGCGGACGAGTTGCCCGACGTGCGCGACCTCATTGCGCGCGCCATCAGCGAAGACCCGCCGGTAAATTTCAACGAGGGCGGGAGTATACGCGAGGGCTTCGACTCTGAATTGGACGAGCTGCGCTCGATCAGTCAGGACGCGAAGCAGACCATCGCCGCTATCGAGTCGCGCGAGCGCACACGCTCAGGCATCAACAATCTGCGCGTACGCTTCAATAGCGTCTTCGGCTACTTCATAGAGGTCTCGAAGGCAGGGGCCGCGCGCGTGCCCACGGACTACGAGAGGCGGCAGACGCTCGCCAACGCGGAGCGTTACACGACGCCCGAGCTGAAACAGTGGGAGCAGAAAGTTCTCGGCGCGGAGGGGCGCATGCTTGAGATCGAGACGCGTATCTTCGGCGAGATACGCGCGCGCGTCGCCGTTGAGACTCGCCGCATACAGGTGTCTGCGCGTGCCCTCTCAATCCTCGATGCGCTGGCGTCTCTCGCAGAGGTCGCCGTGCGCCGCCGCTACACACGCCCTGTCCTGCACGACGGCGACGAGCTTGAGATAAAGGCCGGTCGCCACCCCGTCATCGAAGCCATCGGCGACACGGCTTTCGTCCCGAATGACCTCTACTTGAACGGCTCCACGGAGCGCCTGCTCATCATCACGGGCCCGAACATGGGCGGCAAGAGCACCCTTCTGCGTCAGACAGCGCTCATCTGCCTGCTCGCACAGATGGGATCGTTCGTCCCCGCCGAGCGTGCGCGCCTGCCGCTCCTCGACCGCATCTGGACACGCGTCGGCGCGTCCGACGATCTCTCAAGGGGCCGCTCGACCTTCATGGTCGAGATGACCGAGACCGCCGCCATCCTCCACAATGCGACGCCGCGCTCGCTCGTCCTGCTCGACGAGATCGGTCGCGGCACTTCGACCTTCGACGGCCTCTCCATCGCATGGGCCGTCGCGGAGCACCTGCACGACTCGCCAGAGCATTCGGCGAAGACACTTTTTGCGACCCACTACCACGAGTTGACCGAGTTGGCCGAACGTCTCCCCGGCGCACAGAACTACCAGATACGCGTGGCCGAGCGCGAGGGCGAGGTGATTTTCCTCTACAAGATCGAGCGCGGACGCGCGTCGAAGTCTTACGGCATAGAGGTCGCGCGCCTCGCGGGTCTCCCGCCCGAAGTCCTGGCACGTGCGCGCGAAGTCCTCGCCCGACTCGAACATTACGAGCTGGACGTTTTCGCGGATGTGGAGACGTTCGAGAAAAAAATTCACGCGCTGGCCCCGACCGTCTCCGACGCGGCGAGCCGTAGCGGCGAGGCTGCGGGCAGCGGCGGCGAGGAAGCGCTCGGGCGTGCCGCCACGCGCGCAGGGCGGCGTGCGCTGGCCGCGCATCTCACGCTCTTCGATTCGGTCAACCAGAGTCTCCTTGACGAGCTTCGCGACGTTGATGTAGAAACCCTTTCAGTGGATGAAGCGCGCCAACTCCTACAGGGATTGAAGAAACGAATCATCTGACGGTGCGGGTATTAACATCATGAAAGCGCTGAAGGCTTACATGGCGAGGAACAGGGCGAGGGCCGAGAGTAATTGGGAACGCGCACGCTCGAAGGGCAAACTGTATCTCTTCTATCGCTACCTGTTTGAAGGATTGTTTGGCGCGGTCATAGGGATTGTCGTCTCATCGGTTTGGGATTATCAAGTTGGCCTCTTTACTTTGGAGAGGTTTGGACGATATCTCATAATTTATCCTTGCTCCGGAATATTGATAGTAGTCCTTTTATGGACGCTTAATATTCTCCGGCGAATGTCTTGGTAAATCATAATTGCTCCCTGAAGTAGCATTCATTTCATGACCGACTTTCAAACCCTTCAGTCGCTCCCGCTCGAACAGCAAATCGGACAACTGCTCTACATCGGTCTTCCGGGCACGGAATTCGACTCGGAGGCGCGCGCACTCGTCGAGCAGATTTCACCCGGTGGGGTCATCATCTTCGGGCGCAACGTCGCAAGTCCCGAGCAGTTGCGCAGCCTGCTCGACTCGGTGCGCGCCGCGGTTCGTGTCGAGCCTCTGTTCGGCATAGATCAGGAGGGCGGGCTGGTTGACCGCGTGCGCAAAATCTTTACGCCGATGCCCGCCGCGCGCGTCATACGCCAGCACGGCGACCTCGCCGCGGCGCGCGCGCATGGACGTATCACCGGCGAGGTCTTGCGCCTGCTCGGCTTCAACATGAACTTCGCGCCCGTCATGTCGATCATGACGGAAGACCGAGACCTTCTGTCGAACGGCCTCTACTCGCGCTCGTTCGGGCGCTCGCCCGGAGAGGTCTTGGGTTACACGATGGTCTACCTGCGCGGCCTGCAAGGCACAGGCTGTCTGGGTTGCGCCAAACACTTCCCAGGCATCGGCGCGGGCGAGGTAGACACACACGAGGAGATGGCCGTCATCCACCTCACGCACGACGACCTGATCGCACAAGACCTCGCCCCTTACATCGAGCTTTTCCAGCGCGAGGACAACATGGTCAAAGCCGTCATGATAAGCCACGGCGGCTTCCCCAACATCGACATCCATCGCGGCATCGCCGGTGGCCGACTTGTCCCCGCGTCCATCAACCCGAGCATCGTGACCGGTCTGCTTCGAGAGGAACTGGGCTACGAGGGCCTTGTCGTCACCGACGATCTTGAGATGGGAGCCATCGCGCGACACTCCGAGATCGAGGATGCCGCGCTGCGCGCTATTCTGGCGGGCGAGGATATGATTCTCGTCTGCGCCAGACCCGATCTGATCCGTCGCGCATACCAGTCGCTTCTCGACGCGGCACAGAGGGGCGAGCTTTCGCGCGGACGCATCCTGGCATCCCTCCGGCGCATCAGCGCCTTCAAAGCCTTGACGAAACCACCGCTGCCTTTCGACCCGAAGCGGCTTCAGGAGCTGTCCTCAGAGGTCGCCGAACTAAACCATAAGCTGAACTACGTCTACGGAGGCAAACTCTAAATGAGTCTTCGCCAACACAAAGCGCTCTACGCCTTCATCGTCTGGGCGGCGATTCTTTCCGCCGCGTGCGGCAGCGGCTCGACCGGCACAAAATCCGCGCGCTTCAAACAGCCCATCGTGCTCAAGGTCAACGCCGCCAGCGCGCCGACACGCCAGTACGCAGGCATCATCCAGAACCAGTTGAAGCAGATCGGCATTCCCGCCGAGATCGAGACCGTCGAGTTCAACACGCTCCTCGACCAGCAGCGCAAAGGCCAGTTCCAGTTGACCACCGGACGCTGGGTCGGCGGCAACCAAGACCCCATCTATCTCTTCGACCTCTTTCACACGGGCGCGTACCAGAACCGTGGGCGCTACAGCAACCCCGAGCTTGACGCGATTCTCGAAGAGGCCATCAACACCTTCGACCGCGTGAAAGCGAAAGACCTGTATACGCATGCGCAGGACATTATCAGCCGCGACGTGCCGCAGTTCCCGCTCTGGTACGTCGATCAGATGGTCGTCGCGCGTCGCAACGTCGAGAACATCAACATCCCCGTCGATGGCGACTGGCGTTATCTACGCGACGTGACAAACGCAGGCGGCAAGCAAGGGCCCTTCGTCGTCGCGATTGAGTCGAACCCGGAGACGCTCGACCAGTTGCGCGGCACGGACGCTTCGAGCGAGCGCATGCGCCAGCTCATCTTCAATTCGCTCGTCCGCAAAAACGAAAAGTTCGACTACGTCGGCGACCTCGCCTCCGACATCCAAACCTCGCCAGACGGTCTCATCTACACTTTCAAGTTGCGCGAAGGCGTCAAGTTCCACAACGCGCGAGCTTTCACCTCCGCCGACGCAAAGTACACGCTCGAAACACTGCTCGCGTCCGACTCGCGCAAGGCGAACGACTTTTTCGAGGGCACTGGAGCCGAGCGCAAACCGCTGGTCAAGTCAATCGAGACGCCCGACCCGCAGACTCTCGTCGTGCGTCTGAACAAGCCTTCAAACAAGTTTCTCTCAAGCCTCGTCCCCGTCGGCATGATGCCGCAGGGTTACACGACCGATCAGCAGAAGCAGAACCCCGTCGGGACTGGAGCCTTTAAGTTCGTGCACTACGACGAGTCGCAGCAGGTCGTCGATCTCACGTCTAACGAAGCCTACTGGGGTGGAGCGCCCGCCATCAAACAACTCCGCGTGCGAACTATCCTCGACGCCAATACCCTCCAGGCGGAACTCAAGAGCGGCGGCGTAGACCTCGCGGTGGTCGCGAACCTACAGCCCGACACATACCAGGCGCTCGGGCAGGACGCGAACCTGAAGGTCGCACAGTTCCCCGGCGTCAACGTCACATACCTCAGCTTCAACGTTACGACCGAGCCTTTAAACGACGCACGCGTCCGACAGGCCATCGCCTACGCCATCGACCGTCAGGCCATCGTCAAAGAGCTTCTGCTCGGGCAGGCGCGCGTCGCAAACTCGATTCTGCCCGAACAGTCCTGGGCCTACTCGCCGGGGCAGGTTTACAACTTCGACCCGGAGAAGGCCAAACAGATTCTCGACGAGGCGGGCTACAAGGCCGTTCAGTAGTTTCGGGTATGTGGCGGAAGCCCGACCGTGAGGGAGGGCGTAGGGCGTTCGTCAAGATGCGACTGACGGGAGTGGAGACGCTCTCCTTCACGGTCGGGCTTCTGCCCCTTATGCCGTCCAGCGAAACGGTCTATAGCTCGAAGCCTTCAGCGCGCAGAGTCTCTTCAAGCTCCGCGCGCGAGACGACGCCTTCGCGTATGAGGCGCGGGCGCTCGCCGCTTACATCCAGCACGGTCGAAGGCAGTTCCGTGACGGTCGTGCCGCCGTCGATGATGAGTCCCGGAGCATCAGGGAAATAGCGCGCGACCTCAAAGGCGGTTCGCGCAGGCATCGCCCCCGCCACATTCGCGCTCGTGGCCGTCAGCATCCCGCCGCACGCACGCACGAACGAGCGCGCCTCCGCGTCAAAGGGAAGTCGCACCCCGACTGTGCCGGTGCCACCCGTTAGAAGCTCCGGCACTTCCGCGCGCGCTTCGGCGACGAGAGTGAGCGCGCCGGGCCAGTGCCTTGCGGCGAGTGCGTCGAAGGCTCTTGTCCTGCGTGCAACGAGTCGCCAAGCGGCCTCTGTGTCACTGACGAGGACGAGGATGGGTTTGCCTTCGCGCCCCTTCAGGGCGTTGATGGCTTCGAGCGCTTCGGGGTTGAAAGGGTCAGCGCCGACGCCGTAGAACGTGTCCGTGCGGAAAGCTACGAGTCCGCCGAGACGTACGACACGCGCCGCGCGCTCGCGCGACTCCTGTTTGTCGGGGTAAATTAACAAGGCCGTACCTCCCGCGTGATGTTAGCAGAGGCGCGGGATTTTTTCTTGAGACGCTTTCTCGTGCCCCAACAGACGCGACAACTCTTCAAATACGCAAGCCTGCCCGCACGTGCCGCGCGGCTGGCGCTCGGCGACCCTGCGTCCGCGCTTCTCGCCGTGCGGATGGCAACGTGGGTGGTTGTGCTCTCTCTGCTCGTGAGGGTGATGCCGCTGCCGCGTGCCCTGGGACTCGTCGCACCAAAAGGTTTGGGCAGACGCTCGGACGACGCGGCGCGTGTACAGGCGAGGATTGCGCGCCTGCTCGACTCCTTGCTGGCCGCGGACTTCTGGGTCTTCACGCCGATCTGCTGGAAGCGCGCGTCCGTGCTCCATCGATACCTCGCTCTAAGGGGCATCGAGACGCGTATCCTCTTCGGCGTCCGGCGTGAGGGCGATGACGCGCTGAGTGGGCACGCATGGCTCGAAACCGAAGGCCAGCCGCTCCTTGAGACGACGCCCCCGGATTATAAAGTCACGTACAGCTTCCCCTCTTGAAGCCCCTCTTACGCGAACAAAAAAACAGAGAGCGTGGAGCATCGTCTAAACGTGTGCGCCACGCTCTCCGTGTCTGTTGAGTTTTCGTTTGCCGAAACTCTCCATGTCCTTACGGCAGAGCCTCGATGTTGATAAAGAAGCGGAACGTCCCCGTCTGCTGGATACCGAGCAGGAACTGCACGTTGATTGAGGTTCCGGGCGCGAGCGGTGTCGCCAACGCGACTGTCCCCACCGAGAGCGAAGAGTTATAGCCGCCGCCGTTCGGCTGATTGTTGGGCGCTGACGCCTCTTCGAGCGTCGTTCCCTGCACCGTCTGAGCGCATGGCAAAGGCAGGATACCGCACGTCCCAGAGTCGTTGATGCCGGTGACGACGACCGCGCCCGAAGTCCTTGCACGCAGGTCTGCGAAACCTGGCAGAGGGGGGAACGTCGTGACCTCAACGATGCGGAAGCGGAGCCGCGTGACGTTTGAGCCAGTGTTGTTCGTCACACGCTTGCGTAGCGAGAGCGTGCCGAACGACGAGTTGTTTGCAGGGTCTTGGGTGAAATCGCGCACGCGATTCGGCGGATTCCCGGAAGAGACGGAGCGGTCGAGAAGGTTGAAGCCGAAGAGGATGTTGCGTTGGATTGGACTCGAAAGATTCTCGGGCCCGGGTGCACCGAGGCGCTGTCCCGCGCCCGCGTCGATGCCGTTGGGTTCTACGAACTTAAAGTCCGCCGCGTTGTTGCCCGTATCCTTCGGCGTGCCCGACACCGTGCAGCCGACGCCCGCGACGTACGCGCACATATCGCGATAGAAGCTGTAGTTGGCCGTGGACGAGGCGACTGAGAGTGCCGGATAGCCCGTGCCCTCCTTATAGATCGTGTTGGCCTCGACGTTCGAGCCTACGGCGTCGAGCCGGTTGCCGAGCGTAAAGTTCGCAGGGTTCGACGTGCTGAAGAGCGCGATGCCCGCGTTGTCCGCAATGTTGGTCGTATAGGTCGCATCGCCCGTCGCAGCGCTCGGCCCAGGGCTAGTGTCGTTCCCGCCCGTCGTGGATATGCCTCCCGCTGATACCGTATCAACTCCCGCAGACGAAAGCTGCGACCGTGCGGACGGCGCGCGTGCAACTGTCGCCGTCCGTGTTACTCCCTGCACAACTCCCGAACGCGTGGTGCTGCCCGTTCTAGTAGCGCCGCCACCCGAAGAGACACTACCCGAAGGGTATGTCCCGAGCGAGTAGCCCACGGAGTTCGTGCCGAGGTAGTGACCGCGCGCGGGGATGACCGTCCCGTTCGGGATTGTGAAGCGCGCGATGCCGTCCGAGGCTGCGAGTGAGAAACCAGCGGAGCCGTCGAAGGCGTTGATGGTCACATCCGAGTCGCCGTTGTTGTATATCTCGATGAACTCGTCGTTCGCGCCGTTCGACCCGCGCAGGCGAAACTCAGAGATGATGAGCGGCGTCGAGGGCGGCGCAATCACGTTGTACTGAAAGACGGTCGCGTCCGAAGAGTTGGTCGCGGAGAAGCATCCGCCGCAGGTGCCCGAGTTGCCGAAGACTTCCGGCCCTCCGCCCGAGTGCCAGGCCGAGACGATGTACTTGACGGTCGTGCCCGCGGGTTGCGGCGGGATAGTTGCAGTTATCACGTCAACCACCTGGCACGACTGTGTCTGGTCTGCGTAGGTGCAGGTGTAGCTGCCGACTGCGACCTGCGTGGTGTTGCCGGCGCCGCAGGGCGTGTTGTTGGGCTGCGTGACGTTGCCGACCGCGCCGAACGAGCCGCACGGGTTCGAGCCGTCGGTCGTGTAGTAGACGCGCGCCTGGTTGGTGAAGAACTGGAACTCGACCTTGAAGTGGAGTGTGTAGGTCTCGGGCGAGAAAATCTGGAATCCAGCCGCGCCGCTGCGGTCTGTGTTCTCGACGTAGCGGCCGCAGCTCGTGTTGGTGCTGCCGTCATTGCATTGAGGGGTGGCGACGAAGTTGTTGGTCTGTTCGTGGTAGACGAAATTCGCAGAGGCCGACACCGACTTCGAGAACAGGCAAACGAACACACAAGCCGCTAGTAAGAGAAAACTCTTTCGCATCTGGAAGCCTCCTTGGTAAGTCGGCGCGATTTCCCTCTGGGGCACACTCCGGCGCTCGGGCGGAAATTATCGAAGGTTAGGCAGACTGACTCAATTCACGCGTTGAAACGCCGGAACGCTTTTCCTCAACCGGAGTTTTTCGGAAACCCTGCAAATTGTTTTGGGCGATCAAACCGTGGGTGATTCTACACGACGTGGCACAAGCTTCAAAAGAGATTCTTTCTAAACGACCTGCCGACGAGATACTTCCGCGCCTCGCTGCCTGCCGCTGAAAAGCCCTGTCCCCGCCAGTCTACGCACTACGGCAGGCCAGTCCACGAATACAAGGTACATCGCCAGATGGTATGGGAAGAAGATGTTCATAAAAATAAGCGTGCCGAGATGGAACAGAACACCCGCCGCGAGAATCACAACCCGCGCACGCCGCGACCAGATGGCAAGCGGGAAAGCAAGCTCCCATAGAAAGGCGAGCGCGACAAAGACCGGCAGGTACTCGCGTATGCCCGGCAGCCAGAAGGCCGCGCGAAAGTGTGTGTCGTGCAGGTTGTCGAGCGAGTTCGCGATGGCGAGCGAGGGCAGATTATCCCGGCTCAGATAGCCCGCACCCGCCACACGCAGCTTGATGAGCGCCGAGCTGAAATACGACCACGCGAGCAGCAGACGCATCAGCAAGATCGGATAGCCGTAAACGAATCCTTCACTCTCTCCCCGAGACTCGCCCGCGCGCTGATGCTCGCGCCGTCTTGAGTCCAGCGAGAAGGCTTCGCCGCACGGCGTGAAGGCCAGCACGAAGAGGATATAGACGGCGGGCATCTCGTCGTGGTTGAAGTGTGCGAAGCTCCGCAGCAAACCCTGATAGAAGAGAAAAAGGAGCGCCGAGGATTTTACGGAAAGTCCTGTCAGCAGACCCGCCGTCGCCGCGACGAGTGAGGCGACGAAGAGCCACTTGAAGGCCGTCATCACACCGGGCGTCAGAAGCCATTCGTAGAAGCCCCAGGGAAGAATCCGCATCGCGCCCGTGGGACGCAGGACTGTCACGGGTAGTCTGCCGAGGTCTGAGAAGGAGGTCAGGAGGACTTCACAGAGGATAAAGCCGCAGACGCCCGCGCGCACCATCCCGAGCGCACGTGCATCGGTCGGAACCAGCCGCTTTATAACTCCGCTCTCCACGATTCGACGAAGCGCTCGTAGTCGCCGTACGTCTTCCCCTCCCACCTGTATGCGTCGAGCCTGACGGCGCGCAGGCGATGCGCGGAAGTCTCTGGCAGACGCGCGTTGTAAATCTCGCCCCACGCGCGCAGCAGTTCTTTGAGACGAGCCGCACGCGGCAGCATACCTGCGCCCCCCGCTTCCGCAACCAACAGCGCGTTAGACGGGTGTGGACTGGCGATAACAAAACTCTTGTTCTCGACCGTCGCGCCCACGAGCGACCAGTGTCGCCCCGTCAGTGCGTCTGTGAGTTCGGCGGGCGGAAGGTCGATGGTCTCACCGCTGGCGGTCTCGCCACGCAGGATGAAATATTCGGTTCCGCTCCGAAGGTCTCCGCCCGCCATCATCATGGTCGAAGCCGCGAACGGATAGAGATTCCTGATTGAAAGGAAGGCGCACAGAAGCGGGACGAAAAGCGCCAGAGTCAGCACGGCGTAACGGACACGCATGCGCCTCGCACGACGACGGAGAAGCTCGACGCTTGAATGCGTACTGCTGTCGGTTGAGTCTCCAAACATTTTCGTCGGCGGCAGCGGAAGGCGGGCGGCGGCCCGCGCCGTTTCCACGGTCTCACGTCCCCGAGAATGATTCAGCGCGGGCGCAGGAGCTTAAAGACACGCAGATTCTCAAGGAGCTTTCGCACGCTCTCACTCGCGTGCTCGGGCGTCACGTCGTAGGCTGCGGTCATCTCTTTGACTATCTCTTCGAACGGCAGTTTCTTCTCCAGCCCACGCCAGACGATCATTCCGGTCTCGTTCAGTTGGAAATACTTTTTCGTGTTGAGATCGACGAGAATGCCTTCGCCCGCGTCGAACTCCGTGAAGACCACATGCTCCTGTGGCACTAGTTCAGTCATGCTCATTTAGTCAGCTTCCGTCATTAAACGATCTGGATAACCGGCAGAGAACGCTGTGAAGCGGCTGCGGCCTGCCAGGGAATTTTACCGAAGCTTTGGAGGCAGAAGAGACACGGCGAGCCGAGAGAAATGTCTGGCTCGATGCCCGCGGCGGCGTGTTCAGCCAGAGCCTCGCGCCTGCGCGCCAACTGCTCGTCGGCCACGACACGCAGCCGCTTGAACGCTGCGCCGAAGCCTTCCACGTTCAGGTCTGCGACCACGTCCGCCTCACCCTCTGCGCCACGATAGCCGGAGAGGTTGCAACAGAGCGAGAGCCGCCCACGATAGTCTATGTTGCAGCTCGTTCCCTCAAGAGCCGAACAGGGCGGCGCGGGGTCTGCGTTGTAGTAGCCCACCTCAAGCGTGATTCTCATCTTGAAGACGCGCGCCAGCACGGCTATCTCCTGCTCCGCCGCCACGCGGTCTTCCGGTTCGAGCGCAAGCTCTTTCTCTGCGGGACTGGAAGTCGGCAGGTTGTGCCCGAAGCTCAAGGCCGTCGCGCCCATGCGCGCACAGAAGAGCGCGATCTGTTCGAGGAGCGGGAGCGTGTCTCGGCGCAGGCCGACCTTGACGACAAAGGGCAGGCGCGCGGCACTGCAAAGTGCGAAGGCGCGGACGAGACGCACGAACGAGCCTTCGCCTCGCCAGCGGTCGTGCGTCTCGCGCGTGGGGCCGTCGAGGCTGAAAGAGATATGACTGATCGTCTCGCGGTTGGCAGTGACTGCGGGCCAGATGCGCTCGAAGTGCCAGCCGTTGGTGACGAAGCTGCAACTCAAGCCCTCTCCGCCCACCGCTTCGACTATCTCGCGGAAGCGTGGATGAAGCGTCGTCTCGCCGCCGGTGAACATGACCTGCGTCGCTCCTATCGATGCACGCGCCTCGCGTACGACGCGCCGCAGGAGATCGACCGGGAAAAAGTTCGCGGGCGTGTGATAGAGCGCGTCTTCGTCGCGCAGGCAGTAGCTGCAATGAAGGTTGCAGATGTTCGTCAGCTCGACGATCAGACGCGGCTGCCCGTAATCGCGCACGCGCTCGGGCTGTGTCAGGGAGTCCGTCTCAGACATGCTCACTTCTCTTTCCTCCCCAAACATCCACGCATGAAATCGTTTGCAAAGCCCGCGTCGCCGAACAGGTCACGACCGGCTTGAAGCTCAAACCCCTCGGCCTGACGCGCGAGGCCGGCGAGCACGCCCAGGTAAGCCTTCGCCGCGGGCTTGTCGTAGCAGGCCCAAGGACACATACGTATGAGTCGGCGCATGGTCTCGGCCTGCGAAAGAGAGCGCGCGTGGCTCGACGCTTCGTTTGTGATTGTGGGGAAGAAGACGGCGCGCGGGATACTGGATTCGACAAAGCGTTCCGGGAAGACGGCCTGCGGCTCGAAGCGTCTCTTCTGAAGGTCGAAAGGGGCGGGCGACTTCAGACGGTCTTCAAAACCTTCGAGGACGCCCGCGGCGACCGTCAAATCCGTCAGAGCGAATTCGCGTCTGAGCGCACGCGCTTCTATCGCCGGGCCCAGTTCATAGAGAAGCAACGAGTCGTCGGAAAGATATTGCCAGCCCACTGAGGCGAGCTGCGTGGCGAGTGTCGATTTGCCGCTGCCCGAAGGCCCCACGATGAGAACTCCGGCGTCTGAGCCTGGCTCGACGACGCCCGCTCCGTGCAGCTCGAAGAGACCACAGCGGCGCAGGGCCGTCATCGAAGCGTCAAAAATCAGGCGGGCCAACGCGGCTCTCTCACGCGAGGCAGCGCCCGTGCCGATCCAGACCTCTATGCGCCTGGGACGGTCGCCACGGACACGCACGACCGAGCCGTTGCTCTGGAAGAAGTAAGTCCGCCCGTCCGTGTAGCAGACGCCCCCACCCGCCGTCTCGAAAGTTTCGAAGCCGCGCGGCGCAGGAGGCGGCGCTTGGCCCGACTTCAGCGTCAAAGTCGCGTCGGGGTCGATGCCGCGCGCCTCTTCGAGCCGTGCGACGTGCCAGTCCGCGAAGTATCGACGCAGGAGCATCGCCGCGTCGTCGCTGGCAGCCTCCGCGCAAATGAAACGACCGGCGACCGCGTAAAAACTCGCGAGAGCCGGTCTTTCAGAATGTCCTAAAACCCCGGCGGGCAAGTCGGGGCTGCTTACTTTCTCCATTGCACCGCAAGACTCCGCAGATGCAAAAACCTAGTTGGTCGAGCCGCTGTCGGTCAACTGAAAGAAGGTCGTGGCTTCGAGCACGTCGATGGGGAAAGAAACTTCAGGCTCAACGAATGTCTTCTTATCCGCGACGGCATCGGTCGACCTCGCTCCTTCAACTTCACTGACCTGGGAAAGCTGCACGGGGATCAGATTCTCGGTCTTATTATTCAAGATTCAAGCCTCCTCTAAATTGTATCTGGCTGTTCTTACGACTTGGCCGATGCCGGCGACAACAGCGCCAGGCGGAGCGGTTGTACCTGAAACGTCTGCAAGTCCAGGCGGTAGTAAAAGCGCACACCCGGCGAAAGGCTCCTGAACGCCTGTTCGAGCGGGTAGTTAGTAAACTCGATGTCAACCGTCTCCGGCGACTCGTAACGCAACTCGAAGGGCACTCCCACCTCGTTGGCAATCTTAAAGAGCACGACCGAGAGCGGCTGCTTGCGTGCGCGCACGCTCAACTGGTTATTGGCGAAGGTAACGCGGAGGGGGTCTTCCTCCTCCTTCTTCTTCTGTGCCTCGCTGTCCGTGCCCTCCTCTGTGTCGCCCTCGATGAGGATGGCCTCGGTGTTTCCGTGCACGGCGGCCGTCGTTGACGGCGCACGCTCGTTGTTCGCCTGCAAGTAAATCGCGAGGGGCTTCGGCTGCGCTTCGTCGCCGCCCGCGACGTAATCGATGTAGGGCTGCGGCGCGAGCATGCGAAGCGTTGCCTCAAGGTTCAGCCCACCGAAGTCGAGCGTCACGCGCTGCTTCGACATCACAGGGCTTAAAGTGACGGGCACTTTGAGCAGACGGGAAAGCTCGCCGGCGATCTCGGACATGCTCGCGTCCTTCGCCTTGATGGTGAAGGTCTGCGGAGCGCTCCGGGTCATCTTGACGCTCCAGGGCTTCTCCTTCGCCTGAGCCGTCGTCGCGGCTGTCGTCTGCGGCTGCTTCTGCTCGACCCCGCTCTTCTGTCCGGCGGCGGTGTCGGCCTTCTGATTTGCAAAGAGCGTGGCGGGCGAAGCCAGCACTACCAGAGCGAAACCGGAAGCGAATACCGCTCGCCGCCAGTTAAAAAAACTTTCTAACATAAGAACAAAAACGTCCCCTGTCGATAAAGCTCGAACCCCAATGTTAATTATCCTAAACAGGAATAGCCCTTCGCGGCAGCTAAAGCGGAAGATGTAACAACCCTGAAGCTTTTATCAGGCAAGCGGAAGCTAACATAAATGAACATCAAGGTCAACGGCACAGTAAGATTTGTACATCCTCCTAAACATCCTGTTAAGTCATTTTAACACCCGAAACGTCAAGGACTACTCCAAATGGATTCGGCCAGGTCTCGCAAGGCGGAACGCTCCGGCTCTATCCCTCTGGAAACCGTGCGTGCGAGCCTCTTCAGAACGCCTCAGTGACCGGCAGTTCTTTTCGAGACCAGTCGGAAAGGACGAAGCACATAGTAGATGAAAGACATGCTGCCCGGAAGGGACAGAGCGGTCAGATCGCCATCGGTCGGCGTGAGGATAAAGCGCAGGTATTCGATCTTCTCACGGAGACCTGCGCGTGCATGCAGGTTGAACCTGACGTTTTGTGCAAAACTCGCAGGCTCATACACGTCACCGTCGAAAAACCCCTTTGTGACCTCGACCGCCAGCCCTCTCACTTCCCTTTCGGTGTGCATAGGAAGCTGTTCGTCCGGCACAGATGCACCAGCTAACCCGCGTGCGAGACACAGGCCGAGATAAAGCATGCGCTCGACGCGTGAGTCGCGCGCCCGCCGCGCGATGAGAGACCAGTCCAGGTTCGTCTGTGAGTTCAAAAGCGCGGCCACATCACAGACCCATGCGAGGCGCTCCCAGAGATGCTTTGTCCCGTGGACGCAGAGCGCGAGCAGAAGGTCTTCCGGCGAAAGACTCTTCACCTCTCCTCCCGACAGTCCGACGGCAACGGCGCGCTGCCACACAGCCTCACCCAAAGGCACGGACGCGAACCGTGCCGGGGCCAACTCCCAGTGCAACTCGACGCTCAGTCTCCCCGCATCGCGCGTGAAGGCGAGATTGTGCTGGTGCTTCAGTAAAAACTCTTCCTGCGCACGAGTGAGTCCTTCCGGCTTACTGAAGCCGAGCGATTGCAGCAGCACGCCCGCACGACCCACGTCTCGCCTGCGAACGATCACATCCAGATCGATGAAGCGTCGCAGCGAAAGCTGTCCATAAGCCTGAACGGCGAGCGCCGGGCCTTTGTAGGCAAGGACTGGCAGTCCCTCGGACTCGAACAGACGCGTGATGCGTACCAGCTCACCTGCCAGAAGCAGGTTACGCGTCGCGTTGTCGCGGAAATTCTCTCGAAGCTTCTTCTTGAAATCCTGCGGCACGTCCGCCAGTGCGCTCGTTTCCAACCCACGATACAGAAGCGGCAGCGCTGCATGACGCTGTGCGAGACGGTAGAGATAATCCCAATCTATCCGCGCCTGCGCGAGTTCGCGGATGCGCCCCACCGCCTCTTCTCCAGCATGCACGCGTGCGCAAAGGAGCATCAACTCGTTTTCCGGACGCACCTCCGCGTGCTTGAAAAGTTCCGCGTCGGGGAAAAGTGCAGGCATCGAATTCAGGTTTGAGGGCGCAGGCGGCTCGCGGGCCGAAGGTCGTAGAGTTCAAGCGGAAGAAGAAGACTGCTATCCAAGCTTCAACACACTGCTATCCAATCTTCACGGCGTAGCCGAGGCCGTCGCCGACCGCGAGCACGACCGCGAGCAGTTGCGTGTGACGAACGAAGATTTGATTGAATTCGCGCAGCGCCTGCGTCGAAGTCGTCTGGTCGGGCGAGCGTATCTCACCCGCCACCTGTCCGCCCCAGAGGAGATTGTCCACGATGACGACCCCGCCCACACGCAGCAGCGGCAGCGCCAGTTCGAGGTACTGCGCGTACTCTTCCTTTAAAGCGTCGAGGAAAACGAGGTCGAAGGTTTCGCCAGACAAGCGCGGGAGGACTTCGAGTGCGCGCCCGCGCTCGATCCGCACGCGTTCGCGCAAAGAGGCACGCTGTAAGAACTCTTCGCTGCGCGCGATCATCTCTTCGCTCGGCTCGATGGTGACGACCTGCCCGCCTTCGGGAAGAGCACGCGCGAGATGTATGACCGAGTAGCCGATAGCCATACCGATTTCGAGCACGCGCCGGGCAGCACACGCGCGCGCGGTTATCTCAAGGAACCTCGCCACCTCTCGGTCGGCGATGGGGACGCGATGCTCGTCCGCGTACTCCTCCATCTCTGCCAAAAGACCCGTGTTCGCGGGCAAAAGTCGTTCGAGGTACTCGGCCTGTTCGAGCTTTACTATTGCGTCAAGACGCGCTTTCATCCGTTACGCTCCAAGGATTTTTTTCGTCGTAGAACTTTCGGGGCGGCGCAAGTCTAGCCGTTTCAAACGGGGCAGGCAAACTCACTGTTACATTCAATGTCGCAGGCAGATTCACTTTCAGGTGTCGGAATTATCCTGCGCGTCTTCGCCGACCGCGACGTAGCGGCGCGCAAGTCCAAGCTCGCGCAGCTTGTGTTGAAGCGACTGCCGGTGCATGCCGAGTATCCCCGCGGCACGCGTGACGTTTCCGCCGGTCTCTTCGAGACAGCGCGCGATGTATCGACGCTCGAACTCGCGCCTGTCCTCGCGGAAGTCCGACGTAAAGGGAACGGCCAGCGCGCCAGCTTCAAAGACAGGAGCAGTCGTCTCCTTCGACGGCTTCGCGCTCGCGCCGGTCTCTTCCGGCAAATCCTTCGCGGTTACTTCAGCGCCTTCGGCGAGAATCATCGAGCGCTCGACGGCGTTGCGCAACTCGCGTACGTTGCCGGGCCATTGATGTTCGACCAGACGGCGAAGCGCCGAAGGGGCGATGGCGCGTTGGGGAAGTCCGTAGCGCTCCGCGGCCTGTCGCGCGAACGTCTCGGCAAGGATGGGGATGTCTTCACGTCGCTCGCGCAGCGCCGGAATCTCTATCGTCACGACCTCAAGACGATAGAAGAGGTCTGCGCGAAAGCTTCCCCGTTCGATGTCCTGTTCGAGCGGGCGGTGCGTGGCGCTCACGATTCGCACATCGACGGGTATCGAATCCGAGCCGCCCAGGCGCTCGATACGCCGCTCTTCGAGTGCGCGCAGAAGCTTTGCCTGCACGTTGGCGCTCATGTCACCGATCTCGTCGAGGAAGAGTGTGCCGCCGTCGGCCTGCTCGAATTTCCCGCGTCTACGCGCCGCAGCGCCCGTAAAAGCGCCCTTTTCGTGGCCGAACAGTTCCGACTCGATCAACTCCGAAGGCAGCGCCGCGCAGTTGACCGCGATGAAAGACCCACTCCGTCTGTGCGAGCTGCGTTCGTGTAGCTCGCGCGCGACCAGCTCCTTGCCCGTCCCCGACTCGCCGCGCACGAGCACGGTCGCATCGGTCTCTGCGACCTTCTCGATCATCGCGCGCACGCGCAGCATCGACTCGGAGTTGCCGATGAGTGCGCCGCGTTGCGCGCCTTCAAGCTCGATGCGCTCGCGCAGATGGCTGTTCTCGCGACGAAGGCGGACGGTTTCGAGCGCGTTCTTGACGACGAGGCGGAGGTCGTCGATCTCGAACGGTTTCGAGAGATAGTCGTACGCACCTGCCTTAATCGCCTCGACCGCCATACGCTCCGAGCCGTAAGCCGTGACCATGATGACGAGCGGCGAGTGCTCAGCATCCCCCGCCAGCTCGCGCAGGAAATCTAGCCCGCTCACGCCCGGCAGGTTCACGTCCAGCAACAGAAGATCGGGACGGCGTGCGCCGATCAGAGCGCGCGCTTCCTCAACACTCCCCGCCTCTTCGACTTCGTAATCGAAGCCGCCGAGCGAGCGCCGCATCCCGTAACGCGCGGCCTCCTCGTCATCGACGACGAGCACGCGCCACTTACCCGTTCTCTTCATCTCTGAAGTCATCTGATTTTCCATGCCGACATGAAAAGCACGCCACGTGCCACGAGGAAGAGATGACGGGGAGATGAGGAGATGGGGTGACTGGGAGATAAGACGAGTGGTGGCCCGCTCACTATCTCTTTCATCTCATCACCCCGTCTCCCCGTCTCCCCATCTCCCCGTCCTTTCCTTCCTGAAGCGGTACTATCAATTCAAAGCGCGCACCCTCGCCGCTCTTGCTCTGTGCCAGGCGCGCTTCGCCTCCGACCTCTTCGATGCGCTTGCGGACGATGGCAAGCCCTAGCCCCGTGCCGCGCTGTCTGGTAGTGAAGAAGGGTTCCCAGATACGCTCGCGGTGTTCGAGTGAAACGCCGGGGCCGCTGTCCGTCACCGCGACCGAGAGCCTTCCGCCTTCGACGCTTGTCGAGAGGCTGACGCGGCCCCCGGCGGGTGTCGCCTGGAGCGCATTGAGGAGAAGGTTCGTCAGCGCGTCTCTCAGGGACGCAGCCGAAACCCCGTCGAGTTCTTCGGACGAAGGCTCGACCTCCGCCTTGAACGTGACCTTCCGGTTCGCGGCCTCCTTCCTGAAGAGAAGCAGGATCGAGTCGAGAAGCTCTCCGACGCGACGCGGCTCGTCCGCTCGCGGCGCGCTGCTTGCGAAGCTGAGCATCTGCGTGACGCTGCGCGAGAGGCGATCCGTCTCGCCGACGATAAGCTCAAGGTCGCGTGCGTACTCGCGCTTGAGGTATTCGTCCTCGCGCATCACCTGTGCGATGGACTTGATGGCGGAAAGCGGGTTCTTGACTTCGTGCGCGACGGTCGCAGCCATCCGACCCAACGCAGCCAGTCGCTCGCTCTGCGAGATGCGCCGCTCTAAACGCACGTTCTCTTCGACGAGACGGCTGTCCTCGATAGCGATGACGACCTGCGCCGCCAGCAGTTCGAGCGACGCACGCACCTCGTATGTCAAAGCTTCCGGCGCGGCGTCAATCAACAGAAGCCCCACCACCTGTTCCTCGCGCCGGAGCGGATAGACCGCCTCCCAACCGCGCTCGCGCAACAAGGGTACACCGTCAATCTCAGCCCAACCCGTCTCGCACGCCAGCGCCAGCACGCGAGACTCCCAAGACTCTCCGTCCTCAACCTTCCACGACTCTTCGGTCTCGACCTTTGAACCTTCAACAAACGCTGACTCAAAAGTTGAATCTTCGACGAACGCCCTCGCGAATGATGCTCCTTGAGCATCCGATGCCGCCGCCGTGTATGCAACGGGAGTCTCTTTCAAAATGCCGGGCACGCTCGACTCAAAATGCGTCTGTGTGTGCGCGGGCACGACGACACTCGACGCCCCACCGCCGTTTTTATCGGAGCCTTCGCTCCGAATCACGTCCACATCCGTAACGGCATCAAGATCAGCTTCTGTTCTCACGTCAGCGCCGACGAAGGTCAAAGGCTTGCCCTTCTCACCTTCGTTATCGGACGGAGCGGCGACGGCCAGTATCCGCACGCGCCGCAGACCCAGGCTACGAGCCGCGCGCTCTTCGACGAAGCGCAGGAACACGGGCAACTGCCCGTACCTTCCCGCAGACTTGCCTATGCGCGCGACCACATCGCGGAAGAGTCCGGCCTCTTCCTCAAAGAGTCGTCGAAACCTCCGGTCGAGCCAGCGACGCAAAGGGGCGGCGACGAGCGCGAGCATGAGAATCAGAAGCGACTCGACCGCGCCGGGACGCAGATCGTAGCGAGCCGTCAGCCACACAGCGATGGTGCGTATGCCGTAGAGATAGGCGACCAGTACGACCGAGGCGAACGAGGCGAGGATGAGGCTCTCCTTCAGAATCAATTCGAGATAGCGATAGCGATAGATGTGATAAGCCAGAAGCGCCGTCGGCAGAAGCGAGCCGAGATTGGCGAGCGTCTGAAGGTAGAGTCCGAGCGGCGTGCCCGCGCCCACGCCGAACGCATAGACGGCGAGGATGAGCGCCGCGATGCCGAGAAACGATGCGGCGAGCGTCTGCATCAGACGACGCTCGGACTGCGACTTTGAGAGTCGCGCGATAAGGAAGTCTGTGCACGCGACCACGCAGAGCACATACGCGGCCCACAGCGCGAAAGGCAGCAGCAGATGCGAGAGCCGCACGAACATCGGCGCGTGTACGCCCGTCCAAAGCTTGGGCGCGGCGTAAACGAGAAAGATCGCCGGAACGTATGAGAGATAAACCCTCGCACGCTCAGTCCACGTCAAAGCGCGCCCGCGCGCGTTTGCCCAGAGATGTATGTGCAGGTGCAGCAGGAGCGAGTAAGTCAGCGTCACGCTCACGACTGCGAGCGTATCAGCCAGGCGCAGCAAAGCAGTCCAGCGCCCCTCCGAAAGTCCAAGCATCGTGTGCAACGCGACCGACAAATTCGACGCGTGCCACACGCCGAGCGCCACCGCCAGCATCATCAACACTCGCTCAAGTCGGCCCAGCACACGCCGACGCTTGATGAGCAGCGCCGCGATCCAAGCGTGCAGCGCCGCCGCCGTGCTGTACCCGATGAGCTGTAAGATTTCGATCAGCGCCATTGTTAAGATTAGAGGCTAGAGGTTAGAGGCTAGAGGCTAGTTAAGAACCTGTTCTTCTTAACTAGCCTCTAGCCTCTAACCTCTAGCCTCTTCGCTACTGTTGTGCGCCGCCGTTTGAGGCCGCCGCGTCAGCCGCCGAGGGCGTGAGTGTGATCTCGATGCGGCGGTTGCGCTGGCGACCGTTGGGGGTCGTATTAGCGGAGACGGGGTTGGCCGTGCCCATGCCGTTGGCCTGTATGCGCGCGCCATCGACGCCCGACGAGACGAGCCGGCCCGCGAGTGCCTCGGCCCTGTCCTGCGTCAACTTCTGCAAAGCCGCTTCGTCGCCGCGCGCATCGGTGAAGGCTTCGATGCGAACGCGTAGCTCCGGGTTATTCGAGAGCAGCGCCGCGAGCGGATCGACGGTCGTCGCCAGAGCCTTCGGCGTCAGCTCCGCGGCGCGCGCGCCCGTCCAGAGCGTGTCCGGCAAAACGAGGACGATGCCCTGCCCCGTCTCCTTTACGGTTCCGAAGCGCGCCAGCGAAGACTTCAGACTGCTGAGAGCCTGCTGCTGCTGCGCGACGCGGCGCTCTGCGTCGGCTCGCGCCTGTTCGGCGGCGCGCTCGCCTTCCATGTGCGCGAGCTTGAGGCGGGCCGCATCGCCCTCTGTGCGAACCGTTTGCAGCTCGTCGCGGAGGCGCGCGTTCTCGCCGCGCAGCTCGCGTAGCTGCTGGTTGGCGTTGGCCGCGTCGCGCTCAGCCGATTCGCGCGCAGACTCTTCGCGGCGCAGCGACTCACGCAAGTCCTCAACCGTCTTCGCGGACTCGGAGGCGGTCGCCTCTGCCTCGCGCACGGCTCTGTCGCGCGAGGTTATCTCTTCACGGCGCTTGCGTGCGGCGGCGTGTATCTCCGCCGACTCTTCGGCCTTGACGCCGAGGCGAATCGCGACGCGCGCCTTCGTGTCAACATCCGCTTCCGATTGGTTCAGACGCCATGCGTTCTCGGCTTCGTCGAGAGCCGCAGCGGCATCTCTCAACTCGTCGGTCGCATCGCGCCCGGCTCCGGCATAGCGCGCGAGGTTTATCGCCTGACGCGCGCCGAGGAGAGATGTGGGCGTGCGTATGAAATCGCGGTCGGCGAGGTCTGGGATACGCGAGTCGCGGAAGTAGTCGGAAGCGTTGCCGATGTACTGCACGGGCACGGTCGCGACCTGCGCGCCGCCGGGGTCGCGCGGCGGCAGATTTTCGAGCACGACCATACGGCTCGGAGTTCTGACGAGATAGTGCGGCTCGGCTGTGACGATGAGCGCGAAGGTTTCAAGCGGCGTCGTCACGTCGATCTTCGTGTTGACGAACTGGCTGCCGCTCCGCTTGATCTCCGCGAGACTGTCGGCACGCCCTTCTGGCGAGACAGCCCACAGGACGAAGGTCGTATAGACGCTACCTAGCTCGTACGCGCGCGGCAGGCCGTCGATGTTCATCTCGACGCGCGTGTTGCGCCGTCCCGTCCGCCTTACTTTAGCCGAGCCTGTCAGACGCGGCAGACGGGTCGTCCCCTGAAACTTCAGGCTCACCGATTGTTCGAGCGGGTAGGACACGGCGACGGTCTCGCGCCGTGTATCAACCTGTGCACGCGCGGACGCCGAGAGAAGCGAGAGCGCAAACAACACAACCGCCAACACGCGGAAAGGAGAGCTTGTAAACCTCATAAATCGTGCTCCTTACTGGTCGAGTGAAGTTGAACCGCTTGGGGAGTGGCAACGGGAAGCGCGGAGAATTTCGTCAACAGCTTGATTGATGCGCCACCGGCGCACACTGTTGCCGCAAATTACTTTCGCAGGATGAGTGGTTCGCACTTCAGCGCTTGATGCCTTAATAGTGTGACATTATTGTCGCGCGGCCCGCCGGTCATGTACGAGTTGTACGACGGCGATGGCGACGGCGCAGAGCAGAAAGATGTGTATGAAACCTTCCTTGCCCAACAAGAATTTTCCCACGAACCATACGGCGAA
The DNA here is from genome assembly GCA_032162705.1 of Acidobacteriota bacterium. Taxonomy (GTDB): domain Bacteria; phylum Acidobacteriota; class Blastocatellia; order Pyrinomonadales; family Pyrinomonadaceae; genus QHXN01. Next base: position 33,906 of record JAVRON010000089.1, read on the forward strand.
GAGCGCCGCTGCGAACAGCCAGACGTACAAGTTACTTCCCTCGACACCTTTTCGCTGTGGCCGTCTATTTCGAGGCCGTCTTGACCGAGCCTTTCGGCAACTCGACCGCACGCAGCCCCGTGCGCGCCGGGTCGCCGCCGACGAGCAGGCCGCCGCCGCTGATTGAAGGCGTGACAATGAGTGTGCGCAAAGCTGCGTCCGGCCTGCTCGAAGCGACGGGACTCCTGCCGCCCTCTTCGACCTTCATCACGAGCGAGCCGTCGCGTCCCGAAAACCCGAGCGCGAAGGTGCTGCCGCCGCCGGGCACGATCACATCAAGCACGCCGTCTCCGTTCACATCGGCGAAGGCGGCGGCAGAGGCATCGTTCGCGCCTTCAGCAAACCAACGGACGGTGCCGTCCGCGGTGCTCACCAGCGCGACACGCCCGCGCTTCGTCACCATCACGATCTCCGAACTCCCGTCGCCGTCCACGTCCGCCGCGGCGAGCGACCCGCGCACAGCATCGTCGTCGGCCTTGATAGCGCCGAGAGCTTTTAACTCGGGGAGGCTTAAAGCCCACAGACCGTTATCACTCCCGACCACCAGAAACTGCATCTCGCCGCGTGTTGTCACCAACGGGGCCGTCGTCACCTCGCCTTCGACTTTCGACTCGCTGATGACAGCGCCGTCTGCGCCGCGGAATTCCACGCGTCCCTTCTTCAGCCCGAGCAGGACGCCGCGTTTCCCACTCAACGAGAATGGATAAGGCGCGCCCGCGACCGAGCCTGCGAGCTTCTGACTCGACAGAACGCGCCCGGAGGTGGCGTTGACGACGTAGAACAAGTCGGGGTCTTCCGTCACGACGACGATTTCCAATTTCCCATCGCCATCAAGATCGGTCGCGACTCCGCTGGCCGCACGTCCTTCCAGATTCGCGTGCCATACCTCGCGCCCCGTGTCACCAAGCAGAGCGCGCACGCCGCCCTGCATCGCCACGATGACGTATGCTCCACGTTGCGGGTCGCCCGTGACGAGCGGCGCGAAGGTGACGGGCTTGCCGTCTGAGCTTTGTGTGCCGGGAGTGGAACTGAAGCGCGATGTCCAGAGTGAGATGCCGCTCGCACCATCGACCGCGAACACACGCCCGTCCGCGCCGACGCCAACAAAGTCCACCACACCACCCGGACGCAGGCTGGCCGCGGCGAGCCGTAAAACCTCTCCCGTCGCCGTGCGCCACCCAGAAGTGTCCGAAGGCATCAGGACGTTTGCTACCGCGACCTTCTCTTCGACACCCAGAGAGACACGCTCCGGTCGCGAATAGGTCACGCTCGTCTCAGCCGCCGCAGGGGCCACGCGCCAGAAGTAGTTGCCGGGCGCGAGTCCCTTAACGACGTACTGCCGCCCCTCGACCGCCTGGTCGAAAACTATGTCTTCAAATTTCTCGTCGCTTGCGAGCTGGAGCCTGTAGCGTTCTACGCCGGGCCTGCCCTGCCAGCGGACGAGTATCGAAGGCCCCAGTTGCTGCGCTTCGGGCTTCTGTGCAGAAGCGGGCAGCTTCTGCGCACCCGGCAGAAGCGACGCGCCCGGCTTAATCTTTTCCGTGGATTTTTTCTGAGCCTCGGGCTTCTTCGGCGCAGCGGTTCGCTTCTGCGCCGTCGTCTTCTGTTGGGCGGCGCAGAGCGCGACGAACAGACACACGGCGAGCACGAGCAGCTTCAGAGCCTTCGGGCGGAGAAGGTTTAATTCGTGAGTCATGGGGCCTCGTTCAGTTTGTAGCCGACGCCTCGAACGGTCAGGACGTACTGCGGATTCTTCGGGTCTGGCTCGATCTTGCGGCGCAGGCGGTTGATATGCGGGTCTACGTTTCGCTGATAGCCTTCGTACTCCGTGCTCCAAACCTCGTCGAGCAAATCGTTACGCGACCAGGCTCGGCCAGGCTCACTCGCCAGACGTTCGAGGATGTGGAATTCGAGCGGGGTGAGATCGATGCGGCTGCCGCCGACCGTTACCTCGTGACGGCGCTTGTCGATGACCAGCTCGCCCACCTCGATGCGATCCTTCTTGTCGTCTTCAGACTTCGACCACTTCCCGGCGCGCCGCAAGAGCGACTCGACTCTCACCTCAAGCTCGCGCGGGCTAAAGGGCTTCGCCAGGTAATCGTCCGCGCCCGCCTGAAAGCCCGCGACCTTATCGTCCACGGCGTCGTGCGCCGTCAGGAACATCGCGGGCGTCTCCACCCCGCGGTCGCGTACGCGCCTGAGCAGTTCGAGTCCGCTCATGCCCGACATCGTCACGTCGAAGATAAAACAGTCGAACCGTCCCGACAGCGCGTGGTCGAGCGCCTCCTCGGCGCTTTCTTTCTCTTCGACCTCGAAGCCCAGCCGCCGGAAATACTCGGCGAGCAGCATCCGCATGCTGAGATCGTCATCGACAATCAGAATCCGAAGGCTCACATGTTCCACCTAGAATGTTGTCGGGTTAGAGCTTTGTCCGGCCAAGTTCTGCGCGCCCGGATTATAACGCAAGAAGCCGGAAGATGCGCGCCCCCAAGTCCTTGACGCCAAAAGCCCTCGCTCCGTATAGTCTGGTTTACTGAAGAGGCGGCCTGTGAACTCATCTCCTCCGGCACGGTAAACGAAGAAGCGGGCCCCCAAGCGGGCGACTATCTTGATGCGCGACTTACGGCGACTCTTATTCTATCTCAAGCCGCACTGGGGGAAGTTTACCCTCGCGACGGTCGCGATGCTCGCCGTCGGGCTTTTGCAGAGCGCCATCGGCGCGCTCATCGTTCCCATCTTCGACCAGGCACTCCGGCAGGGCGGCGGCGACGGACAGCGCACCCCGACACTCTTCGGCCTCCAACACATCATCCCCGATTCGGGCTTCGCGGCGTGGCGGACGGTCGCCGTCCTGCTCATCGCCTTTACACTCGCCAAGGGAGTCGCCGAATATTTCTCGACCTACCTGATGGCGCGCGTCGGGCAGGAGTCGGTCTTGAAACTCCGCACCGACATGTACTCGCACTTGCACGCCCAGTCGGCAGACTTCTTCGAGCGTCACCGGACGAACTATCTCGTCTCGCGTCTGGTTGGCTCGGCGGCTGCCATCGAGACGGCGGTCTCGAACACTCTGCGCGACATGCTGCGTGAGGGCTTCACGCTTATCTGTTTCCTCATCGCCTCGTTCTACTACTCCTGGCGTCTGACGCTCGGCTCGCTCCTGATCGCGCCCGTCATCGGAGTGCTCACCGCTCGCTTCGGCAAGTCGCTTCGCAATCTCGCGCGCGAGTCGTATGAGGGCGGCCAGCGCCTTGTTGACACGGCGCAGGAGGCTCTCAGTAATCAGACCATCGTCAAAGCCTATGTGGCCGAGGAGCGCGAGCGCGGCAGGTTCGAGTTCGTCGCGCGTCAGATCATGCGCGCCAACCTTCGGACGGCGAAGATCAACGGCGTCGCGCCGAACACCATCGAGCTGATTGGCGTCTTCGCCGTCGCCGCTCTGCTCTTTTTCGCGCAGCGCGAAATCCTCTCGGGACGAATGAACGCGGCGCTCTTCATCACTTTCCTCTTCTTCCTCTTTTCGAGCTACGACCCGATGCGCAAGCTCTCGCGCCTGCACAACGGCATGGAGCAGGCGCTCGCCGCCGCGCGCCACGTCTGGGAAGTGATGGACGAGCGCGCCGAGATGCCCGAGAAGTCTGCCGCCGTGACGCTCCTGCCACTCGCCGAAGCGATTGAGCTAAAGGGCGTCCACTTCCGCTACGGCAACGAGGAGCGACAGGTCTTGCGCGACATCTCTCTGCGCATCCCTGCCGGGCGGATGGTCGCGCTCGTCGGCGAGTCGGGCGGCGGCAAGTCTACTCTGACGAAACTTATCCCGCGCTTCCACGACCCGACCGAGGGCACAGTCACGTGGGACGGCGTTGACCTGCGGGATGCGCGCGTCCGAAGCCTTCGTCTCAACACTGCGCTCGTCACGCAGGAGACCGTGCTCTTCAACGACACCGTCCGCTACAACATCTCATACAGCCGCCCCGACGCCACCGAAGCTGACATTGAACGGGCGGCACGCGCCGCACACGCGCACGACTTTATACTGGAACTGCCCGCCGGGTACGACACAATCGTCGGCGAGCGCGGCATCTTTCTTTCGGGCGGCCAGCGCCAACGTCTCGCTATCGCGCGCGCGGTGCTCGCCGACGCCCCTGTGCTTGTCCTTGACGAAGCGACCTCCGCGCTCGATGCGGAGTCTGAACGCCTCGTGCAGAAGGCGCTGGCGAACCTGACCAGCGGACGCACGACGATTGTCATCGCGCACCGGCTCTCGACCGTCCGGCGCGCAGACCTGATCGTCGTCATCGAGCGCGGACGCATCATCGAGACGGGCCGCCACGCCGAACTGCTCGCGCTCGGCGGCTCGTACCGAAGGCTCTACGAACTGCAATTCGCCGACGAGGAGGAGACGGAAGAAGTAGCCAGTAGTCAGTAGACAGTAGTCAGTAGTCAGTAGGCGCTGCGGCGTGCCGCGCGTTGGCGCTTTCATCCCGGCTACTCGACTGCGAAGGTTTTCTACCGACTACTGTCTACTGTCTACTGACTACTGGCTACTTATGAAATCAATGACCGGCTTCGGCAGGGGTTCGGCACAGGGCGACGGTTATAACGTCGCCGTCGATCTCAAGACTGTCAACAATCGCTTCCTCGACATACACCTGCGGACGAGCACAGACCTCTCGCCGGTGGAGGCGCTTGTCCGGCGGCGCATCGGCGACAGGCTCTCGCGCGGGCGCGTGGACGTGAACATCTCGGTCGAGCGCATCAGCGAGGTCAGCTTCGAGCTGAACCGCCCGCTCATCGCGGGCTTCATCCACGTCATGCGCGAGATGCAGAGGGAGTTCGGACTTGCGGGCGAGCCGGACATCAACGTCCTCGCGCGTCTCCCCGGCGCGATGCAAAGCGCGCGCAACGGCATCACGGACGAGACTTTGAAGGGGGTCGAGCATGCGCTAGCCGAGGCGCTTGACGAGCTTGAAGCCATGCGCGAACGAGAGGGCGCGGCTCTCGCAGCAGAGATGACTGCGCGCCTCGATGAGATCGAGCGAAACCTCCCCATCATCGAGTCGCTTTCGGGAGAGCAGGTCGATACCTACCGCGCCCGCGTCAACAAGCGCATCAGTGAGTTGCTGGCGCGCGACGGCCTCGAAATCGTCGAACTCGATCAGGGCCGTCTGGCGCAGGAGGTGGCATACCTCGCCGACCGCAGCGACATCACAGAGGAGACCACGCGCCTTCGCAGCCACGTCACGCAGTTCCGCGCCGCACTCGCCGAGACGGGCGACACGGGCAAGCGTCTGGACTTCCTTCTTCAGGAGTTCAACCGCGAAGCCAACACGGTGCTTTCCAAATCGACCGACGTGGCGATCAAGGAGTCCGCGCTCGCCATCAAAGCCGCGGTTGAAAAACTTCGCGAGCAGGTGCAGAACGTTGAGTGAAGTTCCGGAACACACGGGCGCTAGTCCCGCCGGGCAGCGCGTGGATTACGACGGCATTCTCTTCGTCATCAGCTCTCCCTCCGGAGGCGGCAAAGGCACTTTGATTCGCCGCCTGTTTGAAACCGTTCCAGGCATCAGCCACTCAGTCTCCTGGACGACGCGCGCGCCCCGGCCCGGCGAGATAGACGGCGTGAATTATCACTTCGTCATGCCCGAAGAGTTTGAACGGATGCGTGCGCGTGGAGACTTTTTAGAATGGGCTATTGTCCACGGGAACTACTACGGAACGTCACGTCGCGTCGTCGAGCAGGAGTTGAGCGAGGGTCACGACATCGTTCTTGAAATCGATGTGCAGGGTGCGAAGGCCCTCCGCGAGAGGATGAGGTCGGTCGTCTCAATCTTTATCCTCCCGCCCTCGTTCGAGGTTCTGCGTGCGCGGCTCCGTGCTCGTATGACGGAGCGGCCAGATGAGCTTGAGCTTCGACTCCGCAACGCGCGCGGCGAAGTCGAACACTACAGGCATTTCGACTATCTTGTGCTGAACGACGAAGTTGAGCGCGCGGCGGCGCAGATAGCGTCAATCGTCCGGGCTGAGCGGGCGCGGCGCGTGCGACAGGAGCGGATTGCGCGCCGCGTGCTCACAACGTTCGACGAGCCTGCCGACGTTGAATAAATGGCGCGAAACGTTTATAAAAGCGTGTTCATCTAAACGCTGGATTTATAAGGAGACCGGCAAGTTGAAACGCCGTTTGTGAAGAAATATGGCAAAGGCTGCTGACGCGTTGACGAAGACAGACGAGCAGAACGAGCAGGCAGACGAGAGTCCGGCCCTCGACTCGAAATACCGACTCATCCTGGTAGCGGCTCAGCGCAGCAAACAGCTCCAGAGGGGCGCGCGGCCTCGCGTCGAGATGGATTCCCTGAGGCACAAGCCGACGCGCATCGCGCTCGAAGAGGTGGCGCGTGGCCTTGTCACTTTTTCGCTTCTCGAAAGGGAGTGAAGCCCCGGCACGCACGTCTTGAGGCGGATACAAAGTCGCCGGCCCGAGGTCTCTTTTGAGTTCGGGCCGGCGATTCGATGTCCGCCTCGTTTGATTTGAAGAGGGCACCGTCTCACATGCCCTTGTAGTCAGGCCCTCCGCCGCCTTCGGGCGTCACCCAGTTGATGATCTGATAAGGGTCCATGATGTCGCACGTCTTGCAGTGGACACAGTTGGAGAAGTTTATCTGCAAGCGGCGCTTTCCCTGCCCGTTCTCGACCATCTCGTAGACGGCGGCGGGACAAAAGCGCTGGCAGGGATTGCCGTATTCCTCCGCGCAACGTGTCGAGCAGATATCCGTGTCGAGCACGTGCAGGTGCGCGGGCTGGTCTTCGTTGTGCGAGACGGCCGCGTGGTAAACGTCCGTGACCTTGTTAAAGGTCAGCTTGCCGTCAAAGCGGAGCTTGCCGTAACGCTGTTCGAGGTCGTCGCCGTGATAGCCGTAGTCCTTCAACTTCTTCATCGCCTCGTGCCCCGACCCATGACCCGCACGGTCAAAAAGCCCCCACGACCGACCGCCCGTCAGGAACTGTAGCCCCGCGTTCGCAAGCCCCAACAAGCGGCCATGCTTGAACGCGGCGTGGAAGTTCCTGACACCGCGCAGCTCTTTTGTAATCCAACTCTCGCGAATCAACTGGCGGTATCGCTTGAGCTGCTGCTTGGAGTAGTCGCCGACGAGCAACGCCTCGAAGATGGCCTGTGCGGCGAGCATGCCGCTCTTGATCGCCGTATGAATGCCCTTGAGACGCTGCGAGTTGAGGAAGCCTGCCGAGTCGCCGACCAGAAGAAAGCCGTCGCCGTGAAACTGCGGGATGGCGTAGAAGCCCCCGGCTGCGATGGTCTTCGCCCCGTAGCGAATCATCCGCCCGCCTTCGAGAAGCTTTGCGACGAACGGGTGCTGCTTGTAGCGCTGAAACTCCGCGTGCGGGTCGAGCAGAGGGTCTCGATAGTCAAGCCCCGTCACATAGCCTATGTTCAGGATGCGATTCTGCATCCCGTAAATCCAGCCGCCGCCGTAGGTGTGTGTGTCTGAAGGAAACCCGAGCGTGTGCGTGACGCGCCCCGCCGGATAGCGGTCGTCGGGCAGCTCCCAGAGTTCCTTGATGCCGATGCTATAGACCTGCGGCTCGCGCCCGTCGTTCAGACCCAGACGCTGCGTCAGTTGTTTCGTCAGAGACCCGCGCGGGCCTTCACCGAGCACAGTGACTTTCGAGAGGATGTCAACGCCCGGCTCGAAGTTGGCCTTCGGTCTTCCCTCCCGGTCGATGCCTTTATCGCCCGTGCGTACGCCGACGACGCGGTCTCCCTCGTCGTAGAGCATTTCCGCGCCGGGGAATTCGGGGAAGATATTGACGCCCGCCTCCTCGCATTTCTCGCCGAGCCACGCCGTCAGCTTATTCAGAGCGACGATGTAGTAGCCGTGATTCTTGAGCGGCGGCGGTGTGATCGGCGACTTGATGGCGCGCGTCTTCGTGAGATAGAGGAAGTAGTCTTCCTTGACCGCCGACTCGACCGGCGCACCCTGCTCCAGAAAATCCGGGATGAGTTCGGCAAGCGCCTTCGGGTCCATCACCGCGCCGGAGAGAATGTGCGCGCCGATGGTTGCGCCCTTCTCGATGACGGCTATCTGAATCTCGCCGAGAGGCTTTCCCTGCCGCGTGCCTTTTGCGACCGCCTCGTTGTGCTCGCCCACGAGGCGCGACAGGTGAAGCGCCCCGCTCAAGCTGGCAGGCCCCGCGCCCACGAACAAAACGTCCATCTCGATGCTTTCACGTTCCATCACTCGTGCTCCTCAAATCAAGACGTTGAACGAAAAATGAATCACCATTCATTTTAACGAGGCGACGATAAAATAGCAAAATGCCCATGGATAATCGCGGCAATGTTTGCCGATTACGATAGAGAGAGACATAATCAACTTCAGGCTAACTCTGAAAAAATTCGACGAAGGGACGACTCGGCTCGATGCAGGAGCACAAGCACACGAACCGTTTGAACGACGAGACCAGCCCGTATCTTTTGCAGCACGCGCACAATCCCGTGGACTGGTATCCGTGGGGTGAGGAGGCGCTCGGGCGCGCGCGCAGCGAAGACAAACCGATTCTGTTGAGCATCGGCTATTCCGCCTGTCACTGGTGTCATGTGATGGAGCGCGAGTCGTTCGAGAATGAGGAGACCGCGCGACAGATGAACGAGAGCTTCGTCAACATCAAAGTCGACCGAGAGGAACGGCCCGACCTCGACCAGATTTACATGAACGCCGTCCAGATGATGACGCGCCACGGCGGCTGGCCTTTGACTGTTTTCCTCACGCCCGACCTCGTCCCCTTCTACGGCGGCACGTACTTCCCTCCCGAAGACCGCTACCAGATGCCCGGCTTCCCGCGCATCCTCTCGGCGGTCTCCGAAGCGTACCGCACGCGCCCCGAAGAGATTCGCCAGTCGGCCTGGGAGATACTCTCGGAGCTGCGCCGCATGGGGATAGCCGAGGAGTCGTCCGAAGCTATTAGCCTTCAACTGCTTGATAACGCATATAACGGACTAGCGCGCTCGTACGACCCGCGGCACGGCGGCTTCGGGAGCGCACCGAAGTTTCCCTCCTCAATGAATCTGGAATTTTTGCTCCGCGCGTATGCGCGAACCGGCGATGCACGCGCTCTCGAAATGGTAACGCACAGTTGCCGCATGATGGCCGAAGGAGGGATGTACGACCAGATCGGCGGAGGCTTTCACCGCTACTCGACCGACGCGCGTTGGCTCGTCCCACACTTCGAGAAGATGCTCTACGACAACGCGCTGCTCTCGCGCCTGTACCTGCACGTACATCAGGCGACGGGCGAACCGTTCTTCCGACGCGTCGTCGAAGAGACGCTCGGCTATGTCGCGCGTGAGATGCTTGACGAGTCGGGCGCGTTCTACTCGACACAGGACGCAGACTCCGAAGGCGTCGAAGGAAAGTTCTTCGTCTGGGATATGGAGGAGATCGAAAGCCTTCTTGGGCCCGAGGACGCACGACTGTTTTGCGGCTTCTACGGAGTGTCGGAGGGCGGGAATTTTGAGGAGAAGAACATCCTCAACATCAGTAAACCCGCCGCGATTGTGGCGAGAGAGTTGAAGACCACCGTCGAGAGATTGACCGAGGCCGTCGAGCGCGGGCGAGGCATTCTTTACACCGAGCGCGAAAGACGTATCAAGCCGGGGCGCGACGAGAAGGTCATCACTGCCTGGAACGGCTTAATGCTCGAAAGTTTCGCCGAAGCCGCCGCGGTCTTAGACCGTGACGACTACCGCGAGATCGCCGAGCGCAACGCGCAGTTCCTACTCGACACGCTTCTCTCAGACGGGCTGCTTCTACACGTCTACAAAGACGGACGCGCGAAGCACGTGGGCTTTCTCGACGACTATGCGTTCGTCGTCTCTGGACTCGTCACGCTCTACGAGACGACGGGGCGTCTGCGCTGGCTCGAAGCCTCTCTCACCTTGACTGACAAGATGGTCGAAGAGTTTTGGGACGAAGACGGCGGGGGCTTCTTCTATAACGGCAGGAGCGGCGAGCAGTTGATCGTTCGCAACAAGGACTACTTTGATAACGCCACGCCCTCCGGCAATTCGGTCGCCGCCGAGGCGCTGCTCCGACTCTCAATCCTGACCGGGAAAGAGGATTACAGGCGCAAAGCCGTCAACGTCCTGCGACTCGTACGCGATGCGGTCGAACGTTACCCTTCCGCGTTCGGCTACGCTCTGGGCGCAATCGATTTTCATCTCTCGACGCCAAAGGAGATCGTTATAGTCTCAGGCGATGCGGACGAGCAGGCGCGTCTACTCAGACGGGAAATCTGGGGCCGCTACATTCCGAACAAGGTCGTGGCGCTGACCGGCGGTGATGACATAGCAGCGTCGGAACTCGTCCCGCTGCTACGTGAGCGGAAAGCCACTGGTGGTCGCGTGACCGCGTACGTCTGTGAGAATTACACCTGTCTGCGTCCGGTCAACACACCGGAAGAGCTGGCCGAACAACTCAACCGTGGAGCCGTGCGCGCAGCGGAGGGGTGAGCCGCTTCCGCTGCGTCCCGCAGAAGTCACTGCGGCGGACGCTCTGCCGTGGCGGACACTTTCAAACTAACGCATCTTGGAGCGCGCGGAGCAGGTCTTCGCCGAAATTTTTAATCTTGGATTCGCCGAGACCGTAGATCGTCGAGAGGGCTTCGATTGTTTGGGGACGCGCCCGCACGAGGTGCTCAAGCGTCCTGTCAGGACAGATCATGTAGGCCGCCACTCGTTGCGTGTTGGCGCGCTCAAGCCTCCATCTTTTAAGACACGCGACACACCGTCTCTCTTCAAGCGTGAGGACGATCTCGGGCGTCGTTATCTTCCTCTTCCTACGCGGCTGCTTCCCCGGCTCGGTCGGCATGAGTTCCGCTGCCGCGAGCGCCGCCTCAAGCCGACCCTGCGCTTCGAGCAGTCTGCACAACTCTTCATACACCAACAAAGCCATCCGCGCGTCGAGCGCCGCGTAATGTATTTGCGCACGCGTGAGCGGTCGCCTGCGCCAGTTTGACCTTTGAAGGCTCTTATCAATCGGAAGGCCGAACAAGTGCTCGGTGAGCGAAGCGAGACTGTGAGAGCCAAGCGTCAAAGCCATTCGCGACATGCGGAGCGTGTCGATGAAGCCTTGAGCTTGAACACCTGCACCACGTAAGACTCCTTCGTCGAAGCGCGCATTGTGCGCGATCATCTTTATGTCAGGCGATTCCAGAAGTTGCCTGAGCGGCTCGACGCCCGCGGCCAGCACGTCGGCCACCAGCACCTCGCCGACAGGAGGCGCAAGCTGCACGAGCGCAAGGATCATGCGGTTTGAATTCACGTCCCAGTAAGTCTCTGTATCAAGCCCGATGATGCTCTCGCGACAGAGTGAGGCGGCGGCCTCTTGAAGCTCGAAGGGGTCGGCGATGAAGCGCCAGGTGAATTGGCTCGAAGGCTCGCTTGCGCTCAAAATTTTTTCTCGCGATTTGCCAGACGAATCAAATCGAAAAATATTTCCCCCGAAGAATATGTCAATTAACCACAAAGAACAAATGGCGGCCGAGCGTTTTTCTGCGCGGAAACTATGCTCACTCAATAAGATAGCCGTTTATTGCTTGCAAATATTTAACTTGACTTCACCCATACAAAAACGATATTTTTATATGTGCCAACATTGTTGGCCGCCGCGCCGAAAACTCTCGCTGACCTATATTGTTCTTCTCGCAATCGTTCCCAGACTTTTATAATGTCCCCTTCAAAATCGAACTCTGCCATTCAACTCCTCTCAGGTTTTATCGGGGTCGGCTTTTTCGCCTCTCTGCTCGGCTTGATCTTGCATAATCCGGGCGGCCAGCAGCAGTTACCGTGGGAGATATTCGTCTCGGTTGCGGGCGGGCTGACGATCATTCACATTGTCGCCTTACATCTCCGACACAAGAAGCTGATCGAACAGGTTCGCCGGACGGAGGCAGAGCGTGAGAGAGAGGCACAGGCGACGGCCGCCTTGCAGATGAGGGCCATCGAATCTTTAGCCATTGCCATCGACGCCAAAGATCAGAGCACACACGGACACGTCCGACGCACACAGGTCTATGCGCTTGAACTCGGAAAGCTCCTGAAGGTCAGCGAGCAGGAACTCGAAGCCCTGAAGGCGGGGGCGCTGCTGCACGACGTAGGTAATCTCGCCGTCCCCGAGTACATCCTGAACAAGCCCGGCAAGCTGTCTGCCGCCGAGTTCGAGAAGATGAAGATTCACACGGCTGTGGGCGGCGATATCATACGGCGCATCGGCTTTCCATATCCGGTCGAGGATGTCGTGAGATTCCACCACGAGAAATGGGACGGCACGGGATACCCCGCAGGTTTGAAGGGAGAGCGGATTCCACTCGTCGCGCGCATCATTTCGGTCGTTGACTTCTACGACTCCACTCGTTGCGAACGTCCTTATCGCGCAGGGATGCCGCGCGAAGAGTCACTCGCGCAGATAAGGCGCATGGCCGGAAAGTCTTTCGACCCCATCATGGTCGAGATGTTCTCCAAACATATCGACGACTTCGACCGCCTTCTCTCGCCCGAAGACTTCCGCGAACAGGTTCAGCCCCGAGAGACAAACTTGACGGCCAAAGCCAAACTTGAAGTGGACACGTTGACCGGAGCCGGAGAATCGCGCGAGGGTTCGGAGGGCTTCAACTCAATAGCACGTGCGCAGCGCGAGGTCTCGGCCCTGCATGAGATCACACAGGCTATCGGATCGTCTTTGAACTTGCAGGACACAGTGGCACTGGTAGCGGGCAAGCTTCGTTCAATCGTTCCCTTCGATGCGTGCGCCATTTACGCCTTGAACGAAAAGACGGGTAAGGCCGAACCCGTTTTCGCCGCCGGAGAGGGGGCCCAGTTCTTCTATGCGCGGAGCGTGGCGGTGGGCGAAGGTATCACGGGTTGGGTGATTGCCAACGCACGCGCGATGTTCAAGACGCCGCCCGAGCTGGAAATGGTCGGCATGCCCGATGAAGTCGCCCTGCAATTTTTTGATGTCATCTCGTCGCCACTCCTGCGCGAAGACGGCGCGTTCGGCGCGATAACTCTTTACTCCAAGGCTGACGGCGCGTACACAATCGAGCACCTGCATATGCTCGAATCGGTCTGCCTCCACACCTCGGGCGCGCTCAGCAACGCGCTGATTTACGAAAGGACGAAGGAGAGCGCACTCACGGATCACCTGACCGGACTTCCGAACGCGCGTGCGCTACACATCATGCTCGAACATCGACTGGCAGAGTCCAGACGTTATGACAAAGAGGCGGTCACTGTCCTGAGCATCGACGTGGACGGCTTCAGGGAGATAAACGAGCAGTTCGGCCACGGCGTCGGCGACCGGTTGCTTGCGTCACTCTCGGCTGTCATCAAGAGCCAGCTTCGCCAGATGGATATGCTCGCGCGCTACGCGGGCGACGAGTTCCTGACGATCATGCCGGGCGCATCAAGCCAGGTCGCGGCGTTGGTCTCAGAGCGAATCCGCACGGCCATCGAATCAGAACAGTTCCCCATCAAGACTGGCCGAAACATACAGGTCAGCGTCAGCGTCGGCGCGGGCTGCTACCCCGCGGACGGCGAGACGGCAGACGAACTCCTCCTCGCGGCCACGCGCAACATGCAGCGGAACAAGCACGCGCGAAAGCCCTCTCCGTCTTCAAACGCATCTTCGGTCGTCTCCATCGACGCGTACCGCTGACAAATAATATATGCCGTTGGAGAAACACGGCGACTCAAACGTCAAAGCAAATGCAGTCCCGACGCGCAAAAGCCTTTTAACTTTTGCGCGTTTTCCTTTGTCTTTCACCTATTTTTGCCGCAGACGTTTTTCTCGCGTATAATCCCTTCCTGTTTCAACTGAACATCGAAAGTCGCTGAGCTTATGCGGCGCAGAATGCGAGGCGTTTGCGTCGGCTGTGGGCATCCCCACGCGCGGGAAATTCGCATATGAGTGAACTTAAAGTGACACCGCTGAGACCCCGTACACAATCGGATGGGACTGCGAGCGGCGCAGGCGTCGCCGAGCGCGAGGAACGAGACGTGCGCGATGAACGAGACGTGCGTAACCATATCGACCCTGCCGAACTCCGCGAGGAACACGAGCAGCGCCAGAACCAGCAGTTAAAACACATCGAAGAGATCGACCGCGAGACGCTGCTCCGCATGCTTTACCAGATGATCCTCATCCGACGCTTTGAGGAGAAGGCTGCGGAGGCTTACACACTCGGAAAGATAGGCGGCTTCTGCCACCTCTACATCGGGCAGGAGGCGGTCGCGGTCGGCTCAGTCTCGGCGATTCGAACGGATGACTATGTGCTTACGAGCTATCGCGACCACGGGCACGCGCTCGTCATGGGCATTTCGCCGGACGAGGTGATGGCGGAGCTTTTCGGCAAGGCAGGCGGGTGTTCCGCGGGCAAGGGCGGCTCGATGCACCTCTTCGATGCGGACAAACACTTCCTCGGCGGGCACGGCATCGTCGGCGGCCAGATTCCACTCGCGACCGGAGTCGCCTACGCGACCAAGTACAGAGGCACAGACCAGGCGACGCTTGTCTTCTTCGGCGAGGCGGCAGTCAACCAGGGCGCGTTCCACGAGTCGCTCAACATGGCGCAACTCTGGAAGCTTCCCTGCGTCTACATCTGCGAGAACAATCAGTACGGCATGGGCACTTCGCTCAAGCGCGCGATGTCTCTGAGCGACGTGTCGCAGAAGGCTTGCGGGTACGGGATGGCAGCGGAGTTCGTCGATGGCATGGATGTGCTTGCCGTCCGCGCGGCAACTGAGAGGGCCGTCGAGCTTGCGCGCAAGGAGTCTCTGCCCTCGCTCATCGAAATCCGCACCTACCGTTTTATGGGTCACTCGATGTCCGACCCCGGCCACTATCGCACGCGCGCCGAGATCGAGCATTATCAGGAGCGCGACCCCATTAAGGTCTTCGGCGACAACCTTCGCGAGAAGGGCTTGCTCGACGACGCGGGTCTAAAGCAGATCGAAGACCGCGTCGGTCAGGAGGTCGAGCACGCAGTCAAGTTCGCCGACGCAAGCCCCGAGCCTGCGCCCGAAGAGCTTTTCACGGACATCTACGCGACACCGATAAGGAAGTGATAAGTGATAAATGATGAGAGAAAGCATCTTGTCTCTTTCTTATCACTCATCACTTATCACTTATCACTGAAACCGGAGGTTTCACCAGTGGCAGTAATCACGATGCGCGAGGCTCTCAATCAGGCGATGCGTGAGGAGATGCAGCGCGACGAGGGCGTCTTCCTTTTGGGCGAGGAGGTGGCGGCTTATCAGGGAGCGTACAAAGTTTCAAAGGGACTGCTCGAAGAGTTCGGCGAAAAGCGTGTGGTCGATTCGCCCATCACGGAACTGGGCTTTGCGGGCTTAGGCGTCGGCGCGGCGATGGCCGGACTGAGGCCGATCATTGAGTTCATGACTTTTAATTTCTCCATCCTCGCCACGGATCAGATCATCAACTCTGCGGCGAAGATGCGTTACATGTCGGGCGGGCAGTTCAAAATCCCCATCGTGTTCCGGGGCCCGAACGGCTCGGCCTATCAGGTCTCTTCGCAGCACTCGCAGGCGCTCGAATCCTGGTACGCGCACTTCCCCGGCCTCAAGGTCGTGATGCCTTCGACGCCCGCCGACGCCAAAGGACTCTTGAAGAGCGCCATCCGCGACGACGACCCCGTCATCTTTCTCGAACAGGAGCGCATGTACGGCATCAAGGGCGAAGTTCCCGACGGGGAAGATTTCCTCGTCCCACTCGGTGTCGCCGACGTGAAGCGCGAAGGCACGGATGCGACCATCGTCGCGCGCTCGCTGATGGTTCCCTCTGCGCTCAAGGCTGCCGAAGAGCTTGAGAAGCAGGGCGTCTCGGTCGAAGTCATTGACCCGCGCACTATCCGCCCGCTCGACATCGAAACAATCGTCAACTCCGTGAAGAAGACCAACCGCGTCGTCGTCGCGGAGGAGTCGCACCCGTTCTGCGGCGTCGGGGCCGAGATCAGCGCGCAGATCATGGAGCGCGCCTTCGACTATCTCGATGCGCCCGTCCTGCGACTCTCGGGCGTCGATGCACCCATGCCCTACGCAAAGAACCTTGAACGGCTGGCGCTGCCCGATGTCGAGCGAATCGTCAAAGCCGTGCGCGAAGTGGCGTACCTTGATTAGTAGAGTAGACAGTAGACAGTAGTCAGTAGTCAGTAGGTTCTTCTAAGTGGAAGTTGACTTCTGTATCCTGACTGCGCGGCTCGTAAAGCTATTCTACTGACTACTGTCTACTGTCTACTGTCTACTGACTACTGTCTACCGTCTACTGAGGACTTTTATGGCAACGCAGGTCGTGATGCCGAAGCTGTCGCCGACGATGGAGGAGGGGCAGCTCTCGCGCTGGCTGAAGAAGGAAGGCGACAAGGTTAGTGTCGGCGAGCCGCTCGCAGAGATCGACACCGACAAGGCCACGATGGAGGCGCAGGCGCTCGCGACGGGCGTGCTGCGTAAGATTCTCGTGGGCGAGGGCGAGACCGTCCCGCTCGGCACGATCATCGCCATCATCGGCGAGCCTGACGAAGACATTTCCGCTCTCCTCTCCGAAGCATCTTCGGGCGCGGCCCAAGCCGAGAAGAAAGAGAGCATCGAAGAAGCGACCGAGGGGGGCGCAGACGGCGCACCAAACGAACTCGCCTCCGTCGTTCCCGGCGGCGAGCGCACGCAGGCGACAGTCAAAGGCCAGCCAGTCAAGGGCGACGTGGGCGGCGCACCTTCCACCACACAGAAGACAGCACCGGAATCGAGTAAAGGACAGGCTGTCCCGCAAGCCCAGACCGCGACGCAAGCCCAGACCGCCACGCAAGCTCAGTCTGCGGGTGCAGATTCGGGCGGAAACGGTCAACGCGCACCGCAGGGCGGTCGCCTGATCGTCTCGCCCATCGCCGCGCGCATGGCCGCCGAGGCGGGCATCAACCTTCACGACCTCACTGGAAGCGGCCCCGGCGGTCGTATCGTCAAGCGCGACATTGAGGCCGCGATGAGCGGCAACGCACAACACGACGCGCAAACGCAAGACGCGCAAACGCAACCTCCTGCTGATGAGCAAGGGCAGGCTCCGCAGCTTCGAGCCGTACCGCAACCCGCGCAGACGCAGCCAGCGCCTTCGGTCGATGGGGCAGCGCCATACCACGAAGAGAACGTGACGACGATGCGCGCGACGATTGCGCGCCGTCTCGCCACCTCGCTCGGCCCCGTCCCGCATATTTTTCTGACGACCGAGATCGAGATGGATCGAGCGGCGGAATTGCGCCGCCAGTTAAACGAACTCGACCCCGAGAACAAGGTCAGCATCAACGACCTCGTCATTAAGATCGCGGCGGTCGCCTTGATGCAACATCCGGCGGTCAATTCCTCTTTTCGGGAGAAGTCACAACGCTTCTACGAGCGCGCGGACATCGGCGTCGCGGTCGCGTTAGAGAATGGACTTATCACTCCGGTCGTCCGCTCGGCGAATACAAAGTCGGTCGGCCAGATCAGCCGTGAGGTCAAAGAGCTGGCCGAGCGTGCACGCGCGCGAAAGCTCACGCCCGAGGAGTACACGGGCGCGACCTTCTCAATCAGCAACCTCGGCATGTTCGGCATCGACGAGTTCACGGCGATCATCAATCCGCCCGAGGCAGCCATCCTCGCCGTCGGTGCGATGTCGCCAAAAGCCGTCGTGCGCGACGGCCAGATCGTCGTGCGTCAGTTGATGAGAGTCACGCTGTCCTGCGACCACCGCGTCGTCGATGGAGCGACCGGCGCGAAATTCCTCCAGACGCTCAAGAAGATTCTGGAGAACCCGCTCTACCTGCTCGCTTAGAGTATTTGACGGATGGGAGCAGGGCTTGAGGCGGAAGCCCGACCGGGAGGGGGGGCGTAGGGCGGTCGTCAAGATGCAACCGGCGGGAGTTGAGACGCCCTCCCTCACGGTCGGGCTTCCGCTTCTTGCCGTCCTAAGAATTGAAAATAGCTCTAGCATCTTTTCAAATGGGGTTTGAAGATGAGTTCCAGCAAACAATCGGACGAGACGCCCGCGAACATCACGACCGACGCCGAGAGTCAGGAGTACGGCGCGCTGCACGGCCAGACAGCCGAGGGACGGAACACCGGCTCTTCCTCGCCCGACGCCGAGGCTGACCCTTCAAACACGGATGCGGGCGAACCGGGCGAGGGCACGGGCGCGCGCGGGTAAGTATATTCAAGCCGCTTGCGTTCGGGTGGATTGCCTGATTGATCGAAGCATTCCCTTCGTCAACTCGGTCGGTGACGTGAGCATGCGACTCTCCTCAATCCGCCAACCTCAAACACCCGACGGTCATCAGGCGAACTCTAAACTTGAGCACGCAGGCTCCGGGCCTCATCTCGCGCTCATCACCGTACAAATCATTTTCGGGACGTGGCCGATTTTCGGGAAGATCGTGCTGCGCGTGCTCCCGAGCACGGGGCTTGTCGCACTGAGAGTCGCGGGCGCGACCCTCGCCTTCCTTTTTCTTCTGCGACTCCGTGGGCGGCTCCTCGTCCCGCGGCGAGCAGACCTCGCGCGGCTCGCGCTTTATAGCCTGCTCGGCGTCGTCCTCAATCAGTTCCTCTTCGTCAAGGGTCTGGCGCTCTCCACCGTCGTCAACGCGACGTTGATTTCAACGTCCATTCCCATCTTCGCGCTGCTCGTCAGCGCGCTCATCGGCTACGAAAGGCTAACGAAGAGCGCGGTGTTCGGGACAATCATCGCCGCGGCGGGCGTCGTCTTTCTGGTAGACCCCCTGCGCGCAAACCTCTCCGGCGACACGACGCTCGGCAACCTCCTGCTCATCATCAGCAACATCATGTACGGAACATACATCGCAATCTCGCGTGACGTGTTCCGTCGCTACGGCGCGCTGACCGCGATGACCTGGGTCTTTGCCTTCGGGAGCCTGGCCGCAGTCCCCTTCGGCGGCTACTACCTCGCGCAGGTCAACTTTCAGAGCGTGGGTCTGGTCGTCCTGCTCTCGGTTATCTACATCGTGCTCGTGCCGACCGTCGGCGCATACTACCTGAATGCTTGGGCGCTCGAACGCGTCACGCCGAGCACCGTCGCCGTCTATATCTATCTCCAACCGCTCATCGCGTTTGCGCTGGCACCGCTCTTTCTCGGCGCAGAGGAGCGCTGGGGCGTTCGTCAAGGGGTTGCGGCTCTACTCATCTTCACGGGTGTCGCCGTCGTCACTCTTCGCCGTCACGCACGCGCGGCGTTGGAGTTGACTGAGCAGGCTACTGTGGTGGATGCGACAGAACAGACTGACACGCTTGGACATTGATTTGCTAAAATCCGGCGCGAGAAAAGGTATGGCAACTTCCGGGGCACAGACATCGGCGGCACTCAACGAGAGGGCGGACGCGCGTTTGAAGAACTCAGCCGCGCGACTCTCCATCACCGCCGCGGCCTTCCTCATCGTGCTCAAGTCGACGACGGGATGGCTGACCGGCTCCATCAGCGTGTGGGCTTCGCTGCTCGACTCGACGATGGACATCTTCGCCTCGGTCATCAACTATTTCGCCGTCCGGGCGGCGGCGCGTCCGCCCGACGAAGATCACCTCTACGGGCACGGGAAGGCCGAGTCGCTCGCCGGTCTCTTTCAGTCTTTCGTCATCGCCGTCTCTGCCGTCTTCCTCATACGCGAGGCGATCCTGCGCATGCTCGCTCCGCACCCGACCTCGCTCGAATGGTTCGGCGTCGGCACGATGGCCGTAGCCGGTGTGGTCAGCGTGGCGCTGGTCGCTCGCCTGCGCAGCGCCGCGCGCAAGACCGACTCGCCCGCGCTCGCGGCGGACGCCGTCCACTACGCGACGGACGTTTACACGAACGGAGCCGCGCTCGTGGCCCTCCTCATCGTCGCGCTCACAGGCTGGACGCTGGCCGACCCGCTCGTCTCAATCGCCATCTCCGCCTATCTCATCTGGTCTGCGGTCGAAGTGGCGCGCGACTCAATCGATGTGTTGATGGACAGGCGGCTACCATACGAGATTGATGAAACGGTCGCCGCAGTCGTCCACAGCTTCCATGATGAGGGCGTACTCGGCTTCCACGACCTGCGAACGCGCCGCTCAGGCTCGCACAAGTTCATCGACCTTCACATCGAAGTCAACCGCGAACAGAGCCTCCTCGACGCGCACGACCTGACCGAACGCGTGCTGCGCGCCATCGAAGCCGAGATTCCACGCTCGCACGTACAGATTCACACCGACCCATCAGAGAGTGATGAGTGACAAGTGATGAGTGATGAGAAAAAGTAAGCGGTATTTTCTCATCACTCATCACTTGTCACTCATCACTCTCTAAGCCGTCTTCCGCGCCTTCTGTGTCTTGTCGTTTTTGCCTTCGGCCATGCGGCGCAGCTCGAAGAGCTTCATGAGTGCTTCGACCGGAGAGAGTGTGTTGAGGTCTGCGGAGAGAAGTTCTTCGACGATACGCGCGCCGCCCCCCCATGCAGAGGCGTCGAACTGTTCGAGCGTTTCGCCTGCCGCGCCTTCATCCGTCACAGTGTGCCCGCTTTCGTACTCGCGCAGCAGTTCTTCGGCGCGGCTGACGACGGGTCGCGGCAGCCCCGCGAGCTTTGCCGCGTAGATGCCGTAGCTCCCTTCTGCGACGCCGGGCGTGACGCGATAGAGAAAGACAAGCTCGCCTCCCTGCTCCGCGATCTCGACGTGCAGGTTGCAGAGTCGCGGCAGCATCTCGGCCAGCTCCGTCAGCTCGTGATAGTGGGTTGCGAACAGTGTCTTCGAGCGGAGTCGCGGATGGTTGTGTATGTATTCGAGGACGGCGCGGGCGACGGCCAGCCCGTCGTAGGTCGAAGTGCCACGCCCCAACTCGTCGAGCAAGACGAGCGAGCGCGGCGTGGCGTGATGAAGAATGTGCGCCGTCTCGACCATCTCGGTCATGAAGGTTGACTCGCCGCTGCCGATGCGGTCGTAGAGGCCGATGCGCGTGTAGACGCGGTCGGTCAAGCCCACTGTCGCCGACGAAGCAGGAACGAAACTTCCGGCCTGTGCCATGATGACGATGAGCGCGGCCTGACGCAGAAACGTCGATTTGCCGGACATGTTCGGGCCCGTGATGAGCGCGATCTCCGGCGCGCCTTCGCCTCCCAATACAAGATCATTAGCGACGAACTCCCTGTCTTCGATGAGCCGTTCGAGCACGGGATGTCGCCCGCCACGAACGGCGAGCACCGGCTCGTCTACCACGACGGGGCGGACATAATTCCAGCGCACCGCGCTCTGAGCGAAAGACGCGACCGCGTCCATGTGCGCGAGCGTCGAGGCGGCGACGAGAATCTCTTCGCGCGCCTTGCCGACCTCGGCGCAGACCTGCCGGAACAGTCCCGTCTCAAGCTCGCCGATGCGCTCCTGCGCGTTGAGGACGAGCGACTCGTGCTCCTTCAGCTCTAAAGTGATGAAGCGCTCGGCCTGTGCGAGCGTCTGCTTGCGTGTGTAGCTCGCGGGGACGAGATGGAGGTTGGGCCGCGTGACCTCGATGAAGTAGCCGAAGACCTTGTTGTAGCCCACGCGCAGGCTCTTGATGCCGGTTCGCGCACGCTCGCGCTGCTCCATCTCTGCGAGGAAGGTTTTACCATTGCGCAGAAGCGCGCGCAGTCCGTCAAGCTCTTCTGAAAAACCCTCGCGAATGATGCCCGTCTGCTCGACGCGCGTCGGCAGCTCGTCGTTGACCGACGTGCGGATAAGCCCGAGCACGCTCTCGCAGATAGGAAGCGCAGTGAGAGCCACGCCGAAGCGTCCGGCGTCGCGCTGGAGAATTGCTCGCACACGCGGGACGGCTTCGAGACTCTGGCGCAGTGCGAGAATCTCCGACGGCGTCGCGACGCGTGCGCGTGCGCGTCCAGAGAGGCGTTCGAGGTCATGTACGTTCTCAAGCGTAGCCAAAAGCTCGGCGCGGTCTTTGTCTCTGGCGACGAGCCACGCGACGTGCTCCTGTCGGCGTGCAATCTCCGCGAGGTCTAAGAGCGGCTGCCTGAGCCAGCGTCGCAGCATACGCCCACCCATCGCCGTGCGTGTCTCGTCGAGCGTCGAGAGCAACGAAGGTGCACCGCCCGCCGACTCGAATATTTCGAGGCTGCGCGCGGCCTGCGCGTCGAGCACCATAAAGGCTTCGGGGTTGTAGCTCTTGAGCCGCGTCAACTGTTCGGCGACGCCCGACTGCGTCTCCGAGAGGTAAGAGATGATGGCCGCCGCCGCCGTGACCGCGAGCGGAGAGCGCGACAGGCCGAAGGGCGCGAGCGTGCGCGCGCCGAAATGTTGCTGGAGAATGCGGCGTGCGCGCACCGCCTCAAAGCCCGCATCGGGACGGCGCGTGATGAAGCCCGGCAAGTTAGACACCTGCGCGGCTAGTCCCTTCGGAACTAACAGTTCAGATGGGGCGATGCGTTGAAGCTCCGCGAGCGCCGCTTCAGCTTCAAGCTCAGTCGCCTGAAAGTCGCCGGTCGTTACATCGGCATAGGCGATTCCTGCGCGACGACCGTCGGAGACGAAAGCGGCGAGGTAGTTGTTGACCTTACTCTGGAGCAGTCCGGTTTCGAGAACTGTTCCGGGCGTGACGACTCGTACCACGTCGCGCTCGTTGAGGCCGCGACCCGCCGACTCGCCGCGCACCGGCGTTGCGGTCAACTGCTCGCAGATGGCGACGCGGTGGCCGCGCGAGATGAGCGTGGCGAGGTGGCGTTCCAGACTGTGATGAGGGACGCCCGCGAGCGGCACGCGCTGGTTGTGACCCATCGGTTTCGAGGTGAGCACGATGTCGAGTTCGCGCGCGAGCAGGCGTGCGTCGTCGTCGAAAGCTTCGTAGAAGTCGCCGATGCGGAAGAGGAGGATGGCGTCGGCGTGGCGGCGCTTGATGTCGAGATACTGTTTGCGTAGTGGTGTCGCCGTCGTCATCGCTCGAAGAGTCCAGCGAGGATTTCTTCGACCGAGGTGAGGGCGCGGTGAAGCCTTCGCAGTTGCTCGAAGCTGAGGATGGTCGTGACGCGGCCTATCTCGTGGAAGGGGCCCGTGCGTGCGAGGCTCAACTGTCGCTCGGCGCGGTTCGTGTCGCGCTCGCTGGCGACGACGAGAAAGGGCTTGGAGCGCTGCGCATCGTATGCGCGCTTCAGCTTGGCGAGCGCCGCGTCAACGTTGCCTTTCCTCTGTACCTCGAAGACGTGGCTGATGCGTGGGCTGCCCTCGCCCTCGCGCCAGACCACGTCGTAGTAGTCGAACTCAAGCTCGGCGTAGTGCCCCAGCACGCGACCGACTTCAGCCAGCATCTGCTGGACTTCAACGTGCGAGAGACCTTCGGCAGCCGCGACTTCAGGCGAAGAGGGTTCGGAGAGAGAGAACTGAATCTCCTCCGCAGCGACTCGCTTTCTTCCCCTCTCCGTTAACCTCCAGCGCCCACGCTCACGCTCAATCTCGCGCATCTCGTCGAGGCTGCGGCCCGCGCTCTGCACGAGTCTGCGCCACTGCTTGAGGTGGCCGTTCGTTGTGCCGAGCACTTCCTGCTCGCTCAGTTGTGGGAAGTATGCGACCAGACGGTCGTAGAGAAAGCGCACGTGCTCGACGCCGCCCGTGGCGGCCAACTCCTGTAGGAGAGGCAGTTCGATGCGCTCCACGCTCGGGTAAGCCATGAGAAAGTAAGATCGGGAGAAAAAGGATTTCGGGAAGGGCAGTTCCCGACACAAGGCTAATCGTACGCGGCAAACTTACAGGAGAAGCGGGGAAAGAAGCAAGTAGGCAGAAACAGTAGTCAGTAGACAGTAGACAGTAGACAGTAGTTAAGCGGCAGTAGGCAGTGATGGTAAGCAGTAAGCAATGAGCCGCCGGAGGCGGCGGAAGAGTGTAGCCCAGGGCGTCAGCCCTGGGAATGCACACGCAATAATGAACAAGCCCCGGAGGGGCGACAGAAGTCCGA
>JAVRON010000090.1:0-61822 GCA_032162705.1 Acidobacteriota bacterium
GAGGGCGGCGTCGGCGTCGGAGGCAAGACCTACAACGTGCCCGTGCCGATGCAGGCGTTGCGCCAGAACTAAAACTCGCTCGGAGTCGTCAAGTCAGTGTCGCCTGCGGTAGTGTGCGGGTCTTGATAGCGATACCCGCACACTACCGCAGGCGATACTGACTTGACGACTCCGAGCGAGTTTTAGTTCTGGCGCAACGCCTGCATCGGCACGGGCACGTTGTAGGTCTTGCCTCCGACGCCGACGCCGCCCTCGCAGGTGTTGGGCGGGGTCGTGCAGATGCGTCTGGTCGAAGGGCACTCGGCGGCCCAGAACATAAAGCCGAGCATCCCGTTCGTCGTCCCCACACGGGTCTGCACGGTCTGCACATATGTGCCGGTCGAGTTGATAAGCGAGCTGGCGAAGCTCGTACACTCGACGCAAGGGTTTGTCCCCGTGACGATGTATAGCCCGCCTGTGAACTTGGCCGCGGCGAGCGGAAGGATGGGCGGGCTGTACTGCGACTTGCCGTCGAGGTGCTCCTGCCAGTTGCCCTCCGCCGTGGACGCGTTGGCCGGCTGCTTGCTCGGCACCATCGCGTTGGCGTAGTCGAGCACGGGCGTCGTCGTGTTGAGCCAGTCGGCGGTCGCCTTGCGCGTCAGGTCAATGAGCCAGCGGTCGCCGGGCGCCAGGTCTATCGTCAGGCGCGCGGCGTGATTCGCGCCCGTCGCGTCGTAAGGAAACTGCGAACGATAGGCGTTGATGAAGGCTTGCAGTCCCGTGAGGTTGGGGCTTGTGCTCTCCTCATAGTCGATCTCGATGCCGACGCCGAGCGTGCGCGCCACCTCGGCCGCGTTCAGTCCCAACTGCGTCGCGTTCGCGGCGAGCGCCTGGTTCCATGCGTCCACGTAGGTGATGCCGCCGATGGAGAGCATGACGCGGACGTTTCGGCTCTTGAAGTAGTTGACGACGTTGGCGTCCATCCCACGCGGGACGCCGTTTAAGGTCTGCGCGTCGGTCGTCTTGTTGAGCAGTTTGAGCGGCTGGACGAAGCTCAGGACGACGAGGTTGACCGAGGGCACACCGTCGCCGCGATTTATCAGCCAGTGGTTCTTGGTGTCGAAATCCGTCATGTCACGCGTGCTCGCCCACGTGCAGGCGTCGTTGCCGCAGAGCCACGCGCCATAGACGGAAACAGGGGTTGCCGAGGTGGAGGCGGGGAAAGCAGCCGCGACTCCGAGAGTGAACAGAAGCATTAGCTTCCTTAACATTTCTATCTCCTTTCCCGTTGACAGATTAAAGCCACGGGTTACTCGAAGAGGACTTCGAGGATGAGGTGACGGGGCAGTCTCGTCGGCGGTCGAACGGCCGAAGGCTCATTTATAGACGCGTACGTAATCGACGTACATCTTCTGCGGGAAGACGGTGGTCGAGTCAGGGTCGCCGGGCCAGTAACCGCCCACCGCCACGTTCAGCAGCATGAAGAACGGATGGTCGAAAACCCACGCGGAGCCTGCGGGTAAGTCCGCCGGAGTCCGCGTCTCGTAGAGTTGGCCGTCAACGTACCAGCGTAGCTGGTTCGGCTCCCACTCGACGGCGAAGACGTGAAAGTTGTCTGAGAAGTTCCCGCTCGTCAGGGCATACGGAGCGCCGATGCCGTTTGCGCCCGAGTAACCGGGCCCGTGAATCGTACCGTGAACGATTGAAGGCTCGCGGCCGATGTTCTCCATGATGTCCACCTCGCCGCAAGTGGGCCAGCCCGCCTTCTGAATGTTGTTGCCGAGCATCCAGAACGCGGGCCACATTCCCTGCCCGTAAGGAATCTTCAAGCGTGCCTCGAAGCGTCCGTAAGCTTGCTCGAACTTAGCTTGCGTCTTGAGACGCGCAGAGGTGTACTGGCACTGCCCCGACCAGCAGCGGTACTTCGGCCCGAGCGTCTCCTTGATGGCCGTGATGACGAGGTTGCCGGCCCCGTCCATCGAAGCGTTCTTCGTCGTGTTGGTGTAATACTCCAGCTCGTGATTGCCCCAACCGTTGGAGCCGTTGCCGACCTCGAAGACCCACTTCGTTCCGTCAACCGCCGCGCCTGCCGCGCCGTTGAACTCGTCACTCCACGCGAGCGTCCACGTCTTCTGCGCGCTCGCCGTCACTCCCGACAACACAAGCAAGAGAGCAGCGAGACACATTCGCACGCACGTCCGCGGACGAGTCGGCAATCCGCGAGTAGACAATCCACATCTTTCGTCGAGCATGAGTTTCCCTCCTGTCATTCGAGTCGGGTTGAGCCGAAGGGGATGGCGGCCAACCGGTAAGGGATTATCTACCTGACGGACGCACCGGTCGTCAACGAGTATCGGGGGAGCGGTAATGAATCCGACCCGTGAGGGATTGAAGCATCCGAAGGACTGCG
The DNA here is from genome assembly GCA_032162705.1 of Acidobacteriota bacterium. Lineage (GTDB taxonomy): Bacteria > Acidobacteriota > Blastocatellia > Pyrinomonadales > Pyrinomonadaceae > QHXN01. Next base: position 2,390 of record JAVRON010000090.1, read on the forward strand.
GCGGCCAAAAAGGACTGCGGCGGCCAACGCCGTGCAGAGGACTTGCGGAATCGTGCGAGAAGAGGTAGTAATCTAGTAAACCGACAAGCAGGGAAGAAAGCCGTGGAGTTTTTAGCCGCCCTCGTTCTCGCGCTCACGCTGGCCGCCATAGCAGGCGTGCTCTACTTCTACGTCATGTTTCTTGAGGCGCGCACGCGCCAGCAAAAGAAGTTCATCGCGGGGCTGGAACGCGCCAACGCCGAGCTGCAAAAGGAGCTGCGGCAGACGAAACTCCTGCTGGACAGAGAGCTGGAGCATAGCCGCGCGCTCTGGCCCGAAATACTCGACGAGAGCGGCGACCTTTCGCGCAACTGATCCGGCCAGGCATTCACTCAAAATCCTTCTCGCTCAAACCGATTGGCAACGCTAGAACCGAAACACTCTGCCGCGCTCCCGAGTCGCCGGATGAAAGAACACAAAGACACAGATGCGAACGCCCCGCCGCCATCGCCGCAGGACGGGACGCCGAGAGTGCGCGAGCTGCTTCTGATGCGTTCGGGCGGGCAAGCCTTCGCGATCTACGCCGAAGAGACGGAGGGCGTGGCCGAAGGACTCAAGCTCGCGCCTCTCCCGCACGCGCCGCGCGCTGTCCTCGGCATCGTCTGCGTCCGCGGGCGCATGTACACGCTGCTCGACCCGCCCGCTCTTGCCGGTCTTCAAGGCGTTGACAGTGCCGCGCCCCTTCACGAAGACCAGCGCACAGATGAAGACGAGCGTAAAGACAAAGACCGCAAAGAGACTCCGCGCTTCGTCGTCACGCTGCGCGGCGACGAACAACTCGCGCTCGCCGCCGACCACATCGAGGGCGCGCTCGAAGTCTCCGCCGGGGCGCTCGAAACTCCCGACCACGCCGCACACGCGCTGCGCGCCACACTCGAACGCGATGGCACGCGCATCCTCGTCCTCGACCCCACACACCTCTTCGACGCCGCCATGCAAGGCACGGAGCGGAGAAGGCGGAGGCAATAGGCGGTGAATGGTGAAGGTAAATGGTGAATAGCTGTTGAGCGTTTGCACCCTTGCGTGTTAACCGAAGACACCGGAGCGGGGATGCCGGGTTCCGGCTACGACTCACGTCCCACCGCCCACACCCCGATGCACCTCCCGCCGCCCGCGCCCTTTGTCTTACCACCATTCACCATTTACTATTTACCATTCACATACGAATAACTATTTGCCATTCACTTATGAATAACTATTCAACGTTTCACTTATGAACGAACAGGCTTTCCAGACGCTTGAGTATGACGGGCTGCGCGCGCTCGTGCGCCGCTACGCGCAGACGCCGGCAGGGCGCACGCGCGCCGAATCGCTCGCGCCGCTCTCGACGCCGGACGAAGTGCGCCGCGCGCTCAGTGCCGTCTCGGAGTGCGTGGAGTTGCGCGCACGCGGGGCGCGCTGGTCGTTCGCGGAACTCGCAGACCCGACGGAGGCGCTCGCGCGTCTGAGGATCGAGGGCACGATACTCGACCCCTCCGTGCTGCTCGAACTGGCGCGGCTGTGCGAGCAGGCGGCGGACGCGCGCGCGGCCATCGCGGCAGAGCGTGAGGCCGCGCCCGTCCTGTGGGAGATGGTCGCGGAGCTACCGCGCACGCTGCCCGGACTTTCGGCGCGAGTCTTCTCGAAGATACTGCCCTCGGGCGAGATGGACGACCGCGCGAGTCCAGAGCTTGCGCGCATACGCGCCGACATCGTGCGTATGCGCTCGACCATCACGCGCTCGCTTGAGACGTTGATGCGCCGCTCCGAGGAGTCGATTCAAGACCAGCTCGTCACGCTTCGGAACGACCGCTTCGTCATCCCCGTCCGCAGCGACCATCGAGGGCGCGTGGCGGGAGTCGCACACGGCTCGTCCTCTTCGGGCGCGACCGTCTTCGTCGAACCGCTTGAAACCATCGAAGCCAACAACGAGCTACAGACGTTGCGCGAAACCGAGGGGCGCGAAGTCGCGCGCATACTCTTCACGCTGACCGAAGAACTCAGACTTGAGCTGCCCTCAATCGAGCTGGCCTCAAAGGCCGTCGCCGAACTCGACTTCACGGGCGCACGCGCCGCGCTCGCCGCGCACCTGCGCTCGGTCGAGCCGACGATTGATGAAGGCAACACTCTCGAACTAGTCGAGGCACGTCACCCCCTGCTCGAAGAGAATCTGCGCGAGCAAGGTTTGGAGGTCGTGCCCATCTCACTGCGACTTGACCCCGAGCGCCCCGTGATGGTCATCTCGGGCGCGAACGCGGGCGGCAAGACCGTCGTGCTCAAGACGGCGGGACTCGTCTCGCTCATGGCGCTCTCGGGCCTACACGTTCCGGCGCGTGCGGCGCGCGTGCCGCTCTACGCTTCGGTGCTCGCCGACATCGGCGACCGCCAGTCGCTCGCCGCCAACCTCTCGACCTTCACCTCGCATGTCTCGAACATTCGGCACATGGTCGAGACGTGCCGTAGCCCCGCGCTTGTTCTCCTCGACGAAGTCGGCACGGGCACAGACCCCGAAGAAGGCTCAGCGCTCGGCGTCGCCGTCGTCGATCATTTCCGGCGCGAGTGCGGCGCGCACGTCATCGCAACGACGCACTACTCGGGGCTGAAGATGTACGCCTCGAACGAGGAAGGAGTCACGAACGCAAGCGTCGAGTTCGACGAGCGCACTCTGGAGCCGACCTATCGCCTGCTCATCGGCGTCGCAGGCTCCAGCGCGGGGCTTGAGATTGCGCGCCGCTTCCGTCTGCCCGAAGAGATTATCGAGGCCGCGCGCGCGCGCGTTGACGAGCGCACGCTCGCCGCCGATGCTTACCTGCGCCGCATCCAGCGCGAGTCCGAGCAGGCCGAAGCGTTGCGCCGCGCGCTCGAAGAGGAACGCAGCGCCGTCGCGGACAAGTACGCCGCGCTCGACCGTGAAGCCGCGGGCCGCGAGCGCGAACGGCAGGCCGAGTTCGCGCGCATGCTCGAACGCTCCATCGCGGACTTCGAGCGGCAGGCGCGCGAACTCTACTCGAAGATCGAAGACCGCGCGCAACGCGTGCGCGTCGAGCGCGAGGCAGAGCGCCGCGCCGCCGAACTCCGACGCGAGGCTCAGAAAGTGCGCGCCGACGCTCGCCCCGCCACCGCCGCCGCACGAAGCGCGGGCGCGGAACCCGGCGGCGTCCGCGTTGTTCGACAGGGACGCACGGGCGACGACGCGCGCTCGTCGCCGCCTTCGACGACCGGCGACACGACTGCGACGCGCGAGATTACAGCGGGCGATGAGGTGCGTCTGCTGACGCTCGGCATGACGGGCACGGTCGAGCGCATCAGCGACGGCGAGGCCGAAGTGCGCGTCAAAAACTTACGCTTCCGCGAGAAGGTCTCGAACCTCGAACTCGTCGGGCCTGCGCCGAAGAAGCAGAAGGAGAAGGAGGACGACACGCTCGCGGGCCGTCTGCGCCGCATGCAGGAGCGCGGCACTGAGGTGAAGCTCAAACACACGCGCGAAGCACCCGAAGCCGAACTCAACCTCATCGGCCAAACCACAGACGAGGCGCGCGACCGGGTTGACCGCTTCCTCGACGAAGCGTTCCTCCACGGCCACTCGCACATACGCATCATTCACGGCCACGGCACGGGCGCGCTGCGCCGCGCGGTCGCCGAACTCCTCCGCACGCACCCGCACGTCGAACGCTTCGACCTCGCGCCCGAGAACCAGGGCGGCGCGGGCGCAACCGTCGTCGAGTTGAAGCAGTAGGCGACTGAAGAGAAAAGAAGAATTCACATGGATGGACAGGATGAACAGGATAAGAGATTAAGAATTTTGAAATTTGAAATCTCAACTCTTCAATCCTTTTTATCCTGTCAATCCTGTCCATCCATGTGAATTATTACCTGGCTGAGAATCAAGTTTAAAGTCGATGCGAACGCGTGTGAAAATCTGCTGCATCGCAAGCGTCGAAGAGGCGCGCGTGGCCGTCGAGTGCGGCGCGTCGGCGGTCGGGCTTGTGTCTGAGATGCCGAGCGGGCCGGGCGTCATCGCGGAAGAGTTGATCGCGGAGATTGCGGCGCGCGTGCCGCCGCCCGTGGCGACGTTTCTGTTGACGTGCAGACAGGACGCAGAAGGCATCGTCGAGCAGCAGCGGCGTTGCCGTGTGAATACGATTCAACTGTGCGACCGCGTCCCGGCGGACGTGTACATTGAGCTGCGCGCACGACTGCCGGGCGTTTCGCTCGTACAGGTCGTACACGTCGCGGGCGAGGAATCTTTGGACGAGGCTTTGTCGGCGGCGCGACACGTTGACGCGTTGCTGCTCGATTCGGGCAACCAGAGTCTCGCCGTCAAGGAACTCGGCGGCACGGGGCGCACGCACGACTGGCGCGTGAGCCGCCGCATCGTCGAAGCGTCAAGCGTCCCGGTCTTTCTCGCCGGAGGCTTGCGTCCCGAGAACGTCGCCGAAGCGGTCGAGACAGTCCGGCCCTTCGGCCTCGACGTGTGCAGCGGCGTCCGCAACGAGGGGCGGCTCGACGCCGGGAAATTAAAACGCTTCTTCGCGCATCTCGTTTAGAGGGATGCGCCGCGCACGCGGCCCCTTGCGAAGCGCACGCCCGTTGAGCTTGAATCATATAGAGAGATGCGTTACCCGCAAACATTCATCGACGAACTCAGGCGACAGGCGGACATCGTCCGCGTCGTGGGCGACTACGTGACCTTGAAGAAGAAGGGCGCGAACTGGATGGCGTGCTGCCCTTTCCATCAGGAGAAGACGCCTTCGTTCTCGGTCAACCCGTCGAAGAATATCTTCTATTGTTTCGGCTGTGGAAAAGGCGGGTCGGTCTTCAACTTCGTGATGGAGCTTGAAGGGTTGTCGTTCCCCGAATCCATCCGCGTCGTGGCGGAGAAGGCGGGCGTGCCTCTGCCCGAGCTGGTTGACGACAAGCGATTCGAGTCGAAGCGCAAGGAGGCCGACGAGGTCGTACAGCTCAACGCGTGGGCGCTCGAATTCTGGGAGCAGCATCTCGCCGAAACGAACGCAGAGGCGCGCGCCGCGCGTGAGTACGTCGAGGGCCGCGGCATCACGGACGAGACGCGCAAGGTCTTTCGTCTGGGGTACGCGCCGAACAGTTGGGACGCGCTCGGGCTTTATCTTAAAAGCAAGGGCGCTTCTATCGGGCAGATCGAGCGCAGCGGGCTGGTCGTCAAGAAGGAGCAGGGCGGTTATTACGACCGCTTCCGAGGCCGTCTGATCTTCCCGGTGTTGGACGCGCAGGGCAAGCCCGTCGCCTTCGGCGCGCGCGCGATGCGTGAGGGCGACGAGCCGAAATATCTCAACTCGCCCGAGACGGCTGCGTACACGAAGGGGCGACACCTGTTCGGCCTGAACGTCTCGCGCGACGAGATAAGGAAGCGGAAGTTCGTCATTCTCGTCGAAGGTTATCTCGACCTGATAGTTCCATTTCAGCACGGCGTGCGTAACGTCGTCGCGAGTCTGGGGACGGCTTTGACTCAGGAACAGGCGAAGCTTCTGGTCAGGTTTGCGCGCAAAGTTGTCGTCAACTATGATGGTGATCGCGCCGGCGTGAGCGCCTCGAAGCGGGCCATAGAGGTTCTCTTGCCGGAAGATTTTGAAGTCAAGATTCTAGTCCTTCCCGACGGCGCAGACCCGGACGAGTTCATACGCGCGCACGGCGTCGAGGAGTACAATCAGCGCCGGGGTCAGGCCGTCCCACACATCCAGTTCGTGTTGGAGCAGGCGCTTCGAGAGCGCTCTTTGCGCAACCCCGCGCAGAAGGCTGAGGCGGTCGAAGAGGTCTTGCCCTTCGTCCGCGCCGTGCGCCGCCCCGTCGAGCGACGCGAATACTTTGACATGATGATGGACGCGCTCCGCGTCGAAGAGCAGGGACTCAGGCAGGAACTCTGGAAGACCGTGACCGCGCGCGGCTCAGCAGACGACGCCGCCCGTTCCGACGTGAAGAAACGGATCATCCGCGCCGAGTTGATCGCGCCGACCGTCGCCGAGCAGAGACTGCTCGAACTGCTCGTCCACGACGAAGAGTTGCGCAGACACTTTCTGCCGCAGGTCGAAGAGAGCGACTATGCGGACTTGCCGACGGGCGCGGTCTTCCGCGCGCTGAAAGAGCTGGACGCGCGCGGCGAGGCCGTTGACTTCTCGACGCTCGGGCGTCTGACCGAGGACGACCCCGCCGTGGCCGACATCGTGCCGCTCGTCCTGATGCACGAGCCTGAACGCGCCGAGGGCGAGGCGACCGACGCGTTTCTGACCGAGGCTGAAAGCTGCCTGATGACGCTCAGGCTGATGAGCTACGACCGCCGCCTGAAGGAGTTGGCCGCGGAGATCGTGGCGGCTGACCGCGCCGGCGAAGAGGCACGCCGCGACGAACTCATCATGGAAGATTTGGAACTGAAGCGTCGGCGCACGACCTTGCTCCCACGTACCGGCGGCGTGACCGGCGGCACACCCTCATTCTCCTGAAAGCCTTCGGGGCCGAGAAGCCGACCCGTCAGCGTTCCCTTTGCAAGCGACCCCGAGGTGAACTAGAAAGATGAGCATGGAAGAGAAAGACCAGGAAGACGTAATGCAGCGACTGCTCGAACTCGGCGGCGACAAGAAGTTCCTCACCTTCGACGACCTGAACCGGGAGCTTCCTGACAACATCGTCTCGCCCGACGACATCGAGGACGTGCTCCAGAAACTCGAAGGCTCGAACATCACCGTCACGGATTCCGACGAGCGGCTCATCGAAGTCTCGGCCTCTGTCGTCGCCTCCGACGAACTCGACGACGCGCTCGACGAAGACGTTGAACTCGACCTCTCGGCGGGCGTGCTCGAAAAAACGAACGACCCCGTCCGCCTCTACCTGCGCGAGATGGGCATCGTGCCGCTTCTGACACGCGAGGGCGAAGTCACCATCGCCAAGAGAATCGAGCGCGGCCAGATCAAAACTCAAAAAGCCATCTCGCGCTCGCCCATCTCGGTCAAGGAGCTATGCCGCCTCGGCGAGGAGTTGGAGGCGGGACGCCTCAACATACGCGAGTACGTCACCTTCTCCGAACAGGCCGAGCTGACGGGTCAGGAGGACAAGGCCGACGAGTACCTGCGCTGGACGCTCGAAGGCATCGAGAACATCCGTCGTATCTTTAAGACGGGGCTAAAGGATTGGGAACACTTGCGCGCGGAGCAGAAGCTTCTGCGCGGCAAGAAGTCGAAGAAGCTCCTGCGTCTGAGGCGCAAGGTCGCGCGCATGCGTTTGGAGATCGCGCAGGAGATGCGACAGCTCAACCTGACGGAGCACGCGCGCCAGCGCCTCATCAGCTCAATCCGCAAAGTTCACAAAGAGATTCGCATCGCCGAAAACGAGGTCACGAGCTACACCGAAAAACTCAACCGCAAGCGCCTTCGCCCCGACGAAGAGAAGGATTTCAAGCGCCACATCTCGAACGCGCGCAAACGGCTCGTGCAGATCGAGGCCGACCACCAGATCGCGCCCGTCGAAATCAAGCGCTCGCTTCAGGCGCTCGTCACCGGCGAGACCGAAACCGCGCAGGCCAAGCGCGAACTCATCGAAGCGAACCTCCGCCTCGTCGTCTCGATTGCGAAGAAGTACACGAACCGGGGACTCCAGTTCCTCGACCTGATTCAGGAGGGCAACATCGGATTGATGAAGGCCGTCGATAAGTTCGAGTGGCGCAGAGGCTACAAGTTCTCGACTTATGCGACGTGGTGGATTCGTCAGGCCATCACGCGTGCGATTGCCGATCAGGCGCGGACGATTCGCATCCCTGTCCACATGATCGAGACCATCAACAAGCTGATTCGCACCAGTCGCGCGCTCGTCCAGGAACTCGGGCGCGAGCCGACGAGCGAAGAGATCGCGCGCAAGATGGACATCCCCGTCTCGAAGGTGCGCAAGGTCTTGAAGATCGCACAGGAGCCAATCTCTTTGGAGACGCCCATCGGCGAAGAGGAAGACTCGCACCTCGGCGACTTTATCGAAGACCGCTCGATTCTCAACCCGGCGGACGCCGTCGTCGCCTCGAACCTGCGCGAGATTACCGACGAGGTGCTCGCAACCCTCACCCCGCGCGAGGAGAAGGTCATCAAGATGCGTTTCGGCTTAGGCCCGAACGGAAGCGAGCACACGCTCGAAGAGGTCGGCCAGCACTTCGCCGTCACGCGCGAGCGCATACGCCAGATTGAAGCCAAAGCCTTGCGCAAACTCCGCCACCCATCGCGCTCGCGCAAGCTCAAGGCGTTCCTTGAAAGCGTTAGGCAGTGAGGTATCTTCATGCGAAGACATTTAGTAGGGCTTGCCGTCGCCGCGTTGACGTTCTCAATGGGGGGCGTCGGTTATCTGCTCCTAGGTCTCTCCGATGAAGTGTATGTGAGCGAGCCGCCCGCGCTAACGGCTTTCAAGCTCGAAGCAGCGCCCGCCGAGCCGACGGAGACCTGTGAGCTGCACGGCGTAGCCATGCGCATCGAGTGCGTACCCTTCAGCGCGATCTTCCATCTCATGAGTTTGACTAAGGCCACCGTAAAGATACATTCATTTCCGAACTCGCACCGTTCCTCTTTCGGTTGGTGTAAGCCCCCCCCGAACCGAGCCTCTTCACCTTCGTCTGCCCGAAATGTCGCGCGGCGGAAGCCGAGTGGGATCGACAAGTTGCCGCCAACTTGGCCGGCCTGTTAGGCGGAAAAGCTCCCGGGCGTTAGAATGTAAGCAGCGAATTGGCGGCAAGTCTGAAACATCAAATCTGAGTCTTACCGTCTTCGTGTTGGCGAAAGCATGTCGAAAAAAGTTGTAGAGAGTTACCGGCGCAAGCTTGCGACCGAGGAAGGCTGGACGCTGAAGCGAGGCGCGCGTCTGCGTGTGGCTTTGTGCTATCCGAACGTATACAAGGTCGGGATGGCGAACCTCGGGTTCCAGTCCGTGTACGAGCTTTTCAACCGCGTGCCGGAAGTCTCCTGCGAGCGCGTCTTTCTGCCCGACGACGAAGAGATGCGCGAGTATGAGCGGACAAACGTGCCGCTGCTCTCGCTGGAGTCGCAGACGCCGGTCGGCGACTTCGACGTGGTCGCCTTCTCGATCTCTTTCGAGACCGACTTTCTCAACATGGCGCGTATGCTCCGGCTCGCGCGCGTGCCCGTGTGGGCGAAAGACCGCACGCACCACGACCCGCTCGTCCTGATGGGCGGCGCTGCGTCTTTCCTCAATCCCGAACCCATCGCGGACTTCACAGATGTGGTCGCCGTCGGCGAGGGCGAGATACTCGTCCCCCGACTCGTTGACCTTCTGTTTGAGAACTCCGAAGAAGGCGGGACGAAGGAAGACCTTCTGTTGAAGCTCGCGCGCGTGGGCCGTGGCTTCTACGCGCCTTCGCTCTACGATGTGACGTACAAGGCGGACGGGACAATCGAGGCTTACACGCCGAAGTTCGAGGGCGTGCCCGCGAACGTCGGAAGAATCGTCGCAGCCGAGAACCCGAAAGAAGGAAGTCTCAGGCGCGCGATTCGGCGCGGCGACACAGAGATCGTCGAGAAGCTGAAAGAGGCCGAGGTCTTCGCGCCGTCCACGATCATCTGGGCCCCCGAGGCAGAGATGGGCGAGCGCTTTCTCATAGAGATTTCGCGCGGCTGCTCGCAGGGGTGTCGCTTCTGTTGGGCGGGCTTCAACTACTGGCCGCCGCGCGTCGTTCCCGCGCGCGACATACTCCAGAAGGCAGCCGAGTGGCGCGGGCGCACAGACAAGATCGGGCTTGTCTCGACAGCCGTCTGCGACCATCCGGAGATCAGCGAGATTCTTCAGGGCCTGCGCGGGATGGACTACAAAATCTCCGTCTCGTCCTTGAGGCTCGACCAGATTGAAGACGAGCTGCTCGACGCGCTCGTCGAGTCGGGCGACCAGCAGATCGCCGTCGCGCCCGAGACGGGAAGCGACCGCCTGCGCCGCGTCATCAACAAGAATCTGACGAACGACGAGATCGTTGACATCTGCGGCGCGGTCTTCGACCGGGGGATGCTCACCGTCAAGCTCTACATGATGGCCGGGCTGCCGACCGAAACTGATGAAGACCTCGAAGCGATGGTCGAGCTGGTCACGCGCATCAAAGACCGCATGCTCGAAGCGGGCAAGCGTTTCGGTCGCGCGGGCAAGATCATTCCGGCACTGAACGGCTTTGTGCCCAAGCCGAACACGCCCTTCCAGTGGGAGCCGATCTGTGAGGAGCGCGAGTTGAAGCGGCGTCTGAAATGGCTCTCGAAAAATCTCGCGCGCATCCCGAACGTCGAAGTGCGCGTGATGTCTTCGCGCATCGCGCACGAGCAGGCGCTCTTCTCTTCGGGCGACCGCAGCGTCGCGCGCGTCATCGAGTCAATGACGCGCCACCGCGACGACCTGCACGCGGCCCTGCGCGAGACAGGCATTGACCCACACTTTCACACGAGCCGCGCCAGGGGCTATGACGAAGTGCTGCCGTGGGAGATCGTCGATTCGGGCATGGGCCGCCCCTTCCTCGAAAAAGAGCACACACGCGCTCAAATCGCACGCTCGACCGCGCCCTGCCCCTCCGTAGACACATGTACGCGCTGCGGCGTCTGCCCGACGACCTGGCTCGCCGCCGCCCCCGCCGGTCTCATCCAATTGCAGAGCAAAAAAGTTACTGCCGCCGCGGCGTGAAGAAGAGTAGACAGTAGACAGTAGTCAGTAGTCAGTAGTCAGTAGAAACAGGAAGGCAGCCGAGTCATCAGACCGGCTGCCTTAAAGTTTTTTACTGACTACTGTCTACTGTCTACTCTTCTTTAGCGTGGGTTGATGAAGCCGCTGCTGCGCGCGGTGTGGTCGAACTTGTATTCGTAGATGAAGCCGGGGAGCGAGATGGGGCGCGACCACTGCACGCGTGCCGTGATGCGTCCGTCCTCTCTCTGCACGTTGACGTTCATGTCCGGCGGCAGGTCGTAATCTTTAGCGCCCACGCGTAACTGCTGTGCGATCCAGTCGTTCTCCTGTCCGGGTGGGAACGCGGCCTTGTTCACCGTCTCCTGCATAAAGTCTTTAAAGAGGTACGCGTTGTATGCGACGGGCGCGAAGTTGTAGGCCGAGTAGCCGACGAGCGCGATCAGAAGGACGATGATGATGAAATTGAAGCGCGCGCCGCCCCACTCGCTGGAGTCGCACCGCCTCCGACGCTCGTGCTTTGCGAAAATCATGTAGGGTTTCCCTCTTGACATGAATGGGAGAGTTCAGGCCGCACCGAGCGCGGCACGAATCGAAGCGAGGACGACGCGGTCAGGGACTTCCCTTCCATCTACGATGCGCGCGCGCCCGAGTCGTTCGATGAGCACCCAGCGGACGCTCCCGCCGACCGCCTTCTTGTCCTTACGTATCGCGCGGCGGATGGTTTCGGCGTCGAGGCTGGAAGCAACAGGCAGTGGCCCCGCGAGCCGCACCGCATCGCGCAGCAATTCTAGCTCCGAATGCCCGAGCAGCCCTAGCCTTTTTGAAATCTCCGCCGCGGCGAGACAACCGTAGCCGACCGCCTCGCCGTGGCGGAAGCGACGGAATTTAGTGACGGCTTCGAGCGCGTGCCCGACCGTGTGGCCGAAGTTCAGCACGCGCCGCGAGCGAGCATCATTGCGTCCCAAGTCCTCGCGCTCATCGCCCGCGACGATCCCGGCCTTGAACGCACACTGCGCGGCGATGATTCGCGCAAGCTCTTCGTCGCGCGCCACGTCCCGTTCCTCGACATGCACTTCGTCGCGTTCTTTGACGCGCACACCATCCCGTTCTTTGACGCGCGGAACCCTCGCGCCGGTCGAAGTTTTTAGTCGCCCCTGTTGTTGCTGCCGCTCTGCTTTTCGACGCGCCTCGTCGGCCAGAAACTTCCGCGTCCTCTCGAACAGACGGCGGTCGCCGACCGCGCCCTGCTTGATCGCCTCGCACCAACCTGCGGTCAGTTCGCGGCGCGGGAGCGTGCGCAGTGTCTCGGTGTCGATGACGACGCACGCGGGCTGGTGAAACGCGCCGACCAGATTCTTGCCCGCAACTGTGTTGACGCCCGTCTTGCCCCCAACCGACGAGTCTATCTGCGCGAGCAGCGTCGTCGGCGCCTGCACAAACGAGACGCCGCGCAGATAGAGCGCAGCGGCGAAGCCCGCCAGGTCACCCACCACGCCACCCCCGAGCGCGACGACCGCATCGCTCCTCTCCAACCCGGACTCCGACAGAAACCGAAGCGCCCGCTCCGCTGTCCGTAGCGTCTTAAAGCGCTCGCCTTCTCCCATCAGCCAGTGCGTGACTTTGAAGTCCGCGTCACGCAAGCTTGCCACCGCGCGCGCGCCATAGAGATCGAACACGCGCCGGTTCGAGATGAGCGCGACCTTGCGCGCCTCAGTCGTGAGGCTCGCACGCGCGACCATCCCTAAGCGTGCGAGCGTGCCCGCGCCAATCTCGACGGAGTATCCGCGGCCTCCGCTCAGGCGCACAGGCACGCGCGTCACTGTCAATTCATCACTTCTCACAGGCTTGCCCATTTATTCAAATGAAATCGCATGAACTCAGCATGAATGGGTATTTGGACTAATTTATGCGCCATTTTCTGTATAACCGGGTAAGGCCACTTCTAACTCTCAACTCATCCTTCGTCACCGTCGTCAAAGCCGACTCGTCGTCGTTAAAGCCAACTCGTCAGCCATCTCTGCCTTCAAGTGCCGCGACCGACGCGTCGGCCAGCAGGTCGAAACTCAACTCGCCTCCCCATGCGAGCCGCGCCAGCTCCTCTGCGGGGTAGCGCGAGGCGGTGTTCCAAACGTCGATCAACTCTTCGCCCGCCCCGCGCGAGTCGAACCAGCGCCGCCCGTGCCGCGCTCTCAAGTGCTCGCGCAGAGAGGCAGCGAACAGCCGCGCGCGTAAGTTCGTCGCCGATTCAAACCACTCGTCTGCATCGAGCAGGCGCGTCGCCGCGTGTTGGCGAAAACCCGTCGCGCCGCGCGTAAGCGACACGTACGCTTCCGACAGTCTCTCCGAACGCACGTCGCCCGCACGGTCGAGCGCCAGCGCGTAAAGAGTCGCCGCGCACTCGCGCCTCGCCCCGTACAGGTCGATGAGCGCCGAGAGTCGCGCGGCCTCTTCCGCCTCGGCAGCACGCATCCCACGCCGCTCGGCGAGCCATGCCGGTTCGCGGAAAAGACCTGACAGTAAAAACCCATGGCCCGCTTCCGCCGCCGCGTCCGGCGCGTAGATGAATTCGGGATACCGTTTGGAGGTCTCGCGCGAAGCCCACGCGAACATCTGAGCGCGTCCGCCCTCGCGAAAACTCCGCTGCTGAAACTCCAAGTCGCCTCGCCCCGCGCCGATGACAAGCCTTACGTCCGAGGGCGGCCCGACGGCGAAGCAAGCCGAGTCTGAATGCTTTCCGGGCCGCGCTGCTTCGTCGATGTGTAAGTTCTGCTGCGACTCGACGCGCACGCCTAATCCAGCGAGCGCCCCTGCGTAGAGTGCTCGGAAGTCCCGCGCCGGAAAGCTCACTTCGCTGCCGGCCCCGCCGCGCTCGAAGAAAAATTGGTCGGCGTAGTCCGGCGCACGCGCTTCGGCGACGGGCAGAGAGCGCGCCGACCACTCCGCAAGACGCGACATGTATGCAGCCTCCGTGCGACGGAGGAAGGTGTCTGCCGCCGCGGCCAGACTTTCCAACGCTGCGCCCGTGAAGCTCTCGTAGACGGCACGCCTGCCGTCGAAGCCGAGCGCGCGCGCCGCATCGCCGAGAGCTTCGAGGCGCGAGGCGCGCAGGTCATCACACGCGCGCACCGCGTCGAGCCAGCGACGTGTAAACTCACGTCGGCGCGCGGCGTCACGTTCGACGGCCAACAAGTGCAGAGTCTCAGACGCCGACAACTTCGCGCCTTCCCACTCGACTTCGGAAGACTCCGCGCAACGCCTCAACTCATCCGTGACTTCGCGCGCTCCTGCTTCGGCGTGCCTGACCTCTGCCGCGCCCGCGAGGGCACGCAGTCCGGCGCGCTCGGTCTCGAACTGCTCGTGCGTCTCCTCGAAGGCGCGGCGCAGGTCTTCAATTGTCTCGCGCGTCCAGAGGTCTGCGTAACGCTCGTGTATGGGGCGGAGGTCGAGTATGGGACGGAGATCGGGTCGCTGGCCGAAGCCCGCGTGATACTCGAACCGCGCGCGCTCGATGGCGGAGCGGTAGGCTGTGTAATCGCGTCGGTAATCGCTCGGATTCATCTTCCGTCGAAGCGCGCCGGTAGGTTCGGGGAATGTTCTGAAAGTTCGGTCGGATTGTAGCACGAAGGTTGTGAGCGTCAGGCGCGTAGAGGTATGGCTGTCAGGTTCTCATTCTTGAATCCTATGAAGCAAGAGGTTCACCGCCGCAGACGCAGAGGACGCGGACGCGGCGCTGAGACTTGGCTTCCTCTGCGCAGCCTCCACGCGTCCTCTGCGTCTCTTGCGGTGAAGTGCCCGGATGCTCAAGACTCAAGGATGGATAGAACCTATGGGGCGGTATTTCTCGCTTCGTTCGGGTGACAAAAATAAGCGAGGGCGCGGCAAACTTGGGGAATGCCGCGCCCTCTTAATATGTGGTCACTGTCCTCACCCCAGCAACCACTGAGACGGAGGATTCACCAACCGTCTCTCTTGCCCCACAATATACATCGCAATGTCTATGCCAAGCAAGTACGACGACAACAGCTTTAAAAGCCCACGAGTTTACTGAGATTTCGCGCCGTCACTCTAATCACTCGTAAGTAAAAAGAGGAGCGCAGTGTAAGTCTTACACCAGCCGCCGCGTAAATTTTTCCCGATGCTATAAGACTCAACCTTCGCCGAGGCTGCGGCGGATGACGGCGGCCAACTCCTCTGCCAGCGCCTCAATCTCATCCTGACTCTGCCCCTCGATCATGACGCGCGCCAGCGGCTCAGTCCCCGAGTAGCGCAGCAGCAAACGACCACGCTCGCCGAGCCGCGCACGTACCTCGTCCGAAGCCCGCACAACCTCCGCGACCTCCTCAAACGGTGTCTTCTCGCGCACGCGCACGTTCGTGAGCACCTGCGGATAGCGCCTGAAGCCCTCGGTCAACTCTTCGAGCGTGCGCCCGGATTCAGACATCGCGCGCAGGAGTCCCACGGTCGTCGTCATGCCGTCGCCCGCGAGGCTCAGGCGCGGGAAGATGATGTGCCCGGACTGCTCGCCGCCCAGAGTGGAGCCAGTGCGCAGCAGTTCTTCGAGCACGTACTTGTCACCGACATCCGCGCGCAGCAGCTCCATCCCGCGTGAGCGCAACGCCAGCTCCAGCCCGATGTTGCTCATTACGGTAGCCACCACGCGTCCGCCCGAAAGCTCTCCGCGCGCCTGCATGCGCTTCGCCAGAACCCAGAGTGTCGCGTCGCCGTCCACGAGTTGGCCGCGTGCGTCCACGAAGAGGGCGCGGTCTGCGTCGCCATCGTAAGCGACGCCGAGGTGCGCGCCTTCTTCGACGACACGGCGTTGCAGGACGCCGGTGTGGAGCGAGCCACAGTCACGGTTGATGTTGCGACCGTCGGGCGCGTTGAAGGTAGAGAGGACACGCGCGCCGAGCCGCGAGAACAGAGTGGGCGCGAGTTCGGAGGCCGCGCCGTTGGCGCAGTCCAGGACGACGGACATTCCTTCGAGTCTGAGTCCGTCCGCGACCTCCTTGCTTAGGTATTCGAGGTAGCGCGACTGCAACACCTTCGCACGCGCCCTCGACACGGCAGAACGCCGCGCGTCCTCTTCAGCGTCGCTCTCATCAAGCTCGGTCTTATCCAACTTCCGCGTCTCATCCGGCGCGCGCGAGACGGTTTCGCTCTCCGCGTAGATGTCCGCCTCGATGAGACGCTCGGTCGCGTCGTCGAGCTTGCGGCCCGTGGGGGCGAAAATCTTGATGCCGTTATCCTGAAACGGATTGTGCGAAGCGCTGATGACAATGCCTGCGTCCGCCGGGAGCGTGCGCGCGAGGTAGGCCACGCCCGGCGTCGTGATGACGCCCGCCGATTCTACTTCGGCCCCCGACGCACGCGCGCCTTCCATGAACGCCCTTTCGATCCATGCGCCCGACTCGCGCGTGTCGCGCCCCGTCACGACGCGCGGCGCGCGCCCGAGCGTCTCAGCCAGATGTCGCGCAAGCGAACGCCCCGCCGCGCGCACCGTCGCAGCGTCGAGCGGGAATCGTCCCGCCTCGCCGCGCATGCCGTCCGTGCCGAAAAGTTTCTTCATCATCGCAATCATAAAACAGTATCGCGAGCGTCAGCGAACAGGCCCGAAGCCGCAAGCCCGACCGTGAGAGAGGGATTCCGCCCGGCTGACTGCTATTCCAATCTTGAATTGAATCCGGAATCACTTGTTGACGGCGAATTCCGATGGATTCGTGGAGACGAGTTCGATGCGCCCCTGCGCGCTCGGCGGGAGAGAGAGGCGAGGCGCGGGCTTGCCATCGTCAACGAGTTCTAAGACGAGCCGCACGTCTTCGGGTCGCAACGTTTCGACGATTGAGCGCGGGCCCCGCAACGTGACGGTGGCGGTCGTGGGCACGACCGTTCCGCCTGCCGCCGAGCGCACGGGGACGTTTGCGAAGCGACGCTCGGTCTGCTCCTCTGTGATCTCGACGCGCACGGCGACCGTCGGGTCGAGCGGCGTGACCTTGTGGTCTTCGATGTCAACGGCGACCTGCGGAAGCGTCAGGGTCTCGCGCTGGCCTGTGAGAGAGATGGTCTCGGTGAAGGCTCGCGCGACAATCGCCACGTGGCTCTCTGGGCCCCGCACGCGGACGCTCGGGGGCGTGACCTGTATAGGGCCGCGCTTGAAGCCTTCGGGCGGCTCGCCCTCAAAGCGCACCTCGACGGGCACATCGCGCTCGACGACGGTTTCGAGATGGAGCGTGAGACTGCGCGGCGTGATCTCGACGATGCGGACGCCGTCGGGCAAGTCCATCGTGAGGTTCTTGTCCGAGAGGCGTGCCACGCGGTCGCCGGGGCGCAGGTCGGTCACGTCGGCGCGCGCGATGAGGTTGCGCGCGTTCAGCTCGGCGAGCTTGCCCTGGCTGCCTTCGAGTGTGATGTCAACTTCGTTGACGGGGTCGTTGCCGATCTCGACGCTCTCGGGGAGGATGAAGTCGAGCTGCACGGCGCGCAGGCGCATCGTCGCGGGCGCGCGCTGCGTCGTGACGGCGTACCACAGGCCGAGCGTGATGGCGAGCGCCAGAATCTTCAGCGTCCAGTCCTCGAAGACGAGTGCGCGCAGCCAACGCCGGGACACGCCCGGTTCTTTCCCATCACCCCTCGTTGTCGCGAATCTAAAAGCCATTGTTCAGTGGTCAGAAGTCAGTGGTCAGAAGTCAGCAGTCAGCAGTCAGTGTTTGGCAGATAGAGATTTGGTCGGTGGTCGGTGGTCAGTAGCCGGTCATTAACTGACCTCAGACCTCTGGCTTCTGACCTCCGTCGGTAGAGTCTCCGCGCCCGGCTGCTGCCTGTCGCCTTCCGCTCCCGATTCGCGTGCGCGGGGTTCGAGCGCGTCGAGCATGGCGGAGCGCAGGCGCGTGCCGTCTAAGCCCCGCCGTATCTGCCCGCCCTGGACGAAGGAGACGAGACCCGTCTCCTCGGACACGACGACCGCCACGGCGTCCGTGTCTTCGGTGATGCCGATGGCGGCGCGGTGCCGCGTGCCGAGGTCTTTCGAGAGCAGCGGGTTCAGCGTCAGCGGCAGGAAGCAGGCGGCAGCCGCCGCGCGGTGGCCGCGAATGACGACCGCGCCGTCATGGAGCGGCGTCGCCGGATTGAAGATCGTGACCAGCAGGTCGTAAGAGAGTTCGGCGTCCATCTTCACGCCGCCCTCGATGACGTTGCGCAGGGAGACTCCGCGCTCGACGACGATGAGCGCGCCGGTCTTCGTCGAGGCGAGCGAGGTCGCGGCCAGCACGACCTCGTCGTAGACGCCCTCGCCGAACTGTCCCCGGTGGCGGATCAGAAATGGGATGCGGAAGCGATTGCCGAAGGAGATGAGCGCCTGCCGGATTTCGTTCTGGAAGAGCACGACGACGGCGACGCCAACGTAGACGGGCGCGGGGCGGAGTATGAATTCGAGAGTCGAGAGATCGTAGCGCGCGGCCACACCGTAGAGCAGTGCAAGCGCGCCGATGCCTGCGGCCATCGGCGCGGCGCGCGTCCCGCGGATGAGCCTCAACAGCGCGTAAACCAGCAGAAAGACCAGCGCGATGTCCACGAGGTTTCGCGGCTCGCGCAGGGACTGTAGGTACTGGTTATGGAACGGAAGCCACATGTTAGATTTTTGATTTTAGATTTTAGATTTGCGATTTCGTCGCAGCCGAAGCGAAAGTCTGTGTGTGTTTCAGATTGGAATTTCAAAGCAGAACTCCAAATCAAAAATCGCAAATCAAAAATCTAAAATCATCCGATGTGCTGCGATACCGGCATGTCCGGGGCCGGCTCGCTGCGTCGCGCCGTTTCGAGAAAGATCATGTCGGCCATCGGCTCGACGCGCTTGATGTTCTGCTCGATCTCGTTGATCGTCCGCTCGATGTCATCGGTCTCCAGCTCATCGCGAAAGTTGACGTGCGCGTTGATGAGAATCTGCTTCGGCGCGAGGTGCATCGTCAAAAGCTCGATCACTCCGCAGACGTTAGGATGTTCGAGAATCGCCTGGCGGATGCGCTCGCGTACCTTCTCCGTCGCCGCCTCTCCCAAAAGCAGTCTGCGTGACGAGCGCCCGAGAGTGAAGGCGACGATTGCCAGCACCACGCCGATACTGATTGATGCGATGCCGTCCCAGTATGCTCCCCCGCCGGGCCCTATGTGGTGCTCGGTCAGGTAAAGCCCGGCGGCGGCGATCAGGATACCGACGAGCGCGGCGGAATCTTCAAAGAGCACGGTCTTGGCGGTCGGGTCTTTCGACTCGCGCAGGTACTCCGCAAACGTCATCCCCTCGTGGCGAGCCTCGCGCATCTCCTGATAGATCGCCAGCGTAATCGAGCCGCCTTCGATGACGAACGAAGCGGCGAGCACGCCGTAGGCCCAACCCAGCTTCTCCGGCGCGTGCGGGTGATAGAGCTTGACGAAGCCCTCGTAGATCGCATAGGTCGCGCCGACGCCGAAGATAAAAATGGCCGCGATGAACGACCAGAAGAAGCGCTCCATGCCGTGGCCGAAGGGGTGCTTCTCCGTGGCGGGGCGGCGGTAGAACCTCAGTCCCAACAGAAGGAAGATTTGGTTCGTCGTATCCGCCAGCGAGTGCAGCGCCTCGGCCATCATGCCCGACGAGCCGGTCAAGGCGGCGGCGACGAATTTAAGTACAGTTATCAACGCGTTGGCGAACAGCGCGCCGACCACCGCCAGCATTATAAAGCGACCTCCACCTTGATGTGTTTACACGCCTCCGCGCCGATTATGCTGCATAAACGGGCACAAATCAACGCGGCCACTTTCGAGTAGGGTTTATTCCATTCTTGAGGATATGGCGCGGGGCGATTCACCGCAGAGGCGCGGAGGACGCAGAGACTCGCAGAGAGTTGCATCCCTCTGCGCTTCCTCTCCGAACTCAGCGCCTCTGCGGTGAACTCCCTTACGCTCAGGACTCAAGAATCAATAGACTCTGCTTTCGAGGCGGGATGCTGTCCGTCATGTGCAGCGGTGAGAGTTCTTTAATACCAAAGGGTTTCAAGCTTTGACTTTGACGCGGCGCTTGACGCGACCACGGAGGAGAAAGCCGACGAGTTCGCCCGCGCCGTCGATGACGGCCAAAGCGCCCGCGCCGTTCTCGTTCATCAGGCGCTCGGCGCGTGCGAGCGGCGTTGAAGGCTCGACGAAGAGGCCAGGCGAGACGGGGCGCATCACTTCGCGGACTCGCGTCTGATGCCAGCGCTCGCGCGGCAGATTCTTCAGGTCGCCGAGAGTGAGTATGCCGTGTAGGCGGCGCGCGTGTGCGACCGTGAAAGCCTCCTGTCGGTGGAGCGGCAGGACATGGTCGATGAAGTGGCTGATGGTCGCGTCAGGCTCGACGGAGACGGGCGCGGTCATCGCGTCGCCCGCCGTCTTCAGACCTTTGCGTGGGCGTGTGACCGCGCGCGCCGCGTCGAAGAGGAAGAAGCCGACGAGCGTGAGCCAGAGACCCATGAAAGGATCGCCCGCCCTAAGGTAGAACCAGCCGCCGCAGACGACGAGCGCGCCGCCAATGAGCTGCCCGCCGCGGCCCGCGATGCGCGTGGCGTCTTCGAGCTGCCCGGTCTTCTTCCAGAGGAACGCGCGCAGTACGCGCCCGCCGTCGAGCGGGTAGCCGGGCAGAAGGTTCGATGCGGCAATGGTGAAGTTCCAGAACCCGACGAGAGTGAGCGCCGCGCCCGTCGCGCGAAGCCCCAAGAGCGAGCAGCCATAGAAACCTGCGAGCGCGACGACGCCGATCAGAAAGCTCGCGCTCGGGCCCGCAATCGCGATGCGAAACTCCGCGCGCGGATTGTCCGGCTCGCGGCTGAGACGTGTCAGGCCGCCGAAGGGATGAAGCACGATCTCTTCGCTCTCGATGCCTTCGGCGCGTGCCAGGAGCGCGTGCGAAAGCTCGTGGCCGAAGATGGAGAGGAAGAGCGCGAAGGTCGTCAGCACTCCCGCGACCCACGCCGCCGCGCCTTCAAGCCGCACGAACTGCGTCATCGTCGTGCCCTCTCGGAAGCTCACCGCGATGACCCACGCCGAGAGCGCGAAGACGAGAAACCAACGATAGTCAATCCGCACCGGAATGCCGGAGACGCGCGCGACCTGTATCTGTCTTCGGAACAGGGCAAGAAGCTTCATACAAGTAGACAGTAGTCAGTAGACAGTAGTCAGTAGAAAATACGCTTTCGCCGGAGACGCCGCCGGTTGCAAACACTCAATCGGCGCATGAGGCAAAAACTACTGTCTACTGTCTACTGTCTACTGTCTACTTCCTTCCGTCTACTTCCTCATTCAAATGCTCCCGCCACCTCGTCGAGCATGTGCGACTGTTCGTTGCGTGCGACGCGGCGGAGCAGGAGCGGTTCGTCGAAGAGTTGCGAGAGGCCGTGGACGATGGCGTAGCGCGGCTCGGCGGGGATGCGCGTCTGGAGATTGGTCTCGCGCTGGAGGAACTCGGCCATGCCGTCGAGGAGCGCGCCGCCGCCCGTTAGAATGAGTCCACGGTCGTAGATGTCCGCGGCGACCTCGGGCTGGAGTTCCGCGAGCGCGCGATTGACGACGCGCGAGAGTCTTTTGACCACGCCGTCAGCGGCGATGCAGACCTCCTCGCTCGTGACCTCGACGGCGCGCGGCGCACCCGTCTGCACGTCGCGCCCCTTCACGCTCAAAGAGCGCGAGGGGTTGGCGGGTTCGATGGCCGAGCCAAGCTCTTTCTTCAAAGTCTCGGCGGTCGGCGCGCCGATGATGAGGCCGTGGTGGCGGCGCAGGCGGTCGATGATGGCCTCGTCGATGTCGAAGCTGCCGACGCGCTCGGCCTGCGCGTAGACGATCATGCCGCGCGCGACGACCGCGACGTTCGTCGTGCCTCCGCCGATGTCCACGACCCCCGAAGCGTTCTTGTCTTCGACGGAGACGCCCGCGCCGATGGCCGCGGCCAACCCCTCTTCGACCATGTAGACGCGGCCAATGTGCGCCTGCTCGGCGGCGGCGAGGAGCGCACGCTGCTCGACCTGCGTGATGCCGGAGAGCACGCTCATCACGGCGCGGCGGCTGAAGTGAGAGATGCCGCTGCGTGCGCGGCGGACGAACTGGTCGAGCATCTTTTGCGTGCGCTCGAAGTCTGCCACCACGCCGTCAACGAGCGGGTAGACGAGCGACACGTCGCGCGATTCGCGTCCGAGCATCTCGTGCGCCTCGCGCCCGACTGCGACCGCCTCGCCCGAAATCTTGTTGACGGCGACGACCGCCGGTTCGTCTACGACGACGCCGCGCCCCTTGACCGCGATGATGACCGAGGTCGAGCCGATGTCTATCGCCATCGAGTCCGAGACGAGGTTGCGCCAGCCCTCAAGGGACATCAGCGAGAGCGTCTTCCGCATGAACGTGTTCGTTGACATAGAAAGTTAAGTGATAAGTGATGAGTGATGAGTGACAAGAAGGGATATTTGATGAGTGATGAAGTGATGGAATGATGAGAAGGAACACCGATTTTTCTTTCTCATCACTTATCACTCATCACTCATCACTTCGCATTCATCACTCCGCATTCATTGCCTGTCCCTGCCTCCACTCGACCTCGAAGATGGGCACGGGCTGGACGCGGTTCTTGACCGTGATGGGCGGGCGCGGGTGGAACGAGCAGCCTGCGCCCTCGGCTGCCCGCGCAGTCACATCGCTCAGGAGTATCTGGCCGGGCCGCGAGTTCTGTTCGAGTCGCGCCGCGAGGTTCACCGTGTCGCCGATGGCCGTGTACTCCGAGCGGCGCTCGGAGCCGATGTAGCCGACCGTGGCGACGCCCGTGTGCAGCCCGATGCCGATGGCGATCTCGCTCAAACCGTCGGCGCGCAGCGTTTCGTTGATGCCATCTATCTGGCGCTGCATCGCGACCGCCGCGGAGACGGCGTTGCAGGCATCGTCGGGCGTTGCGGTCGGCGCACCGAACAGCGCCATCAGCCCGTCGCCGATGTACTTGTCGAGCGTCCCTCCGTGCGCGAAGATCACGTCCGACATCGCCGTGAAGAAGTTGTTCAAAAGCTGCACGACGCGCTCGGGCGGTGCGTGCTCGGAGAGCCGCGTGAAGCCGCGTATGTCTGCGAACAGAACCGTCAAGGTCTGGTTGACGCCGCCGAGCTTGAACGAGTCGGGGTTCTCCAGAATCTGCTTGACGACGTACTCCGGCAAGAAGCGGCTGTAGTTGGCACGTGCGACCTCCTCGTGTGCGAGGCGTGCGTGCGAGCGTGCGTTCTCGACCGCGATGGCCGTCTGCGCGGCGACGGCGCTGACGAGTTCAAGGTCGTCGCGCGTGAACGATGTGAAAGGATCGAGGCGGTCGGCATAGAGCGCGCCGTGGACGCGCGTGTCGGCGATGAGCGGCGCGCAGATGGTCGAATGGACGCCCTGCGCGACGATGGAGTGGACGCCCGCGAACTCCATGTCGGCTGCCGCGTCCTGCGACAGAAGCGCCTGCCGCTCGCGCATCACCTTGCGCGTGATGGTGCGGCCAATGGGCTGCTTTCTACCTTGCGCGGCGCGATTCTCGTCGCGCACGCGCGTGGCGACGACGACGAGGTCATCCTCACCTTCGGCGGTCTGCTTCGCTTCGTCGCGCAGCAATGCGACCACGCGGTCAGCGGGGGTCGCGCTAAAGATGACTTCGCAAGCCTTCTCGAAGATCGGGTCGAGGTCAAAGACCGAGCCGAGCGTCTTCGACATCTCGTAGAGCAGCGCGAGTATCTTGGCCTTGCGGCGCAGGTCTTCCAGCTCGGCGCTCGGGGCAGCAATCGCCGCTGCTGCGACAGCGGGCGCGGGAGTGGCGCGCGAGGCGAGCGCGGCGCGAATCACGTCGTTGGCCGAGACGAGCAGTTGTGTGTGGCCGAGCGGCTTGTCCTCGAAATGCGCCTCAGGCTCCGCGGTCTTGCGCTCGTCCGAGAGGTCTAGGCGAAGACGGCTCGCGCCGATCTGCACGGCGTCGCCGTCGCGCAGAGGATGTTCGAGCCGCTGCTCGCCGTTGACGAAGACGTGGTTGGCCGAGAGCTTCCCGTCCACGCTCCCGTCCACGACGACGTAGACACCGTTCTGGAACTTGACGTGCGCGTGATAGCGCGAAGCCCGCGGGTCGTTCAAGACCACGCGGTTGTCCGGCGCGCGCCCGATGGTACACGCGACCTGCGGAGAGAGTGGCAACTCCCACGTTCGCCCGCCGGCGTCGGTGATGTGCAGAAGAGCCATACGCTTTCTATCCCTAGAAGGAGGAGAACTCTGATGCGAAATTCTACATGCAAAGGTCTGCGGGTGACAACGGCGACGAAGGCAGAGGCTAGAGGTTAGAGGCTAGAGGCTCGGGGTTAGAGGCTAGAGGCTTGACGCTTGAGTCTAGTAAAAGCGAATCCGGAAGCGGCAGTATTTAAAGAGTGCTTACGGCTCTTCAACCAGTCTCCAGCCTCTAGTCCCTGGCCTCTTCTAACTAGCCTCTAGCCTCTTACCCCGAGCCTCTAACCCCTAGCCTCTGGCGATAACTTTGTTAACGCGCATGTAACCTCTCATTCAGAAATTTGTGATATACGGTTTATGGCGCGAGCGCGCCGCCGTTTTTCCGAGAGGACTTTTCACCGAAAGGACATACAGCATGCGCCAGAAAATTCTCCGCGCGGTCGCCCTTTGCGCATTCGCCTCCGTGCTCGCCGCAAGCGCGCGCGCCCAGACACCGGCCACAAAGTCGAACGTCGAACAGACCGCGACGAACCTCGAACAGCCCGCGACGCCGCCCGCGCCGTCGGGCATCGCGCCGCAGGGGAAAATGCAGGGCAGCCTTTTCGCGCTCGACGAGTTGCAGCAGCAACTGCGCGTGCAGCGCGAGGAGATCGAGCAGCTTCGCTCCGCACTCAAGGAGCAGTCGCGACTTATCGGCGAGCTGCGTTCGCGCGTCGAGGTGACTGAGCAAAATGTTGCGGCGGTGCAGGCGCAAGCCCCGGTCGTGCGCGCCGCGACGTACACAACGACCGCCGGGGCCGAAGGGAAAGACGCAACGCTGCTGTCGAACGTGGCGAGTGCGACGGGTGCGACGGGCGCGGGCGTCGGCGTGCAGGAGTCGAAGCTCGAAGAGCGCGTCAAGCACGTCGAGGAGCAGTCGAAGAAGACGAGCGACGCGGTCGCCAAACAACTCGGCTCGCTCACCTTCAGCGGCGACATGCGCTTCCGCTACGAGTCCTTCTACGGCCAGCAGAACGCGCTCGCCGGCAGCGACAACCCTGCGACGCTTGGCAACCCGATTTCGACGCGCCAGCGCCTGCGTATGCGCGCGCGCTTCGGCGTGCGTGGCAAGGTCTCGGACGAGTTCGAGTGGGGACTGCGTCTCACCACCGGCAGCTTTGCCGACGTGATCTCGACGAACCAGTCGCTCACGGACTTCTTCACGCGCAAGCCCTTCGCGCTCGACCAGGCATACATCACCTACAAGCCGAAGGCGCTCCCGGGCTTCCAGCTTCAGGCCGGGAAGTTCGAGACGCCCTGGACGCGAACCGAGATGACATGGGACAACGACATCTCGCCCGAAGGGCTGAACGAGAGTTACACACGCACCTTCAAAAAGTCGTCCTTCAAGAACGTGGCGCTCGTCGCGTGGCAGCTTCCCATGCTTGAGCGCAACTCGGCCTTCGTGCTCGGCGCGGACGGCCATGTTGACTTGAGCGCTTCGGGGCGCGCGGGACGCGACCTCGCGCTCTACGGGGCACAGGCGCGTACAGAGATCGCTCCGTCGAAGAACGTCTCGCTCAAGCTCTCAGCCGCAGACCTCTACTTCTCGGGGACGCAGCTCATCACGCCCGCACAGGTCTTCGGCTCTAACATACAGTTCCCGGTCACGTTCACCATTCCGGCGTCGGGCACAACGCCGGCGCGCACCATCACCACGCAGGTCTCCGTCCCGCGCGAACTGCTCGTCGCGGGCAACGGCAACCTCGGCCTCTCGCTCGCGAACACGAACGCCACGAACCGCGATGGCCGTCTCTCCTCCGGCTATAACCTCGTAGACTTAATCGCGCGCGCCGACTTCACGCGGAGCAAGCGCTGGCCCGTCATGATGCTCTTCGACTTCGTGACGAACACGCAGACGCACGACGTGGTGACGGCGGGGCCGACGGGCGTGGATGTGCTCCTGCCGAACCGAGAGGGGCAGGGCTTCTGGGCCGAGTTCCAGATCGGCAAGGACGTGCTGCGGCTCCCCGTAGATAAAATCTCGCGCGGCGACGTGACGTTCAACTACACCTTCCTCCGCCTTGAGAAAGACGCGATACTTTCGCCCTTCAACTGGAGCGACATCGGCCAGTCAACCGACGTGCGCGTGCATCGCTTCATCGTCGGATACGCCGCCGACCCGCGCGTGACGCTCTCGCTGACGGGCATCTTTACCGGACGCCCCACGGGGCTGCTGGGCCCCTTCGGCCAGACGCCTCCCGGCTCGCTCAATCGCACGCTCACGCGTCTGCAACTCGACACGATCCTCCGCTTCTGAAGCGGAGGCGACAGGTAACGAAGATTTAATTCGCCGGTAACTCTTCTGTTGCTTGCGGCGATTACACTCTGCCGTAATCCCGCCTGAGTTTCCCCTCAATGTGGCTGCGCGAGAAGTGGGACGCGCGACTCTGAGAGTCGCGCGTCCCACTTTGATTTTCTTTGACCGTCGGCGGACGCGCCGAAGGCCGCACCGCGCTTTGTCGCTTTCGTCGTCCGACAGCGAGAGAGGCACGGCATGCGCGCGGTAGGGCTTCGGGGTGAACGTGCGGCGGACGCTTTTTGCGGCGCGGGTCGCGCTTTCCGTTGCAATTTCGACAAGAATTTTGTCCTGTCTTTGCTCGCGAATTCCGAAACCTTGACGCTCGCGCGCGGTGCTTGTTACACTTTCGTTAGAATTTACGAACTGCCGCTGCCGCGGCGCTAATCCCCTCAAGGGAGCCCCAACCCGATACTGGCGACGCGGCTTTGTTTTTTGCCACACAGGAGGTGTATTGGTGGGTTTCAAAGTCGGCCAGAAAGTCGTGTACCCCAATCACGGGATCGGTACCATTGAGAGGGTTGAACAAAAACAGATCGGAGCAACCAGCCTTCCTTTCTATACGCTCCGCCTCGCCTCGACCAACTCGATAGTCCTCGTCCCCGTCGCCAACGCGGTCGAAGTCGGTCTCCGCTCGCCGATCACATCGGGCGAATGCGAGATGCTCCTGAAGCATTTGTCCGATGACTTCCGCGGCGCTGCCAACGACTGGAAGGATCGCTTCAAGGAGTTCTCGGACAAGATGCGCACCGGCGATGTCTTCGAGGTCTCCGATGTCTTGAAGAACTTGACCTACCTGAGCCACATCAAGCCGCTCAGTTTCCGCGAGCAGCGGATGCTGGAGCGCGCACGCTACCTCGTCATCTCAGAGCTTGCCGCCGTCTGCCGCCAGCCCGAGTGCAGCATCGAGCCGCGCGTCGAAGAGGCGCTCGCACGCGCCTGCACACGCCACGACCGGCATCCCGCTCGCGCGCGCGTCGCGGCCGGCGCTGCCGCCGGTCACTAAACCGTCAGCAACAACAACAACCGAACCCGAGCCTTCTCCGCAAGGATCACTCCCCTTCCCTGTCCGGCGGGACTGTCTTTGCGCGCCACGCCGCACGCGCCCCAAGTGACGCCGTCTATATTGTTGTGCGTCGCGCATAAAGCAGGTCGCACAAAAAAAGCAGCAGGGCGGAAGAAGGGTTCAAACCTTTCTTCCGCCCTGCTGCTTTTTACTTCCGGCCTGGCAAGGGTGCTACCAAATCTGGCAGCGATCCTTGTCGGGACGAACCATCGGGTCGCCAGCCTTGCACTGGTAGGCCGAGGCGAACTCCGGCATGTTCGAGAGCGGGCCGTTGACGCGGAAGCGCGAGAGCGGGTGCGGGTCGGCCTGCGCCTGAAGGCGTGCGGCCTCGGGCGTGTACTTCTCGGCCCAGACCTGCGCCCATCCGAGGAAGAATCTCTGCTCGGGCGTGAAGCCGTCGATTGGGGCCGGGCGCGGCTTGCCTTCCATAGATTTCTGGAAAGCTGTGTAGGCGACGGTCAGGCCGCCGAGGTCTGCGATTGATTCGCCGGAGACGAGCTTGCCCGTCATGTTCAGACCCGGCTCGACCTGAAAGGCATCGAACTGCTGGACGATGCAGTTCGAGCGTCCCTCAAAGTTCTTGAGGTCGGCGGGTGACCACCAGTCTTTGAGGTTGCCCGCGAGGTCGAACTTCGCGCCCTGGTCGTCGTAGCCGTGCGTGATCTCGTGGCCGATGACCGCGCCGATGCTGCCGTAGTTGATGGCGTCGTCGGCTTCGGGGTTGAAGAACGGCGGTTGCAGGATGCCTGCGGGGAAGACGATCTCGTTGCGGAACGGATTGTTGTAAGCGTTGACCGTCGGCGGCGTCATGCCCCACTCGGTCAGGTCAATGGGCTTGTCGATCTTGTTGAAGTCGCGCATCTGTGCGAACTCGCTTGCGCGGATGACGTTCGCGGCGTAGGAGTCGCGCGAGACGTTGAGCCTGGAATAGTCGATCCATTTATCGGGGTAGCCGATCTTCTGTTTGAAGGCGGCGAGCTTGGCGATGGCGGCCTTGCGCGTCTCGTCGCTCATCCAGTCGGCCTTCGTCAGACGGTCGTTGAAGGCAGCGATCAGGTTGTTGACCATCGTCTGCATGCGCTGCTTGGCTTGGGGCGTGAAGGCACGCGTGACGTAGACCTGCCCGAGCGCCTCGCCGAGGTTGGAGTCTGCCGCGGAGACGCAGCGTCGCCAGACCGGATACTGCTCTTTGCGACCCGAAAGGGTCTTGCCGTAGAACTCGAAGTTCTGTGTCTCGAACTTCGACGACAGCGCGGACGCCGCGGAGTTGACGAGGTTCCAGCGCAGGTAGGTCTTCCAGTCGGCGACCGGCACTTCGACGAGCATCTTATCGACGGCCTGGAAGAATTCGGGGTGCGCCATGTTGATCTGCAAGTTCTTCGGCAGTCCGAGCGAGCCGTAGTAGTCCTCCCACGTGAAGTGCGGCGTGAGCTTGTCGAGGTCGGCGACCGTCATGATGTGGTACTGCGTCGTCGGGTCGCGAAGTTCGACGGGGCCGCGCGAGTTCTGCGCGAGGCGTGTCTCAATCGCCATCACGGTCTGCGCGTTCTTGGCGGCCACGTCGGGCGCGTCGCCGAGGAGTTGGAACATGGCCGCCACGTGCTGTACGAACTTATCGCGCAACTGCTTCGAGTTGTCGTCGGTCTTCGTGTAGTAGTCCTTGTTCGGCAAGCTCAGGCCGCCCTGGCCCGCGTTGCCGATGTTCATCGAGCTGTTCTTGAAGTCGGGGCCCGACCCGAAGCCGAAGAGCGCGGGCAGTCCCTCTCGATGGAAGTAGGCCAACTCGGATTCGAGACTCTTCAAGTCCTTGACCTTGTCGATGCGCGCGAGATATGGCGCAAGCGGCTTAGCTCCCTCGGCCTCGCGCTTCGCCTCGTCCGTGCAGGAGGCGTAGAAGTCGCCGATCTTCTGCTCGGTCGTACCCGCCTTGGCCTTCGTGTTCTTCGAGGACTCTTCGAGTATCTCATGCAAGGTCTTGCGGTTGTTCTCCGCCAGCACGTTGAAGCTGCCCCACGAAGAGAAGGCCGCGGGGATTTCGGTCGTCTTCAGCCAGGTGCCGTTGGCGTACTGGTAGAAGTCGTTGCAGGCCGAGGCCGTCTCGTCCATGCGCGACTTGTCGAAGCCGCGCCCCGTCCCGCCGGTCTGCGCGAGCGCGGCCAGCGCCAGCACACTTGCGACCAGCCCCGCGCACGCCACACGGAAGTTTAAAAAACGCATAAGTAACGCTCCTTAGTCTGTAAACTTTTGTGGTTCAAAATCAGGACTCTCAGCCGAAGACGGTTTGAGCCGGGATACGGTTTGAGCCAGTTAATACGCGAAAGCCACCGGATGGTTTCAAGCACACGGCGGCGCTAGACTCCCCACCCGATCCTAGCAGTGCGAGTTCGGTTTGATGCCCCGATTGCCTGCCGCGTTCGACCTGAAACACGCGGTTGAGCCTGCCTTTTGCCTTCCCTGATAGGGGCGCTTCAAGGCTTGGCGTGCAGCTTCTTCCAAGCCTCGACGTAGGGCGCGGTCTTTTGGTTCTGTTCGTTCCAGCGCGGCTCCTGCGGGTTATCCGCGATCAAGAGCGAGGCGAGGGCGACCGTGCGAACGACGCGCTCCATGTTCGCGAAGTCAACCTTCGGCCACTCGTCGCCGACGGCGTGATAGTCCGGGAACTCGAATGCGACGCTGACGGTGTGCGCGGGGACTCCTGCGTCGGCGAGCGACTGGTTGTCGCTCCGACCGAAGAAGGCGTCCGATTTCGTCGGGTGCTTGAAGACCTTGATGCCCTCGGCCTCGCCCGCCTGCCGCAGAACAGCGCCCACGTCCGAGTAGTCGAAGCCGGTCACGGCGAGCGTACCGACCTGCGGCCCCTCGCTGTCGTCCGTGCGACCGATCTGCTCAAGGTTCACCTGCGCGATGGTCTTTGCGAGCGGCACGAGCGGGTGGCGGCCATAATAGCGCGAGCCTTTCAGCCCCAACTCCTCGCCGAAGAAGGTGACGAACAGAATGCTCCGCCGCGGCTTTGGGTCGAGCCGTGCAAGCGCCGAAGCCATCTCGACCACTCCCACCGTGCCCGAGCCGTCATCGTTCGCTCCGTTGTAGACGCAGTCCTCCTTCTTCGGGTCGCAGCCCTCGCGCACGCCGAGATGATCGTAATGCGCCGAGACGATGACGTACGAATCCCTGAGCGCAGGGTCGGAGCCGCGCAGGACGCCCGCGACGTTGCGCACCTTGACCGGCGTCTCGACGCGCGCGGGCGCAGTGAAGTTGAGAGTGGCCGGAGATGCGCCCGTCGTCAGAGAGTCGTAGAAGCGCGACGCGTCTGCGCCTTGGACGGAGACGAGCGGCGCGGTCGGCGCATTCCCCAGAGGCGACTCCTCATGCCCGCTCGCCTCCGGATCGACGAGCCGCGACTGTCCCGCACCACGACTCCGCGCAGCGGCGCGGTTGAACGCGACGACGAGCGGCACGCCCAGCTCGCGCATACGCGCCATGAACGTGTTCTCTTGACCGATAAGCTGGAAGGCGCGAGCGCGGTCGCTGCGCGGAAACTCTGGGAACTCCGTCGCGACGACGCGACCCGCGACCTGCTCGCGCTTGAGAGAGCCGAGCGCACCCTCGTCGCCGAAGGCGACCTTGAAGATGCCCGCGTCCTTGAGCGACAACTCTTCGTCGAGCGGCCAGAAGGTGAAGCCCGAGATTTGGAAACCGAGGCTCACCTGCTCTGCGCTGACGGGCAGCACAGCCGCGCCCGCGTTCGCAAAGCGCATCTCGAAGCGGCTCATGTCGCGTGCGACCATGCTCCAGTTGGCCGTCTGGAAATAGCCGTCGTCGCCCGCGGGTTCGAGTCCGGCACGTCGGAACTGCGCGGCGATGTACTCGGCGGCGAGGTCTAGCCCGCGTGAAGGAGTCTTGCGCCCTTCGAGCAAATCCGAAGAGAGGAATGAGAGATGCCCGCGCATACTGTCGCCGCTGATGCGCTCGACCGCCGCGTCCCACTTCGACTTCAGCCCGCCGCCCTGCTTGCCCGCAGCTTGCCGCACGACGGAAGCCGTGCGCGGCATGACGGAGGCCGTGCGAGCCGTCACGGAGGCGGGGCGGGGTCGCGCCTTCGCGCTCGATGCGGACGCCGCCGATACCGTCGATGCCTGCGCGCAGAGGAGAAGGACGAGCGCGGCGCGTGCGAGTCCGCCGTCGAGGTCTTTTAAGAAATTCATCACGCTGCGATTGCCTCCGAGCTATGAGAAGGGCAAGAAAACTTTGCGAGACTTCAAAAAAATTCACGGGACTTTCTTCGCGGTCGGCGAAAGCTTCTTCGCGGCTCTTGAACCGCTCCCGCCTCCCCTTCCATCAACCGTTCCCGTCTCTCTTTCATTCAACTTTGACGCTTCTCTTTTACTCGACCTCGACGCCGCGCCAGAAGGCGACGTGGTCTTTGATCTGCTTCGCCGCGTCCTTCGGCTGCGGGTAGAACCATGCGGCGTCCTTGTTCACTTCGCCTTCGACGACCACATCGTAATAACTGGCCTCGCCCTTCCAGGGGCAGGTCGTATGCGTCTCGCTCTCGCGAAAGTGCTCGCGTTTAATCGAGTCCGCCGGGAAGTATTGATTACCCTCGACGACCACCGTGTCGTCACTCTCCGCCAGCACCGCGCCTTTCCATGTCGCTTTCATTTTCGTTCCCCTTTGAAAAGCTGAAGTAGTTCTAAAGCAATTAGCCCCGCGTCAGTTGTCGGTACTTGATGCGATGCGGTTGCGTGGCGGCGTCGCCGAGGCGTGCGCGCTTGTCCTCTTCGTAATCGGTGAAGTTGCCCTCGAACCATGTGACGCGGCTGTCGCCCTCGAAGGCGAGGATGTGCGTAGAGATGCGGTCGAGGAACCAGCGGTCGTGGCTGATGACGACGGCGCAGCCCGCGAAGTTCTCAAGCGCCTCTTCGAGCGCGCGCATCGTGTTCACGTCGAGGTCGTTCGTCGGCTCATCAAGCAGCAGTACGTTCGAGCCTTCTTTCAGCATCTTGGCGAGGTGGACGCGGTTGCGCTCGCCGCCCGAGAGCGCGCCGACCTTCTTCTGCTGGTCAGACCCGGAGAAGTTGAAGCGCCCGACGTATGCGCGCGAGTTCACTTCACGCGCACCCAACTTGATCGTGTCCTGCCCGCCCGAGATTTCCTCCCAGATCGTCTTCTCAGGGTCGAGCGTGCGGCTCTGGTCTACGTAGCCGAGCTGCACGGTCTCGCCGACGCGGATACTCCCCGCGTCCGGAGGCTCCTGGCCCGTAATCATGCGGAAGAGCGTCGTCTTGCCCGCGCCGTTCGCTCCGATGACGCCGACGATGCCGCCCGGCGGGAGCTTGAAGGTCATCCCCTCGACGAGCAGACGGTCGCCGTATCCTTTCGAGACCGAGTCGGACTCGATGACGACCGAGCCGAGTCGGGGCCCCGGCGGGATATAGATTTCAAGCTCGCGCGTGCGCTGCTCGTTCTGTTGATTGAGCAGAGCCTCATAGGAGTTGATGCGCGCCTTCGACTTCGCCTGTCGCGCGCGCGGGGCCATGCGAATCCATTCAAGCTCGCGCTCAAGGGTCTTCTGCCGGTCTGACTCCTGCTTCTCTTCGCGCCTCAAGCGCTCACGCTTCTGTTCGAGCCACGAGGAGTAGTTGCCCTTCCAGGGGATGCCTTCGCCGCGGTCGAGTTCGAGAATCCAGCCCGCCACGTTGTCGAGGAAGTAGCGGTCGTGCGTGACGGCGATGACCGTGCCCGCGTACTGCTGCAAGTGCTGCTCAAGCCATGCGACCGACTCGGCGTCGAGATGGTTCGTCGGCTCGTCCAAAAGGAGTATGTCGGGCTTCTGCAAAAGCAGACGACAGAGCGCGACGCGGCGGCGCTCGCCGCCCGAGAGAACACGAACGCTTGTCTCTCCCGGCGGACAGCGAAGCGCATCCATCGCCATCTCAAGCCGCGAGTCCAAGTCCCACGCGTCGAGCGCATCCAAACGCTCCTGCACCTCGCCCTGTCGCTCCAGAAGCTTCGACATCTCTTCGTCCGACATCTCTTCACCGAAGCGTGCGTTGATCTCGTCGAACTCTTTGAGGAGCGAGACGGTCTCCGCGACGGCCACCTCTATCGTCTCGCGCACGGTCTTCGACTCGTCGAGACGTGGCTCCTGTTCGAGATAGCCGATGGTGTGGCCGGGCGAGAGAACGGTCTCGCCCGTGAACCCTTTGTCCACGCCCGCGATGATGCGAAGCAAGGAAGACTTGCCCGAACCGTTCAGGCCGATGACGCCGATCTTCGCGCCGTAGAAGTAAGAGAGGTAGATGTCTTTCAGCACCGCGCGCTTGTCGTAGTGGCGGCTGACGCCGACCATCGAGTAGATGATTTTGTTGGGCTGTGTGCTCATTTCGACTGCTGGAATCCTCTTCGTTGTTTGTTAATGGTTTGAGACGTACAAGGTACGACAGGCGTCGGCGAATCTCAAACGGCGGAGGAAAGTGAGCAGTAGACAGTAGTCAGTAGAAAAACCCTTCATCAGCCGAGCAGTCATTTGACTATGGCAGCGACCGCCGAGCGGAGCCTACTGTCTACTGTCTACTGCTTTTTGACTTCGAGGACGTTGTTGAGGTTGCCCGCCTCGTCCTCGACGGTGTCCGGGTTTGAGGGATCGAGCAGCCAGTTGCCATCGACGATGAACTTGTAATGGTAGACGCCTGGGTCGAGGTCTACGCGGCAGACCCACTCGCCCGACTCGCGCCCGAAGACGAGTTGCGACTGGCTCCAGTTGTTGAAAGAGCCTGTGAGGACGACGATTGAGGCGTCCGCGTAACCCTTCAGCCGAAACGTCACGTTCCCTTTCAAGCTCGGCGGCGGGATTTCGACGCGACGGGCCGTGTAGGACTCGCCCTCAAACTGGAAAGTGAGACTGACGGCGCGGCCCGCATCGTCGCGGTTGAAGGTGACGGGCGTGCCTTCGACCTCATCGACGAAGCTGGCCTTGCTCTTGTGTGTGAGGCGTCGCTTCTTGACGACCGAAGGCTTCATCCACAGCTCCCCGCCTTCAAGCGTCACGTCGAGCGTCGAGATGGGGATGAGACCGACCTCAAGCTCGTACCTTCCGATATATTTCTTCCAAAGGTCTGAGTTGGCCTTCGCCTTCGCACTGCTGCTGCTGTCGTCCGCCTTCGCGCCCGCGTGTGGCGTGGCTTGTGTCTGCGCCGCACCGACCGCCGCCACCACAGGCGCGAAGTTAAAAGTCAGCGCCAATAGCAACGTCATTAGCCCGACGCGCGGATAAAGCCTTCTCACAGTCCCGCCCCCTTACCGACGACGACCAGTGACTCACAAGAGAATTCACATGGATGGACAGGATGAACAGGATAAGAATTTAAGATTCTAAATTTCAAATTTCAAATCTCGAATCTCCAATTGAATTGTCCTTATCCTGTCTATCCTGTCCATCCATGTGAATTCATCGGTGGCAAAACTCAATACTGCCAGTTGACGTTGACGAAGCCCACGCCGCTCGTGGGCACGGTGTAGGTGTGGTTCGCTCCGGCCTCCCATGTGACCGTGCCGCCTGCGGCGATCTTGATGAACTTGAACTGGATGGTCTGCCCCGCCGGGACGCTCACGTTTAGGAACCAGTTCGGGTAGTTGGGCGCGAGCATGGGCCCCGCCGCGCCGTCCCACGTCGTCGCCCAGTTGCCAAGCTCCACCGTATTGCCCGTCAGGAAGATGTAGTCGCCCGTCACGGTCTGCGCCGCGTTGAAGACGGTGAAGGTGACGGGGATGAGCTTGGCGGTCAAGACCGTGAGCTGGATGCCGTTTGAGACCGAGCCGCCGTTCGCCGTCACGGTCACGTTGTAGCTGCCGCCCGCGACCGCGGGCACAGTGGCGACGACCTTCGTGTCCGACCACGAAACGATGGTGGCGGCAGTCGTCCCGAACTTCACGCTTCCAGTCCCTTGCGTCGCGCCGAAGTTCTTGCCGCCGATGGTCACACGCACGCCGGGCTGCGCCGAAGTCGGGCCGATGGAGCCGACCTCCGGGAGCGCGGGGCCTTCGGTGAACTGCCAGACGGCGACGGTGTGCGCGGGCAGAGAGAAGGCCGCGACGGGGTTGTTGCCGCCCGTCCCCGTGCTGACCGTGATGGAAGAGCCGCCGAGCAGCCCCGTCATGTAATCGCTGTAGGTTCCCACGGGCAGAGACGAGTTGAGACCCGTGATCTGATAAGCGGTCGTCTCGTTCTTGTTGATGGCGACGAGAACGACCGAGCCAAAGAACTTGCGCTCATAGATGTACACGTCCGGGTTCATCCAGCGCTGCTGCGTCGAGCCGTAGGGGATGGCCGGGTTATTGCGCCTCAAGGTCGAGAGCTTGTTCGTCAGTTGGTACGCGGTCGTCGAAGTCGAGAAGGCATTCATCATCGGGCGATTGTAAGGGTCTGTGCCGCCCGAGGTGTCGTTGTGCAGGTACTGCTCCGTCCCGTAGTAGATGCAGGGGATGCCGCGCGAGGTGAGAATGAAGGACATCGCTTCGTGCAGGCGATTGTTGTTGTTGTTGACGGAGAGGAAGCGCGCCATGTCGTGATTGTCGATGAAGGTGACGAGGTCTTCCTTCCAGGTGAAGTTGCCGGCCTCCTGCGTGAGAACAGTGTCGATGTCGGAGAAGTTTCCGCCGGAGGCGAAGACGCTGCGGATGGCTGTGTTGAGGGGGAAGTCGAGGAGCGAGATGCCGCTCTTGTTCGCGAACTTGTAGGAGTCGTGATAGAGAGGGTCTGAGGTGTTGCCCTGATACCACTCGCCGAAGAGGAAGCTGTCGCCACCGGTAAAAATCGAGTTGGCGAAGCTGTACTCCCAACCCCATGTGACGTGCTTGACGGCGTCGATGCGGAAGCCGTCAACGCCGTGCTGCTGGAAGAGCGCGGCGGCGGATTTAAGATAAGCATCGACGGTCGAGTTCTCCTGATTCAAATCGGCGAGGTCGAAGAGCGTGTAATACTCGACCTGATAGCGGTCGTCCCAGCCGCCGCCCGAGATGTTCGCGTTGTGATGGAAGTATCCGTTCGTGTCGCTCGTGTAGTTGCCGACGAAGGTTCCGTTGTCGTAGAAGGCTCCGAACTCGCCGCCGTTGTCCTGCGTCGTGTGGTTGGGCGCGAAGTCGATGACGACCTTGATGCCTGCGGCGTGCGCGGCCGTCACCATGTTGTCGAAGTCAGTCCACGTGTTTGAAGTGTTCCCGAAATGCTCCTCGACGCGTTTGAAGTCGCGCCCCTGATAGCCGTGATATGAAGCGGTCGGGTTCCCTTGTCCATCGGGGATATTCGCGTTGAGATTATCGACGGGCGGCGAAATCCAGATGGCCGTTACTCCCATCCCCGAAAGGTAGGACATCTTCTGCTGGATGCCGGCGAGGTCACCGCCCCAGTATGCGCGCCAGTTCGTCTTGGTCGCGTCGTAGAGTCCGGCGGACTGCGGCGGGTTGTTGTTGGCGGTTGAGCCGTCGAAGAAGCGGTCGGTAATGATCTGGTAGACGACTTCGCGCTTGAAGTCCGAGCCGAGTGCGGCGAGGGGCGCGAGCGCGACGAAGGTGAAGAGAAGCGAGATGAAGAGGGCGATCTTTCTTGTCGATGCGGGCATAGCGGGACTTTCCTCCTGGAAGTTTCCTGAATAAGGAGACGCCGAACAAAGGAGCAGCGCCGGCGTCCGGACGAGGTTCAAAGCAAGCTCCGACGGGGCGGCTGCAAGGTGAAGCTTTGTCGGAAGGCGGGAGTATATCCCACGCCGCAGGGCCGTGGGAAGGAAGAACTCAATGATGAACGCGGAGTGATGAATGATGAATTAAAGACGGGAAGCCTTTAATTCATCATTCATCACTCCGCGTTCATCATTCTTCTCTTACTGCGCGGGCTTCTTGTACTTGTCGATGAGCTGCTGCATACCCTGTGTCGAGTTGTGCCGGTACTTGTAATACTGCTCCAGCGCCTGCTTCAGAGACGCGTTGACGGGTTGGTATTGTGCGACCCCCTCGGTGATGGCGACGGCTTGCGCGTAGGCGTCGATGACCTGATCGAGCGAGGTCTGCACCTTCTTGAACTTCTCCGCCTTCTCGGCTGCGGGCGCGACCTGATACTCCTTCGCCAACTGCTCGTACTGGTCGTTCGTGAGATCGCTCAGGAGGAGATAGACACCGGGGTCTGGCGACTTCAGCGCCGCCGCCTTCTGAAGCAGCGGGAGGGCCGCGGCGTTGTCGTTTGACTTGAAGGCCAGCACGCCGGTCTCGCGGTAAAGCGAGACGAGCGCCGCCGCTTTGAACTGCGCCCACTTGGCGGCGTCCGTGCCCTCGGGCATCCTGTCGGCTTCGAGCATCTCGATGGCCTTCGCTCCGTACTGCCGTCCCTGCGCGATGAAGGCGTTATTGTTCTTGATGGCCGCGGCGGAGGCGAGAATCGTCAGGTTCTGCATCGTCTGGATGTCGTCGGGGTGCTGCTGGAGCCAACTCGCCCCCATCTTCATAGCCTCCTCGGTCTTCCCCGCGTTGATGTATGCGTTTAGGAGCGAGGCGTTGACGTATGCAGCCTCTTCAGGCCGGTTGAAGATGTCGAGGTAGGCTTGCGCGAGCGACGCTTTGGCCTGCGCGTCCTGTGTGTCGATGATCAGCTTGGCGATGTCTTGCGCGATCTGCTGCCGCAGCGAACTCTGCGGATACTTCTTGACGAACGCCGCGGCGGCCTGCAATTTGGCCTCAGTCCCTGAAGCCTTCGTGATCTTCTGCGCCGCGTCGCGCTCGCCGCCCGAGACCTTCACCTCCGCCGCGGCCTTACCCTTACCTGTGTCCTGCGCAGCGGCAACACCCGCACACGCTAACGCGCAGACGCACGCCAACGCGAACGCCGAAATAATTCTGAACTTCATCGCCTCGCTCCTCTTTTTTTAAGATTGCTTTTCCGAACCGGTCAGTGCCCGCTAGGTTACAACAGAAAGTAGACAGTAGCCAGTAGTCAGTAGACAGTAGACAGTAGACAGTAGCGCTCCGCGTGACGGACGCAGCCGATGACTCCCTGATGACTCGCAGGAGAAGGTTTTTCTACTGACTACTGTCTACTGTCTACTGTCTACTTTCTACTTGCTTACCTCTCAGGCCCGGCCCGCCACCTCGCCGGTCTGTGTGTTGACGCGGACGCGCTCGCCCTCTTTGATGAAGAGTGGGACGCGCACCTGAAGACCGGTTTCGAGCGTGGCGGGCTTGAGGTCGCGCCCGCCCGCCGTGTCGCCTTTGATGCCCGGCTCGGTCTCGGCCACGGA
Source organism: Acidobacteriota bacterium (assembly GCA_032162705.1). Taxonomy (GTDB): domain Bacteria; phylum Acidobacteriota; class Blastocatellia; order Pyrinomonadales; family Pyrinomonadaceae; genus QHXN01. The sequence continues at coordinate 40,989 of JAVRON010000090.1, forward strand.
GAGTTCGACGAACTGTGGGAGTTCGAGCGCCACCGCGTCGCCGTTGTACTTCAAGACCTGCACGACCAGTCCGTCTATCAGATAGCCGCGGTCTTCGCCGACCTGCTCGGCGGGCAACATGAACTGCTCGAAGGTCGCGTCGTCCATGAAGTGAAAGCCGTCCGAGTCGGCGTACATAAAGGACGCAGGCGAGAATGCAACGTCCGGCTCTTCAAACTTCTCGCTCGTCTTGAAGCTCTTCTCCAGCACCGCGCCCGTCAAAAGATGACGCAGACGTGTCCGCACCATCGTCGAAGCCCCGCGCGCCGAAGGCGACGCGAAAGTCACGTCCACGACCGCGTATGGCTCGCCGTCAACTTTAATCATCATACGCCGCTTCAACTCGTTCGCACCCGTTAACGCCACTACTTTCTCCCTCCGTTTGCCTTCCGAAATCCCCGAACCAATCCCTTTGCCCACGCAGCAGGTGTCGGAACTTTACTGCGCAGCATGAAGCCCGCCCGTCATCCAGACCCGCACCTGAACTCAGGGACTTTTCACGCTTTCAAAGCGGAACGCGCATTGCCCTTGAAGAGTGAGCACGGGGCATCTCGTCCCGACCACAGACTTTGAGGAAGGCTATCATGAGAAACAGACTCTTCGCACCCGGACTCGCACTCGCATTCCTATTCACGCTCGCGCTGGGCCCGAAGGCCGCGGCGCAGACAGCCGCCGAGGCGAGCCACGACTGGTCAGCCGTCGCGTCGATTACACCCGGCCAGAGAATCGTCGTCCGCCTCAAAGAGGGCGACCGCCTGACGGGGCGCTTCGACTCGGCCAGTGATCTCGTTATCAACTTCACGCACGACGGCAAGAAGGTTTCGCTCACGCGCGAGAGCATTCAGCGCGTGCAGACCGACGGCGGCACTGACCGCCTGAAGGCCGCGCTCGTCGGCGCGGCCATCGGCGGCGGGGCCGCGCTGGCCTTCGGCGGCTGGGTTCACTCATACGGCGACTTCAACAGCTCCATCATCTACGGCCCCGGCCTCGCCGGCGCGGGCATCGGTGCAGGCATCGGCGCGGCCGTCGGCATGGGCCGAACCAACCATACCGTCTACGAAGCTCCATGAGATGATTGCCGAATGAAGGATTGAGTCATCGACTCGTTGGTTCAATGAGTCAATGGGTCAATGAATCAATGAATCAATGAATCAATGAGTCAATGAGTCATTGAACCATTGACTCAATCCTCAAACGCGGTCGTAGTCGAACTTCAATGGCGCGTCGGAGGGACGCACGCTGATGACCACGGATTTCGAGGCGGGTGTGTTGCTTTTGTCGGCGACGCTGCCGAGCGGGACGAGCACGTTGGCTTCGGGAAAGTAGGTCGCCGCGCAGCGACGCGGGACGGAGTAGGGCACGACGAGGAAGCGGCGTGCCGTGCGCTCCTCGCCCTCGAAGTGGCTGACGAGATCGACCACCTGCCCCGCCGAGAGCTTCTGCTCTGCGATGTCTTCGGCGTTGAGGAAGACTACACGGCGCTCGTTATAGACTCCGCGATAACGGTCGTCCAATCCGTAGATGGTCGTGTTGAACTGGTCGTGGCTGCGCACGGTCATCATCAGGAACTGCCCCGGCGCAAGCACGTGCGGCGTCAACTCTTGAACGGTGAAGTTGGCGCGCTCGGTCGAGGTCTTGAACACGCCTTCGCGCGCAAGGTTCGGCAGGTAGAAGCCGCCCGGCACTCGCACTCTCCGGTTATAATCGTCGAAGCCCGGAATGACCCGCTCGATTAAATCACGCACGCGGTCGTAGTCCTCAACCAAACGCTCCCATTCAATCGTGCTCCGCTCGCCCAGAGTCGCACGCGCAAGCCGCGCCACTACCGCAGGCTCGCTCAACAGATGCGGCGACGCAGGCTCCAAGCTCCCACGCGAAGAGTGAACTACGCCCATCGAGTTCTCGACGCTGACGAACTGCTCGCCCGACTTTTGCACGTCCAGTTCGGTGCGACCGAGGCACGGCAGTATCAAAGCCTGCTCGCCCGTAACGAGGTGCGCGCGGTTGAGCTTCGTCGAGACGTGCGCGGTCAGACGAAGGCGTCGAAGAGCCTCAGCCGTGAACTCTGTGTCGGGCGTCGCCGAGAGAAAATTTCCGCCGAGCGCGAAGAAGACTTTGACTTGGGCCGCGTACATCGCACGAATCGTCTCGACGGTGTCGAGGCCGTGTCGGCGCGGCGGCTCGAAGCTGAACTCACGCGCAAGCGCATCAAGAAACGAGTCAGCCGGGCGCTCCCAGATTCCCATCGTGCGGTCGCCCTGCACGTTCGAGTGGCCGCGCACGGGGCACACGCCCGCGCCGGGGCGGCCTATCTGCCCGCGCAGCAAGAGGAGATTGACGATCTCCTGAATGTTTGCGACCGCGTTCTTGTGCTGCGTCAGTCCCATCGCCCAGCAGACGATTGTGCGCTCCGACTCGATATAAACTTTCGCCGCCCTTCCGATCAGCTCGCGCGAGACTCCGCTCTGCTCGACGAGTTCATCCCAATTCTCTTCAGAGAGAGCGAGCGCGAACTCATCGAAGCCGTGCGTCTTCTCGTCGATGAACTTTCGGTCGAGGACTTCGCCCGGCCTTCGCGACTCTTCCTCAAGCACCTCCTTCATCAAGCCCTTCAGGAGCGCCACGTCGCCGTTGACGCGGACTTGCAGGAAGAGGTCTGAGAGTTGTGTGCCGCCGCCCAGCATGTCTATCGGATGTTGCGGATGCTTGAAGCGTCCGAGTCCAGCCTCGGGCAGAGGATTGACGTGGACGATACGGCAGCCGCGCCGCTTGGCCGCGCGCAAGGTCGTGAGCATGCGCGGGTGATTCGTCCCCGGATTCTGCCCGATGATGAAGACGCAGTCGGCCAGCTCGAAATCGTCGAGCGTCACAGTGCCTTTGCCGACGCCGATGGTTTCAGTAAGCGCGCGCCCCGAAGACTCGTGGCACATGTTCGAGCAGTCGGGCAAGTTGTTCGTGCCGAACTGTCGCACGAACAGTTGATAGAGGAACGCGGCCTCGTTCGACGCGCGACCCGAAGTGTAGAACGCCGCCTCGTCCGGCGACGAGAGCGCGTTCAGCTCTCCGGCGATCAATTTAAAAGCATCGTCCCATTCAATCGGCTCGTAGTGCGTCGCGCCGCGCCGAAGGACGAAGGGTTGCGTGATGCGTCCTTGCTTGCCGAGCCAGTAGTCGGACTTCTGCGAGAGGTCTGCGACGCTCCATTCACGGAAGAACTGTTGCGTGACGCGTCTGGTCGTCGCTTCCTCGGCGACGGCCTTCGCGCCGTTCTCGCAAAACTCCGCGTGCGAGCGCTCGCCGTCGGGGTCGGGCCACGCGCAGCCCGGACAGTCGAAGCCGTCCTTCTGATTGACTCTGAGCAGCGTGCGCGCGCCACGCACAAGTCCCATCTCGCGCGACGCGTGCTTCAAAGACGACCACACCGCCGCCAACCCGCCGGACTCCTCAGCGGCCCCTCTTATCTCTCCGCCCGTGAACTCCTCAGGCGGCTGTGCGCGCACGCGTGAAGGCTCGCCGCCGTCTTCGACGGGCTGCGCTTTGACACGTGCGTCCGCGCACGGCTCCGCCGCCTCCCGCTCGCTCTCCATGCGCGAGTGGTAATGCGTCGGCTGCACGGCGGAAGATTCCTCGGCGGCCTCGCCCCTCGCGGCGGCAGTGTCCTCTCGCGTGTCTTTCGTCGTTGCCATCACGTGCGCTCCAAGTATGTAAGTTTACTATAAACTCCACTGGCACTGGGATTGACTATCTAACTTCATCAAGCTCATTTCACGTACGGTTATAGTTCAAGGACGTGCCAGAACCGGCAACAACAGGAGGACACAATGAACGCTTTTCAACTTTTGAAGGAAGACCACAAGAAGGTCTCCGGCATCTTCGAGCAGATCGAGCCGACGACCGAGCGCGCCGAGAAGACGCGCACAGAACTCTACGCGCAACTCAGGCAGGAACTCGACATCCACACGAAGGTGGAGGAGGCGATCTTCTACCCGGCCATCAAGCGCGCCGCTGAGACGCGCAAGATTGTGCTCGAAGGCTTTGAGGAGCACCACGTCGTTAAGATGCTCTTGAAGGAGTTGGACTCGATGCCCGTGGACACAGAACAGTGGATGGCTAAGTTCACCGTGCTTAAGGAGAACGTCGAGCATCACGTCGAAGAGGAAGAGGGCGAGATGTTCCAGAAGACGCGCGACGTGTTGAGCGAGGACGAGATCAACCAACTCGGCGTGCAGATGGCGGAGATGAAGCAGCAGCTCCAACAGCAGGCGAAGTCCGCCGCCGGCTCCTGAGCGCAGAGCGGATAAAAAAAGTTAACCACCAAAGACACGGAGGCACGGCTAAACAAAAGCCGTGTCTCCGTGTCTTCTGTGTCTCCGTCGCCGACTGTTCTCTAACGCCCATCCGTTTGCCGACACGCGCCGCACGCGTCTAAACTCGAATCCCGAGGAGCACAACCTGCGAGGAGGAGAGTACATGCGACTCAGGGAGACATTCTTGCCGGCGTTGATTCTGCTCGCGGCGCTCGGCTGCTTGAAGACGACGGACGCGTCGCGCGTTGGGGCGACATTTCGCGACGCTGTCGCGGGCGAAACTTCCGCCGCACACCGACAGCAGGGCGTCTCCGTTCCCGCGGCGGCGTCGCCGACTGACCTTGCCCCGTACTTCAAAGACTTTCCTGCGGGCGCATTCGTCCTCTACGACCTGAAGCGGAACAGCTACGTGCGTTACAACGAGGCGCGCTGCCGCCAGCGCTTCTCGCCCTTCTCGACCTTCAAGATTCCGAACTCGCTCATCGGGCTTGAGTCGGGCGTCATCCCCGACGCCGAGTTCGTTATCAAGTGGGACGCGAAGAAGTACCCCGCGCACGACGAGGACTCGCCCCCTTTCAACACCTGGTGGCAGGATCAGACCTTGCGCACCGCCGTTCGGCGTTCGGTCGTCTGGTACTTCCGCGAGCTGGCGACGCAGGTCGGCGCGCGTCGGATGAAGCAGTACGTCCGCCGCCTCCACTACGGCAACGAAGACACATCGGGCCCCATCAACAATTTCTGGCTCGGCAGCAGCCTGAAGATTTCTCCTAACGAACAGGTCGAGTTCCTGAAGGCGCTCTACGCGGAGAAGGTGCCATTCTCGAAGCGCTCCATTTCAATCGTCAAAGACATCATCACGCTCGAACAAACGCCCGACTACAAGCTGAGCGGCAAGACCGGCGGCGGCCCGCTCGCCGAAGGCCGCTTCCTCGGCTGGTTCGTCGGCTATGTCGAGACGAAGGACGACACATACTTCTTCGCCACGCAGATCGAAGGCCCCACCTACGCCTCTATCCGCGACCAGCGTATCGGCGTGACGAAACGAATCCTGACAGACCTCGGCCACATGCAGAGCCACGAGCACTAACGAACGGATTCACCATCTCGCCCGGGCCGTCACGAGTGTGAAGAATTAGCATGGATGGACAGGATGGGCAGGATAAAGAATTTGAAATCCCAAATCTCAATTCTCATATCTTGTCTTGAAATCTCTTATCCTGCTCATCCTGTCCATCCATGTTAATTCTCCCCCTCGACCTTTCGGCCCAGCTATGAAGACGAACAGGCTCACTCCCCCGCGCCGCGTTGTTTTTACTTTCGCCTTCCTTATTGGTAGATTCTCTTCTGAACTCTAGCCCGAAAATTTTTTGAGGAGCGGTCTCGTCATGAGCCTGATTGATTCCGTACAAGCGCGCGAGATTCTGGACTCGCGCGGCAACCCGACCGTCGAGGCCGAGGTCTATCTCGTGAGCGGCGAAGTCGGACGCGCGGCCGTCCCTTCGGGCGCTTCGACGGGTGAACACGAAGCGGTCGAGCTGCGCGACGGGGACAAGAAGCGTTACGGCGGCAAGGGCGTCCTGCGCGCCGTCGAGAACGTCAACGACCAGATCGCGCGCGAGGTCGAAGGACTCGACGCGCTCGACCAGACGGAGGTGGATGCCGCGCTCATCGCGCTCGACGGCACTCCGAACAAGTCGAATCTCGGAGCGAACGCGCTCCTCTCTGTCTCGCTCGCCACGGCGCGCGCCGCCGCCGCCTATCTGGAACTCCCGCTCTATCGCTATCTCGGCGGCGTGAGCGCACGCACGCTTCCAGTCCCTTTGATGAACATCCTCAACGGCGGCGCGCACGCGGACAACAATGTGGACTTTCAGGAGTTCATGATCGTGCCCGTCGGAGCCAAATCTTTCGCCGAAGCGCTTCGCATGGGCGCGGAGATTTTCCATTCACTCAAGAGCGTCTTGAAGAAGCGCGGCTACGCGACGGGCGTCGGCGATGAGGGCGGGTTCGCGCCCGATCTCAAGTCGAACGAGGAGGCCGTCGAGACGATACTTGAGGCCATCACACAGGCGGGCTACAAAGCGGGCGAGAACGTCTACCTCGCTTTAGACCCCGCGGCCAGCGAGTTCTACGACGGCAAGAATTACGTCTTCAAGAAGTCCGACAAGCGAAAGCTTTCGAGCGCGGAGATGGTCGCCTACTGGAAGACTTGGGCCCAGCAGTATCCGATTATCTCAATCGAGGACGGCATGGGCGAGAACGACTGGGACGGCTGGAAACTTCTGACCGACGCGTTGGGCAAGCGCGTGCAGCTCGTCGGCGACGACCTCTTTGTCACCAACACAGAATTTCTCAAGAAAGGCATTGAGCTGGGCGTCGCCAACTCGATTCTGATTAAGGTCAACCAGATCGGCACGCTCACCGAAACGCTCGACGCGATAGAGTTGGCGCGCAACTCCGGGCGCACCGCCATCATCTCGCACCGCTCGGGCGAGACCGAAGATACCTTCATCGCAGACCTCGCGGTCGCTACCAATGTCGGGCAGATCAAGACCGGCTCGCTCTCGCGCACAGACCGCATCGCCAAGTATAACCAGCTCCTACGCATCGAGGACGACCTGCGCGACGCAGCGCGCTTCCCCGGACTCGCGGCCTTCTACCAACTAGAACGCCCCGCTGCGAAGCCGACCGGAGCCGATGCCACTTCGCGCCGCCCCAAGTCGAAACGCGCGGCCAAAGGCTAAGGCGCTGTGAATTATGCTCGACTCGTCAGACGGGAGCGCGGGCATCCCTGCCCGAACGTGTGTTGCCGCAGCACTCTTGAAGTCCTGCTACGCACAGCGCCCTTTCCTTCTCAGAGAAAAAGAGAATGATGCAGAGTCAATTTCAAGCGCCCTCGAACGCCAACCAGATGCGACGCTGGATGCGCAACGCACGCTTGGTCGCGATAATCTTCGGGGTGATAGCTCTCTTCGGAGTCGTGCTGCTGCTTGTCGCGGCGCGGACGCTGCACGCGGAGGGTCTCTTTGCCGCAGGCATCCTCACGGCGATCACCGGCGCGGCGGGCGTCCTCGTCGGGGTGCTCACGTACTTCAACGCGCGTGCGCTTGTCCAGCAGATTGACGAAATGCTCTCGGGGCAGACGTTGCTCGCGCGCTGGCCGCTCTCGCCCGCCGAGTGGAGCCTCTTCGCCACACGCGAGTCGGCTCGCGCCCGAAGGCTCGCGCGCATACTGCTGCCCGCCGTACTTATTCCTCTCGCCGCCTTCCTCTACTGGCCCCTCCTGCGCAGCGGGAGTCAAAGGACGGGCGCGGTGCTCCTGATTCCGCTCGCGGTGCTGGCCTTCGTGGCGCTCATACTCTGGCTCGTACTGTTCCTGCCCGTACGCCACCTGCGGAAGGCTTCGGGCGACGTGTGCGTCTCGCGCGACGGCGTGCTGATGTGCGGCAGGTTCACGAGCTGGCACATGATGGGCGGACATCTGACCGGCGTTAAATACGAGGAGAGCGAGCCTGCGGTCGTCGTGTTCAGTTGGATGCAGCCGGGCGCGGGCAACCGCGGTTCATCTCTTCTGAAGAACGTGCGCGTGCCCGTCCCACGTGGACACGAAGACGAGGCGCGCAGTCTGGCTTCATCCCTCAACACGTAGATGGTTGCATCCTTTAACACGTCGAAGTAGGCTAGGCGCATTCATCAAAATATCATCCGGGGGAGACCAGGTTTTTGCTCAAACAGAAAGGGCCGCTCGCGCTCATCATCCTCGACGGCTTCGGCCACAGCACTGTGCGTGAGGGTAACGCCGTCGCGCTCGCCGAGATGCCTTTCTATGACGAGATGAGAGAGAAGTATCCGCACACGCTCATCGAGGCTTCGGGCACGTGCGTCGGGCTGCCCGGTAGGGTGATGGGTAACTCCGAGGTCGGACATCTGAACATGGGCGCGGGGCGCGTCATCATGACGGACATACGCCGTATCGACTACGCGGTCGAGACCGGCGAGTTCTTCTCGAACGAGGCTTTCATCACGGCGTTAGACAATGCTAAAGAGCGCGGCGGCGCGCTCCACTTGATGGGACTTCTCTCTGACGGGTTAGTCCATTCGTCGCAGCAGCATCTCTACGCGCTGCTCCGCATGGCGAAGGAGCGCGGCCTCTCGCGCGCATACGTCCACTGCTTCCTCGACGGGCGCGATACGCCGCCCGCGTCCGCACATCTCTACGTCAAAGCCTTGCAAGACAAGATCGCGGAGATCGGCTTCGGAGAGATCGCCACGGTCTGCGGGCGCTACTACGCGATGGACAGAGACAAGCGCTGGGAGCGGACGGAGCGCGCATACCGTCTGCTCACGAGCGCCTCGGGCGAGCGAGCGCAAGACCCGCTCGCCGCCATCAGACGCTCCCACGAACGCGGCATCACGGACGAGTTCGTCGAGCCTGTCTCAATCATTCGCGCCGACGGCTCGCCCGTGGCGACGATTAAGGACGGCGACTCTGTTATCTTCTTCAACTTCCGCGCCGACCGCGCGCGACAACTCACACGCGCACTCGCCGTCGAAGGCTTTGAAGAGTTCGCGGTCGGCGTTCGCCCCCGGATAGACTTCGTCTGCTTCACGCTCTACGACCAGACGTTTGGTCTCCCCATCGCCTTCCCGCAACTCCGGCACCGGAACATCCTCGCCGAAGTCTTCGCCGCCGTCGGCGTCCGCAACTACCGCCTCGCCGAGACCGAAAAGTACGCGCACGTCACATACTTCTTCAACGGCGGCACGGAGCGCGAGTTCCCTTCGGAACGGCGTCTGCTCGTTCCCTCGCCGAAGGTCGCCACTTACGACCTGATGCCGGAGATGTCGGCCTTCAAAGTCACGGACAAAATCCTCCGCGCCGTCGAAGAGCGCGAGACCGATGTCTTTATCGTCAACTTCGCCAACCCCGACATGCTCGGCCATACCGGCAACCTCGCCAAAACAATCGAGGCCGTTCAATACATCGACACCTGTCTCGGCTGGATCACCAAAGCGCTGCGCACCGCTCGTGGCCGCTGCCTCATCACCGCCGATCACGGTAACTGCGAACAGATGCTCGACCCACACACAGGCCAACCCCACACAGCCCACACCTCCAACCCCGTCCCGTTTCATTTGATTGACGAAGACTCGCTCGGCGTCAAGCTGCGCCAAGACGGCGCACTCGAAGACGTAGCCCCCACCATCCTCGGCCTGCTCGGCATAGACCAGCCCGCCGACATGACCGGCCACGACCTGCGCGTGCTGTGAGCCGAGCCGCCCCGAAACTGGATATCGCATGAACAGAAACAGACTCATTTTCATCGCCGCCGTCGCGGCCATCTGCATCCTGATCGTCTTGAGCTTCGTCGTGCTGCGCTTCGTCGGCGTGCGTCAACCCACGAGTCGCCCCGTGCTGGGGCCGACGGCGGGGCGTGCGCCGTTGAGTCTTAACATCGCGCCCGGCGACCCGAGCGGCGCGACCGACGATCCCGCCAACAAGAACAACTACCTGCTCGTCAAGCCGCAGTACGTTCTCTCCTATAACAATGACAAGGGAGAGTCGAACTGGGTGAGCTGGCACCTGCAAGCTTCGGACATCGGAGACGTTGAGCGGCAGAACAACTTTCATCCCGAACAGGCGCTGCCCAAAGGCTTCAACCGCGTCACGCCCGACGACTACACCGGCACGGGCTTCGACCGCGGCCACGTCTGCAACTCGAAAGACCGGACGGCGAACGAGGCCGACAACTCCGAGACCTTCAGCATGGCGAACATGCTGCCGCAGACGCCCGACCTCAACCAGCACGTGTGGAAAGGATTAGAAGATTACTGCCGCACGCTGGCGCAGAAGGGCAACCAACTCTTCATCATCGCGGGCGGCTACGGCTCCGCGAAATCAATCGGGCGCGCGAACAAGGTCAACGTGCCGACCAACTGCTGGAAGATCGTGCTCGTGCTGCCCGCAGGCACAGACATCTCGCAGGCGAGCGGGAGCGAACGCATCATCGCTGTCGATATGCCGAACACGTCCGGCATCGCGCAAAACTCTTGGAAGAAATACGTCACGACCGTCGGCGACATCGAGCAGAAGACGGGCTATCACTTCTTCTCGGATTTGCCGCCCGACGTGCAGAACGCTCTCAAGTCAAAGAAGGATTCGGGTAAGGAGTCGGGTCGTTAAGATGGTTCGAGGCGGGCGGGTGTTCGTGCCTACGGATGTGAGAATCGCGAGTCATAGGAGCAGCGCGGCTGTGTGAGCGGCGCGATGTGGCTCAGGTCTCGACCACTTTGGTCTTCACGCCCGCAAAGTTCCCCGAAGCCGTCTTGCCAATCACGTAAACGTCCGCCTCCGTGTCGCCGACCTTGTAGACTTTAATCTCGCTCAGATTATCTTTCAGGGATTTGACGAGCGCTTGAAATCTCTTCGCCTGCTGATGCGCTTCCTGACTCTGCCAGTCCTGCTCGTCGGTCGCGCTACGGAAGAAGGTATCGAAATCGACTTCGCTGACGGGCGTAGCCTTAGCGCCTTTCATCGCATCGACGATTGTTTTGGCGGTGAGTGTTTTGCGACCTTTGGACGGCTGTGTGACCGGCTCAACGGGATAGTCCGACTCGCTCTGGTAGGTCAGGCCCTTGGTCAGGTCTGTCAGTTCCCGCAACAAAGACGCGTCGCTCCTGCTCATAGAAGCTTCCCCCAACGCCGCATGGAATCGAACCTTCATCAAAAAGCCGTGTGAAGCCTTCTTCATATTACCACAGCCATCGGGGATAATAAGTCGTGCGGCACAGAAGGGGCCGCCTCGGCCTGACGCTTAAGTCCTCGGCAACTTAACTTCGGCTTTCGGCGTAAAGATTCCGGCGATGAGCTTCGACCCTCGTAACATCCTCGTCATAGACTTCGGCCAACTGGGCGACGTGATCCTGAGCCTGCCCGCGCTCTCCGCGATCCGCCGCAGGTTCCCGCGCGCACGCATCACGGTCGCCGTCGGCGGCTCGGCTGCCGCGGTCGTCGAGATGGCGTGCGTGGCCGACGAGACGCTCGCGGTTGACCGTGTCTCTTTGCGCGACGGGCCCAAGCATCTCTCCGTCTGGCAGATCGGCAAGCTCGTCTTAGACGTGCGCCGACGCAAGTTCGACTTTGTCATCGACCTCCACAGCCTCTCGGAGACGAACCTCTTAGGGTTCCTCTCGGGCGCGGGCAAGAGGCTCTACGCGCGCCGCCCCGGACGCTCGCTCGACTACATGGCGAACTTCCAGCCGCCGGCCCCCGTGGAAGACCGCGCGAAGCACGCCATCGAACGATACCTCGACGTGCTCGCGCCGCTCGGCGTGGGCGAGGTGTCGGCGACGCCTCGTCTGGCCGTGCGCGAGGAGGACAGCCGCGCGGTCGCGGAGATGCTGCGTAAGGCCGACGCTGCGGGCGGCAAGTGGAAGATGGGACGCAAGGCGCGAGACCGTAGCGACGCGAGCGCCGGCAGCAATGCGAGCACTGGCAGCGACGCTCCGCTCGTCGGTATCTTCCCCGGCGCGGGACACCCGAGCCGCCGCTGGCCCATCGAGCGCTTCGCCGAGTTGGCATGGATGCTTGAGCGCAACGACTCGGTTCGCACAGTCCTCTTTGCAGGGCCCGAAGAGCGCCAGCTCGTGCGTGATGCTCAACGGAAGTTTCCGCCCTCGACCATCGTCCTCGACCGTTTGACCGTTCCACAACTGGCCGCCGCAGCCGAGCGCCTCTCCGTCTTCGTCTCGAACGACACGGGGCCCATGCACATCGCCGCCGCGGTCGGCACGCCCGTCGTCATACTCATGCAGCACCATCCGATGTTCAAATGCTACATCCCGCCGGGCGAACGCCATCGCGTCGTCGCCGCGCAAACCATCGAGGCCATCAGCGTTGACCTCGCATACACAGCCGCCCGCGCAGCCTTCACGACCGAGCGCGCCTCCTCGCTCTTCTCCGGCTAAAAACCGCACGCCCTACTCTCTTCTGAACACTGCTCTAAAGCCTCTTGAGGACTCGAATCCGCGCGTTTTTATGGACAATATTGGCGTTGGCAAATGTTTTGTATGGACAAACGAAGTTCAATATGTATAATGTTCTCGTCGCCTGTGATGTTTGCGGGCGGCGAGCGACCTGTGGGTGTTCACCACCAAGGGTTATTTCGTAGGAGCGCCGAAGGGAACTTAAACGTTGCGACTTCTACGGCTTACAGGCCGGCCTGACACTCACGCCCCAAAGTCTTTTAAAGGACGCGAAACTCCCCAACCCTCTGCGAGATTTTCGACTCGCAGGGAGCGTCCCGGCCATCCTCCCGCCTGTGTCCAAAGCCGCCGGTTCGGCCCTCCTCAACAGACCAGGAACCTTTGGCCGCTTCCGGCTACGGGTCAAACGATGCCAGACCGCCCACACCCCGTCCGCTCTAATCCGTTGCTCGCGAAAAATTCAGGAGTGAACGTCATGTCGAAACGAATGAACCTGACCCTGCTGGCTGTTCTTCTTCTACTCTCTCAAGCCGTCAGCGCTTCGGCGAGTGTCGGTCTTTCCCCCGCCTTCCGTCTCAGCCCGGCTCGTGCCCTGCTGTTTGCGACGAGCGAACGCGAGCAGGACGGACTGGCGGGCCCAGTGCGTCGTGTGAAGTCCGAGACGGCGAAGATTGCCGTGAAGGGCGGCAAGCCGGTCGAAGGTGCGCGCGTCGTGCTGGAGACGACGACCTACGACCAGAAGGGCAACCGCGTTGACAACGCATACTTCCTCGCGGCTGGCGGCTCGCTCACCGGCAAAGAGGTCTACAAGTACGACGAGCGCGGCAACATCGTCGAGATGACGCTGCACAACGACGACGGCTCGCTCCTCGCGAAAGAGGTCTACACATACGAGTTCGATGCGGTCGGCAACTGGGTGAAGATGACGACCGCAGTGGCGGTCATCGAAGGTGGCCGTGTCACCTTCGAGCCTTCGGAAGTAACTTACCGGACGATCTCTTACTATCTCGACGAAGCGATGATGGCGAAGATGTCGCAGCCCGCAACGACGCCGTCCGTCACAACTCAGCCGCAGCCCGTCGCATCTCAGTCCGCCACACAGACTTCGGCGCAACCCGTCAACGCACCGCCCACACCCGCACCCGCCAACTCGAACGCGCAGTCGGCAGCGTCGCAAGCAAAGCTTTCGCCCGCCGCGGCTTCCGACATCGCGCAGCAGCCCGTGTCCAAGTCCGCTGCACGCAACACAGTCGCGCCTGTGCGTAACACGGCTGCGCCTCTGACAGTCGCGTCCCTTGATAAGAGTGCGATGTCCGCGCCGAACGTCCCCGTCGCCGTCTCAAATTCCAGCAGCGCCGTCGCGGGCGGCCCCGCGGTTAATAGCGATACGGAAGCCCCGGCGGGCTTCATCAGGAGCGGCCCGCTCAAGCCAATCTCGGGCGGCATCCTGAACGGCAAGGCTCTGAGCCTGCCCGCGCCCCTGTACCCAGACATGGCCCGGCGCGCGCATGCGACCGGCATGGTCGAGGTCGAAGTGGTCATCGACATCAACGGCAAGGTGATCTCTGCGAAGGCCGTGCGGGGCCCTGGACTCTTGCAGCAGGCCGCGGAGATGGCCGCGAAGCTCGCACGCTTCACGCCGACGCTCCTCTCGGGTCAGCCCGTGAAAATCTCGGGCGTCATCACCTACAATTTCACTTTGCAGTAGAGCGAACTGGAACTTTACCCCCACATCGAAACGAGGGAATGATTCATGGCACTTACCGGACAGTTAAGCGACATGTCGCTGGCCGAGCTGATCGAGTTTTTCTGCAACCAGCGTAAGACGGGCCGGCTCAAGATCGACTACCAGCGCGGCCACAGCGTCTTCTTCATCAAGGAGGGCGAGTTGGTGGACGCAAAGGTCGGCGCTCTCTCAGGCTCCGAGGCCGTCTACTTCTCGCTGACGCTGCCGAACGCCGCCTTCGACTTCAGCCCGGACGTGCTGTCTTCGCGCCGCACGATCAACGACACCTGGACGCAGGTCGTTTTGGAAGGACTGCGCCGCCTCGACGAAGGACTCTCGCCGACCGAGGCGGACGCCTTCGGCGCATGGTCTCCGAGCGAGTCCGAGTTGGCACAGATGCTCGATCAGGTCGAACATCTCGATGCGGCCAAGCAGAAGATTGACGCGGGCAAGCAGCAGAAAAAGACTCAGGCCGTGCGAGCCGCCGCGACTGCATCGCGCGAGGAGCCACCGCAGGAAGACTCTTCGTCCGAGCCTTTCTCAATGATGGTCGAAAGCGCCGCAAGCAGCGGGTCAAAGAAGAAGTTCATGGTGGCGGGCGTGGCCGCCGCACTCGTGCTCGGTTGTGCCGTTGCTGCCGTCCCGCTTTTGAATCGCCCCGCGAAGAGCGAGGCCGCGCACGCCGCCGCCGCAGCATCCACCACGAACGCAGCGCCCGCACAGTCTTCCGACGCGGCGGGCGAGACGGCCCCCGGCGTCGCCGCGTCCGGCGAGACGCCCGAGGCTGCGACGCCCGAGACCGCGGATGCAAGCGTTGCGGCAGCCGACGCCGCGCGCCGTGAAGCGCTTGATCGTGAGCGCCGCGAGCGCAAGCGCAAGGCGGACGAGGCCGCGAAGAAGGACGGCGCGACAGCCGCCGACGCGACAGTCGCCGACTCAACCGCCGCCAAACCTCTCACGCCGACTCCCGCCGCACCCTCGGGCCCGAAGTCCGTCAGGGTCACAGTCAACTACGACGAGGCGGGTCGTGTCACACAGGCATCGGTCGCGGGCGTAACCCCCGGCGCGGAAGCCTACGGCTCGACCGCCGTCCGCATGGCGCGCGGCAAGCACTTCCCCGCGGGCAAAGCTGGCTCGACCGTGATTACGATCCCGGTCAACTAAAGAAGGCAAAGAGCAAAAGGCAAAAGTTAAAAATCAGTAAGTGAGGACGAGAAGCAGCATGGCTCTCGTCCTCCTTTTGTCTTTTGCCTCTTGCCTTTTGCCTTAAGTCATCCCGACCGTGCCGAGCGCGACGAGTAGAGCGCGCTTCAAGCCGAGGTCGCGCCCGCGCGGGTCGTACCATTCGTCGAGCGTGTGCGTGTTGCCGGACGTGCCGCCCGCGCCGATGGTGACGGCGGGCAGCCCGCGCGAGATGGCGATGTTCGAGTCGGTCGAGGAGCAGTCGAGATAAGGCTTCGAGCCGAGCGCGCGTGTCGCCTCGACGGTGAGCCGCACGAGCGTCTGTTCGGGCGAAGTCTCGCCGCCGGGCCGGTCGCCGATGAGTTTCACTTCGAGTTCGAGCGGGGGAGTGCCCGGCCTTCGCGCAGCCGTTTCGTCTTCGGCTGCCTCGCGCGCGGCGCGTCGGAAGAAGGCGTCGAGCCTGCCGAGTTCCACCGCCGACTCCGAGCGCAGGTCAACATCCATCGAAGCACTGCGCGGGATGACGTTGACGCCCGAGCCGCCCTCGATGCGGCCCACGTTGAAGGTCGTGCGCGGGCGCGCGGGCGCGGGGTAAGCGGCCAGACGCACGACGGCGCGGCCAAGCGCATGTACCGGGTTCGCGACGCCGAAGTCTCCCCAAGAGTGGCCGCCCACGCCGCGGCACGTCACGCGGTAACGGCGCGAAGCGAGCGCGGCGTTCGTGATGCGCTCTAGGCCGGGGCCGTCGATGCTGATGAAGGCGTCGGCACGGCCTGCCCACTCGCCCGACGTGAGCAGATGACGCACGCCGCGCAGATCGCCCTCGCCCTCCTCGCCTACGGTTCCGACAAAGAGGAGCGACCCTTCGGTCTCAATCCCACACTCTTCGAGCGCACGGGCTATCGCGACCAACGCCGCCAGCCCGCACCCATCGTCCGCGATACCCGGCGCGCGCATCCGTCCCGACGCATCGAGGCTCACCGCGCAGTCAGTCCCTGCCGGAAAGACCGTGTCGAGGTGCGCGCTCAAGACGAGCAGGGGCCCGCGTGCGCGCCCGCGCCTGAAGGCCACGCAGTTCCCCTCCGCGTCGATGCTTGCACCCGTTAGTCCGCACTCGACGAGCCGCGCGCGTAATAACTCGGCGCGCTCACTCTCGCCGAACGGCGGCGCAGGCGTGGCGCAGAGGCGCGCCTGCTCCCCGTCAATCTCTCGCGCACGCTCCTCGAAAAAGCGGAAGGCACGCCGCACGCGCTCCGACGCCAACAGGCCGCGTACGACCTCTTCCGGCGAGACTGGCGTGGCGGTGGAAATGGACATAATGTGATGAGTGATGAGTGATGAGTGATGAGTGATGAGAAAAAGACGGCTGCCGCTGTTCTCTCTTATCACTCAGACTAAACGCGTGACTTCCTCTTCGCTCAAGACGCCGTGGGCGCTCTTGGCGTGGTCGTAGATGCGTTGGACGCGCTCGTCTGTAGCTTCGAGGCCGCGGCTTTCGAGCCAGTAGACGACGTTCGACTTGCCGCTCATGGGCCCGACCTCGATCTGCTGGCGCATGCCGAAGAGACCGGCGGGCACGCCCGAGTAGATGAGGTCTGCGAGTTCGTTGTCGCCCTTCCTGAAGCTCTTGATGACCGCCGCGGCGTGGACGCCCGTCGCCGTGCGGAAGGCGTCGCGGCCAAAGACGGGGTAGTTCAAGGGTATCGTCCAGCCGCAACCTTCGGCGGCCTTGGCGCAATACTCGCGCAGACGCGACAGGTCGTTCTCAATCCAGCCCATAAGCTTGAGGTTGACGAGCAGTTGATCCATCGGCGTGTTACCGACGCGCTCTCCCATGCCAAGGGCCGAGCCGTGAACCTGGTCGGCTCCGCCTTCAATCGCGGCGACCGAGTTGATGACGCCGAGGCCCCGGTCTTGATGCCCGTGCCAATCGAGACGAACGCGCTCGCCCTGCTCTTCGATGATTCGCTTGACGAAGCGAACTACAGCGCGTGCGCCGTCGGGCGTGGCGTGGCCGACGGTGTCGCAGACGCAGACGGCACGCGCGCCCGCGCGAATCGCGGTCGTGTAGAGAGCGCGGATGGTTTCGGGGTCGGCGCGCGTCGTGTCTTCGGTGACGAACATGACGGGCAAGCCTTCGGAGACGGCGAAGGTGACGGCCTCTTCGGTGAGCTTGAGGAGCTTATCAAGCGTCCAGCCTTCGGCGAAGAAGCGTATGAATGATGAGCCGAGAAAGGTGCAGGCTTCGATTGCGATTCCGGCGCGCTGCGAGATTTCGGCGATGGGGCGGATGTCGTTCTGGTGCGTGCGCGCGGCGCAGTTCGGACGAATCTTTAACTTCTGCTCGACGATCTCGCGCGCCAGTGCGTAGACGCCCGCGGCGTGTGTGCCGCCCGCGCCCGGCAGGCCGATGTCGGCGGTATCTATCCCAAGCGCGTCCATCAGGTGAAGCAGTTCTATCTTGCGCTCGACCGACGGCTCGCAGACCGAAGGCGATTGCAGCCCGTCGCGCAGCGTCTCATCATCGAAGCTGATGGTGCGACCGGGCGGCGCGAACGCAGGCTCGACGCGGTTCCAGTCGTAGATTAACTCACTCGCGGACACCTCACTCCACCTCCCAATTTTCGCGGGCGATTCACTGCTCACTTCGGCCTGATTTCGAGGAGAAGCCCGATTACAACAAGCGGCGCGCACACGTGTCAAGCGGGGGAAGTGAGCAGTAGACAGTAGACAGTAGTCAGTAGCCAGTAGAAAACTTTCCTTGTTGCGTCGTCAGGGAGCTAACGGCTGCGTCCATGGCGCGGAGCGCTACTGACTACTGTCTACTGTCTACTTCCTTTGTCTACTGGCTACTGTCTACTCGCTTATGCTACCGTGCCCGCAAAGCGAAAACGGCCATGAAGACACTGAAGAAGCTCTTCGAGAATAATCGCGCGTGGGCCGCGGACATCAGCGCGCGCGAGCCTGAGTTCTTTCGCGCGCTGGCGCGGCAGCAGACGCCCGAGTACCTTTGGATCGGATGCTCGGACAGCCGCGTGCCCTCGACGCAGCTTGTCGGGCTTTCGGCGGGCGAGATGTTCGTCCATCGCAACGTTGCCAACCTCGTCGTCCATACAGACCTCAACTGCCTCTCGGTCATGCAGTACGCCGTCGATGTTTTGAAGGTCAGGCACATCATCGTCTGCGGTCACTACGGCTGCGGCGGCGTGCAGGCGGCGCTCGCGGGCGCGCGCTTCGGGCTTATCGACAACTGGCTGCGCCACGTGCAGGACGTTGCGGAGAAGCACGCCGCCGCTCTCGCGCGCGCGCCCGACGAAGAGACGCGGCTCCGTCTGCTCTGCGAGCTGAACGTGCGCGAGCAGGTCGCGAACGTCTGCCGCACGACCGTAGTGCAGGCGGCTTGGGAGCGCGGTCAGGAACTCTCGGTTCACGGCTGGCTTTACGCCCTCGAAGACGGTTTGCTGCGCGACCTGGGTCTCTGCATCAACTGCCCCGAAGACCTCGCGGGGGCAGAGGCGGAAGAGAAACTTGAAACGATTCCGTGACCGCCGCAGCACGACGCGCGGGTTATACTCCGTGGCGGGAAGCAGACACATTCTCACGAAAGCTGGAGACTAAAGGGCATGTCGACGAGCGGCAAAGAGGTGGTCGTCATTGACGGGGCGAACGTGGCCTACGAAGAGAGAGGCGCGGGCGGCAAGCCGAAGCTCTCGAACCTGCTCAAGGTGCGCGGCGAATTGGAGGAGCGCGGCTTCGAGGCGATCATCCTCGTCGATGCAAGCCTCAAGTACGACATCGATGACCAGTCGCAGTTGGAGACGCTCATCCAGTCGCAGCAGGTCAGACAGGTTCCCGCCGGAACCGACGCGGACTTCTTCATCATCCAGTTCGCCGAACAGCTCAACGCGCTGGTCGTCACCAACGACCGCTACAAAGACTACGTCGAACAGTACCCCTGGATCACAGAGCGCCGCGTGCCCTACATGATCGTCAAGGGCGAGGTCGTGCTCTACGAAGAGCAGGAGTAAAGCAGAGGCTAGAGGCTAGAGGCTAGAGGCTAGTTAAGAAGAAGTAGTTCTTAACTAGCCTCTAACCTCTAACCTCTAGCCTCTAACCTCTAGCCTCTAGCCTCTAGCTTCTGCTTTTGCCTTTTGCCTTCCTCCTGTTATAGCCTCGACGCGCCCCGCGCCTTCCGGCAGAAGACTCCCGGCCAACACGCGCGCACGACAGGTGACACGAATGATTATCGCACTCGGCTCGGCACGCTCGGCCAAGATCATGGCGCTGCGCGCCGTCTGTGCGCGCGTGGCCGAAGTCGATCCGCGCTGGCGACACACCGAACTGATCGCGCGCGCTGTCGAATCGGGCGTGCTGCGAATGCCACTCAACGATACGCAACTGATGCGCGGCGCACGCAACCGCGCCGACGCCGTGCGCGAGCTGCTCGGCGGCGAGGGCCACCGCGCGGACTTCTACGTCGGACTCGAAGGCGGCTTCCACTCGATCACCTTCGATGGTGTGCGCCAGACTTTTCTGCACGGCTGGGCCTACGTCTCGGACAGAACTGGCCGCGGCTACTTCGGCCATGCGCCCGCCATCACCGTCCCCCCCTCAATCGTCGGGCGCGTCGAGCGCACGCGGCGCGAGCTGGGCGAAGTCATCGACGAGGTCGCGGGCGAGCACGACGTGCGCAGCCGACAGGGCGCGTGGGGCGTGCTCTCGCGTGGCCTGCTCACACGCTCGATGAGCTTCGAGACGGCGCTCGTTGCCGCCTTTGCGCCGTTCTACAACGCGCCGGTCTACGCATAAGTTTGAAGCGAATTTTTGAAAGGCCAACAGAGGAGAATGGAAAGACTCACGGCGGAAGGCAACGACGAGCATCTCGTGAGGGCCGGTCATACGGTGACGGGCTGGATCGAGGTGATCGCCGGGTCGATGTTCTCGGGCAAGTCGGAGGAGCTGATTCGGCGTCTGCGCCGGGCGAGGATCGCGCGTCTCAAGGTGCAGGTCTTCAAGCCCGAGATCGACGTGCGCTACTCGCGCGACCACATCGTCTCTCACTCCGAGATGCGCCACGAGTCGAGCGCCGTCCGCACCGCCGCGGAGATTCTCGAACTCGTCGAGCCGACGACCGAAGTGGTCGGCATCGACGAGGGGCAGTTCTTCGACAACGAGCTTGTCGGTGTTGCCAACACGCTCGCCTCGCGCGGCGTGCGCGTCATCATCGCCGGGCTTGATCAGGACTACACGGGCCGCCCCTTCGAGCCGATGCCGCAACTCCTCGCCGTCGCCGAGTACATCACCAAGACGCAGGCCATCTGCGTCCGCTGCGGCCAGCCCGCCAACTACTCGCAACGCATCGTCGAGGTCGAGGGGCAGGTCGTCGTCGGAGCCGGCGACACATACGAGGCTCGCTGCCGCCGCTGCTTCGTCCCACACGCCGACGCGCCGACGCGTTACATCAACGAAGAGATTTAAGAGCCGCGCGAGTCGTGACGAACCGTCCGGCATACATCAAAAGTTGACTTCGTAGTAGCTCGAACTCACCACCGCAGACACAGAGGACACGAATTTTGCACACAGTAGATTAAAAT
>JAVRON010000091.1:0-42901 GCA_032162705.1 Acidobacteriota bacterium
AGCTGCGGCGCAAGCCCGACCGTGTGGGTGGGCGTCACAACTCCCGCCTGGCGCGTATATTGAAAGCTCTACGCCCCCCCTCACGGTCGGGATTCCGCCACATACCTCTTCCCATCTGGATGGTATACACAGTTTTCTCTCAACAGCCTCTTAAAACCTTCTCGGAAGAGCGCGGCTGGTGATAGAGTGTGCGTGCTCAGTAGAACTGGAACGAACCTGCCATTCCGCCTGTCCTTTAAACGGCACTTTACGCGTGCCCCGGCCCATTTTTAATTGCCTCTTGCGGCAACGTTCAGGAGATACTTCAAATGAAAAGCGTCCTCCCAACGCTGACACGCGCCTCGCTTCGGAAGATTATTGTGTGCGCCGCCTCGTGCCTCGCTCTGTGCCTCATGGCGTCGGCGCAGGCGCGTGCCGCTAATCCCATCACGCAGGAGAACGCGAAGGCGGGCACGTCCGCGTGGCAACTCTCAAACCCTGCGACGAGCCGCGAGATTGAGGGCTACGCCTCGCTCACAAGCGTCAACCGCGGCGGGCAGATTACGCTCTTCGTCAACACGACGGAGTCGGCCTACACCATCGAGGTCTATCGCATGGGCTGGTACGGCGGCGCGGGCGCGCGGCTCCTGCTGGGCCCCGTCCAGCGCACGGGCACGGCCCAACCCACGCCGACGCCCGACCCCGTGACGGGCCTCATCGAGTGCCGCTGGACGAACGGCTACGTGCTGACGGTTCCGAATAACACGACCGACCCGAGCGACTGGGCGAGCGGCGTCTATCTCGCGAAGTTGACCGCCGGGACAAGCGGCAAGCAGAGCTATGTCATCTTCGTCGTCCGCGACGACGCGCGCACGTCCGACTACATCTTTCAGTCGAGCGTCACGACCTTTCAGGCTTACAACAACTGGGGCGGCAAGTCGCTCTACGAATTCAACAGCGTGGGACGCATCCCATCGCGCAAGGTCTCCTTCAATCGTCCATACGCCGCCAGTCCCTACGCGCCCGCCGCGTACGGTGTCGGCGCGGGCGAGTTCCTCACGAACATCCAGCCCGGCTTCGACCAGCAGACCGGACTCTCCAACGCCGCTTGGGAGTACAACATGGTTCGCTGGCTTGAGCGCGAGGGCTACGATGTCACCTACTGCACGAGCCTCGACACGCACACAAACGCGAGCCTCCTGCGTTCGCACAAGGCGTTCCTCTCGGTCGGCCACGATGAATACTGGTCTTGGCAGATGCGTGCCAACGTCGAGGCGGCGCGCGACGCGGGCGTCGGCCTCGGCTTCTTCTCGTCAAACACGTGTTACTGGCAGGTTCGCTTCGAGACGAGTCCGGCCAACGGCGCTACGAACCGCACGATGGTCGGCTACAAGCAGCGAGCCGCGGCGGAAGACCCTTTTGCGATTGATGCCGACACGTCGAACGACTATCTCATCACAAACAACTGGCGAGAGAACAACACCAAGCCGCCCGAAGATTCTCTGCTCGGCGTGATGTACGTTACAGACCCCGTCGACTCGGACATCATCGTCGCCGACAGCTCACACTGGGCATGGCTCAACACGGGCGTGCGTAACGGAGATCGTCTGGCGGGCCTCCTCGGCTACGAGGTCGATAAGATGTGGGGCGGCTCGCCCTCTTCGACGACCGTCATCGCCGACTCTCCCTTCTACAAGAACGGCGTGGCCGACCGCTCGCAGATGGTCTCGTACACGGCCATGAGCGGCGCGACCGTCTTCGCCACAGGCTCGATGCAGTGGGTCTGGGCGCTCGACGACTACAATGCGCCGACTCTGCGCTCGTCGCGTCTGAACGTGGCGGCGCAGCAGTTGACGCGTAACGTCCTTGCGCGCATCGCGGGCGCGGTGCTCCCTCTGCCGCCCAACACGCCGCCGCCCTCTGTGCCCTCGACGGCGCTCGGCGTCGGCGACGACTTCAACGACAACTCGCGCGATGCGACCAAGTGGGTCTTGGGCACGATTCAGGGACAGCTCGACGGCCCTGCCGGATGGGATCAGTTGGTCTCCGTCCTTGAGCGGAACAGCCAGTTGGAGATCACCCCGCGCACGAACGTCTCGCTGCCGCACTACAACGGCTATGTGACGGCCAATGCCTGGAACATGTACGGCGCGAGCGCGAGCGTGCAGGTCGTGCAGGTCGCGGGGGGCGGCACGACGAACACACAGCTCGCCGTCTGTCTCGACAACCAGAACTTCTACATCATCGTCAAGGAGTCCGGCCTCCTCTACTTCGAGACCATCATCGGCGGCGTCCGTTCGTCCTTCAACACTCCCTTCGACCCCGCGCGTCATCGCTTCTGGAGAATCCGCCACGATCAGGCGAGCGACACCATCAACTTCGAGACCAGCCCCGACGGCCAAGCTTGGGCCCTCCAGCGGACTGCCCCGCGCCAAATCCCGCTCAACGCCATGAAGGTTGAAATAAGCGCCGGCACATGGCGGCCCGAGCCGGTCACAGGCATCTCCATCTTCGACAACTTCCGACTGGACGTGCCCTCGTCAACACCGACGCCGACTCCCACGCCAACACCGACGCCGACGCCGAGTCCAACACCAACGCCTACTCCAACTCCGACGCCTGCGAATAAACCGCCGGTGGCAAATCCGGGCGGCCCTTACACGGGGACGACCGGCACCGCGATAAGATTCGACGGCACGCACTCGACCGACTCTGACGGAACCATCGCGTCTTACAGTTGGAGCTTCGGCGACGGCACGACGGCCACGGGGGCGACGCCCTCAAAGACCTACACTTCGGCGGGGACTTTCACCGTGCGGCTCACGGTCACAGACAACAAGGCAGCGACGGCGAGCGCCACGACGACAGCCGACATCACGATTCCACCGCCCATCGCGCCGTCGAACTGTAACGCCACGACGCTGGACGAATCGAGGATTCGCGTGACCTGGAATGACAACTCGACCGGCGAGACGGGCTTCAAGATCGAGCGCTCGACTTCGGCCACCGGCGGGTTCACGCAGATCGCAACCGTCGGCAGAGGTGTGACCACTTTCACCGACACGGGGCGCGCGCGAAGGACAACGTACTACTACCGCGTCCGCTCCTACGGCACCGGCGGCAACTCGGCTTACTCAAACATAGATAGCGCGAAGACGCTCTAAGATTGCGCTTCAGTCGAACAGGCGTTGCTCGACTTCCGTCGCCGACGTTTTCGTCGAGCCTTTTGCGGCCTTCTGCTGCGATGGGTGCTGTGCGAGATGTTCGGCGTCGAGGCCGAGTTCGCGCAAGATGGCGGCGAACTTCTTCGCGCCGTGCATGGTGACAATTCGGCGCGCGCCTGACTCGCGTGCGAGGCGTACGAGATCCTCGAAGTCTGCGTGGTCTGAGAGCGGGAGCACGAGATCGACGCCCTTATACATGTACGGCGCGCTTTTGCTCACGGCCCAGCCCGTCAGCATGATCGTGTAGTGGCGCTCGATGTTGCGTATCATCGCCTGTCGGCGGCAGCCGGGCGGCGCAATCAGCACACGCCCCTTTAAATGCTCGCGGTCGTAACGCTCGTACTCGCCTGAGAACTTCACGCCGCACTCGCGGTAAATCTCCGAGACATTCCAGACCGCGCCGTGGAGGCTGACGCGATAGCCGCGACGCAGCAGAAGCTCAAGCGCCTCCTGCCCCTTGCCGAGCGCGTAGGCGAGGACGACGGGCACGCGTTCGTCCGAGAGCGCGCGGTCGCACGCGGCGTATAGCCGGTCGTTGGTCGCCACGTCGGGCGGGAAGCGATACTGCGGATCGCCGAAGGTCGATTCCATGACGAGCGTGTCGCAGGGGACGACAACCGCCCGCTCGCACGAGACATTGGGCCGCAGCTTCACGTCGCCCGTGTAGACGAGCCGCTCGCCGTCCGCTTCGACGAGTATCTGCGCCGAGCCGAGACAGTGACCCGCAGGGAACATCGTCAGCGCATAGCGCCCGAAGTCGCGTCGCTCGCCGTAGCGCAAAGCCTCGACCTCCGCCTCGCCGCGTCGATGCCGGAAGAGCCGCGCCGTCTCGGGCGTGGCGACAATCGCGCGGTGCTCCGCGATGTGGTCTGAGTGCGCGTGCGAGATGACGCAACGCTCGCGCGGCCCGTCGGCGTCGAACCACAAATCGAGGTCGGGCAGGTAGAGTCCTTCTCTGTATTCGACTCGCAGCAAAACGTAACTTCCCTTCTCCCGGAGACGCATGGCACGCCGTCTCACTGCTTGCCGCACGTCTTCGGCTCGTTTATTTTCGGGAGTAGTCTTGGATGATTATAACAGCTTGTAGGAGTGATAAGTGATAAGTGATAAGTGACGAGAAAGAGAAGAAGCCTGCTTTCACAACTCATCACTTATCACTCATCACTTATCACTCTTTTAAAAGGGTAATGGAAAAATGCTGCAACCCCTTGCCGCCATCTTCGGACTCGCGGTCGTCGTCGTTGTCCTGTGGGATGCCTTCGAGGCTATCGTCTTGCCGCGCCGCGTTACGCGCCGCCTGCGTTTGACGAGCACCTTCTACTTGTTGACGTGGAGGCCCATCGCGGGCGTCGCGCGGAGGATGAAGCCGGGCAAGAAGCGCGACCGTTATCTGAGCTTCTACGGCCCGCTCTCGCTGCTGCTGCTGATACTCGTCTGGGCCGCGGGGCTGGTACTCGCCTTCGCGCTCTTGCAGTGGTCGGCAGGCTCGCGCTTGCAGATGCCTGAGCCGACGGCGGGCTTCACGACCTATCTCTACATGAGCGGCGTGACTCTCTTCACGCTCGGCTTCGGCGACGTGTACCCGCTCGACACGTTGGGGCGTGCGCTCGCGGTCGTCGAGGCGGGCACGGGCTTCGGCTTCCTCGCCATCGTCATCGGCTATCTGCCCGTGCTCTACCAATCCTTCTCGCGACGCGAGGTCAGCATCTCGATGCTCGACGCGCGCGCGGGCACGCCGCCCACCGCCGCCGAGCTTTTGCGCCGCCATGCCGAGGCCCGCCGTCTCGACAAGCTCGGCGATCTGCTTCAGGACTGGGAGCGCTGGGCCGCAGACCTTCTGGAGAGTCATCTCTCGTATCCGGTGCTGTGCTACTACCGCTCGCAGCACGACAATCAATCGTGGCTCGCCTCGCTCGTGTGCCTGCTCGACACATGTGCGCTCGTCATGGTCGGCATCGACGGCGCGCGCGACGAGTGGCAGGCCCGGCTGACCTTCGCGATGGCACGCCACGCCCTCGTAGACATCTCGCAAATCTTCAACACGCGCCCTGTCGCCTTCGACCAGGAGAGGATGACGGATGAAGACCTCACCTCGCTGCGTGCGGCGCTCGCGCGCTGGGGGCTGACTCTGCGCGCGGGCGTGGACGCGGACGACCGCCTGCGCTCGCTGCGCCGCCTCTACGAGCCTTACGCCAACGGGCTGGCATGCCACCTCCTTATCCCGCTCCCGCCCTGGCTGCCCGCGAGCGCTCGCGCCGACAACTGGCAGACGAGCGCCTTTGAACGCGGCGACAACTCCGCCAACGCATCTCCCAACGCACGCGCCGGGGACGGGCACTTCTAGAGTTCGGATTATTTCAGAGCTTCTGAGTTAGGATTATTTCGGAGGAAGAGTCAGCCGGGCCGTGGTGGTACGCGAGTAGACTTCGGCGGCGACGACGCCGTTGATGACGATCTGCTGTCTGAAGTCTGAAGTCCGGGTTTAAAGGCTGAAGGCGGAGCATGAAGACAAAGACAAGATGCTTGCTGCTTTGACTCCAGACTCCAGACTTCCTGACTTCAGACTCCAGACTCCAGACTCGGATTTCAGACACCGGACTTCGAGACACCAGTCTTTGAATTCGATTCGACTCCAGACTCCAGACTCCAGCCTCCAGACTTTTTCTGTTGTTCGCCGAGCGCTGCGGCGCGCGCCTGCTCGGCTTCAGCCGCGACACCGCGCAGCGAGAGTCCGCGCGCGACGAGCAGCACGACGCCGACCGCCATCCAGAAGACCGTGCGCGCCTTGCGCACGATGGCGAGGGTGACGCCCGCCGCCATGCCGTAGGCCAGCACGCGCGCAAGGTATCCCGTGCCCAGCTCGTCGATTCCTGCGCGCAAGGGCACGAACTTGAAAACGACCGTGATGACGCGGTTGATCGACTCGAAGATGAAGGCGGAGAGAATCGTCGGTCGCACGTCGCTGATGAGCGCGATGGTCAGATAGCCTTCGGCCACGCCGAGCAGATGAAAGGCGGCCTCGCACAGAAGTATGGGCAGGAAGCGCGAACGGCTGTGAGCGTAGAAGCCGTAAATCCTATCCTCGAACGCCGAGACCTTCGCGCGCCTGCGCTCAAGCGCTCGCCGGCCCAGGCCGCGCGCCGCCGTCCAATCGAGCGTCGCGCTCATAAATCTCCACTCGCGTTTGAGCGCGTAGGCCGCGAGCACGACGAAGACAAGCGCGCCCGCGATGATGCCGTAACTCGACCAGCGCAGCACCTTCGGAAGTTGAAAGCTTGCGAGCAGCGCCGCCGCGCCACAGAAAATAAAGAGCGCGACCGAGAGCATGTAGAAGACGTTCTCGACCGCGATGGCCGAGAAGGTTGCGACGAAGGGCACTCCGCGCCGGCTCGCCAGCGCAGCCTTTGTCGGCTCGCTCACGACGATGCCGAGCGGGAGGACATTGCCCACCGTGTCGCCGATCAGGTAAGCCTTGAGCGCTTCGAGGAAGCCGAGACGATGCGGCGACTCGAAGCAGAGCGTCCAAGCCTCTGCGCGCACCGCGAAGCGCAGACCCGCGAGCAGGAGGATGGTGGCGAAGCCCCAGCCGATCTTCGAGATGTTCGACCAGATTTCGCCGGGGCCCGCGCTCCACACGAAGTACGCGAACAGGGCGAGGCCCACGAGCGCGAAGGCCACGCCCGCGGGCGCGAACCTCCTCGAAGCGCTCTCTGCTTGCACCTTCTCTCCCATCACGAAACGGATACGGGCATGCCGCGCTGCCCGGATTCTTTCAGCGCGCAACTGCTCGAATTCTTTTGGCGAACAACTGCAAGATCGGCGAACGAGTGCAAGATACGTCATCGCCCCCTCTCGCCACAAATGCACGCGTCCGCGCCCATGCTAACTAAAATCGTGCCACGGCCTACGGCCCCGTCACGTACGCCTTTCGCCCAAACCTTCGTGCGGACTGAAGGCGGCGGGATGCGAGATTTTTATTGCCGTTGAAAGATAGATGCTGCGTTCATCGAATCGACACATTGGAGACACGCCTCCGAGACAAAAGCTTTGTCCCGATGTAGCAACTAAGCAAAGAATTTCGGCCAATTAATCAAATATTTGTCGGCCATTTCGACTTTCAGAGCATCTAAATCCGAGATCGCAAACGGCACACTTGTGCCGTGCCGATTTATTAACCCGGTGGTTCCTCAGGTCATTCGTTCTTGTCTCTTTGTAGTCTTGAAAGTTCGATGTACGACCGACCGTCGTGCCTTGAACGACACATTCGACAGGAGAGTTTCTCACGCTGGCAGGAGAGTTTCTTTTGAATACCCGACACGTTATCCGCCTCATTCTGGCGTGTGCTGTGATCGCCCTCGTCTCGGCTTTGACCGTAGGCGTGGGAGCAGCAAAGCGTGCGGATAAGAGTTCTCGGGGGACGAAATCGTCCGCAGCAAGCCCGAATCGAATTTTCAACTTGAGCGACTTCGGCGCGACGGGCGACGGCGAGACCGACGACGGCCCCGCTTTGCAGGCCGCGCTCGACGCGCTTGCCGAAGCCGGCGGCGGGACTCTCTTCGTCCCTGAAGGACGCTATTCAATCGTCACGCCGGTCTCGAAGGACTTCGGCGGGCTTGGCTCTTCCGTCATCATCGCGGGTGTCGTGTCCGAGACGCCCGCGCCGCCACGGACTGCCGACGGGCAAGAGTTGACGGGCGGACTCAACCTCACCTCCGAGTTCCTGCCAAGGACGGGCGAGAATCAGATCGCCATCCATCTCGCGGGACTGCAAAGCCTCTCCGTCCATGACCTGGCCTTCGTCGGCACGCCTGATGTCTACACCGACGCGGTTTTTACTCTTTACCTCCAAGACATCAATGACGCCACCGTGCGCCACTGTGAGTTCTACGGGCTGAGCAGCATCTACGGGGCCATCGTGCAGGCCGTACGCAGTGGCCTGAAGGTCGAGCAGAGCGTGTTTCTCGGCTGTGCGACGAACAGCGGCTTCTACGGGTCGGTCATGCAGAACATCGAGTGGAAGAGCATCGCGGTCATCGACACGGTCTTCACAGACTACGGCCAGCGCCCTGAGTTGTACGGCAAGCTCGACATCGTCACACCCTTCTCGTGGGTCAACGTCGGGAACGCCGCCGCGACCACGAACGAAAGCCCGCGCAGAGAGGCCGTCTTCCGCAACGTCTTCTTCGACGAAGGAGCCTTGAGCGGCATCTCCGCCACACCCGGACGATTTGAGCCGCAGAGCGCCCCGATAGACCTGTTCTACGTCTCGGGTCTGCGGATGAACGTCTCGAATCTCGCCACCTCCGGCCTCTACCTCTCGGGCTTGCGCGGCGCGCTTGTCGAGGACGGATATTTCGGCTGGAGCCAGAACGCCGACTCTGCCATCAATCTTATCGGCGGCGTCGAGAGCGCCATCCTCGAACGCGTCCAGTGCGCCGACAACGTCACGCGCATACGCGCCGACGAGACGACCGCGTGGCTCGCCGTCATCGACTCGAACTGCGCCGAGCTGGCCTCGCTCGCACAGGAGACGCAGGTCGTAAACGTGGCGACTCCCGACGACGACCCGGTGCTCTACGTGCGCGCACAGTTCCAGTCCGCACTCGGCACAGAGCCGGACGCGGCGGCGCACTTCTACTGGTCTGAGCGTATCTTGCGCTGCGGCGCGGACGCCCAATGTTTGACCGAGGCGCGCGCCGCGCTCGCCTCATACCTTGCCGCCTTGCCGTCTCCGATTTTCACGCTCGACGGCGCTGTGACGGACGAGAACGGCGAGCCGCTCGCGGGCGTCGCCGTCACGCTCTCAGGCTCGCAAGTATCGACGACGCTGACGGACGGGGCCGGGCTATATCACTTCAACGGCCTGCCGACAAGCGGGGTCTACACCGTCGCCGTCTCGAAGCGGTTCTACACCTTCGCGCAGCCCGAGCAGTCGGTCAACACCACGGCGGGCGAGCAGACTATCAACTTCGCCGCGACGCGCGACCACCACCGGATCGACGGCAACCTCGCGGACGCGAGCGACCACGCGATACAGGGCGCGACCGTGACCCTCTCGGGCGAGCAGCAAGCCACGACGACAACCGACGCGGGCGGCAACTTCTCGTTCGCGGGGCTTGCGGCGGGCGGCTCCTATACCGTCCAGCCTTCGAGCCTACTCCACACGTTCGAGCCTGCGTCGCAGACCTTCCAAGACCTCGACGGCGACCAGTTGGCGGGATTCATCGGCACTGCTGCGCCGACTCCGACTCCGACACCATCACCGACGCCAGCGCCGACTCCAACTCCGACACCAACTCCAACTCCGACACCAACGCCGAGTCCGAGTCCAACTCCTACGCCGAGTCCGAGTCCGTCGCCGACACCCTCGCCGACGCCCTCGCCGAGTCCGACGCCGAGTCCGAGTCCTACTCCGAGTCCAACGCCAGCTCCGAGTCCGACACCTGATCCAACGCCGACGCCTACTCCGGCGACGTTCACCATTGCCGGGAAGGTGTCGGGGAGCGTTGGCGGGATGGCCGGTGTTGACGTGACACTCTCGGGCGGGCAGAACACCACTGTGGCGACGGACGCCGCGGGCAACTTCGCGTTCACGAGTATACCGGCGGGCGGTAACTACTTCGTGACGGCCTCGAAGACGAACTACGCGTTCACGCCGCCGACGTGGACGTTCACCAATCTCTCCTCCGACCAGACGGCTCTCTTCTTTGGTGACATCGTTCGCTATCGCATCGGCGGGCGTGTGACCGAGAACGGCTCGGGGCTTGCGGGCGTGACGATTGCGCTCTCCGGCTCGCAAGTATCGACCGCGCAGACGGACGCGGACGGCAACTACGGCTTCAACGTGCCCGCCAGCGGCGACTACACCATCACGCCTTCAAAGAAGGGTTACGACTTCGACCGCGCGAGCATGAGCTTCGCGGCCCTCGGCGGTGATCGCGTGGCCGACTTCACGGCGACGCAACATGCGTTCGTCGAATTCGGTGCGGCCAGCTACGCGGTAGGCGAGGGCGACGGCGAGCTTGTCGTCACGGTTATTCGCGGCGGCGACACTTCGATTGGAGCGGCGGTCGTCTATCAGGCGCAGAGCGGCACGGCAAAGCGCGGCTCAGACTTCGTCGCCTCCATCGGTCGGCTCGTCTTCGCTCCGGACGAAACCTCGAAGAGCTTCTCTATCTTCATCACGGACGACGCTTTCGTCGAGGGCACGGAGAAGTTCACGCTCACGCTGACCCCTTTGGGGGCGACCACGCTCGGCGAGCGCGCGACGGTGACCGTGACGATCAACGACAACGACATCGTAGCCTTAACCGCCAACCCCATCGACGACACAGGGTTCTACGTCCGACAGCACTACCGCGACTTCCTCAACCGCGAGCCGGATGCCGAGGGGCTTGCCTTCTGGACGAATGAGATCAACAAGTGCGGCGCGGACTCCGCGTGCCGCGAGGCGAAGCGCGTCAATGTCTCGGCGGCTTTCTTCCTCTCGATTGAGTTTCAGGAGACGGGCTACTACGTCTACAGGCTCTACAAGTCCGCGTACGGTCGCATGCCGGATCGCGTCGAGGAGTTCATGCTCGACTCGCGCATCGTGGGCGACGGCGTCGTGGTGGGCCCCGCGGGCTGGCAGCAGAAGCTCGAAGCGAACAAGGCGGCCTTCGCCCGAGACTTCGTCGCACGCACGGAGTTCACCGCCAGCTACCCCTTGACCGAGACGCCCGCGCAATTCGTCGCGGCGCTCAACGCGCAGACCGGCGGCGCGCTGACGGCGCAGGAAGAGGCGACGGCTGCCGCAGAGTTCGGCAGTGCAAGCGATAGCTCAGACCTCGCGGCGCGCGGTCGAGTGCTGCGACTCGTGGCCGAGAACCGCGTCTTCTACGACCGAGAGTTCGAGCCTGCCTTCGTCTTGATGCAGTATTTCGGCTACCTGCGGCGCAACCCCGATGAAGCGCCCGACACGAATCTCGACGGATACAAGTTCTGGCTGGGGAAGCTCGGAGACTTCGGCGGCGACTACCAGAAGGCAGAGATGGTCAAGGCGTTCCTCGCCTCCTCGGAGTATCGCGGACGCTTTGGGAACTAAGGGCATAATCGCGAGGCGGAAGCCCGACCGTCAGGGAGGGCGTAAGCGTGAAGGCGGAAGGATGAAGGAGATGCAATCTCTCTTTCATCCTTCCGCCTTCATCCTTTATTGCACATGAGTGCGATTCAAGAAGGAGCTTCACCGCAGAGGCGCGGTGAATGCCTTGGTCGCAATCCGAGTGAGAATCGCTATAGACGACGCCCTCCCTCACGGTCGGGCTTCTGCTGCATGTCAGTTCCCCGACGCGACCGCGACGCCCTTGAGGTGCTTGTCGAGGAAGTCGAGGATGGCTTTGTAGGCGCGAATCTCGTTGGCCTTCTTCGTGAAGCCGTGCCCCTCGTTGTCGAAGACGACGTACTCGACCACTCCGCCGCGCCGCTTGATGTTATCGACGATCTCGTCGGACTCCGCCTTGATGACGCGCGGGTCGTTTGCGCCCTGCAAGACGATGAGCGGGCGGACGATCTTATCGGCGTGGAAGAGCGGCGAAATCTCGCGCAGGTTTTCCAGTTGCGTCGAAGGGTCGCCGATCTCTTTGTAGAGCGACTTGCGTATGGACTCCCAGTAGGGCGGGATGGACTCAAGCGTCCGCACCCAGTTCGAGACGCCGAAGAGGTCAACGCCGACGGCGAACTCCTCGGGCTTAAAGGCAAGCGCGGCCAGAACCATGTAGCCGCCGTAACTGCCGCCCATGATGCCTATTCTTTGCGGGTCAACGTAAGCGAGCGTCTGTAGATACTTCTTCGCCTCGACGCAGTCCCACAGAGGCTCGTGCCCGTGCTTGCCATCATCCGAAGCGAAAAAGGTCTTGCCGTACCCCGAGGAGCCTCGGTTGTTGACGCCGATGACGACATAGCCGTGGTTGACGAGGTATTGCGTGATGGGGCTGTAGCCCGTGCGCGTCTGGCCGCCCGGGCCGCCGTGTATGAGAAGAAGCGCGGGGGCTTTGTGCGCGGCGTCGGCCCCGTGCGGCTTGTAGAGGATGGAGGGAATCTCGACGCGGTCGAAAGACTTGTAGCGGACGACTTCGGATTCGACGAGGTCTGCGGCGTCGATCTGCGGGTTGAGCGAGTCTGTGAGCCGCGTCGCCTTCTTCGACGCGAAGTCATAGACGTAGAGGTTCGACGGCGAGCGGTCGCCGTTCAGGTAGAAGGCCATCAAGCGCTCGCTCGGCGAGATATTGACGCCGGTGATGTCGCCGTTCGGGAGACGTGGCAACTCGACCGGCTTGCCCGTCTTCGTGTCGTAGACCTTGACGGCTGTGCGTGCGTCGGCGTTGATGGCCGTGACGCGGTACTTACCCGTGCGCGAGAAGTAGGTGTAGGACACATCCCAGGGGGCGCGCTCGATTGTCTCGGTCTTACCGGTCGCGAGGTCGTAGCGCGCGACATACTTGAACTCGCTGCCCGCGTCCGAGAGGAAGTAGAGATACTTCGACGTGGGGTCGAAGGAGGCGGGGCTGTTTGCCACGTCGCCTTTGCCTTTATGCTCGGTGAGGTTCTTGAGCTGCTTCGTCTCGGTGTCGTAGAGATACACGTCAGAGTCGGAGGCCGAGTCGCCTGTTTTCTCTAAGGCGATGTAGCGCTTGTCGTTCGAGATGTCGCCGAACTGAAAGCCCGTCTCGTCCTTGTAGACGAGTTGCGACTTGAAGTCCGCGATTGTCATTTCGTAAACATCGAAGAAGCGCGGGTCGCGCTCGTTCGTCCCGTAGAAGAAGGACTTGCGGTCAAAGCTCCAGCCGAGGAAGTTGGCCTTCGTCTTTTCGCCGGGCGTGAGGTCGCGCTCCGTGCCGTCAAGCTCGCGTACGTAGAGGTGGCTGTTCTCGTTGCCGCCGCGGTCGTATGTGTAGATGAAGCGCGCGTCCGTGGGGAAGTAAGAGACGGCGTAGGTGCTCTCCTTCGTCGAGTCGGTCAACTGCTTCGCCGCGCCGCCCGAGACCGCCGCCGTGTAGACGTTGAAGATGCCGGTCTTGTTGCTGTGGAACAGGACGGATTTCTCGTCAGCCGAGAAGGACGAGCCACTGATGCGCGTCGTGTCCATAAACTGCTCGATGGTGTACTGCTTGACGGAGCGCGCCTGCTGCGACGCGGGCCGGGCGGCAGTCTCGCCGCGTTTCTGCGCGCGCGCCGCCGAGCCGGCCCCGACGAGCGCCGTCAGGACGAGCAGCGAGGCGAGCACAAGTCTGGGCCCCGTGCGGGGGAAACGTTTGTTGTCTGTCATCTGATAGTCCTCTGTCGCGGGTTGGGTTCTTAAAGTCCGGGCCGGATTCTTCCAGTTAAAAGTCTCAAACGGATTCTTCCGGTCAAAAATCTCAGACGGGTTCTTTCGGTCAAGAGTTCTGGCCGGGTTCCGTCTTTGCGTTCGGGTTCTATTGGTCAGGCGTCTCGTTCCGCGATCATCAGCACCACGTCGCGGAAGGCTCCGCGCTTCCAGTAGCGGCGCGGGAGGCGCGCGCCCTCGCGGTAGCCCGCGCGCGCGAGCATCTTGAGCGAGGCAGTGTTCTCGACGAAGACTTCGGACGTGAGCATGCGCAGCCCCAAGACCTCGAAGGCGTAGCGCGTGCGGACGAGCGCGGCGTCGCTTCCGTATCCGAGTTTGCGCGCCTCGGGCGGGCCGATGATCGTGCCCGTCTGCGCGACGCCGTGGCGATAGTTTATTTGATGAAGACCGCACAGCCCGACATGCTCGCCCGCAAGCGTCTCGATAGCGAAGACGATATCCGTGGGGTGCGGGCCCAGCGGCGCGCACATGCGGTCGAAGAAATCATCTTCGGTGACGCGCGTCAGCGGCATATCGCCCGACAGAATCGTCTCCGTCATGTCCGGGTCGTTCATCCACAACTGCGTGCTCGCCGCATGCTTCTCCTTATCGAGCGGCACGAGCCTGACCTTCTCGCCCTCCCACCCGTATGCCATCGCCTCACCTCCAGCCGACTCTCAAACGGCGCGGCGAATATAAACCAGGACGGGAGGAAGAATGAAGGAAGGAAGCAGAGTAGACAGTAGGAAGTAGACAGTAGGAAGTAGACAGTAGTCAGTAGTCAGTAGACAGTAGCGCTCCGCGTCGCGCACGTTGAGTTTTCACACTGACGATTCGATAGCGAAAGTTCTGCTACTGTCTACTGTCTACTGTCTACTGTCTACTTCCTACTGTCCACTCTGCTTTGCCGCCTCGACGCGGTTACGTCCCGCCTGCTTGGCCTGATAGAGCGCCTCGTCAGCGCGGGCGATCATGTCGTTGCCCGACTCGCCGCCGTCGAGCTGTGCGACGCCGACCGAGAGCGTGAGCGTGAAGACGCGCTCCCGGTCGCCGAAGAGTCGCGAGGAGACGGCGAGGCGGATTTTTTCGGCGAGTGCCGCCGCGCCTTCGAGAGCGGTCTCGGGTGCGAGCACGAGAAACTCCTCGCCGCCGTAGCGACAGACCATGTCCGAGCCGCGCACAGACTCCGAGAGCACGCGCGCCGCCTGCCGGAGCGCCGTGTCGCCCGCCGCGTGGCCGTAGGTATCGTTGACGGTCTTGAAGTAGTCGATATCTAAGAGCAGGCACGAGAGAGACCGCGCGTAGCGCCGCGCCTCTGCGAGTTCGCGTTGAAGCGCGCGCTGCAAGCCGTAACGGTTCAGCAGTCCCGTCAGAGCGTCCGTCATCGACAACTCGCTGGCAGCCTCGGCTCGCCGCCGCAGCTCCTCGGCGTTTAAGCGCAGAAGGTCGCGCTCGCGCTTCAGGCGGATAGCGACGCGGACGCGCGCGAGCAGTTCCTCGACGCGGAATGGCTTCGAGATGTAATCGTTCGCGCCCAGCGAAAGGCCGCTGACCTTCGTGTCCGTGTCGTCGAGCGCGGAGAGGAGAATGATCGGAATGTCTCGCGTCGAAGGGTCTTCTTTGAGCAAGCGGCACGCCTGTAGGCCGTCGAGCACGGGCATCATCACGTCGAGGATAACGAGGTCGGGCATCATCTCGCGCGCACGCTCGACCGCCTGCCCGCCGTCCTCGGCAGTGTAAACGCGGTACTCGTCCCATTCGAGCCTGCGCTTGATGAGCGCGAGGTTCACCGGCTCGTCGTCGGCGACGAGTATCGAGGGCGCGCGTGTGTTCCCGCCTTCCGCGCCCGCCTCTTCCGTCCGCACCACAGGTTTCGTGACCGAAGCCATACACACGCCTCCATACACGTCCGGCGTTTCTTCAGCGACTTGAGGTTTCCGGGGCGGAGTGCTTGGGGCGGGCATCTCTTGGGACGGAGACAATCTTAGAATAGTTTTCCGCCGAGGTGAAGCGGCTTTGTGATAAGCTTCGCGCCTTCGACGGAATTTCTGAAAGGCGCGCGTGCTTGAGATGTAAACCTCCGAGACTCAACCGGAGAGGCGTGCGCCGCGAAGCGACAATAAGACAAGGAGGATGGCTGACAGATGCGACGACGTGAGAGCGACGGCTGCCCCGTGTGGGGCGCTCTACAGGTCGTGGGCGATAAGTGGACGCTGCTCATCGTGCGCGACCTCTCGGGCGCACCGCGCCGCACCACGGAGCTGCTCACACGCCTCCAACCCATCAGCAGCCGCACGCTGGTGGATCGGCTGAAAGACATGGAGCGCGACTCGCTGATTGAACGGCTCGATAGGGGCGGCAGCCCGCCGCACGTCGAGTACCGTTTGACCGAGCGCGGGCGTCTGCTCACGCCGCTCATCGAAGCATTGCGCGCCGCGGGCCGGGCGCTCGACTGCAACGCCTGCGAAGACCGTCTCAACCGCCAAGGCTCCTACTGCGACTCATGCCCGCACGCCGAGCACTCCGCTGCGGGCGCTCCCCCGCCGCGACGCGCCCCGACCGACGACTCAATCGTGCTCCTTTAGAATTGTGATGAGTGATAAGTGATGAGTGATAAGAAAGTGCTGCTCGCCTTTTCTTATCACTCATCACTTATCACTCATCACTTATCACTCATCACTTTGCAAAGTTCGGAATAGAGGAGTTTGCCGAGTTGAGCGAGGTCTCGCCCGATAGCTTGCGCGAAGAACGTGTGCGAAAGGTCTGGCCGTGGCTCGCCGTCTTCACAACCGTCTTGGCGGCGGCTTTTGAGCTGCGGCGGCAGGGGCGTCTGTGGATGTGCGACTGCGGGCGCTTGCTCCCCTGGGTCGGCGACGCATGGAGCCGCGACACTTCGCAGCAACTCTTCGACCCATACAGTTTCACGCACATGCTGCACGGCTTTATCTTCTGCGGGCTGCTCGCATTCTGCTTGCCGCGCGTGCCGTGGCGCTGGCGGCTGTGGCTCGCGGTCTTAGGGGAGGCGCTGTGGGAAGCGTTCGAGAACACGAACTTCGTCATTCATCGTTACCGCGAGACGACCGCCGCGCTCGGCTACACGGGCGACACGGTCGTCAACTCGCTCGGCGACATAATCGCGTGCGCCTTCGGCTTCCTGCTGGCACGTCGCCTCGGGCCCCTCCGCTCGGCGCTGCTGTTCGCGGCGACAGAAGTCGTGCTGCTCATCTGGATAAGGGATAGCCTCCTGCTCAACGTCCTGCTACTGCTCTACCCTTCGGACAAACTCCGCGCGTGGCAGGCAGGTCACTAGAGTAGTTCAGTGTAAGGCGGAAGCCCGACCGTGAGGGTGGGCGTTTAGCTTTCGATAAGTGTCTGATGGCAGTTGAGACGCCCTCCCTCACGGTCGGGCTTCCGCCTTGTGTCGTGCGTGCCCGAAGAGAGAGGCCGCGTGGAAGTTCAAACTCCACGCGGCCTCTCTCGGCTTCAAACATGCGCCCGTGTTAGAACAAAAGTTACGACGAAAGCTCGGTGGAGGGCCGAGCATAAACGACCTCGGCCTGCTCGCCCGGAGCGCCGCCGTCCGGCGCTTTAATGTTGCTGTCGGGCGCTTCGGTCGTGTTGTTGACGACCTCGCCGTCGGGCATGGTGACTGACTCGTGGTCGGCTGAGACGACCTCGCCTTCGATGGTGACTTCTTCGCCGCTCGCCATCGAGACGGGTAAGCTATCGAGGAAGCGTTCGGCGTCGATGGCCGCCATGCAGCCCGTCCCGGCGGCGGTGACGGCCTGTCGATAGAGGGAGTCCTGCGCGTCGCCGCAGGCGAAGACGCCGGGAATGTTCGTCGCCATCGAGACGCCCGCCGTCTTGATGTAACCGACCGCGTCCATGTCGAGCCAGCCCTTGAACACGTCCGTGTTCGGCTTATGCCCGATGGCGATGAAGACGCCCTCGCACGGGAAAGTCTTCTCCTCATTCGTCTGGTTGTCGAAGAGCTTCACGCCGGTCACGCCCGTCTCAGGCGAGCCGATAATCTCGCGCACGTCCGTGTTCCAGATGAAGTCGATCTTCGGATTCTTGAACGCCTTGTCCTGCATGATCTTCGACGCGCGCAGACTCTCGCGCCGGTGAACGACCGTGACGCGCGAGGCATAGCGAGTCAGGAAAGTCGCCTCCTCCATCGCCGTATCTCCGCCGCCGACGACGACGATGGGCTTGCCTTTGAAGAAGAAGCCGTCGCACGTCGCGCACGCCGAGACGCCCAGGCCGCCCAAGCCTTCGGGCGCAGGCGCTTCGCCGGGAATGCCGAGCCACTTCGCCGACGCGCCCGAAGCGACGATTAAAGTCTCCGCCTTGATCTCGTGCCCCTCTTCAGTCCAGAGCGTGAAGGGGCGCTCGCTCAAGTCAACCTTGTTGACGAAGGTGATGAGGAACTCCGTGCCGAAGCGTTTGGCCTGCTCCTCGAACTGCTCCATCAACTCGGGGCCTTGAATGCCTTTGGCGAAGCCGGGGTAATTCTCGACCTCTGTGGTGATGGTGAGTTGGCCGCCGGGCTGCGGGCCGTGGATAACGAGCGGGTGTAGTTCGGCGCGTGCGGCGTAGATGGCCGCCGTCAGTCCCGCCGGGCCCGAGCCGACGATGACGACTTCGCGGTGTAGGGTCTCTTTCATCATGCCTCTATTTTAAAGTCTCCTTCGGGATTCTGTCTGTAAGCGCGCTTACGCGGGTCGGCGCTCGCTTGCGGTAGCCTTTTTCTTCGGGCGTGTAGTATAACTTCTCCCGCAAACGTAGTCGAATTTGACCGCCGGACAACCGCCGGAGACTCTGCCGCCTCAGGCGACTTCGAGACCCTTTGAGCAAGCCGCAAGAGGACAACACTTCACCACGCGCCGCTGCTTTCGACGTGCGGCACGTCGCCGTTCTCGGCGCGGGTACGATGGGGCACGGCATTGCACAGGCCGCCGCTGCCGCCGGATACAGCGTCACACTCCGCGACATCAACGAAGAGCTGACGGCGCGCGCCCTTGTCGCCATCGAGTCGAATCTCTCGAAGGGCGTCGAGCGCGGCAAGGTGACGGAGGAGGAGCGCGCAGGCACGCTCAGGAATATCCGCGTGACGACGCGGCTCGAAGAGACCGCCGACGCAGACCTCTTCGTCGAGGCCGTGCCCGAGCGGCTCGAACTCAAGCGCGAGACGCTCCGCGCCGTCGAAGCGCTTGCCGCCAACACGGACTTCATCTTCGCCACCAACACCTCTTCGCTCTCGATAGGCGAGATCGCCTCGGCCTGCGTCCGCCCCGAGCGCGTCGTCGGCATGCACTTCTTCAACCCAGTCCACATCATGCGGCTCGTCGAGATCGTCGTCGGGCGCGAGACCTCCGTCGAGACAATCGCGGCGGTGCGCTCGGTCGCCGTGCGGATGAAGAAGGAGCCAATCGTCGTGAGGGATGTGCCCGGCTTCGCTTCATCGCGTTTGGGCGTGGCGCTCGGGCTTGAAGCGATGCGGATGGTCGAAGAGGGTGTGGCGGGCGCAAAAGATATAGATACGGCGATGGAACTCGGTTACAATCACCCTATGGGGCCGCTCCGCCTGACCGATCTCGTCGGCCTCGACGTGCGCCTCCACATCGCCGAGTACCTGCACGCGCGGCTCGGGTCTGAGCGCTTCCGCCCGCCCGATATCCTCCGGCGCATGGTCGCCGAAGGCAAGCTCGGCAGAAAGACCGGCGAAGGTTTCTACCAGTGGGAGGATAAGTAGACAGTAGCCAGTAGCCAGTAGTCAGTAGAAAAACATCTCTACTCTTCCACGGCTCGCTGACAAGAGGGACTCAACTGATGAGAGCGACAAAACCTACTGTCTACTGTCTACTGTCTACTGTCTACTGTCACATATGAGCAGGCCATCGAACGAAGAGAGAAGATTCGCGCTGCGCATGGCGTTGCGGCTGCCGATTGTCGTGTCGGGACGCGCCGATGACGGAGCGGCGTGGAGCGAGCCGACCGAGACCGACGACATCTCGACGCTGGGCGCGCTCTTCCACCTCAACCAGAGAGTCGCGCGCGGCGACCAGCTCTACCTGCGCGCGCACCGACCCGACGGCTCGCCCATCGAGGCCACGGCGCGCGTCGTCCGCACCGCGCCCGCCATCTACGGCACGGCGCGCGTCGGTGTGCAGATCGTCGAGCCGACCGACAACTGGCTCCGACTCTTCGTCTCCTGGGTCGCCGACGAGCAGCAGACGCCCTCGTCCGACGGCGAGATACAGTAAGAGCAGTGATAAGCGATGAGTGATAAGTGATAAGAAAAAGACTTCGGTTCTTTCTTATCACTTATCACTCATCGCTTATCACTGCATTTTCATTTGGGAGCATGAACCGATGTCATCATACGAGACTCTTCTGGTCGAGCGGCGCGACCGCATCGCCTTAATCACCATTAACAGGCCGCAGAAGCTGAACGCGCTGAACATACAGACGAGGACGGAAGGCGCAGCCGCTTTTGACGAGCTGCGCGAGGACGCGAGCGTGCGCGTCGTCGTTATCACGGGCGCGGGCGAGAAGGCTTTTGTCGCGGGCGCTGACATCGCGGAGTTCGAGGGGCGCACGCCCGTCACGCAGCGCGACGTGATGACAGCGCGCTCGCTCTTCACCGCCGTTGACACCTTCCCCAAACCCGTCATCGCCATGATTAACGGCTTCTGTCTCGGCGGCGGGTGCGAGCTTGCGCTCTCGTGCGACATCCGGGTCGCGAGCGAGAACGCACGTTTCGGCCAGCCCGAGATCAACCTCGGCATCATTCCGGGCGGCGGCGGCACACAGCGCCTCACGCGTCTCGTCGGCGAGGGCAAGGCGATGGAGATGATCCTGACGGGCGACATGATCGACGCGCAGCACGCCTATAACCTCGGCCTCGTCAACCTCGTCGTCCCGGCGACAGACCTCGAAGCAAAGACGATGGAGCTGGCGAACCGCATCGCCGAGAAAAGCCCCATCGCTCTCCGCATGGCAAAGGAAGCGGTTAAGACGGCGGCGCGCGCGAACCTTGACGAGGGCTTGCGCCGCGAGGTAGACCTCTTCGCGCTCTGCTTTTCGAGCGAGGACAAGGACGAGGGCGTCCGTGCATTTCTTGAGAAGCGCAAGCCGGAATTCAAAGGGAGGTGAGGCGTGTCGGCGAGGCTGAAGCTGTTGAGCCTGATCGTGCTGTGCAGCGTGCTCGCGTTGCCTGCCGTCTTAATCGCCGTGCTCCTCGCTCTGCACTGGCTGCTGGTGCGAGGCGGCACGTCCGGGTCGAGCGGCATCGGCGCGGTCGCGGGCGGCTTCACGCTGACGGAGTTAGGCGGCGGCCTCTTGCTCTTCATCGCCGGTCTCGGCCTCTTACTCTTCGCGGCGCTTCGCGGCAGGCGGCTTAAGTGAGAATCGCACTCATCATTCTCGGCATCCTCACGGCGGCGGCGGGCGGCGTGCTCGCATACCGCTCCTTCTTCGTTGACCCGCACACCGCCGTCATCATCACGGACACGAGCGTGCGCGAAGTGCCGAATCTGGCACGCACCGCGGGCGGCCTCGCGCTGCTCGCGGCGGGCGCATGCCTCGCGCTCTTCGCTTCGCTGCGCCGACGCTGACTCGGCAAGTGCCGGCGCGATAACCAAGCGCCGACGCGATAGCTAATGCTTCTCCTTCGACTGTGACTCCGCCTTCTTCGCGGGCGCGCCGTAGTCACGATAGTAATCTCTGATGAAGTCCTTCTTGCCGCGTTGCCAGAAGCCGATGCCGAACGCTTCGGCTTCGTCGAGCGCCTGCTCGCCCGTCCAGCCGTCATGCGTGATGCGATAGGCGGCGATGACCGCGCCCGTGCGGTCGGCCCCGCGCTTGCAGTGAACAAAGACGGGCTGATTCCCGGGCGCGTCGATCAGTGCCAGCAACTCCTTGATCCGCTCATGCGACGGCCTCCCCGCACGTGACACGGGAATGTTGAAGTAGCGCAGGCCGAGCGCGCGCGCCTCTTGCTCCTCCTCGCGTGCGCGTTCGTCGTCGTCACGCAGGTTGACGACCGTCTTCACGCCCAACGCGGCGAGCCGCTCCAAACCCCCTTTGTGCGGTTGCCCCCCTCGATAGAGACGCGCGTTGACCTGATGGAAGTTCGGCAGTTCCACATAAGCCTGCCGAGTCTGTTGAGTCTGCGGCGTCTGCTGTTGAGACTTTGGTGTCTGTTGTTGAGACTTTGGTGTCTGTTGTTGAGACTTCGTCGGCGTCGGCGACTGCCGGGCGCGCGTTGCGACGGGCGCGAGCGCCAACGAAAGGGCGACGGCGAGCAGGCTCCCGCGCACAATTCTCGACCCGACAACCTGCGTATATTTGTTGCTCATCGCTACTTCTCCTCTTGCTGTCTGCGAAGCGCTGCTCGCAGCGAAACGGGCGGCCCCGCCGTCCGCAATTCTATCCTCTGCCGCCGATTTTGTGCAGGACACGCTAGACGGCTTATGTCGTGTTCTTCGGGGGTCATGGCAAATCCATTGACATGGATTTGCATTAAGGATACTGTCTGCCCACACCGAACAACGTAGCTAACCAATTCATCGGTAGTTTTTCACCTCGCCCGCAGCTTTCCATCCGAGCCATCGCTACAACTCGTTTGTTTAGCCTTTTACTCGAACCCAAGAAAGGTATTAGAACGATGAAACAACTAACACGGATACTGCTGCTCGCAGTCCTGTTAATATCGGCATCATCCCTCGTCGCCGCGAAGACGAAGGGTACTAAGGTCAGCGACGAGCAGACATTGATAGCGTTGGACAAGGAGTGGACGGCGGCAGAATTGAGGCTTAACGACGCCGACAGAAAGACTATTGACCGCATCGTGGCTGCCGACTACACGGGCACGACGCCCTTCGGTCAAATCGTGAACAAGGCGCAGTACATGGCCGACCTCAAGCACACTGAAGACACCGACGTAGCTGATGAGTACGTGGTGCGCTTCTATGACGGCGGCAAGCTCGCGGTCATGTCTCATCGAGGGACGGTCAACGGGAAGCCGACATACCGCAGCACGCACGTATGGGCGAAGCGTGGCAATGGATGGCAACTCGTCCAGAACCATGTCAGCAACATCGGTGAACCGCCTCCGTCAAAGTAAAGCTCTCAGCCGAGGCTTAAAAATCGAACGGGCGCGGCAGCTTTTGGGAGCTTCGCGCCCGTTCTATATGCGCTACTGCGGTAGCCCCATTTTGCACATGATGTCAGCGAAGCGCGTACACACTTTTTATCTTTTTGCGCCCGCTGACGGCGAAAGACTCCGCCCGGAATTGCTCCCGGAGCGGAGTCTGCGTAAGAGTGACGTTCCCTGACAGATGAGGGCGTTAGGGGCGTGGTTCGAGGACTATTTCCCTCGCTTGCCTTTCACCCATAATTTCTCGAATCTCTAGTCGCTCCCTGTAACCCTGCCTCTGCTTCTCGTCATTGCCGACGACCCGCTGTGCCAAAGCGTCAGCTTTCTGTTCGTCGGCTTCCATCGTCGCCAAGTCCTTATACTCTGACATCAGCATGATGTTGAAGTCGGTTGGGCTGTGACTTTCGACGGTCATAACTTTGTATGAAAGGATTTGTCCGTCCTTCTTTAGTGCTTCCTGCTCCTTCTTCCAGTCGGTGGCGACATAGTTGAGGTAAGCCGTGTCCATCCCCGGCTTCATCCTGATAAACTGAATATT
This sequence comes from Acidobacteriota bacterium, assembly GCA_032162705.1. Lineage (GTDB taxonomy): Bacteria > Acidobacteriota > Blastocatellia > Pyrinomonadales > Pyrinomonadaceae > QHXN01. The sequence goes on from JAVRON010000091.1 coordinate 23,247, forward strand.
CCAGACCGACCCGTTGTGGTAGGGGCGGCGTACTTGCGCGTAAACGGTGACGGCGAGAAGCAAGAGAGATGCCGCCAGCGCGGCGACAAGAAAACGTTTCGTTCTCATGGTGGACTCCTACCCGTACGAGTGGCGTGCGGCTCACGGACGATGTACGGGGGAACTCGCTCCGTGTAGCCGATACAAAGGATGTAACCCGCTTGTGAAAAGGAGGTGTGCGGTTAAGGTGGCGGGAGTCTATGGGAAATCTGAGCGTGGGTCAATGCCTGCGCTTGGACCATTTTGTTATCCGCGGTGCAGACGTTGGTAGATTCGGACTTGGCCGGTGAAAGAACCGAATACATTTATGAAAAGGGCAAAAAATCCATCGGCACTCCAAACCGTTACAGGCTAAAGCTACGCCAGCGTGACGAAGAATTCTTCCGTCAACACATACAAGACGAAAACGGGTTGGATAGCCTTCTGCAAATGGACGGCGCACAACTGACCGACAGCCCAAAAAACATTCAAAGAACTGGCGGCGCACACAGGCCGCACGATGTATCAACTCAAGCACGGGCTGTTGGATGATTACCTCGTTCAGCAACTCAAGAATCCATCGCTCATGATGGCTCTTGCGTAAGTCCTATTAATTTCAACAACCTTGCTTCCTTCATCGTCTATCTGCCGAATCAAGGTTTTTAACTTTGCTTCAGCCTCCGTCTTACTTTTGGCTCTGCGCTTGATGTTGCGACGTTTGCCGCTATCGTCTGTGACTTGTGTTCGGGCTATCCAGCATCCTTCTTTTTCGTCGTAGAAAACATAACCACTTCTTTGTCTCATTCTCGGCGTCCTTTCGCGGGACGCTTTGGCGGGACGCTTTGAACTCGAAAATAGCGTTTTATCGTGAAGTCGGATTACAGTCCGCTTGCTTCCGAACCCCTAAGTCTTTTAGAATTCGCTTTCCCAAAAGGGGCCGTAGCTCAGCTGGGAGAGCGCTGCAATGGCATTGCAGAGGTCAGGGGTTCGATCCCCCTCGGCTCCATCAAACAAGTGACGGGCAGTCAGGTGGCTGCCCGTCACTTGTTTGACGCGCCCGCCCTTCGCCGTTTCCGTCGGCCTGAATCGGCGAAGGGGCCGAAGGACGGCAAACCAGTTTGACAAAAGTAAATAAGACTGTTTACCTTTCGCCTGAGTTCGCAAGAGCTTGATGATACCTGCCCTGCCCTTCGTTTATGGCGAGAACTTGATGGCCTTTATCAGCAGCTGCCCCCTGTCGAGTAAGGCGTGTCTCGGAACACTCCTGCCTGAACTATGTAAAGCGTAGTCCTTCAACCAAACGAGTGGTTCCGGCGTTCGACGTTGGGTACTGACGCCGCGCCGCACCTCCTCGATGTTCCTGATTGAGGCATAAATGAACCGAGAGAGTGCTCTTACTCAAGCGGCCTTTGATTCCCTCTTAGCCTGGCTCGATCCTGACCGCGACCGGGCCGGCAGGAGATACGAGTTCATACGCCAACGCCTGATTAAGATTTTCACCTGCCGTGGCCGACCCGACGCCGAAGAACTGGCCGACGAGACCATCAATCGGGTAACTCTAAAAGCACCCGACATCGTTAAAAACTACGAAGGCGACCCCGCCCTTTACTTCTACGGGGTGGCGCAAAAAGTCTATCTGGAATCTATCAGAAAACGTCCGCAACCCGCGCCGCCCGTCCCTGCGTCGCCCGTCCCCACGCCGGAAGCCGAAGAGTTGGAGAGAGAGTCCGAGTGTCTCGAACGCTGTATGGAGCGACTGTCGCAGAGTAACAGGGAGTTGGCGATAGAGTATTACAGGGAGGAGAAAAGGGCGAAGATCGACCACCGGAAGGAACTGGCCGAGAAGCTTGGAATCGCGCAGAACGCGCTCCGCATCCGGGCGCATCGCATCCGGGCGACCCTTCATCAATGCGTACAAGCATGTCTGGAGCAGGGCTTGGCGACATGAAACATCCACGGTCTGTTTCGCATACATTGCAGGGGGGCGGAAGGAGCGCACAGGTGTGTAACCATTGGCGACATCCGGCAAAGACTTGGAAGAAATAAGACAATACCTACTCGGAACTCTTTCCGGAGAAGCTCGGCAGCGAGTCGAAGAGCGTCTACTCCTCGAAGAAGATTTTCTCGAAGAGCTGCTTTCAGGTGAAGACGAACTGATAGACCAGTATCTTCATCAGACTCTCTCCCAAGAGGAGCGCGACGGCTTTGAGCGTCACTTCTTATCCACCCCGGAGCGACTTCAAAAACTCAGGTTCGGCAAGGCTTTTGGCAGGTACATCTCCGGACATTCAGAAGTCGCTTACGGCGAGACCATAGAGACGCGGTACGCTGCTGATGCTACGGCTGATGATACTGCTGCCGTCGCCGTCGCCGCGCGGCTGCCGACTGAACCGACCCGTGCCGAACGCTTCCGCGCTTTCTGGAGCGGCCAGACGTGGGGACTCCGCGCGGGACTCGCGCTCGCGTCAGTGGTCATCATTACCGGCGCGTTGTGGGTCTCGCTCACACCGCGCGCACCCCGGACGTTTGCCACGCTCGCCTTAAACATCAGCGCAGGCAACCGCGCCGACAGCACCCCGACGGCTAAAGTAACTCTCCCGCTCGGCGTTGACGCGTTGAGAATTTCTTTGGCACTTCCCGGCGGGGCGGCCCCTCCTGCGACACATTACCGCGCCGAGTTAATGGATGTTGACGGGGGGATTAAGCCTTTGCAGATAGTCGGGCAAGACGCGCAGTCCGTCTCGGTCTTGATTCCGGCTGCCGAACTCTCACGCGGACAGTACGCGTTGAAACTCTATCAGACCGGGGCCCAAGGCACTGAGCAGCCCTTCAGCGGCAACTATCTCTTCAACGTCGAATAGCTTGACTCTTCAACGTCAAAAACTGTTCCACATCGAAAACTCTTCAACGTCGAACAGCTAACCAACGTCGAATAGCTGACCCGCTCTCAGAGCGCGCTGCGGACTGCGCGGCGTCTTCGATACCACCATGCCGCGCCCGCCAACAGAGTCAACAACGTCCCGCCTGCGATCACCTTCCGGTAAACCGGCGTCGCGTTGGCGGGCGCGGATTTGATGACGTGGAGATATTCGCCCTGCAACGTAAACGCCGCCCAGTAGTAAGGCGAGCGCCAACGCGCGTCCTGCCGGATACTGTTCTGCGCCGCGCGCAGGGATGCGGCGGGCGTCATCCCGCGTTGCAGCATGTTGGTATAGAAATGCTTCATCAACTCTGACGTGGCCTCGTCGTCAACCTTCCACAGACTCGCCACGACGCTTGACGCGCCCGCGTACATGAACCCGCGGGTGAGTCCGATCAAACCTTCACCGCGCACCTCTTTGCCGAGCGCCGTGCGGCACGCGCTCAAGACCACCAGATCGACGGGCGCGTGAAGGTTATAGATGTCTTGCAGCCTGACGAGGCCGTCCTGTGCTCGCCCTTGACGGTCAACGGTAGAGAGCATCAGGCCGGATTGTTCGAGATGCGCGGGGTCGAGAAAGCCGTGCGTGGCGAAATGGAGAATCGCGAATTTGGTCAAGTCCGTGCTTTCCAGCCGTTCGCGCGTGGCGTCGAAATCCGTCGCCACGAAAGTCTCTTCCGAAGGAGTTATGCTGCGCAGGTTGGCTAACTCGCGTCTGGCAAAAAACAGGGGCCCGATGAGCGCCGGGTCGAAAGTGTCTCCTTTAAGCTCGATGCCGCGCAGGTCGTATCGCAAATGCTCCCTGTCGAGCGACTGCACGGAGGCCAACTCTTCACCCGCGCTTGCGTCTTTGCGTTGCGCGTAGTTCGAGGCGAAGACCGGATCGCCGAAGGCCGCCAGAACCTTCGCAGGAGCTTGCCGCCGCGCCGTCTCCTGCCGCAGCTGTCCGAGGATGGATGCCGAAGGGGCATTGACGACTTCGTACTCGGCGACCAACTGTTCGTGCTCGGCCAAAGGCGACGGCAGGAGTTGAAACGGGATGTAGTTGAGCGCACCGTCGGCGACGACGATGATGCGTTGCTTGTTCAAATGTGCGGCGACGGGCGACAAGACCATCCGGCTCAATTCCTCTGCCGCGCGGGTTAATTCGTCGCCGGTCTGTGCGCCGGGCCGGGTCGCCAGCAGCTTATAGACCCTTTCCGCCGCGCCGTCTATCGACGCCTGCGCGGGTATCTCATAGCTCGCAATCCGGTCGCGTGTGACCGCCCAGACGTAGCTCTTTTCCGCGCCGAGGCTGTATTCCAGCAGCACTGTCTGGTCGTCGGCGATGACCTGCTCCTGGATTCGCCGCAAGTCCCACGCGACGGGGCGCGCAAGCTGCTCGTAAGACGGATAGCGCACCCTGATGCTCTCATCGACCTGCTTGTATTCCGCCTCCAGACGCGCCAGCTCACTCTGTAACGCGTCGAGTTCTTCTTTCCTGTATTTCCTGCCGAGCAGCGCGACCTGGTCGTCCTCTTTTACCTTGAGCGACAAGCGGAGCAATCTCTCACGCTCCGCCAACTGCGGGTCGAGGCCGGGCACGAGGGTCGTCCGCGTCGCATTCAACACTTCCACAAGCGAGCGCGCCCGCGCCATCTCACTGGTCTCGAAAGCATGCGCGCTGAGTTCACGCGCCGGCTCCGCCCTGTCCTTGTGCATCAGACACTCGATGTAAGTCTCGTAACGCTCGTGAACCGTCGCGGAGAAGGCCGCCGTCAGGTCGCGACTGGTGGAGACGCGGCGCATGTTCTCGGTGACTTCGATTGACTGGCGCAGATAATCTTCCGCCGCATCATAGTTGCCGCTTCTCAACTCCAACTGCCCCAGCGCGTAATAAAGGGCGGCTTGATTGACCCGGTCGGAAAGATTGCGAAAGGTCGCCAACGCTTGCTGGTAACTCTGTCGCGCGCGTTCAAGCTCGCCTTGCTGCTGATAGATTTGCCCCATCAGCCCATGCACCTGCGCCGCCTCCTTTGGATTAACATCCCGCGTATAGATGGCGAGAGCAGATTGCAGGTACTTTAGGGCAGCCGCGTGTTTACCCGTCGCTCGATAAACCCGGCCCATATATTCGTAGCTCTGCGCCGCTTCGATGCTATCTGCGGCGACCCCTGCAAGGACTTGCCGGAAGTATGTAAGGGCTTCCGGGTATTGCTTCTGGAGATAGTAGGTACACCCCAGCCCCCAGGTGGCGTACATTATCAGGTGATGGTCTTGCGTCTGGCGGTAATACTCCAACGCCCGCTGGTAATGTGTGAGGCCCTGTTCCGGCAATCCGTTCTCGTTGAAAGCTTCGGCCAGAACGGCGGAGATTTGCCCCATCTTTTCAGGCTCGGCCTGTTCATCCAACAACCCTTGAGCCTGAGTCAGGAGCGAAATGCTGGCCTGCCATTCTCCTTTGCGATACTCGATGATACCTAACATGATGATAACCCCGGCCTGCTCGGCGGGATTGTTTAAGACTCGCCAGAGTTGCAAAGCCTTTTCATAGTTCTGCGTGGCCTCCGTGAGCATGTGTTGCGCTATGTAGCAACGCCCGATCTGCGCGTAGGTGCGGGCGAGTCCGCGTTCGTCGCCCAGCGCTTGCCAGAGCGTGAGGGCGGACTGTGCTGTCTGCAATGCCTCGGCGTGGTTGTCGTAATTCTGGCGATCACTAAGCGTGAGCAGCGCCTGCGCCTGACCCGATGTGTAGCCCGACCCCTCGCTCAAAGTGAGGGATTTGCGGAGAGACGCTTCGGCGCGGTCTTTGTCCTGTAACAGCAGGTAAACCGCGCCCAGTCCGTTTAAGTTGTCGGCTTCGGCCTCAGGGTCGGGCGCTCGTTTGAGCAGTGCCAGTGCCCGGCGGTGGCTCATGAGCGCGTCTTGCGGTGCGTTCAGAATCAACTGAAGACGGCCCACGCGATTCAGCATGCGGGCCGCCTCTCCCGTCTCGCCCACACCGAGGAAGAGCCGGGCCGCCTCTTCCAGCTTCTTCAGAGACTCCTGCCGCTCCCCCACGCTGGCCGCATCGTCATTCGCCCCGGCAGCAATCTGCCGCGCCGTCTCTCTGTCGTCCGACGTGTCGAGCGCGCGCACTCCCTGAATCGTACAAAGCAGTACGGCCAGGAACATGAAGAGGTAACGCAACACTTTCATGAGGCTCATAATTTTACGTGACCATCGCGTGCGACCCTCGCGGAACCGGATTACAGTGCCGCTTTACCCTGATAGTAAGTCGGGCTGGTGATCGTGCCGTTACGAGTGGAGGACGGATAATTCTTGATGGAAGGACAAGTGCAATCCTCGCCCGAGGCGTCATTGCCTCCGGCCTTGCCGGTCGCATCATTGCCCCCGGCTTTGCCGAGTTGTCCGCTTTCACTGAAAATAAGGCTGGTAACTGTTTCGAGCAAGTCACTCTCCAGGCTAGGCCCTCTTGCGGCAAAGCTTCTTCTCGAACCCTCCTCTTCTTCATGCGACTTACGCATGGTCTGAGTGAAATATACTTCCAGAAACTTTTTCCAGGAGGTTCCCTGCGAGGCGTCTGTAATCAATCTGTATTGCTCATAACGGTTGTCCCAGAAATCACTCCCGACCGGCTGAGACCAGGGGAAGAAGATTGAGAGACCATGCGAATACTGGTAAGACGGCCCGGCAAACTCGGAACGCACGATGATCCCGTCGTCGTCTCCGTATACGCCCCGCTTCAGCTTCTCCGTGACCTTTTCACACGCGCTCAGGATGGACTGGAGGACGACAGGCGGTATGCTCAAGTCCGAAACGGCAAAGTCGCATCTCTTCTTAAGGCAGAAACAGAAATCGTATAGATCGATGTAGTTCTCCGTCCAGTAGCTCTGCGCGTCCCAGTGAGCTAGAAGAATGCGTTCCTTGACCACCTCCTTGACCGAAGGGTCTGTCAGACCCTCGATGAGCGAGGACGCCAGAGCGTCGAGCGCCGTTTTTATCCCGGTCACTTTGTTCAAGTCGCACAGGCACAAGTCGAAAGAATAACCCGCCAACTGAAAGTCCTGGCTGTTATACAGACAGTAGTAGAAAATCCTCGTGAGCATGTCTTTGACACCTATCGGCGTCCCGCAAATTCTCTTCTCCTCTAAATCATTGAAGATACGGATCAGTATCTGTCTGTAGGGCCAGCTCCCGACAAAAGCCGGGCCCTGCGAGGCCAGCATGTAGTTCGCCGTGCCTCGGAGCGCCCGTGCCGCTTCCTGAAGCTCGTCGGCCTTAACTTTAGTTTCGTCGGCCCCGGCTTGAGGCTCATCGGCCCCGGCTTGAGGCTCTTCGGTTTTGTCTTGCAGCTCATAGGCTACTTCCAGCCCGCTCATCGAGCAGCTATGAAAGCCTATCAACTCGAACTGGCTGCCCTTCTTGATTTTCTTCTTAAACTCGCGCAATACCTCGCCGAGGTCTTTCAACAGGAGAGAATTTCGGGGGATGGACTGTTTCTCATCCTTTTGGTTTGACGGCGCTGTCCCCCCATTGCCCGCGACCTGTTTCTGCGGACGACTCTGCTCAGGGACTATAGAAGACGACTGTGGGGCATGTTCGTCAAAGAGAAACAGGTCGTTGCCTACGACCAGACCATGTCCCAGAATGAAAAGGATATAGTGGCGAGCCGGATATTTTCGCCGACAGAAGTCGAGGAAACTGGACAGGGATTCCCTCGGCGGCTGTTCACGGCACATTTCCGGGAACGGGACAGGCGGGTTGAACTTGATTTCCGGAATATCCGCATCATGTTCCGTCCCCTCTCCATTACTTTGTGCGTGACCGTTACCGTCGTTCAGAAAATTGTGGATACGCTCTTTAATCTTTTCACCCTGCCCCAGTTCGGCATCTCCCCAGAGTTTGTCGAGCACCAGATTTCTGACGAAAGGATCATTGGGGCGAAACCCGACTTGTGCCTTACCGCGCGCCTTGAGCTTGTTAATGAGGTTCACGTCAAAGATGTGAACCGGCGTGTTCACGGTATGTGGATCGAAGTGCGCGACGACGTTGGCTTCGGGATGAAATCCGGCTTCTTTGATGGCTTTGAGTTGGGAAACAATGCTGGGCGCGAGCGGGTTGTCGCTCGCGAAATAGAGCATCAGCGTCCATTCCCTTTCCGTCGCTTCGGTCTCGTCCGTTGCTTCGGTCTCGTCCGTTGCTTCAACCTTTTCAGTTATCTTGTCCATGTGTGAGTATCCTCCTCGCGAGTTGGGGTCGGGCCATTACCATGATGAAAGCGTTGCTGCGGAACTCTCAGCCGATCTATCCTTTGAAGATGTAAGTTGACGATGAACCCTGGCGAAAGGAACTTGAGGCGCAGGGAAACGTTGGCATAAGTCCGAAGCAGCGACATGCTATTCCTAAGCGAGTAGGGCGTCAACAGAAAAACCGCCCGGCTGCCAACAGAGCGGCACGCGAGCTGAAACGAAAGCCGCGAGCTGAAACGTGCGCCGCGAACTCCTGCGCCATCCTTATCGTCGGATGAAAGTCCTCTGTAAAACAATGTCCGGTTCGTCGAAAACGTTTCTCTCTCAATTTTGTCCGCGGCCCCTCGGCGACGGCGCGGCTGCGCCAAAACTTCTTTACTTCTTATACGCCGTGATAAAATCCGCGGCCCAAAGGAAACGTTTATGAGCAAAGACAAAAAAGAGTATGTGAACACGAATTCGTCGGAGTTCAAACAGGGGGTCGAGGCCGGACTGAATTCCGAAGAGGACACGAAAAACTGGAAGGCCGGTAACGAATTGGGTCAGGAGCTAAAGGACGAAAGCGAGGTTACGGACGAAGGCGAGGTTACAGAGCCGATTTATAAAGTCCCCTTCGACACCTCTTCGACTCCGCTTTTCTTGAGGGACAGCCCCGATGGTCAAAAGGGAGACGCACAGGATGAGAAGGACGAGATGGAAGAATAAGGAAGCTCTATCCGTCTCGGCGCGGGGTCGAGTTTAAGTTGTGCCCGTTCAACGGGACTCCGCCTTGATGACCGCGGCGGCGAACCGCTCCATCTCTTCGAGCTGCGGGCTGCATTGGAGCAGGAGCAAGTCAACTCCGGCGGCCTCGAACTCTTCCACGCGCTCTGAGACCTGCTCCGGCGTCCCCACCAGCCCCGAACGCAGGCCGCGGTTCGAGACCGAATAGTCTTCGAGCGAGACGCGCTGCTCAAGCTGCGTGCCCGCGAGCCACTGCTGGTAGTTACTGTACCCGGCAGCCGACTGATGCACATCCGTAATCCGCTCTAACTCCTTGCGCGCCTCCTCTTCCGAATCACGCACAATCGTATAAGCGGCCACGCCGAACTGCATCGGCGGCAATCCTAAGCGTTCGCGCCGCGCCGACATGTCTTCGACTTTCGCGCGGACGCGCTCGGGCGGGTCGCCGTGCATTACGTAGGCGTCGCAGCGCGTGGCGATCAACTCTTTGGCCGCCTCCGACTCGCCGCCCGCATAGATGACGGGGCGCGGCTTAGTCTTTGGCTTCGGCTGAAGCACCGTGTCCTCGACGCGGTAGAACTTCCCTTCGTAGGAGAAATGATCCTCCTTCCACGCGCGGTCAAGGACTTCGAGCCACTCCGCGGTGCGCGCATAGCGGTCGTCGTGCTGCTCGAAGTGGACGCCGTACATCGCGGCTTCGGACGCCCACCACGAAGAGACGACGTTCAAAGAGAGACGCCCCCCGCCGCCGATGTGGTCGATGTTGGCGGCCTGCTTGGCTAAAAGCGCGGGATTGTGGAAAGTGGGACGCACCGCGACCATCAGCTCAAGCCGCTTCGTCACCGCCGCCAGAGCCGCCGCCGTTGACCACGCGTCGAGCGAAGGCGCATCGACGCCCTTGATGTCGTTCAGGTTTAGCTCGGCGACGAGCGTCAGGTCATAGCCGATCTCCTCGCTGCGACGCGCGAGGCGGCTAACGTAATCCCAAGTCGTCTCCATCCCTTCGTCTTCGACATTCCTCAGCCAGCCGCCGAAGACAGGGAGCCAGTAGCCGTAGCGCATCTGCGTACCTCCTCTTCAAGATAATCGACGAGCCGCGCGTGCGGGTCGAAGCCGACGAGGCGCACCGCGTCCGCGACGAAATTCGACAGCGCGTTGATGTCGTAGAACCGCGGCCCGCCGTCGCGCTCATCTATCAGATACTCGACCCCGCCCACGTCCACGCCAGCGACCGCGGCAATGCGCTCGACCGCCGCGACTACTTCCGCGGGCGGCTCGTATGCTTCGACCTTGAGTCCCGCCTTTAGCGCATCGGCCAGACACATCTCGCCCACCGCGCTGACGCCGACGCTCTCGCCCGCCTTCTCGCCAGCCCTCTCGCCCGCCCTTTCGATGTCGCATATCTCAGCCGGGCACAGGTTAAAGTTCTCGCCCTCGGTGTAGACCTTGAGGGCGTAGAGAAATTTGCCCGCGAGCGTCTCGATGCGGACGATGTGCCCGCCGCCTGCGGGGATGTACTCCTGAACCAGCGCGGTGCTGTCGAGACCGAGGTCGATCAGCCCCGCTTCGAGCGCGTACTCAAGATCGGCGGGAGTGTCGCAGCGGATAATCCCCGCGCCGCGGCCACCTATGTTCGGCTTGATGATGACGGGGAAGCCGAGCGACTGCGCCGCCGCGCGCGCCTCTCCGGCGTCGTTGATGACGCGTGTGCGCGGGTACGGCAGACCCAGCGAGGCGAGCAGCGAGAGCTGCAACGCTTTGGAAGTCTCGACGGCGAAAGCATCGCTGCCGTTGACGACGCGCACGCCTGTGCGTTCGAGATGGCGTAGATACTGGCGCGTATAGAAGATCGCGTTCCCGTGGCCGCGCAGGTAGGCCGACGCACTCATGCGGTTGAAGACGAGCGCGTAAGGCTCGCGTTCCGCGCCGGGGTCGAAACGGTGATGGCTGGCGTCCACGCGGACAAAGGGTATCCCACGCCGCTCAAGCTCCGCGAAGAGCGGGCGGAACCATTCGGGGTGCTCGTAGTAGACGGCAACGGGAAGCCTCCGCTCGTCCATTTTTGTCTCCCTCCGGAAAGAAAAAAACCGCTCTCGTCGAGCGGCTGCGCGTTAAGAAGGGATTCTGGCTTGAATCCTGCAAAACCTTACCCCCCGACCGTGTTCAAGTCAAGGCAGCGTGCCCGCAGGCTCTATTCATTCTTGAAGATAGCGCAGGGGCACTTCACCGCAGAGGCGCAGAGAACGCGGAGGAAGCGCCGAGGGATGCAACTCTCTGCGAGTCTCTGCGTTCTCAGCGCCTCTGCGGTGAACCTCTTGTCACTCAGAACTCAAGAATGAATAGACCCTGGCGTGCCCGCCGAGGGGCTTGACTAACTGCCGTCCGAGTGTCCGAAGAAAAGCAGCTTATCGAAGCGCATCCGAGAGGGCCGCGAGGCTCGGCTCAATCTCTTCACAGACGGAGGGCTTATCGAGCAGCTCGGCCAGAGCGGGCGGCGTGTCAACGGTCTTCTGTACGAGCGGCTCAACGATTGACTCGAACTTTGCCGGGTGCGCCGTCGCGACGACGATCCAGTGCGGCGACTTGAGACGCCCGCGCACGTGGACGGCTGCCGCGGTGTGCGGGTCGAAGATGCGCCCGCGTCGCTTCGCTTCTCCGGCGATGGTGCGTGCGATCTCTGTGTCGCTGACCGTGAAGGCTCGGGCGAAGCGTCTCAATTCGTTCACGTCCGGGTGCAGTTGGAGGAGGCGCTCGATGTTGCTCGGGTCGCCCACGTCCATCGCGTTCGCCAGCGTGCGGATGGTGGCGTGCGCTTCCCAAGCGCCTTTGGAGAAGTAGTCGGGCACGGCGCGGTTGGCGTTCGTGGCGAGTGCGATTTCGCGTATGGGCAGCCCCGCAGCGCGCGCCCAGAAGGCTGCGACGGCGTTGCCGAGATTCCCCGTAGGGATGATGAGTCCGGGCCGCGCGCCAGTGCGTCGCAGATACCAGAGGCTCGCCGCCGCGTGGTATGCGGCCTGCGGCAGAAGGCGTCCGAGGTTGATGCTGTTGGCCGAGAGCAGCCCTCGCGCACGACTCAGCTCGCGGTCGGCGAAGGCGGCCTTGACCATGCGCTGGCAGTCGTCGAAGTCGCCGCCGACGGCGAAGGCGCGGACGCTCGCGCCCCAGCAAGTGAGCTGCTTCTGCTGTCGCGGCGAGACCAGCCCCTTCGGAAAAAGAATGACGACACGCACGTTCGGATGTTCATGGAACGCCGCCGCCACCGCGCCGCCTGTGTCGCCCGAGGTCGCCACGAGCACAGTCCTTCGTCCCGGCAGACGCGAGACGCAGGCGGCGAGAAAACGCGCCCCCACGTCCTTGAAGGCAGCGGTGGGCCCGTGGAACAGCTCAATCACGTCGGTCGCATCGTCGAGCGCGACGAGTGGGACGGGGAAGTTAAAAGCCTCGCGGCAGATACTATCGAGATGAGGCGCGAGTTCGTCACCGTCGAAGAAGGGGACGAGAAATTTCTCCGCTATTTCCGGGAGCGACTCAAGGCCGTCGAACTCCTCGACGTTGAAAGCGGGAAAAGCTTCAGGCACGTAGAGGCCGCCGTCGGGCGCGAGACTCGTCTGGACAGCCCCGGAGAGTCCGAGCGGCGGCGAGGCGGAACGCGTGCTGACGTACTTCATCAAATGACTCTTCTCATCAAACGGCCCCTCTCATCGGACGACTCTTCTTATCCGATGACCCTCGCTCCCTCTCGACTGACGGGCGAGACCCAGGAGTCAACGTCCGTCACGCCGTTCGACATGAAAGCGCTGACCATCGCCGCGCGGACTCTTTCAGACGCGCTCTCGGAATCCACCCACGCGAACACGCTCGGGCCCGAACCGGAGATCGAGACGCCGATTGCACCCTCTCGAAGCGCCGCCGCTTTCACCGCGTTGAAGCCGGGGATGAGTGCGGCACGTTGCGGCTCGATGATGATGTCTGTGAGCGAGCTTCTGATTAGTTCGAGATCGTCGCGGAAGCACCCGGCGATAAAGCCGCCAAGGTTGGCCGACTGCCTGACGTGATCCGCAAGCGTAACGCTGTCTTTGAGAATCCCACGCGCGTCCCGCGTGTCCACGCGCACGTGCGGATGGACGAGCACATTGAGGACGCCAGTGGGAACCGGGAGTTCGACGTGGCGCGCGGGGTCTGCCGAAAGCATCAAGGTCAGTCCGCCGAACAGGCAGGGCGCGGCGTTGTCGGGATGTGCCGCGCCGCTCGCCACCCTTTCGGCGACGAGCGCGTATGCGAGCAGAGACTCTTGCGGAAGCGGCCTCTCCAGCAGCGAGTTCGCGGCGACGAGCGCCGCCACCGCCGACGCAGCCGAGCCGCCCATCCCCGAGCCGAGCGCGATGCCTTTGCGGATGCTCACGTCAAAGCCGTAATCAAGCCGTAGGTCTTCACGCAGCTTGATGAGTCCGACGGTCGCGGTGTTCTGCGAGGCGTCGTAGGGAATAGCGCCTTCAGGCAGCGTGCCGGTCGTGTCGGTGATCGCTTCGACACGCACGCCCGCGCGCTCTGAGACCGTGACCGTCACCTCGTCGCCCGCCGCTTCGACCGCGAAGCCGAGGATGTCGAAGCCGACGGCGACATTTGAAACAGTCGCGGGCGCGAACACGGTGGCGCTCCTCATTGCGGCGCTCCCAAGCTCTTCATTGCGGCGCTCCTAAGAATGATGCGAGCCGAAGCAGGTCTGCGAAGACGCCCGCGGCGGTCACGTCGGGCCCCGCGCCGGGCCCGCGCACGATCATCTGCTGGACGTTGTAGCGCGCCGTGCGGAAGCTCACGACGTTGTCGCTCTCGCTCAAGGAGGCGAAAGGGTGCTCTAAGGGGAACGGTCGCAAGGCAGCCGACACGCGCCCGCCCGGCTCAATCGTCCCGACGTAGCGCAGCACCTCTCCGCGCTCGCGCGCCGCCGCGAGCATCCCGGCTACGTCGGCGTCGTGCTTGTTCAGACTCTCCAGATACTCCTCGACGCCGCCCGCGCGCAGGTCTTCGGGCACGAGACTTTCGACCTCCACGTCTTCCAACTCAAGCGGGAGTCCCATCTCGCGCGCGAGGATGACGAGCTTGCGCGCCACGTCCATGCCCGACAGATCGTCGCGCGGGTCTGGCTCGGTGTAGCCGCGCGCGTGCGCCTCGCCGACGACCTGCGAGAATGGCTTGCGCCCATCGAACGTGTTGAAGATGTACGAGAGAGTGCCGGAGAGCACGCCCTCGATGCGCAGCACTTCGTCGCCCGTATCGAGCAGGTCGCGCAGAGTGTGAATGATGGGAAGCCCCGCGCCGACGTTGGTCTCGTAGAGGAAATATCGCCCGCGCCTGCGCGCCGTCTCACGCAGCGCGCGATACTCGGCGAGCGTCCCCGTGTTTCCCTTCTTGTTCGGTGTGATGACGTTGATGCCGCGCCCGAGCCACGACTCGTAGCGCGCGGCCACGCCCGCGTCCGACGTGGCGTCGATGATGACGGCATGCGGCAGATGCTCTGCGAGCACGTGCTCGGTAAAGCGTTCGATGTCGGCGGTCTCCGCCGTGTCGCGTAAGTTGTGCTGCCATGACCGCAGGTCAACCCGGTCGTAGTCGAGGAGCATCCGGCGGCTGTTCATCACGCCGCGCACGCGCACGTCAATCGCGCGCAGGCGCTTGAGCTGTTCGAGTCGCCCGCTCAACTGGTTGAGGAACGCGCTGCCGATCAGACCCGTCCCGATGACGCCGACCGAGAGCGTCTGACTTGAAAGATAGAAGGCCGAGTGGACTGTGCGTAGCGCCCGCGTCGCTTCGCGCTGGTCGATGACCGCCGAGATGTTTCGCTCCGAAGACCCTTGCGCGATGGCGCGCACGTTCACTCCGGCCTTGCCGAGCGCCGTGAAGAACTTCGCCGCGACGCCGGGCGCGTGAACCATGCCGTCGCCCACGACAGCGAGGATGCAGCAGCCTTCGTTGAGCGTGACGGTCTGCACCTGCCCCCGCCCGATCTCTGAGAGGAAAGCCTCCTCGATTGTCCTCTTCGCCAGAGCGCCTTGCGCGCCGGGCACGGCGAAACAGATCGAGTGCTCAGAGCTTCCCTGCGAGATGAGGACGACCGAGACTCCCTCCGCGTGCAACGCGCCGAAGAGCTTGTGCGCGATGCCGGGGACGCCGACCATCCCTGTGCCTTCGACATTGACGAGCGTCATGTCTTCGACGCTGGCGAAGCCTTTGACGGGCATCTCGATTGACCGCGCCGACGAGATGATCGTACCCGCAGCGGAAGGATTAAAGGTGTTCTTGATCCTGACCGGGATGCCGCTCGCGATGACGGGCGACATCGTGTTCGGGTGGATGACCTTTGCGCCGAAGTAGGCCAGTTCGGCGGCCTCTTGATAAGAGAGACGCGGGACGACGAGCGCGTCGGGGACGCGACGCGGGTCTGCGCTGAGGACGCCGTCCACGTCCGTCCAGATCGTGACCGACCCGGCTTCTAAGAGCGACGCGAAGATCGAGGCGGAGTAGTCGCTGCCGTTGCGCTTCAAGGTCGTGGCGACGCCCGTGTGCGTCGATGCGATGTAACCCGTGATGACGAGCGGGTCGGGGGCCGCCGACTCAAACTGCGAGTCAGGAGCCGACGATGCCGTCTCAAGCCATGCGTCGAGATGCTCGCGCGAGACCTGCCAGTCAATCGCAACGGCCTTGCTGCCGTCCGGCTCGACGACTAAAACCTCGCGTGCGTCGAGCCAGCGTGAAGCGCAGCCCGCGTGCTTCATGCGCGCATCGAGGAATCGCGCAGACCAAAGCTCGCCGTACCCGGAGATGAATTCGGAGATGCGCTCGGACGAGAGGCGTGCGATCCAGACCCCGCGCAGGACTTCCTCAATTTCATGAAGCTCTGCTTCGATTGATTCCACGAGTGACGTGGTCTGCGCCGCCGACAGTTCGAGTTGAGTCGCCGTGTCCAAGTGCCTCGTGCGGAGCGCGGCGAGCTTGTCCGTATACGAACTGTTACGCGCGGCGGCAAGCTCGACGAGTTCAAGCAGCGAGTCCGTCACACCGCTCATCGCCGAGACGACGACCGCCGCGCGCTCTCCTTCGGCACGCCGCGCGAGCAGAATCTCTGCGACCGAATGGTAGCGGCCCGCGTCTGCCACGCTCGTGCCCCCGAATTTATGAACGACCCATTTCCTCATAATGCACCCTAACCGGGACGCGCGACCTTAGCCCAGGCCGCCCGACGCGCGCAAGCGCAGCCAGAATAAACCCACCGGCGAGCCACTTGCCATTCGCGCCTCGGTCGGCACTATAATGCGGCGTCCCAACTTTAAGCATAAACGAAGTTGGCTTACCTTATAGACAAAATAAACCTATGAAACAAAGCATCGTGCATATTGCTTTGGTGGTAGACGACTATGACGAAGCCATCAAATTTTATACCGAGAAATTAAACTTCACTCTTATCGAAGACACCGTTCAGAGCGAAACAAAGCGCTGGGTTTTGGTCGCGCCGAAAGGCTCGGAAGAGTGCTGTTTATTACTGGCGAAAGGGGTGGGCGAAGAACAAAGAAGCCGGATAGGAAACCAGACGGGCGGGCGGGTTTTTCTATTCTTAAGAACGGATGACTTTTGGAGAGATTATAATAATATGCGGTCGCAAGGCATAAATTTCGTCAGAGAACCGAAAACGGAGGAGTACGGAACGGTTGCCGTTTTCTCGGATTTATACGGCAATCTTTGGGATTTGGTCGAGTTAAAAAATAGAAATGAGTGAAGCATTTTATTGCCAGATGAAGGCGCTTGTCATCGACGACAACGAACTGGTGCGCGGCAACGTCGCAGAGATTTTGCGCGGCGAGGGCTGGGATGTGAGCGAGGCCGAATCGGCGGAGCGCGCCTTCGAGATGCTCGGCGACCTCGAATGGGCGCTCGTCTTCTGCGACGTGAAGCTGAGCGACAGCGCCGAAACGGAAGGCTACGCCGTGCTGCGACGCTTCGTCGAAGAGCAGCCCGAGGCGCAGATAGTCCTGATGACCGGCCACGGCTCAGCCGCAGGCGCGCTCGACGCTGTCAGCCTTGGCGCGTACGACTACCTGATGAAGCCGTTCGAGAACGAGGACGTGCTCCGCATCGCGCAGGCCGTGCGTCGCTCGATTGAGAAGCGCGAGCAGCCGGGCACCACGGGCGAGCTGCCGCCCGCACCCGTCTATACCTCGGACATCGATCTGATCGGAGCAAGCGCGGGCTTCGTCGAGGTGATGAAGATGGTCGGGCGCGTCGCGGCAACAAGCTTGCCCGTGCTCATCACGGGCGAATCCGGAACGGGCAAGGAACTGGTCGCGCGCGCTATCCACTGCCACAGCACGCGCGCCGCCGGAAACTTTGTCGCCGTCAACTGCGGCGCAATCCCTTCGGAGCTGATCGAGTCGGAACTCTTCGGTCACGTGCGCGGCGCTTTTACGGGGGCGGAGCGCGAGCGGCTCGGGCTTTTGCAGGAGGCCGACGGTGGCACCGTTCTGCTCGACGAGATAACCGAGACGACGCCCGCCTTTCAGGTCAAGCTTCTGCGCGCGTTGCAGGAAGGAGAGATTCGCCGCGTCGGGTCGAATCAAACCATCCGCGTGGACGTGCGCGTCATCGCGGCGACGAACCGCGACGTGGAGCGAGAGATGCGTGAGGGGCGCTTCCGGCAGGACTTGTTCTACCGCCTCAATGCGGTGACGCTGCATCTGCCGCCGCTCAGAGAGCGGCCACAGGACATCATGCCGCTCGCGCGCCACTTCGCGGAGCGCGCCGCGCCCGGCGGCGTCCCCATCAGCTTCTCGCGCGACGCCGTCCACGCGCTCGTCTCCTACGAATGGCCCGGCAACATACGCGAGTTGGAGAACGCGGTCATCCGCGCCGTCGCGCTCTGCGACAGCCTCGTCCGCCCCGAAGATTTGCCCGAGCGTGTACGCGATGCCGCCGCCACCGCGCAGGCTCACGCGCCGGAGCAGCCGCCGCCGCAGATGCACGCGCCCGACCTACAGACGCATGCGCCGGAAGCGCAGACGCAAGTCACACACTCGCAAGCTTCGCACTCGCAAGCCTCACACGCTGATGGTTCTTCCGTCTCGATGGACGGCGAAATTCCTCTGTCGCTCTCCGAGTTGGAGGGGCGACACATCTCGCGCGTGCTCGCGTACACGGGCGGCAACAAGCAGGCCGCCGCGCGTGTGCTCGGCATCGACCGCACGACCTTGCAGCGCATGATTAAGCGGCACAGGCTCGACACGTACGGCACGCGCGACGGCGGCGAGCCGCCCATATAAAAGTGAGGAGACATTAACAACGGTTCTCAAACGGTTCGCACTCACGCCCTATAGAAATTCTCACTTGAATGTAATGTAAGCACAGTTCACCGCAGAGGCACTGAGGACGCAGAGACTCGCAGAGTAATTCAAGTCTCAGCGCATCCTCAGCGTCCTCAGCGCCTCTGCGGTGAATCACCCCTTACTCTTCACTCAAGCGAGAATTTCTATAATTGCCATAGCACAAAGGCCGCCAACGTCCGGCGGCCTTCCCTTTAAAACCTGCTTGCTGGCGAAACCTTCAAGCGGCGACGATGCCCTTCGCGCGTGCCTCGCCGCGCCGGGCGACCTCGCGCGCGATGCCGAGAATCTGAGCCGCCTCGAAGGGCTTTGTGATGACCCAATCGACCTGCGCGGCGCTGCGCTCGCTTGAGCCGACGGCCTCGCCCCAACCCGTAATGACCGCGAGCGGCACGCCCGCATCCATCTCGCGCACCGCCCGCGCCAGCTCCCAGCCGCTCATCCCCTGCATCCCCAAATCGGTGAAGACCGCCTCGAACACGCCCTCGCCGAGAAGCCGAAGCGCCTCGTGCCCGCCCGCCGCGAGCCTCACCTTGTAGCCCTCGCTTTCGAGTATGTCGCGCAGAAGCTCGCGCACATTCTCTTCGTCGTCAACGACGAGGATGCGTGTCGCGCCGGGCCTCTGCGGCATGAGTGTGAGCGCGGGCGGCTCGGTCGCGGCCTCTGCGCGCGCGGCGCTCTTCGCGGCGGGGAGCTTGATGCGGAAGGTCGTGCCGCGGCCCGCGTCCGACTCGGCCTCGATCTGGCCTTCGTGGCGTCGGACGATGCCGTACGAGACGGCAAGTCCAAGCCCCATGCCCGCCTTCCCCTTCGTCGTAAAGAACGGATCGAAGACGCGCGAGCGAACCTCCTCGCTCATCCCCTCGCCCGTGTCCGTCACGGCGATCTCGACCGATCCGTTCGACTCACGCGTCGAGAGCGTGAGCGTTCCGCCCTGCGGCATCGCGTCCACGGCGTTGAAGACGAGATTGACTAAGACTTCGCGCAGCTCCGACTCGTCGCCCAACACGCGCGGCTCGGACGAGCCGAGCCGGAGTTCGAGGTTAATGTGGACGCCTTCGGACTCGGCACGGCTCTTCCAGCGCGGGCGTGTAATCTCGCGCACGTCGAGCAGGAGTTGATCGACCGAGACGGGCTGGAAGTCGTGGTCGCGACGCTGGCGCGCGAAGTCCTGTATGCGCTTGATGGTCTTCGCGCCGTCCTTTGCCGTCTTGATGATGAGACGCAAGCCCGCCTCGATCTTCTCAGTGTCTTTCGTCGCAAGCAGGAGCTGCGCGCGCCCGAGTATCCCCGCGAGCGTATTATTGAAGTCGTGCGCCACGCCCGACGCCAGTTCGCCCAGAGCGGAAAGCTTTTCGATCTGCGCGTACTGCTCGCGTATCCGCTCCTGCTCAT
>JAVRON010000092.1:0-92913 GCA_032162705.1 Acidobacteriota bacterium
GTTAGACAAGAGCAGAGAGCTTGTCTTACAGCACCCGCTGAGTATTGAACTTCTTAGGGATATAGCCATCTCATGTTGGGGAATTTTGTGGCAAACCAAAATTGGCGATGGGGCGACGGCGTTTCGACTCGACGAGGTAGAAGTTCCTTCTACTGTTATCGGGTATCTCTTTGAGAAATTGTTTGCACGTGAACTGGCCGCTCGTCTGCCGACAGACTGGCGCGGCGGGCAAAGCAAGGAGGAGAAGGATATTGTCTGTCTAAGCGACCCTCGCTTCTCAACTGAAATGAAAACCTCGGGCCAGCTTGGCCTGAAGATATTCGGTAACCGCAGCTACGGGCAGAAGACGGAAGATGCTTTGGTCTCAAAGCCTGAGAAATCCGGGTACTACATCACGGTAAATTTTTACAAGAAGGCGTTAAGTCTCATTAGGTTTGGATGGATAGATGTTTCCGACTGGAAACCTCAAAAGTCAGAAACTGGACAAGCTGCGTCACTCGTGCCGGAGGTTTATGAATCCAAGCTACTCGAAATACCCGGACGATATCGCCTAAGCGCTCCGGTCGGAGTGATGGAAGGAATCGGTAAGAAGACGGCGGAAACTTTTGCCGAAGATGGTATCCTGACGATCTATGATTTAATCAATTATGAAGGATCGAGCGGGCCTATACAAAAGTTTCGTGAGATGGCAAGGGCGAAATTCGTGGCCGAAATTTAAAAACGTGATTCCATTCTGTTTTCCACATCATGAGAAAGATTCTCCTCGAACATACGTTGCTGTATTCCTTCAAGCTGCTTTACTCCTAAGTAATTTTCTATGCGCTTGGCGGCTATCTCACAATACTCTTCCTTAAGCTCGAATCCGACCACATAACGTTGAAGATTTAATGCTGCGACCACAGTTGTCCCCGACCCCATAAATGGATCGAGGATGACTTCCTCCTTATTCGAGGTAGCTCTGATTATCCGGTCTACTACTGTTACCGGGAACTGTGCAGGATGCGGCGTTCTTTCTTTTGAAGACCTATTTCTGCCTGACGTGACTTTAGGAATTTGCCAGACATCGGTCGGATTCTTTCCTAAAGGATTAACTTTTATTTTGCCGTTCTTTTTCTGATTCGGGTATTTAACGTTAGGATCACGTACTTCATCAAGGTTGAAGGTATATTCGTCATGGGTTTTAACATACCACAAGAATTTCTCGTTTCTGGGTGAGAAAAAAATCTTCCCTGCAATGCCCGCGCTATAGTTCCAGACTATCTCTTGAATAAAATAGAATGGTGATTTGTTCCAGATAAGGTAAGGAAGTGGAATCGCTTTACCACATCCCGGAATGTTGACGTATCCGAGATTCAACCAGAATGCCCCATTCACAATGGTTATACGATGAACCTCGTTGAGCCAAGAACCACACCACTCAAGATAGTGTTCCAGAGGTAATGGCTCTTCGTATTCTTTGCCAATATTATAAGGCGGGCTTGTTACCGTGAGATGTACCAACGCGTCAGGGAGCGCTTGCATGGCAGCAAGGCAGTCAAGATTGTAGATAAGACAGCCATCGTTATAGTAATAAGGCTCGCCTAAAATTTCGCGAAACTTGCTGAATGGCGTCAAATTCATACTCCTTGTTGAAGAATAAAATGTTACTTATAGTATGCATATGTGATTGTGTCAAGCAGTTGATTTATCGAAGTAGTTAAATTGCTGTCCCTCCTATTTCTTCAATAAAAAAGAAAGGCTCTCTGGAAAAGGATTCATTAATGCAGACTTGACAGTTAGCCGGTAAATGATGTAAGTAAGTGCTTACTTCATTTGCGATAAGGACTAGGAGTTTTAAATAAAAGCATGAGCAGACACGCCGAGACCGGGAGCGCGGACGCCGCCGTTTTGGCCGCACAGACGGGCGGGCGCATGGCTGGCGGGGAGCGTCGCCTCCAGATCGTGCGCGTCGCGATGCGGCTCTTCTCCGAGCGCGGCTTTCGCGGCACGACCACGAAAGAGATCGCGCAGGCCGCAGGCGTCTCCGAGGCGATTATCTTCCGCCACTTCGCCACCAAGGATGAACTCTACACGGCCATCATCGACTACAAGGCTTGCGCCGGACTCGGCCTGAGTCAGATGCGGTCTGAGGACGGGCCGCGGGCCGTCGTCGAGAGCATCTGCGGCTGCGCGGGCGAGGCCGTGAATGCGTCGGACGACCGCGCGGTCTTCCAGACAATCGCGCTCTCGATGTTGGAGCATCACCAGAGCGACCCGGATTTTCTGCGGCTGTTGATGTATCTGGCGCTCGAAGGCCACACGCTCGCACAGACTTTCTGGGACAAGAACGTGCGCGTGCTCTACGAGTTCCTCGGCGGATACGTGCGCCGCCGCCAGCGCGAAGGTGCTTTCCGCGACGTAGAACCTTACGCCGCCGTACGCGTCTTCCTCGGCACGATCATTAACCACTCGCTCAGCAATCTCCTCTGGGACAAAGACCCCGCACGTCGAATCCTCAACGTGTCGAACGAAGAGGCCGCGCGCGAGTTCACGGAGATACTTCTGCGCGGCATCGTCACAGAGACGGGCGCGACGCAGTCGAAGCGGGGTGAACAGCAGAGTCGCGCCGCGTTCAAGGGCGGCAACAAAGCCGCGAAGAGTAGAACCAAAAAGAAGTGAACGCCATGATCTCCCTTCATCATCAGAAGATAAAAACGCTCATCGCGCTTCCCATCGTAGTCGCGCTGTCGTTCGCGCTTTCCTCGTGTAGCGGCTCAAGCGCACAGGCCAACAAGAAGGACGCTGCCGTCACGGCGGTCGCAACGCCGCAGGCCGTAGACGTGACGACCGCCCCGGCCATCACGCGCGACCTGCCGCGCTTCATCGAAGCGACGGGCGGCCTCGCTGCGGACGAGCAGACGGATGTGGCTCCGACGGTTGGCGGGCGCGTCATCTCGGTCGGTTGTGACCTCGGCAGCTTCGTGCAGAAGGGGCAGGTCATCGCGCAGCTCGACTCGGCGGACGCGCGCCTCAAGGTCGAGCAGGCGCAGGCCGCGCTCGCTCAGGCCAACTCTTCGATAGTGCAGGCCGAGACGCGCATCGGGCTGGCGCACGGGCAGAAGTTCGACCCCGTGCGCGTCGCCGAAGTCCAGTCGGCGCGCGCCGCCTTCGACCTCGCCGAGAAACAGCTTCGACGTTTCGAGCAGCTACTCGAATCCGGTGACGTGTCGCGCTCGGCCTACGACCAGCAGCGCGCGCAGCGTGACCAGTTGCGAGAGCAGTACCAGTCGGAGTTGACGAAGGCGAACCAGTCTTACGCCGCCGTGCAGACGGCGCGCGCCGCAGCCGACGCCGCTCGCGTCTCGGTCGAGCAGGCGCAGAAGGGCGTCCGCGACGTGACGGTCTACGCGCCCATCAGCGGCTACGTCTCAGACCGCCCGGCCGATGTGGGCGAGTACGTCTCGACCAGCTCGAAGGTCGCGACCATCGTCCGCACCAACCCTCTGCGCGTACGCATCGACATCCCCGAGCAGGCCATCTCGAACGTGCGACCGGGGCAGAGCGTGTCGGTCTCCGTGAGCACATACCCCGACCGCAGCTTCGCCGGAAGGGTCGCGCGCGTCTCGCCGAACGTCTCGGCGGCGTCGCGCACGCTTACCGTCGAGGCCGATGTCGATAACGGCGAGAACCTTCTCAAGCCGGGCCAGTTCGCCACCATCCGCGTGCTGATGTCGCAGTCAGACCCGGCGCTGCTCGTCCCCGCGCGTGCCGTGCGGACGGATGGGACGACCAGCCGCGTCTTCGTCATCAAGGACGGAGTGGCGCATGAGCGTCTGGTCGCCACGGGGCAGACGGACGGCGACCTGATTGAGATTAAAGGCAACGTCTCAGCCGACGAACTCGTCGCCACCTCGAACGTCGAGCAGTTGGCCGACGGCGTGCCGGTCAGACAATGAGGAATTTTAGATTTTTGATTTGCGATTTTTGATTTTGTTGTAGTCAGCAAGTATCGCTCAGCGAGAGACAAAAAGCTGAGCGTCGAAAGCTGAGTGCCGACAGCTCTTCAAATCGCAAATCAAAATCAAAAAGCAAAAATCATGCAAAAACTTGCTGAAATTTGTGTTCGCCGACCCGTCTTCGCGACGATGCTGATTCTGTCTCTGACGGTCGTGGGCGTGTTCTCGTTCTCGACTCTGGGCGTTGACCTGTTCCCGAAGATCGATTTGCCGACGATCACGGTGACGGTCGTCAATCCGGGCGCAAGCCCGCGCGAGATCGAGACGGAGGTGACGGACAAGGTAGAGTCCGCCGTCAACACCATCAGCGGCATCGACGAGCTGCGCTCGACCTCGGTCGAGGGCGTCTCGCAGGTCTTCGTCACGTTCCTGCTCGATAAGAACGCAGACGTAGCCGCGCAGGAGATTCGCGACAAGGTCAACCTCATCTCCGGCGACCTGCCCGAGACCGCCGAGCAGCCCATCATCCAGAAGCTCGATACGGACGCCGCGCCCGTCCTGCGCATCGCCGTCTCCGCCAACAAGGGCTTGCGCGAAGTCACGGACATCGCCGACAAGGACATCAAGAAGCGCATCGAGTCGATCAACGGCGTCGGCAACGTCGCCATCATCGGCGGCGCGACCCGCGAGATACACGTCTGGGTAGACCCTGACAAGATGCGCGCCTACAACATCACCGTCCCCGATGTGGTCGCCGCCGTCCGCGCGCAGAACATGGAAGTTCCCGGCGGACGACTCGACGAGGGCACGCGCGAGCTGACCGTACGCACGATGGGGCGCATCACGAACCCCGCGGACTTTAACAACATCGCCGTCTCGTCGCACGGCGGCTACGCCGTCAAAATCTCCGACATCGGCTACACGGCAGACGAGTCTGAAGAGCAGCGTACGAGCGCGCGTCTGAACGGCCAGCCCGCCGTGACGCTCGTCGTCTCGAAGCAGTCGGGACAGAACACCGTGCAGGTCTCGGACGCCGTGAAGGAACGCCTGAAAGAGCTTCAGCCCGGCTTAGAGAAGAAGGGCGTGCGGACGCAGCTTGTCGGCGACCAGTCGATCTTCATCAAGGCGGCGGTCGAGGCCATCGAGACGCACCTCATCGAAGGCGGACTGCTCGCGGCGCTCGTCGTTTTTCTCTTCCTCTGGAACTTCCGCTCAACCTTAATCGCGGCCATCGCTATTCCGACCTCGATTATCGCCACCTTCGGCCTGATGGCCGCGATGGGCTACACGCTCAATCAAATCACGATGCTCGCGCTCACCTTGATGGTCGGCATCGTGATCGACGACGCCATCGTGGTCTTGGAGAACATCTTCCGCTTCGTCGAGGAGAAGGGCTACGACGCTTTTCAGGCGGCCATCGAGGGCACGCGCGAGATCGGGCTGGCCGTCATGGCGACGACGCTCTCGCTGCTTGCCGTCTTCATCCCGGTCGGCTTTATGGGCGGCATCGTCGGGCGCTTCATGTCCAGTTTCGGCTTCACCTCTTCGTTCGCCATTGCCGTCTCCTTGCTCGTCTCGTTCACGCTGACGCCGATGCTCGCCGCGCGTCTCATCAAGCGCGAGACGGCCCCCGAAGGGCCCGGCACCGCGTCGGTTCCGTCCGAAGGCGACGCGCCCGCGGGCCTCGCCGACGAATCGAAGGTCTTGGCGGGAAGTCCCGCCGCGCTCTCGACAGCGCACGAGACCGCCGACGCGGAGATGACGGACGCGCCGCCCTCCGAGGAAGTCGCCGCGGCCAATGCCTCGCGCGAGCTACACGCGCCGCACTCTTCAAAAGAGTCGCGTTGGTACAGACCCGTTGACCGCACATACACGTGGATGCTCCGCTGGTCGATGGCTCATCGCTGGGTGGTCGTCCTCGCGTGCGTGCTCGTCATCGTGAGCATCGTTCCGCTCTTCAAGTTAGTCGGCAAGAACTTCCTGCCCGTGGACGACCAGTCGCAGTTCGAGGTCAGCGTCCGCGCGCCCGAAGGCTCGACGCTCGCGGCGACTTCCGCCGTCGTTGACAAGATTGCCGCCGACATACGACAGATGCCCGGCGTCACAGATACGCTCGTCACCATCGGCAGCGGGCAGCAGCAGACCGTCAACCTCGCTTCGATCTACGTCAAGCTGGCTGACCTCAAGGAGCGCAACCTCTCACAGCTTGATTTGATGGGCAAGGCGCGCGAGCTGGTAGCGAAGAATTATCCGAAGGAGCTGCGCGCCAGCGTGCAGCCGGTGGCGGCCATCTCTGGAGGCGGCAACCGTAACTCCGACATTCAGTACGTCATCGGGGGCCCAGACCTTCAGAAGCTCACGGAGTATTCCGCGAAGCTTCTGGAGAAGATGAAGACCATCCCCGATGTGGTTGACGCAGACTCGACGCTCATCACGGGCAAGCCCGAGGTGCAGGTACACATCGACCGCGCGCGCGCCGCAGACCTCGGCGTCAAGGTGGGCGACATCGCGCAGGCTTTGAACGTGCTGGTCGCCGGGCAGAAGGTCTCGACCTTCAACGAGGGCACAGACCAGTACGACGTGCGTGTGCGCGCCGTCGGACAGGCACGCACAAGCCCCGAGGCGCTTGCGAATCTGTTCGTGCAGTCGTCGAAGACGGGCTGGACGAATCTCTCGAACCTCGTGCATTTGGAGGAGGGGACGGGCCCGTCGGCGATTGACCGTCTCAACCGGCAGCGGCAGGTGACGCTGATGGCGAACGTGAGGCCGGGCGGCTCGCAGGCGGCGGTCATCGACCGGATGAACCAGTTCGTCAAAGAGCTGAACGTAGACCCTTCGTACACGACGGGGCTTGCAGGGCGCTCGAAGGAGTTGGGGCGCGCGGGCTACTACTTCATGCTGGCCTTCACTCTCTCGTTCATCTTCATGTACATGATTCTGGCGGCGCAGTTCGAGTCGTTCATCCACCCTGTGACGATTCTCCTGACGCTGCCGCTCGCGATTCCGTTCGGCATACTTAGTCTGCTGCTGACGGGTCAGTCGGTGAACATCTTCTCGGGGCTTGGACTTCTCCTGCTGTTCGGCGTGGTGAAGAAGAACGCGATTCTCCAGATCGACCACACGAACGAGCTTCGCTCGCACGGCATGGAGCGACTCGAAGCCATCGTTCAGGCGAACCGCGACCGTCTGCGACCGATTCTGATGACAACCGTCGCGCTCGTCGCGGGCATGCTGCCGCTGACGCTCTCGACGGGGCCCGGCTCAGGCACGAATCGCTCCATCGGCGTGCTTGTCGTCGGTGGTCAAAGTTTATGCTTGTTGCTGACGCTTCTGGCCGTGCCGGTCTTCTACTCGCTCTTCGACGACGTGTCACGCAGCCGCGTCTTCTCGCGCGTCTGGGCGAGCGTGGGCGGTACGTTTGCGTGGGCACGGCGGCGCGCAACCGCGACCGCGCACATGTTCTTCGGCTTGATAGGTAAGCAATAGGAAAGCCCTTTCGCTTCTTCGGGGCTTAAGTGGAAAGCTTTATACGGTTCTCATTCGTCAGGTGTGAAAGATATGTTCAGGCGCAATCATAAATCGCTTTCGAGTCTCCTGTGTCTCGCGTTAATGCTCGGCGTGGCCGCGCCGTCATACGCGCAGCAGCAATCAACGAAGAAGGAGCAGCAGGGAACACAACCCGCGCAACAGTTCACCGGCTCGATCTTCGGCGGCACTGATGCGGCCAAGTCGAAAGATTCTGCCGAGACGAAGCAGGACACAGCCGCCAACAATGGGGCCGTCGATGCGACAGCCGCACCGTCGCCTTCACCGATACCGTATATGACGGTCGCTGTGAAGCTGACGCCGGTCGTCTCCGGCGCGTGGCAGACCGCTGCCGCGCCGCCCGCACAGACCACCGCGCCGCCCGCGCAGACGACGACGCAGCAGCCCGCGCCGTCGGCTAACAACCCGCCGCCCGCTTCGGGTGCTCCGGCGCAAGGCCCGCAGACGGCCTCGCCCACACAGTCGCAGACGCAGCAGTCGGCGAACCCCGCCGCGCCCGCGCAAGGTCAGCAGCCCGCGCAGCCTTCGCTGCCGCCGACCGCGCCCGCAGACAATGGCCTTCCCAACCCGCAGGCTCCGGCAGTTCGTCCCAACACGCAAGTGCAGCCGCAGCCCTCCGCGCCCGGCGGTCAGGTGCAATCTCCGGCCAGTCCGAACGCGCCGGGACGTGAGAGCGTGCCGAACGCGCCCGCGTCGCCGCAGGACACGCAGCTCAACGTGCCGCAGATCGCTCCAGGCTTCCGCGCAGAGCAGGGGCCCTTCCCCACGTTAGAGCGCGTCGGCGTTGACATGGGCGAGCAGCGCGCGCTTACGGTGCGCGAGGCCATCGAGTTGGCGCTCGCAAACAATAAGGACATCGAGGTCGCGCGCCAGAACGTGCGCGCCGCGGAGTTCGACTTGCAGGCGGCGCGCGGCGTCTATGACCCGCGCTTCCTGACCAACTCCTACTACGAGCGCACCGAGACGCCGACGGCGAGCCTTCTCTCGGGCAGCGCGACGGGCGCGGTCACGCAGTCCGGCGTCTTCAGCACTTCATCCGTGCAGGGACTCACGCCGAAGTTCGGCGGCGGCTATCGCGTGGACTTCATCAACAACCGCATCACGACCAACAACACGTTCGCCGCGCTCAACCCGCAGTATCCGACCGCGCTCACCTTCAGCTACACGCAGCCCATACTCCGGGGCCGCGAGTTCGACCAGAGCCGCCGCCTCATCGAGATTGGCAAGAAGAATCTTTCACTCACCGACGCGCAGTTTCGACAGCGCGCCGTCGAGACGATCACTGCCGTGCAGCGCGCCTACTGGGACTTGGTCTACGCGCTTCGCAACCTACAGATTCAGCGCGAGACCGTGAGGGATGCGCGCCAGCAGCTCGAACATAACCGGCGGCTCGTCGCCGAGGGGATGCTCGCGCCCATCGACGTGGTTGCGGCAGAGGCGCAGGTCTCTGGCTTCGAGCAGAGTGTCTACTCGGCGCTTGACGACGTGGGCCGGGCCGAGAACAATTTGAAGAACCTCGTCGCTGAGAACCGCGAGTCGCCGCTCTGGAACGCGGCCATCGTGCCGACCGAATCGGTTGACCTTGCGCCGCCTGAGGTCGCGCTCAGTGATGCGATGCAGGCCGCGCTCAAGTCGAGGCCGGAGCTTCAGTCGGCGGATGTGGCGCGTGAGATCAACGAGATAGAACTGCGCTTCGCACGCGAGCAGGCGCGCCCGCAGGTTGACCTCGTCGCCTCTTATGGCTTGGTCGGATTGGCAGGCGCGGCCAGCGCGTCCGGCTCTTCCAACCCGCTCACCGCTTCGTCCGCGGCCCTGCGCGACCGCATCAACCAACTGGTCAGCGTCGTTAACGTGCTCTCGCCCGGCAGCAACTTGCAGACGATCCCGACGCCCGCTCCGACGAGTTTGCCCGACGTGCTCGTCGGCGGCGAAGCGCAATCGCTCACGAACCTGGCGGCCAACCGTTTCACGAACATGAGAGTCGGCGTGCAGGTCAACCTGCCGTTCCGCAACACGACGGCGAAGGCGCAACTGGGCCGCTCGCTCGTGGACGCCGAGCGCATACGCACGCAGCGCGAGCAGCTCGAACAGCTCATACAGGTTGACGTGCGAAACGCCTTGCAGCTTGTCCACACGGCTGAGTCGCGCCTGCGCGCCGCCGCTTCCGCACGCTCCGCTTCAGAGCAGCAATACTCTTCCGAACAGCGCAAGCTCGACGCTGGGCAATCGACCGTCTTTCTTGTGCTCGAACGCCAGACGCAGCTCGCCACCGCTCGCGGCAACGAGCTGCGCGCGCAGACGGAACTCAACAAATCAATCGCCGAATTGCAGCGTGCCACCGGCAACGCGCTCGAACAGAATCGCGTGGAGCTTCGGCTGAGGTAAGACGCTCGGCTTGGCCCGCGACCTAAGCCCCGTCAGGGGCGACAGAATGTAGCCCACGGCGCGAGCCGTGGGGTCGAATAGGGAAGAGAAGCAACGAAGCCCCGGAGGGGCGAAAGAAGTCCGAGCAGTCGGAGCAGCGGCGCTCTCATGCTCAACCTTCTTTCGCCCCTCCGGGGCTTTTTAATTTTCTTCAAACTGATTCCCACGGCTTGCGCCGTGGGCTACATTCTGTCGCCGCCTACGGCGGCTGGCGTCGCTTCTGTCGTCACCTCCGGCGGCTGAGCTAATGCGACCTTGATGTCGGTTGCGCGCTTGCGGCGGCATTCGTCTCCGGCTTCTCCGCGAGCTTGACCTTGACCCAGAGCGGCCAGTGGTCGGAGAGGTCTATGTCTTTGTCGATGCCGGAGGAGCGCGCTTCGAGGGCGCGTAGCCAGAGCCAGTCGAGCTTGAGTTCGACGACGAAGGTCTTCCAGGTCGTGCGTTCGTCGGGGATGGGTGTGGTGAAGCCCTCGCCCGTGAAGAGGCGGCGGGCGGCGTTCACGTCCTTCTGCTTGATCGTGTTGAAGTCGCCGAGGATGATCGCCCCGCTGACCTTTGGGAAGCGTCGCAGGTCATCGAGTATCGCGCGCCAGTGCTCGACCTTTTTCTCGACGGGCATGCGCGTCTCGGCGTGGACGGAGTAGACGCGTAGCGTGTTCGTCCCGATTTGCAATGTCGCGCCGACGGCGACGCGCCGACGCCCTTCGGGGCCTTCGTGCGCGAGCACGACGCGCTCCACGTCGCTCATGGGAAAGACGCTGAGAAGCGCGACGCCGGTCTCTTCCTCGCCATCGCCGTCCGTACGGGGCGGCGCGGCCCAGGCGTAACGCATCCCCAACGCTTCGGCGATCTGACGCGCCGTGTTGACGTTGCCCGTCCGACGCTTGTTCCGGTCAACCTCTTGCAGTCCGATGACCTGCGCGCCGCCGATTTCCGTGTCGTCTCTGAGCAGTTTGATGAGACGACGCAAGTCTTCGCCGCCGCGCCAGCGTATGTTGTAGGAGACTATCTTCAACTCGGCGGGCACGGCCTGCGTCTTCTGCGTCTGCGTCTCGCCGCCGACCTCAAGCAGGCTCGTCTCCGACCCGCCCACGTGCGCGCGCGCGTGGAATTTCGGCGGCAGAAGACAGAGCGCGGAGACGACGAGGCAGAAGACGGACAGGGCGATGGCGGACTGTGCGTTGCTGTCTGCGGATAGGTGCGAGACAGTAACAGCCTTCCGCCTGATTTCTTCTGTTGTCTTCTGCCTTCCGAAAAGCATCGCCGTCACTCCCCTATGTTTAAGCGCAGGCCGTCGCGCGCTTCGATGGTCTCACCGTCCCAGAATCTCTTCGCCTCGGTCGCGATGTCCACGCCGTCCCACTCCGGGTAGAGGTGCGCGAGCAGGAGGCGGCGTGCGCCGGAGAGGCGCGCGAGCTTCATCGCCTCTTCGAGTTCGAGATGCGCCTTGACGGGCTTCGAGCGGAAGAAGGAGCACTCCAACAGAAACAGATCGGCTGCGCGTGCGAACCCTGCGAGCGCCTCCGTATAGCCCGTGTCGGAGGTGTAGACAAGCGACGTGCCGTCCGACGCGTCGAGCCTGAGCGCGAGGCTCTCCGTCGTGTGCGGCGTCGAGAAGGTTCGGCCCGCGAGACCGGGGAAGACCTCGAACTCGGTGCGCGGCGCAAGCTCTCTGACCGCGAGGGGGAACGGCTGCGTAAAGAGTCCGTAGTCGCCCGCCTCGTCAAAGCGGCGCAGGAGCTTTTCCGTCCCGCGCGGGCCGAAGATGTTGAGCGGCTTGCGTCGCGCTTGAGTCTGCGAGGCGTACTTCGTGCCGAAGAGAAAAGGCGCAAGGCCGCCGACGTGGTCGAGGTGAAAGTGGCTGACCCAGACGGCGTCGAGGTTCGCCCAGTCGCATCCTTCTTCGGCCATGCGATGGAGGGCCGGGCCGCTGATGTCCAAGAGGAGCGTCGCGCCTTCGGCTTCGAGCCAGTGCGCGGACGAAGAGCGCCGCGGGTGCGGCACGGAAGTTCCCGAACCGAGCACTGTGAGTTTCATCGTCATAGATGACCTTTCCGGGGATTGTCAAAAGGCTACCAAACCGCTTCGCTGAAGGCAAAAGGCAAAGTGCAAAGTGCAAAAGGCAAAAACGAAGATGAAGGTCAGTGTGGCTCTCATCCATCACTTTTGCCTTACGGAAGTTTGCCTTTTGCCTTCATCGTTCGCCTCTTGCCTTTTGCCTTCCCGTGCGCTACATCTTTGTCTGCGTTTTTTTATGAAGCTCGTTTGTCGAGAAGGGCAACTTTAGATGCAGGGCGTGGTTTCGCTGCTGGACGACCAGCACTACGCGCGGGTCGAGGCGATCTGGGAGGAGCTGGGGCAGAAGTTCGACGTGCGCGGGATGTACGTCACGACATACCCACACTTCTCTTTCCAGGTGGCCGAAGCCTATGACGAAGAGACGTGTGAGCATGCCCTGCGTGAGCTGGCCGCGCGCATGCGCCCGTTCCGAGCGAGGACTGCGGGCCTCGGTATCTTCACCATCGCCAGCCCGATCCTCTACATCCCCGTCGTGCGCAGCCCCGCGCTCTCAGACTTGCACCGCGAAATCTGGTGCAGCGTCAAACAGCGTGTGCCGGGGCCCGTCGCACACTACTATCAGCCCGAAGAATGGGCCCCACACGTCACGCTCGCGCAGGGCGACATCGACCAGGACAAGCTGGCCGAGATCGTTCGCTTCCTCAGCCGCCGCAATTTCCACTGGGAGTTCAACGTCACCAACGTCTCCATCATCTACGACACGGGGCGCGAGCAGGGACTGCGCCGCCGCTTCAATTTCGGTGGGGGGAAAGAGTGAATGGGGTTTGATTGACTCAAGCTTGAGCGTTGAGCGTGTTGGATTCACCGCAGAGGCGCTGTGGACGCGGTGTGGGCGCAGAGGGATTCAAGTCTCTGCGTGTCTCTCCGTCCTCAGCGCCTCTGCGGTGAATCCAACCCACATAACATTCAACGAAGGGGCTACTAGACTGAGCCATGAGTGAAGTTGTAAACGAGAACGCGGAACCGTTGGAGCTTGACGTACTGGCCGTCTTCTCGCATCCGGACGACGCGGAGTTGACGGCTGCGGGCACGCTCCTGAAGGTGAAGTCTCTGGGCTACCGCACGGGCGTGCTCGACATGACCCGCGGCGAGATGGGCACGCGCGGCACGCCCGAGGCGCGCGCCGACGAAGCGAAAGAGGCTGCGCGCATCATGCGTCTCGACGTGCGCCTCAACCTTGAGCAGCCCGACGGACACGTCTGGCTCACCGAAGCGTCGCGCACGGCGATGGTGCGCGTCATCCGCGCACACAAACCAAAGATCATCCTCACCGCGCACTGGGACGACCCGCACCCAGATCACGCGGCGACCGCTCGCATCGTGCGCGAAGCGGCGCGGCTCGCCTCGATGCGGCGCTACGACGAAGAGGCGGGACAGCAGGCGGTGCGTGTGCCCGCGCTCGCGCACGCGGCCTATTCGCGGCTCGTCGTACCTTCTTTCATCATTGATATCTCGGAGTTCGTCGAAGACAAGATGCGCGCGATCCTCGCACACCGCTCGCAGTTCTACGACCCGAACTCGAAAGAGCCAGTCACACGCATCAGTGATGAAGGCTTCTTGAAACAGCTTGAAAGCCGCTGGCGCTACACTGGCTCGCTCATCGGCGTCGCGGCGGGCGAAGCCTTCTATGTCCGCGAGGCCCTCAACGTCCAAGACCCCGTCGCGCTGCTCACGCGCCCGATGAACATTTATTCTTGAGAGTGAAATGCTTGCGTGTTTATGTGAGGCGAGGGAAAAGCCGCTACCCGCTTTTCATCGAAGCCCCTTATCCATCCAGCATCAATGATGAAGGACGAAAAACGCCCGATCACGTTAATGATCGGGCGTTCGTGATCCGGTCAATCGGGTCGCTACTTCAACACGTCTGCGCCTTCCTTATTCTCAAGTGAGCGGCTTAGGATAATCACGGACATCGCCTTGCCTGGAAACGCGCCGCCACCGGTTGAACCGCGCGAGGAGCCAAGCAAGAACCGAAGCAAGCGACTTCCGGCTTTGCTGATCGCGCCGTA
This sequence comes from Acidobacteriota bacterium, assembly GCA_032162705.1. Lineage (GTDB taxonomy): Bacteria > Acidobacteriota > Blastocatellia > Pyrinomonadales > Pyrinomonadaceae > QHXN01. The sequence continues at coordinate 13,994 of JAVRON010000092.1, forward strand.
CCTCTTTGTTTCAGCAGACGAGTGCTCCATCGGCTCAAGACCCGCATAAGCTGTCACCTTCCGCGTGGTGGCAAAGCGCGAGACATCTCCGAGCGTATGCACCAGGCAGAGCGAGGTCAGCAACCCAACCCCTGGATGCGTTCGCAGTCGCACAACGCGCACATCTCCATTGGCCTGAACCTTGAGCCATCGCTCGACGCTGACAATCTGAGCGCGCACTCTCTACAGAATTCTTATAACCTCCAAGTGCAGCGTAACCCGCCGAGTGCATTCTGAAATTCGTCGCAGGCACTTTTGTTAATCTCCAACCTGATCGCACCCACTTCCGTACATATTCGCAGCCGCTTCTGTGCAAAAAGATGATCATTAGCCTTCCCAGTCACAACGACTTCTGTTTTTAGCATCAACGGATGACGTGAGTCTCTGCAAGACGTATGTGGATGGTCGTTAAGAGCCGCCGGGTTCTTGCGAATGAAAGATGGAGTCGTGGCGGGCGGACTCGCACGTTTTTTTGCGGACTGCGGGATGAAATGTTTTACCCCATATCCGCATAACCGTTTGAAGGGAGCGACTGAAGGGCCGAAGGGTTTGTGACGTGAAAGTTGTGGCGCGCTGCCCTGCTTTAATGCTATTGCGTCCGACGCCTCGGAGGACGTATAGTGCCGCCATCCTCTCGCGGTTAAGGAGCATTCATCCAGTGCAGGACAAGGAAGCCGGGACTGACAGAGACAAAGAGACGGGGGATGAGGCCCGTCTCGATGAGGTCACATTAAAGTCATCCGGTGAAGTAGTGCTCATTCCTAAAGAGTCTCTTTCCAAGCCTCCGGAAGATAAACACATCCACCCGCGCCGCCCCTTACCTCTGACCCCTGAAGCGCCACCCGAAGATAAAGAAGACGGTAAACGATAACGTCTGCCGTCCCCGCGCGGGTCGAACTTGAGCATGCCAATCGGTGACTCGTTCGCCGAAGGAGAACCTCCATGTCTAAAAAGCTCACGTCAAAGGATAAGGCGGTGAAGAAACCCGCTGCGGTGAAGAAGGCTGCGGTGAAAAAATCACCTTCGGCGGTACAGGTCATCCGTTTGCGGATGCCGTCGCGCCGTCCAATCGAGGTCGAGCACCTGGTTGAGCCGCCCACGTTCGTCAAGCCGAAAAAAATCCATCCACGACATCTCCTGCCGCTCATCAGGGAGGGCATGGAGCGCGAGTTTCACAGCCAAACCCCACAGGCAGTTTTCCACCCACTTGCCGCAGCCGGGCCCTTGGCGGCCAGCGACGAGCTAAAGCTCGTAACGAACACGGAGCTGATCGAACCCGGACGCCAGCAGACGGCCTCCAACGTCGGGGAGCCGAGCGTGGCGATCAACGGCCAGATCGTCTTCTACACGGGCAACTGGTACGCTGCCGTCTCGGTCGATGGAGGCAGGACTTTCAAGTTCATCAATCCCGCCAAGTCTTTCCCCGACCCGAAGCCGGGTTCGAGTTTCTGCTGCGATCAGATTGTTCACTACATCAGCAAGATCGACACCTTCGTCTGGCTCCTGCAATACGGGCCCGACACGGGCAATAACATTCAGCGGCTCGCGTTCGCCAAGTCCGCCGACGTAGTCAGTGGGAAGTGGCGTCTGTTCGACATCACGACGACCAGTCTGAAAGTCGGCGGCGCGTTTATGGATTTTCCAGACCTCGCCGTCGGCGCGAACAACCTGTACGTGACGACCAACATCTTCGGGCCCGGCAGTCAGGTAGGCTCGGCGGTCGTCCGCATCCCTTTCTCCGGCATCGAGAGCGGCCAAGTCACGGCACGCCCCTTCGTCTCGATGGATTTTCAAAGCTTCCGCGTGGCGCAGAACTGTGGGACGACCGCCTTCTTCGCGGCGCACAGGGATACGAGCACCCTTGCGGTGTTCTCTTGGAAGGAGGGACAGAATACTCCCGTCCAGACTTCGGTCGGCGTGGCGCGCTGGATCGGCGGCAACGGGTATGTGTCGCGGACGCCCGACGGGCGCAGGTGGCTTGATCGCGCAGACCCGCGTCTGACCGGCGCGACCATGGCTAATCCAACTCTTTCGAGGGATGAGTTGTGGTTCGCATGGGCGGTTGACCAGAACTCAAACCACCGGCCCAATCCCTTCGTCCAGATCGCAAGGATTGATGCCACTAACCTGACTCTGATCGATAACATCAACGTCTTCGATGCGATCAACGCGACCTGCTACGGGGCCCTCTCCACGAACGAGAAGGGCGAGGTCGGCATCTCCTACATGATCGGCGGCAAGGAGCTTGCGCCGTCGCACGTCGTCGGCATCCTGACCGGCACACGTAAGGACTTGATCGTCGCCAAGGGCAACCGCGGGCCCTTCGAGCCGGGCACGGGAAAAGGCGAGTGGGGCGATTATCTCACCGTCCGGCGCGTCTTCCCGAACCAGAAACTTTTCGCGGCCACCGGCTTCACGATGAAGGGGCCCGGCGACGGGTCGAATCGTGATGCTACCCCGCGCTTCGTCGTCTTCGGACGTGCGGGCGATACAGGTACGGTCGGCGGCGTTGGCGGGGTTGGTACGCCGACCGGCGGCGGAACGACAGGCACCGGAGGGACAGGCAGCGGCGGTACAACGACCGGCGGCGCTGGTGGAACAACGACGGGCGGCACGGGCGGCACAACGACCAGTGGCGTTGGCGCTCCGTTTAAGGATGTGAATACCTTGCCCGTGGTGAATCCCGCGGTGGCCGCTAAAATTAAGGCCGCCGCCACGGCTGAAGGCAAACAGCAGGCTCCCGCCGACGAGACAGTGCCGCTCAAGTTGGTGGGCGGCTCGCCTTTGCTCGCGACCAAGCCGGGCGTTGAGCGTTGGCCGGTGAAGACCGGCACCGACAAGGACGTGGCGCGGGTCGGGAAGAACATCATCGGCGGCAAGAGCCTCGGGGCCGGTATCGTCCCGGCGACCGTCGAGGAGTTGATTCTGTTCGGGAGGCCGCCGGGGATGAGGCCGGCCACCTCGAACTTCGACAGCCAGTTTCACGACACACGCCTGGGCGTCGTCGAGCAGACCGTGTGGGTCGTCAAGGCCGAAGTCACCGTGCTCAAGCTGGAGGCGGACGGCGACTACCATCTGGTGTTGCAGGGTGCCAGCGGCGAGACGATGGTTGCCGAGTGCCCGACGCCGACGAAGGAGTTTGTCGGGACGAGTCCCTGGCTCAACAACATAAAGGCGGCGCGTGCGGAGATCGACACAAAGCTGGTGAGCCAGCTCTCCCCGGCGAACTTCGTGGAGATGAACGGGACGCTCGTCCCACGCGAGTCCTTGCCGGAGTCGGTGCAGGCAATGGCGAAGCCCGTGCCCGCCTTCGTTACCTCCTTCGTCACACCGGAAGAGAATCAGCAGATAGACCGCCCGACCTTCAAGACAAAAGTGCCACCAACGCCCGTCGAGATCACCGGCGTCGGATTCTTCGACATGGTACATGGGCAGACGGGCGGCGCGGAGTTCGGGATTGAGTTGCATGCCATCCTGAGAATCAAGTGGCTCTGACGACCACTAGAATCAAGTGGCTCTGACGGCCACGCCGCCTCGAAGGGCGCGGCCCGCGCGGTTTGATTGACGAACATGGGATTCGGCTACACACTTCTGGTGTCGTACTGGACGGTACTCGTGGCGGAGTTGATAGGCGACAAATCGATCTACACGGTCGTTTCCCTCTCACTCCGCTTCCGTGTCGGTCTGGTATTCCTCGGAATGCTCGTGGCTTTCATGGGGAAGATGCTCGTGGCCGTTCTGCTCGGTGAGGCGCTGGTTCAAGTACCCGCACACTGGACGGCGTTGGCGAGCGCCCTGATCTTCTTCGTCGCGGCGGCGTTCATCTGGTTCAGGGAGCCTGAAGCCGCACGGGCCCAAGCCCGGTCGCACGCGTCCTGGACTCGCGCCGTGACAGTCCCTTTCGCCTCGCTCTTTCTGACGGAGTGGGGCGACCCCGGCCAGATTTCCGCCGCCGCGTTGACGGCCCAAACACACCTGCCGCATGCGGTCTGGCTCGGCGGCACGCTGGCGCTGACGACGAAGGGCGCGCTGGCGCTGACACTCGGTTTGAAGCTCCGCGACCGGATTAATGAGAAGGTGCTGCGAAGGGTCGCGGCGGCTTCGTGCTGCATCCTCGGCCTCCTCGCTTTGCGCGACGCGCTCTTTCCTTAAGCGCTAACCCCTGATGCGGGCCCCCTTCCACGCGTAAATCCCATCCCGGCCCCGTTCCCCTGTGCAGTCCGTCGCCGCTGCCTCCGACATGCTCACTCAGAAGCACAACATCGAAACGGTCGCCTACCTGTTCCGGTCTTATAGGAGTTTTCACATGAGTGAATATGAAAGGGATTTAACCACAGAGACACAGAGGCACAGCTAAATGCTTAAAGCTGTGTCTGCGGTGTCTGCGGTGGTTAAGTTCCTCTCGGTCACACTCATCTGCAAACTGATATATAAATCTCCGAGACCGAGACTCGGCGAGTGCTCACCGGGCTTAGTTCTTTCTTGCTGCGGCGGGCACTCTGTAATAAAGTCACCACGCCGCTCTCATCAAGCCGTTCAAAACTTTTGCCGGAGGTCTCAACGTGCGTCTTCGTCTCTTGCGTTATCTCGCGCCGCTCTTCCTGCTCTGCGCGCTTCTGTCGGCGCAGGCCGCTCCGCTCTTTGAAGAGAAAACTTTGACGGGCTTCGACCGCGAGTCGTCCGAGCGCGAGCGTGCGCTCGAAGCGCGTTTCGACTCGCTGCTGAAGAAAGAGAACTTGCGAGAATGGATGAAGCGTCTGTCTGCGCGCCCGCATCACGTCGGCTCGGCTTATGACAGGGAGAACGCGGAGTTCCTAGCCGGGCTTTTCCGTTCGTGGGGCTACGACGCGCAGATTGAGAGCTTCGACGTTCTGTTCCCGACGCCGAAGACGCGCCTGCTTGAGATGAACGCGCCCGAGAAGTACACGGCACGACTCGCCGAGCCGACGCTTTCCGAGGACACGACATCGGGGCAGACCGCCGAGCAGCTTCCCGTCTACAACGCCTACTCGATTGACGGCGACGTGACGGGGCAGCTCGTCTACGTCAACTACGGTGTGCCGCGCGACTACGAGGAGCTTGAGCGGCGCGGCGTGGATGTGAAGGGCAAGATCGTCATCGCGCGTTACGGCGGGTCGTGGCGCGGCATCAAGCCGAAGGTGGCGGCGGAGCACGGCGCGGTCGGATGCCTTATCTACTCAGACCCGCGCGACGACGGCTACGCGCAGGGCGACGTGTACCCGAAGGGAGCCTGGCGCAGCGAGTGGGGCGCGCAGCGCGGCTCGGTTGCAGACATGCCGCTCTTTCCCGGCGACCCTCTGACGCCCGGCGTCGGTGCGACGAAGACCGCGAAGAGGCTCGACCTGAAGAACGCGCCGACGCTCACGAAGATTCCGGTGATGCCGATTTCCTACGGCGACGCGCTGCCCCTGCTGCGGAATCTGGGCGGCCCCGTCGCGCCCCCTGCATGGCGCGGCGCTTTGCCGGTCACGTACCACACGGGGCCCGGGCCCGCCACAGTCCATCTCAAGCTCGAATTCAACTGGGACACTAAGCCGGTCTTCGACGTGATCGCGCGCCTGCGCGGCGCGGAGCGGCCCGACGAGTGGGTCATCCGCGGCAACCATCACGATGCGTGGGTGAACGGCGCGGACGACCCCATCAGCGGCCTCGTCGCGTTGTTGGAAGAGGCGCGCGGCGTCGGCGAGCTGGCGAAGACGGGCTGGAAGCCGAAGCGCACGATCATCTACTGCGCTTGGGACGGCGAGGAGCCGGGCCTGCTCGGCTCGACCGAATGGGTCGAGACGCACATGGACGAGCTGACGAAACACGCCGTGCTCTACGTCAACACGGATACGAACGGGCGCGGCTTCCTCGACGTGGGTGGCTCGCATACGTTGGAGAAGTTCGTCAACGAAGTGTCGCGCGACGTGACTGACCCGCAGAAGAAAATCTCCGTCGAAGAGCGCAGCCGCGCCCAGAGTGTCCTCGACGGCAGCGCCGACGAGCGTCGAGAGGCGCGCGAGCGCACAGACCTACGCATCGGCGCGCTCGGCTCCGGGTCGGATTTCACGCCCTTTCTACAGCACCTCGGCGTCGCATCGCTCAACCTCGGCTTCGGCGGTGAAGACGGCGGCGGCTCGTACCATTCGATCTACGACTCGTTCGATCACTACACGCGCTTCGGCGACCCCGGTTTCGACTACGGCATCGCGCTCGCGCAGGTCGCGGGGCGCATCATCCTCCGCTTCGCGGACGCCGACACGCTCCCGCTCTCGTTCGGTAACTTCACCGACACGGTCGCCAACTACGTGCGCGAAGTAACGAAGCTCGCCGACGACACGCGCGACGAGATTGCCGAACGGAACCGCCGCATCAAAGAAGGGACGTACAGCGCCGTCTTCGACCCGACCCAGACTTACGTGATGCCGAAGGCCGAAACGTCCGCGCCCTATCTCAACTTCGCGCCGCTCCAGAACGCGCTCGCACGTTTGCAGGAGAGCACGCGCATGTACCAGTCGGTCTCGGCTGGCATGGCCGCGCAGGAGCATCTACGCTCGCGCGAGACGCAAGTCCGGCTCGACCAAATCCTGATGCGCGTCGAACACTCGATGACGAACGAGGCAGGGCTGCCGCGCCGTCCATGGTTCAAGCATCAGATTTACGCGCCGGGCTTCTACACGGGCTACGGCGTCAAGACGCTGCCCGCGGTGCGCGAGGCCATCGAGCAGCACAACTGGAAGGAGGCGGGCGAGCAGATAGGCGTCGTCGCTCACGCCATCGAACAGATCGCCTCTGAAATCGACCGCGCCGCGGCGTTGCTGCAAGAGGGCAAGTAGAACTTTATATCGCTTATCGCTTGAGTGTAGAGTGAGATGAGATTCACCGCAGAGGCGCTGAGGGCGCGGAGGGGGCGCTGAGACTTGCATCCCTCTGCGAATCTCAGCGTCCTCAGCGCCTCTGCGGTGAATCACCACTTCATATCTACTCAAGTGATAAGGGATATAGAACTCCGAAGGCGAGGGAATCGCTCCCTCGCCTTCGTCTGAAGTTTCGTTGAAATTGAAGATTTGAGATTTCAAATTTGAGATTTGTAATTTGAAATCTCAAATGATGTAGAGACTATCGACTGAAGTCTCGATCAAATGATGTAGAAACTTATGTCAGCGGTTCCTCACAAACCGAACTTCAGCGCTTACCCGCTCGGCTTCCTGGCCGTGGCCTTCGCGTCTGGCGTGCTCGCGGCGCATCTCACCAACGCGCCGCTCGCCGTCAGCGTTACACTCGCCACGCTCGCATCCCTTTCGGCATTCTTCGCGTTTATTAAAAAGAGACACGACGCCGCCTCATGGCTCGTCGTTCTGGCCTTCGCCTGCGCGGGCGCGGCGCTGTCGTCTGTCGAGTCGAAGGCGGCACACGGCGAGACGCGGCTGCGTAGCTTCTACGAGCGCGGAGCCGTTACGCCGGGCGAGCCAGTCGAATTGACGGGCGTGTTGGAGAGCGCGCCGGAGATTGCGCCCGACGGGTTGCTGCTGTCGTTGCGTATAGAGAGGCTGCGGTACAAGTCGGAAGATAGTTTGTGCGCGGGCCGCGTCGAGCTGTTCGCGCCGGTGCGCGGGACGCGAGCCGCCGCCGGGTACGATGCGCTTGAGTTGAGACGCGGGGCGCGCGTGCGTGTGATGTCGGCGCTCACGCGCGCCGAGAGGTTTCGTAACCCCGGCGTCACGCCGCTCGGTGAATATCTTGAGCTGCGAGACGTTGACGCACGCGGGACTCTCAAGAGTGCTCTGCTCGTCGAGCGTTTAGACGACGAGGCTGTGCCGTTGCCGCTCGCGTGGCTCGACGACTGGCGAGCGCGTCTGGTTCGTCTGGCCGACGCGACTTTCTCGACCGACGCGGCGGGCGTCTTCAAGGCGGCTGTGCTCGGCAATCGTTACGGACTCTCGCTTGATACAGCCGAGCGGTTCCGTGACGGCGGCACGTTCCACGTCCTCGTCATCAGCGGGCTGCACATCACCTTCATCGGCGGGCTTGTGTGGTGGGCCGCGCGTCGTTTCACGCATAGACGCTTCACACAATGGGGCGTGGCGGTCGTGTGCGTGTGGGCTTACGCGCTGCTGGTTGGCGCGGAGGCGTCAGTCGTGCGCGCGTCGCTGATGTTCACTTTGGCGGCGCTCGCGCCCGCGCTCGGTCGCCACTCAAGCCCTTTGAATACGACGGGCGCAGCGGCGCTCGTGCTGCTCGGATGGCATCCCGCAATCCTCTTCGACCCTTCGTTTCAACTGACTTTCCTGTCTGTGCTCGCCATCGTGGCCGTCGCGTTGCCGCTGCTCTCGAACCTGAAAGCAATCGGCGAGTGGCGACCCACGCGCGCGACGCCGTATCCGCCCGCGTGCCCGCGCCCGTTGCAGACGTTGGCGGAAGCACTCTACTGGCGCGAGCGCGTGTGGCGGCGCGAGACGGCGCGCACCGCTTACAGCTACAAGCTCTTCAAGACCCCTTTGGCGGCACGGCTCGAACGCGCGCGCGTGCAAGCCTTCCTTCGGTTCGTCTTCGCCGCGGTGCTCGTCTCGGCGTCTGTGCAGTTAATGCTCCTGCCTCTGTTAGTCTTTTACTTTCATCGCCTCTCGCTTGCGTCGTTGCCGCTCAACGTCTTCGTCGGCGCGCTCATGGTTATGCACGCCTTCGCCGCGCTCGCCGCGCTAGCGCTCTCACAGTTGGCCGCGACACTGGCCGCGCCGCTCATACGCCTGACCGAAGCGACGGCCACGCTGATGATTCACAGCGTCGATCCGTTTGCGCGTATGCACATTGCGAGCCTCAGGCTCCCCGAATACTCGGGCGCGGCGGCGACTGTCTACGTCATCTACTTTATCCCTCTGCTCATACTGACCGCGTCGCTCCTGCGCTGGCGACCACTGGCCGACCCGCCCCGCGCGAAGGATTCTGACGGAAGCCGCGCCGATGGTTTCAATGAAAGACGCGCCAATGACTTTAACGAAAGCCGCGCCGAGGGCTTTGACGGAAGCCGCGCGCAGGTTGATGAAAAGATTGATAAAGAGGCTGTTGCTCGAAGCAGAGTCGCCGCACGAAGGAAGCGTCTGCTCAAGCTCGCGGCCTTTGCTTCGGCCACCGCGATCTTCATCATCATCGCGCACCCTTTGAGTGCAGGAAGCGCGGACGGGCGTTTGCACCTCGACTTCCTCGACGTGGGGCAGGGCGACGCGGCTCTCGTCACGATGCCGGACGGCTCTACTCTGCTCGTCGATGGCGGTGGCCGTCCGAGGTTTCGCGCGCCGCGTCGAGACGAAGACGACGTTGAAGAGTTCGAGCCGGACGCGCGCGGCGTGGGAGACGCGGTCGTCTCGGAGTATCTCTGGTGGCGCGGCCTCGGGCGCGTGGACTATGTGCTGGCGACTCACGCGGACGCGGATCACATCGATGGCTTGAACGCTGTCGTCAAAAATTTCAGCGTCGAAGGCGCGCTCGTCGGGCGCGGGCCACTGCGCGACGAGGAGTTCGCGCGCTTCGCTGCCTCGGCGCGTGACGCGGGGCTGCCCGTGTATCTCATCGGGCGCGGCGACCGCCTGCGCTTCGGCGCGGTCAACATCGACGTGCTCTGGCCGCCGCCGACGGATGACCGCGAAGCCACTTCAGGGAACAACGACTCGGTAGTGCTACGCGTAAGCTTCGGTCAAAGAACCTTCCTGCTCACGGGCGACATGGAAGCCGACGCCGAGCGGTCGCTGCTCGCCGCGGGCGACGACCTGCGCTGCAACGCACTCAAGGTCGCGCATCACGGCAGTCGAACTTCTTCTACCGACGGCTTCGTCCTTGCCACGCGCCCGACGCTCGCCGTCGTCTCCGTCGGGCAGGACTCGCCCTACGGTCACCCACACCCCGAAGTCATCGAACGCTGGCGCAACATCGGCGCGGAAGTCTTGACGACCGGCGAGCGCGGCACTATCACAATCAGCACCGACGGCGAAGACCTCAAGGTCGAAACGTTTATAAAGCCCCGGTAAGAGTCTGGAGTCTCTTAAATAGTCTGGAGTCTGAAGTCTGGAGTCTGGGGTCAAAGCAGAAGGCAGCTTGTCTTTGACTTCAGACTCCAGACTTTTTCTTGTACTATTTTGCGAACCGAATTCTTAGGAGAAGGTGCTCAGGCATGATTGATAAAGATGGGTCGAACAACTCGCCGCTGTTTGACCGACGGCCTTGGGGTTCGTTTACCGTGCTCGACGAAGGGCAGGGCTACAAGGTCAAACGCATCGAAGTGCTTTCGTGCAAGCGCCTCAGCTATCAGCGCCACGCACGCCGCGCGGAGCACTGGATGGTCGTTGCAGGCACGGCGCGCGTCACGCTCGACGGCGACGACATCACGCTCGGCTGCGGCGAGACCGTAGACATCCCCATCGGCACAGCACATCGTATCGAGAACCCCGGCGCAGACCCCCTCATCTTCATCGAGATTCAGCGCGGCGACTACCTCGGCGAAGACGACATCGTGCGACTCGAAGACGACTTCAACAGATGTTAGATGTCAGATAGCCGGATGTTAGTAAAAGCTATCAGCCTCTCAACTGGAAGCTATCTCGTAAATATCTTGTTTGCATTTGGAAGCCGCATAAACACTGACTGAAAACGATGGCAGGGGTTATTGATGGGATCAATTCCAGCATCGAGCACCTGACATCCAGCATCTACTTTATCCTGCCAACAGGATACGCACATCGCGCACGTTCGTCCCCGTGGCCCCCGTCAGGAGCGTGTCACCGAGGCGCTCGAAAAAGCCGTAAGCGTCGCTCTCCTCAAGGAAATTCGAGGCGTCAAGTCCGAGCACGCGCCCGCGCGCGAGCGTCGTTTCATCCGCGAGCGCGCCCGCGCCGGGACTGTTGCCGTCAATCCCGTCCGTCCCGGCACAGAGTGCCAACATGTGGCCCGGCAAGCTTTCAGTCTTGCGCTCTCTCGTGATTCTTTCAAACTCGAAAGCGCAACGCAGCGCCGTCTCCGAATTGCGCCCGCCCACACCGCTCCCACGCACAGGGCAAGAGAATTCTCCGCCCGAGATCAGACACACGCCGCTCCGCTCCGCTCCCTCGCGCCCGAAGAGTTCTGTGAGCCTTGAGACAAGCGCTGTCGCTCCCTCGCCGACGGGCTGCTCGGAGAGGTCTGGCGCTGCCTCGACCACGAAACCACGCGCGCGCGCAGCGTCCGCCGCCGCCGCGCACGCATGCCCGTTATCGAGCAAGACTTCGTAGGCTCGTAGTGCGCCAATCGGCTCGCACAACTCAGTCGGCGCGACGGACTCTTCGAGTGCGCGCAGGACTGAAGCAGGCAGCCTCGAAGCGAGGTCATAGCGCATCAGGATGTTTTTGACGGGGGGCGAGTCGGCGGGCGGCGAAAGCGTCGGGCCCGAGGCGACATCAAATGCGCGTCCAGCGCCTACGTCGGAGATGATGAGCGTGACCTGTGCCGCGCGTGGCGCACTCGTGCTGAAGCCTCTGCCTTTCACGGCTGACAGAGCGCGCCGGACTGCGTTCACTTCCTTGATCGAAGCACCGCAGGAGACGAGGACGCTGTTTGTCTCGCGCAGGTCTTCGAGCGTCAGACGCGCGTCGCGCGGGCTTTCGATCAAAGCGGAGCCGCCGCCCGAGACGAGGAAGACGATGAGTGCCGAAGAATCGTCCGCCGCGCGTAACAACTCGAACGCGGCTCGCGCGGCTTCGAGACTGGCCTCGTTCGGCAGCGGATGCCCGCCCTCGAAGACGCGCCAACAGTTGGAGAGCGCAAGGGCGGACGCAGGACGGGCCGACGCGGGAGGGGCCGAGAGCACGCCGCCCGTGAGCCTGTCGCCGAGCCGCTCGTCGAGCGCGGCTGCCATCGCTGCCGCGGCCTTTCCCAGAGCGACCGAGAAAATTTTCGTCTGCTGACGTAGATCGAAGCGCGTGTGGCCGACACGCAGAATGCTTCCTTCAAACTCGACCGCGCCGAGCACCGCACGACGCGCATCGACTGCTTCGAGCACTTCGTCGAAGATTTCGCGCGCGGCGCTCCGAAGCTCTTGAAGCTCAAGCAAGGCGTCTCACTCCAGGGCGACCCGAAGGTTGTCTCACTCCGCTGTGACGTAGGGGCGCAGTTGTCGGAAGAGTCGCTCGCTGATGCCACGCACCATCAAAAGATGCTCGGCGCGTCGGAAGCGTCCGTAGCGCTCCCTGTGCTCGACGATGCGCGCGGCGAGCGCGGGCCCGATGCCCGGCAGCTTCTCCAACTCCTCTCGCGATGCGTCGTTGATAGAGATGGGCGGCGGGCCTTCGGCGTGTGTGGAGGCGCGTGTGACTTGTGTGTCAATCGACACAACGCGGCGGGGCAATTTGACGCAAGCCGTCTGTGCGGCGATGGCAACGCAGCACATGATGATACAGCCCATTGACTTCTGAAAGAGGTTTCGTTCCACGTGCGGAAGCCGGTCTTTGCGAGGTCTCTCTGAAGTCTGCCGCGCCTTTGTGCAAAATGCTAGAAGTCTAAATTTTTCAAGAACTTGTAACGTAAAAAAGTGAGTTATTCACAGGTTTTTCCACAGCTTCTGTGGAAAAGTTGTCGAAAGCTTATCTTCAAAAAAACCTTCCAGGTGCAGGGTAAAAGTTAACAAAAGATAGAGGCTCACTCGCGCTGTAGCGTTCCATGTCGGCGAGGTGAAAGTGGTAAAAGTTAACAAAAGATAGAGGCTCACTCAGAACAGCGTGCGGGTGCGAGTGACATCATGCGGCCCACACTTCGCAGCACGCACACGCTCGCCAACGCTCTCGGTTCTGAGCAGTACAACTTAAAAGTCTTCCGCGCTGCTCTCCTGTAAGTCGTCCCAGTGGGTGATGGTTTCAAAGGCGCGTTGGAGTACGGGTCGGGGCCGCGCTCCGTCGGCCTGGCCGATGAAGCCCTCGCGCTCCATCGCGTCGAGGATGGCGGCGGCGCGACCGTAGCCGATGCGCAGACGCCTTTGGAGCACGGAGGTCGAGGCGCGCTTCATCTCGCAGCAGATGCGCAGCGCCTGATCGAACAGCTCATCGCGCTCGCCGCCTGCGCCGTCGCCGCCCGCCGACTCGTCTTCGGATTGTGTGATCGTCTCGTCGTAGACGGGCACGCCGCCCTGCGCCTTGATGTGCGCGACGATCTTGGCTACCTCGTTCTCGTCGAGGTATGCGCCGTGGACTCGAAGCAGGCGCGAAGTGCCCGGCGGGAGGAAGAGCATATCGCCGCGACCAAGGAGCTGCTCCGCTCCGTTGGCGTCGATGATCGTGCGCGAGTCAACCTTCTGCGAGACTCGGAAGGCGATGCGCGAAGGGAAGTTCGCCTTGATGAGTCCGGTGATGACATCGACCGAGGGACGCTGTGTGGCGAGGACGAGATGTATGCCGACGGCGCGCGCCATCTGTGCGAGGCGCGTGATGGCCTCTTCCACGTCCGCGCCGCATGTCATCATCAGGTCGGCCAACTCGTCGATGATGATGACGATGTAGGGCAGAGTCTTCCAAGGACTGCCTTCCTCGTCGAAGTCGAGCACGTTGTTGCGCCGCTCGACCTCCGTGTTGTAGCCGTCGATGTTGCGCACGCCCCAGGCAGCAAGCTGCTTGTAGCGTCGTTCCATCTCCCCAACGGCCCACTTCAGGGCGCTGGCGGCCTTCTTCGGCTCGGTGATGATCGGCGTGGCGAGGTGCGGAATATCTGCGTAGAGTCCAAGCTCCAAACGCTTCGGGTCGATCATGATGAACTTCACCTCGTCGGGTCTCGCCTTGTAGAGGATAGAGACGACGAGCGAGTTCAAGCAGACGGACTTGCCCGTCCCCGTCGCACCTGCGATCAGCAGATGCGGCATGCGCGTGAGGTCGGCGACGTAGTTGATGCCGTCGATGGTCTTGCCCAGAGCGAGCGTGAGCTTCGATGTGGACTCGCGGAACTGGCGCGACTCCAGCACTTCGCGCATGAAGATGGTTTCGCGCTCGGGGTTCGGCACTTCGATGCCGACGTGGGGTTTTCCGGGCAGACGGTCGATGCGAATCGACTCGGCTTCGAGCGCGATGCAGAGGTCATCGACGAGTCCCGTGACGCGCGAGTATTTGACGCCGGGGTCGGGCTTGAACTCGTATGTGGTGACGACGGGGCCCGGGCAGATGTGCTTGATCTGTCCCGTGACGTTGAACTCCTTGCACTTCTCGGCCACGCGCTGCGCGATCAGCAGCAGTTCATCATCGGCCTGCTCGCGGCGCGGCGGCGCGGGGTTAAGATACTCGACCGTCGGGAATCCGTAGTTGAGCATCGACGCGACGGCTTCGACCTCTGCGCGGCGCTGCGTTGCGCGGACGGATGCTTTCTCGGTTGGGGGATTGCGCTCGAAAGGTAAATCTTCAATCTCTTCGCCGACCTCCGTCCGCACGACCGCCGCCGTACTCAACATGTCGGACACGTCGGGCGTCGCGCGCGTGGGTCTTCTGCCGGGCACAAACTCACCCGACTCTTCGGAGGCAGATGAGATCGAGACGCGCTGTGCGGATGTGCTCTGACTCTCGGCGTCTGCGGTCTCTCTCTTCCTCGTCGTTGTTACCGGCGGGGTGTTTGCGATGGACGGCGTTGCGGGCTGGACGAAGATTGATGCCAGGTCGGCTTCGGCCTGTGCGAGTTGGGCGCGAATCTCTTCCTCGCGCGAGCGGCCAGCGTCCAAAGCGTTTGTGGCCGCGTTGCGCTTGATGGCCGCGGCGGCGGCAGACGCCGAGTCGTCCTTCGCGCCGCGCTTCAAGGTGATGGCAGAAGCCGTAGCATCCGCGTTCGCTGGCATAGCGGCCTGCGCGGCGGCCGCCTGCTCTTCGGCCTCACGCGCGGCGCGCGCTTCTCGCCTCGCCTCGGCACGTGCGAGCGCCTGCGCACGACGCGCGGCACGCCATGCCTGGAAGCGCTCTAAAGTTTTATGGAACGCCCCCGAAGGATTCGCGAGCGCGACGGCGGCGCGTTCGTACGCAGAGGCGAATGAGAAGTTCGTTGCGAGCAGCAGGCCGACCGCAGAGGCTGCGACCAGCAACACGGTCGCGCCCACCGTGTTGAGCGCGCCCTTCAAACTTTCAGCGACTAGCACGCCGACGAAACCGCCCGCGTTGAAGCTGCGGTCGAACAGAGGCTCCGCGACGTAGAGCGCGAGCAGCGAGGCGATGGCGAGCGTGAGCGTGACAAGCCCGATGATACGCGTGAGCGGCGCGTGAATCCGGCGTGTACGAAAACGCCGCCACGCGGCGGCAGTCAAAAGCAGAGGCAGGAGCACGGCGGCCAGCCCGAAAGACTGAAAGAGCGCCGCGGCGACGTTCGCGCCGAGTCGCCCCGTCCAGTTGCGAGCCGCCGACGCGCCCACGGCCACCCATGAAGGATCGTTCGGACTGTAAGAGACAAGGCAGAGCGTAATCAGCGCGCTCAACGCAAACAACGCGATGGCGATGATCTCATTGCGCCGCGTGTTGCGCGGAGCGACACCGCCGCCCGCCGCCCGCGTCCTCGCGTCAATCTGTGCAGTTGCCATAGCTACTCCAGACTCCAGACTTTTTAGGCTGCCCTGCGTGCCAGCAGGTACGCCTTGATGAAGTCGTCGATGTCGCCCGCGAGCACTGCGTCCACGTCGCCGCGCTCGACCTTCGTGCGCGTGTCCTTCACCAGACGGTAGGGCGCGAGCACGTAGTTGCGTATCTGCGAGCCGAAAGAGATATCGGCTTTGTTGGCTTCGAGCTTCGCGGTCTCGGCCCGACGCTTCTCAAGCTCAAGCTCATAGAGGCGCGAGCGCAAGACCTGCATCGCTACCGCGCGGTTCTGGTGCTGCGACCTCTGGTTCTGGCACCCGACGACGATTCCAGTCGGCAGGTGCGTGATGCGGACGGCTGAGTCGGTCGTGTTGATGTGCTGGCCGCCCGCGCCCGTCGCGCGGAAGGTATCGACGCGCAAGTCCTTATCGTTGACCTCGACCTCGATGTTCTCGTCGATCTCCGGCGAGACGAAGAGAGAGGCGAACGAAGTCTCGCGCGTGCCGGTTCCGAAGGGCGAGATGCGTACCAGCCGGTGGACGCCCGCTTCAGCCGACAGAAGCCCGTAGGCGTACTCGCCCTCGACGCGGAACGTCGCGCTCTTGATGCCTGCCTCCTGGCCGGGCTGGAAGTCGAGGACTTCAGCCTTGAAGCCGCGCTTCTCGGCCCACTTCAAGTACATGCGCAGAAGCATCTCGGCCCAGTCCTGCGCGTCCGTGCCGCCCGCGCCCGACTGTATCGAGCAGATGGCATTGCGCGCGTCTGCCGTGCCCGACAGAAGCATCTCGGTCTCTGCTTCCGAGACTTCCATCTCAAGCCGCTCGATGAGTCCGAGCAATTCCTTCGCGCTCGACTCGTCTTCCGACGCGAATTCAAAGAGCACTTCGGTGTCGGCGACCGCCGACTCGAAACCTTCCTGACGTTTGACGACGCGCTCCGTGCGGCTGCGCTCCTGCAAGACTTTCTGCGCCGTTTCCTGATCCGACCAGAAGTCCGGCTCCGACGCGCGCGCTTCCAGATGCTGAAGCTCCTCGCGCTTCGCAGCTACATCAAAGAAACCTCCCGAGCTGCTCGACACGCGTGCGCAACCCATCGGCGCGCTCGCGTAAGTCCCGTTCTTCGTTCTCACCCGACTGCAAAGCTCTCGACATTCAACCTCCAGAGCGCAACGCTTCTCAAATTAAAGTTCTACGACTGAATTAAAGCTCTACGACCGAAACTGTAAAGTCCAACGACTACAATTGTCGCCTTCTCTTCGCCGTCAAAGCGAGAGCGAAGAGGCTCAGGCAGGCACAGGCGGCGACGAAAGAGTCGCCGAACCTCGCGTAAAAAGTCTCGCCGCCGTCGGAGCGTGCGACCGGCCACGTGCGTACGGCCTCTTGAAACCTACCCGTCTCGTCAGAGACTTCGCCGCGCGGCGTGATGCGCGCGCTGACGCCCGTGTTCGTGACTCGCAGGAGCGTCCTTCCGGTCTCGACTGCGCGAAAGACCGCGTTCGAGAGATGCTGCCTGAGCACCGCGGTGTCGCCCTGATAGGCGTCGTTCGTGATCTCAATCAAAACGTCCGCGCCCTCGCGCGTGAGCCGCCGCGTAATGTACGGGTACGCCGACTCAAGACAGATGAAGACGCCCGCGCGTGGCCGATTCTTACCCTCGCCGAGCGGAATCAAGTTGTAGCGCTCGCCCGGTGTGAAGTCGCCGACGACTCCACGCAACGAATCCGCGCCGGGCATCCAGCGCGGCAGCGGCACATACTCGCCGAACGGCATCAGGCGAATCTTATCATACTGCGCCGCCAGCAGACCCCTCTCATTTATGAGCACCGCCGCGTTATAGCCGCCCCCGCCCGCCACCGGTTCGAGCGAGTTGAAGAGGAGCGACGCGCGCCGCTCGCTGACGAATCGCACGGCCTCTTCGCGGAAGCTGCGGCTGCGGTCGAAAGAGAAGTTCATCGGTGACTCGGGCCAGACGACGACGCGCGGCGGTGGCGAAACACCAACACTGTTCACTTCGCCCGTCGCGTTACCCTGTGCAGTTGATGCAGTCGCACTTCCGACTGCACCGCTTTCGTCGAGCGCGTCGAGAGCACGCTCACTCAACTCGAAGTGCCGACGCTTGAGCGCGTCATACTCGGACTCGCTCCGGTTGAAGTCCGGGATAACGTTCGGCTGCACGGCGACGACCACTGCCGCCGTCCCGCCCAACGTCTGCGGCGCACGCGTCCGGTCGAAGGCTAGAATCAAGAGTGCGACACACACAACGACCGCAAGCGAGGCGAGCGCGCTGCGCGGGGTGCGCTTCAGCAGCACGTAAGCGAGCGCGGCGTTGAAGGCCAGAACGAGGAAGCTCACGGCATAGACGCCTCCGAAGCGCGCGGCTTGAGTGAGCGCCGGAGTGAACGCCTGCGAATAGCCGACGGCATTCCATAGCTGCCCGATCACGCCGAGCCTCGCCCACTCACATGCAGCCCAGACGGGCGGAGCGAGCAGGAGCGCCGACGCGCCCCAACGCGCGCACAGACGCGAGAGCGCGAGCGCGAACAGCGCGGGGAAGAATCCCCCCGCGAGCGCCAACGGCAGGAGCAGTATGTGAGCCCGCCACGCGGGAATCTCCGCGTAGCGAATCATAGGGAAAGTCAGCCAGTGGCATGACGTGTAGAAGAAGAGCGTTCCCATGAGCAGCCCCGACAGAAACGACTGAGGGGCGCGGGGCCTGCGTGCGATCCGGTAGAGCAGAGGAGTGAGCGCGACCCATGCCAGAGGCCACGCGCCGAAGTCCGGGAAGGCGAACAGAAGGAGGAGCGCTGAAGCGATGGCCGAAGCTGACTCGGCGAGCGTCGGCAACGCTGCACACGCGCGTGTCGAGAGGAGCTTGAGGCCAGCCCGCGCGCGTGTCGCTCCGTCGATTGAGACTGTCTCATGCACGGAGGGGAGTTTAGCAGAGCCTCTGTCGGCACGTCATCGCGGTCTGGACTATACGTCGTGGTCTGAACTCTGTGAGGCCAGTTGACTCATGCGAAAAAAATTCTGACCGTGTAAAGTGCTGCGGCAAATCGTTGGCTCCCGGAGGCTACAACGACGGAAAACGTCACCCCTTCAGTGACAAATTTTGTCTGGCTGACACTTACACGTAGAGCCTCTGTGCCCGCGGAGGGACAGCCGAGAAGCTTTGAGTAGACAGGCTTGTCGCCGCCGGTTGACAGGCGAGAACGTGCGGAAAAGGTGTTGGAATCAAGGCGTGAGAAGAAAGACCCCCAAAAGCGAGAGAACCCGGCTTTGGGAGCCAGGTTCCTGTTGGGGGGTAGATGGTAGGGATGCTCGGCGGGCGGCTGGCGTAGCGGCAGGCCACGCTCAGAGAAGTGATGGCGGCGGGGTCACGGTTTAACTTCCTCCGTGCTTGCCGACTCTCTTAAAAGCACTTCGCGTGCCATGGCCGCAGCGTTTCCAGGAAACGGGAGCGAGCGTTTCAGGAAGGGCGATGTGCGCGCCTCGCCCTTTGACGCATGTGCGCTTCACCTCTTCAGCCGGGAAGGTTCAAGCACGTTCAGACATGAAGGTCAGCAGGGACGAGCGGCTCGACCTCCAAAGCACAACCACGCGCGCCGACCACGCGAACACTTGCACGCACGCCCTCGACGCACGACTCACCACGCACACGCGCACGCCAGAGTTCGCCGTCGATGAGTACGAAGCCTTCCGGGTTTAAAGGTCGCTCGACCGAGGCGATGCGACCGACGAGTCTCAAAGACAGCCTTGAAGATTTCTTCCGGCGCGAAAGATGGACGATGTGTGCGAGCAGCGCGAGCGCGGGCATTGAGAGGGCGAGCAGTGAAAGTGCGAGAGCGCGCATCGTTGGCTTGGTTTGAAAAGAAGTTGATTCGATTTGAAAGGAAGTTGATTCGATTTGAAGGGAAGGCAACGTCGCCGCATGCGCGGACGGACGAAAGAGAGCTTGCGGGCGAAGGAGAGCGTGGGAGTGCCGGACTAAAGTCGTGTCATCCGACGCTCCCACGCGCAGCCTACGTGCTATTTGATACCAACTTGAAGCTCACGCTGGAGGGCGATGGCCTCCTGATTGTTCGGGTCGATGAGCATGGCGCTCTGCGCGAAGGCCGTCGCCTGCGCGCGGTCGCCGCGCTCTAAGAAGATGCGGCCCAGAAGGATATGCGCGTCGATCAGGTTTCTGTCCCAGAAGATGGAAGCCTTCAGTTGACTGATGGCCGAAGCGAGTTCGCCGCGTCGCTGATAGATGCGCCCCGTGAGCAGATACGCCTCGGCGTTCATCGGCTCGATGCGGACGACGTTGCGCAGCTCGGTCAACGCCTCGTCGTCATGCCCGGCGGTGTAAAGCTCGCGCGCCTTTGCGAGAAAGTCCTGTGCGCTTGTGCCGGGCGCGGGCGTGTCTATCGCATCATCCTTTCCTTTCTGGACGGCGACGTAGTCGGCGCGGTTGAAGTCGCCGCGTAGGTGTACGGGCAGGAGCGAAGTGGTCTGCGTCTGCTGCCACTCGATCTGCGCCTTGCCGTAGCCGACGTAAAGCTTGCGCGCCTCGTTGTCGTTGGCGGTCGCGGCCTCCGCCTGTCCCGTCTTCTCAAGCATCTTGGCGAAGAGGAAGAGCGCTTCGGGGTCGCGCGGGTTCTCCTTAACGACCGCGCGGAGCTGCTCGGCGGCCTCCGGGAACTTGCCTGTGAGTACCAGCGCGTAGGCGTAGTTGTAGCGAACCATCGCGCCGTCGGGCGAGTCTTCGGGCGCGGAGTTCACCGCGGCGCTCAGGAAGTTCGTCGCCTGCTTCAGTAGCGCCTCGCGCTTCGCAGGGGTCTTCTCCTTGAGCGCGGCCTGCGTGGAGATTGCACCCGCGTTGTTGTAGATGCTCGTGAGAGGCATGTCGGTAGTAAGCGGCAGGAGCGCGTCCAGAGCGCTCTGCAATTCGCCCGCGCGCCAGTAGGCGAGCGCGGCATAGAAGGCCGCCTCGGCGTAGTGTGGGTCGCGGCGCTGGAGCAGAGAGAAGTATTCAGCGGACTTCTTATAGTCGCTCTGCGAGTAGAAGAATTGCCCCAGCTCGAAGGCGGCCTGCTTGTAGACGGAGCCGGGGTTCGCACGCTCATACTCGCG
Organism: Acidobacteriota bacterium; assembly: GCA_032162705.1. GTDB lineage: Bacteria > Acidobacteriota > Blastocatellia > Pyrinomonadales > Pyrinomonadaceae > QHXN01. The sequence continues at coordinate 34,698 of JAVRON010000092.1, forward strand.
CATCGCATTCTGGAGAAAGGCAGGCTTGTCGGGTTGGCCGACGGGGAGCATCGCGCCCTTGACGTAAGCCTCGAAGGCTTTTGGCGGAACCTTCGTCGCCTGCTCGACGATGAGGTTCTGCGAGAAGGGCAGCTTGTCGTCCTGCTCGTAGAGTATCTGGTAGGCAAGCTTGCCCTGTATGGTCTGGAGGTTGACGAGCGCGTCGCCAAAGAAGAACTCGTGCGTGGCCCAGCGGCCATCGCTCATCTGCTTTCCGGCGATGCGTCCCTCGTTGACGCGGACGATGCGTGCGGAGCCGCGCACCTCCGCGACCGTCTTCTCGTCCTTGGGCGTGACCTCGTATGTGCCGAGCACGACCATGGTCGCTCCCGCCTCGCGCGCGAGCTTGATGGCCGTGGCGCGCGAGGGGATGACCGTCAGCGGCAAGTGAAGTTTCTGATAGATCAACTCGCGCGCGTCCGACGAGATGACGCGGAGGCCGTGCGAGCCGAGGAGTTCTGCAAGCTGGTCTGCAAAACTCTCGCCGACCCAGTTGACATCTCTGTGGCTCGAAGTGTTCTCGAACGGCAGTATAAGCACCACGTCGCTCACCCCTTGCGTCGCCGCCGCGGAAGTACGGGGCGGCGGCAGCGCGGCGAAAGCAGCGAGAAGCGCGAGGAGCGTTGCACTGAAACTTCTGAGCATCAAAATCACCCTTACGGAAAACAGAGAGGCCACCGGCGCTCTCTCTAAAACCCACGGCGTCGGCGGCCTCATCTCGAATGCTTACCCGAAGGAGCGTCGCTTCGCAACGCCCATGCTTGCCGTCGGGTCTTTAAAGCTTGGCGTCCCGTACGGGACTCGAACCCGTGTTACCGCCGTGAAAGGGCGGTGTCCTGGGCCACTAGACGAACGGGACGCAAAATTTCACCGAAAAAACGGTAGCGGCTAAGTTACCGTACCGCCTTTGGGGTGTCAAACCGGGTAGACTGAGCCGACAGGTTTTGATGCCATACGGCATCGAAAAGTGTGCCCATTCACTCCACTACTTAACTTCGATGAGATGTGCGCTGCGCTCGCGGACGCGCCCGATTGCAGAGGCTTGGGGGTAGCTTTCGCGAAGCCGCGTGAGTAGTTCCGCGGCGCGTTCGTGGGCGACGGAGATGAGCAAGCCGCCCGCCGTCTGCGGGTCAAAGAGGAGACCCGACATCTCCTTGCCGACCTCACGCCCGAGCGTCACGTCTTCGCCGACATAGAGCCGGTTCGTCTTGTCGCCGCTCGTCAACAACCCTGCGGCGGCGAGTTCCAGAGCACCGGGAATGACGGGCACACTCGCGGCGTCAATCTCAAGCGTGACGTTGCTTGCGCGCGCCAGCTCCCACGCGTGGCCGAGCAGCGCGAAGCCGGTCACGTCGGTCGCCGCGTGTGCTCCCGCTTCGACCATCAGGCGTGCGGCCTCGCGCCCCGAACTCAGCATCGTCGCGAGCGATGCGCGCATGACTTCGTCGTCAGCCCGTGCGAACTTGATGCCGGTCGAGACTATCCCTGTGCCGATTGGCTTCGTCAGGATGAGCGTGTCGCCCGGTCGCGCGCCGCGATTGGTGACGACACGGCGCGGGTCGATAGTGCCGGTCACGGCGTAGCCGAACATGATCTGCTCGTTATCGACGCTGTGTCCGCCGAGGAGCGCGACATTGTTTTCGGTCAGGACTTGAAGGCCGCCGCGCATGATCTCGCCGAGGATGGAAAAATCGACGCCCTTCTTAGGGAAGCATGTGACGGCGAGCGCAGTCAGGGGCGTGCCGCCCATCGCCCATACGTCGTTGATGGAGTTGAGCGCGCTGATGCGTCCGTAGTCGAATGGGTCATCGACGATGGGCGTGAAGAAGTCTATGGTCTGGACGAGCGCGAGGTCTTCGCGGAGACGATAAACCCCCGCGTCGTCGGCAGTCTCAATGCCGACAATCAGGTTCGGGTCACGGGGAATGTCCAGCCCGCTCAAAACTTGAGCGAGTTCGCGCGGCGCGAGCTTAGCCGCTCAACCGGCGCACGAAACCATCTCTGTGAGACGCATCGCAACCTCCAAAAAAAGTAGACAGTAGACAGTAGACAGTAGACAGTAGAAGAAGAGCACCATCGCTAAAATGCTCACTGACAAACGGCATTCAACTGACGAAAGAGGCAAACTACTGGCTACTGACTACTGACTACTGACTACTGCTTTTCATCGTATCACGAAGCGCGTCGGTGGGACGACGGTGTGCGCTTCGGGGTTGTAGTAGTCGTAGAGTTGCGATGGCGCGGTCAGGGCGTTGAGGCCGAAGCGCGGGCGGAATTTGAACTGGAAGCGCGCCCCGCCGCCCTGCGGCCAGAGATAGACGACGAGGCGGTCGGGCAGAACGTCGTAGCTGCTGATGGCCCAGCCCGACTCCTTCATCGTGCGTTCGAGCGAGGCACGGTCAACGTCCGCGCCGGGCGGAAGTCCCACTTCGGCGAGCAGCATTCCGTAGCCTTGATGGCCGATGCGCGAAGCCTCGACGCTGCACATCACCTCTTGATTGATCCCTGCTTCCGTTCGGTCGTATGCGACGGCGAGGCGGAGCGTGCTCGCGCCGTTCTGCTTCGACGACACGCTGCTTTGCTTCGACGACACGCCGCCCGCCGTCTTCACTTCAACGTCAACGGGCCTCGTCAACTCATTCTCAACGCGATTCGTCAACGCCGCTTCGCCGTTCGCCGTCGCAGGCTTTCCGTTCGCCGTCGCAGACTCGGCGGTCGCAGCGGGTCGCTCGGGCCAGGGCACGTAGAAGGTCGTGACCAGTTGCGCCTGCGCCTGAAGGGCGGAGCCTGTGCGTCGAATCTCGACGTGGTTGTCGCCCGCGCCGAGGAAGGGCGAGAGGTCGAGCGTGAGCGGCGCAGTCAGTTTATCGGCGGGCGGCAGCACAAGCGCACCTGCCCGGCGACCGTTGACGGAAATCTCAGCCGTGTCGTCGGCCTGTGTGCCCTGCCCAATCCGAGCACCCTGCCCAACAGAGCGCGCGGTGTCGCTCGTGTTGGCGACGAGTGAGAGAAGAGCGTCGAAGACGTTGATGGTGGCCTGCGTCGAATGCCAGACGCCGTAGCGATCTTTGTTGCGCAGGAGGAAGAGGAGGCCGCGGTTTATCAGTTGCGAAGTGCTGAGCGCCGTGTGCGGATTGGAAAGAGCGTTGCTTTCATCGGTCTTCAATCCGCCGTCGGTCTTCAATTCACAATCCACGTTCGGCATCCGGCAGTAGACGCTGAGAGCCTGGACGGCGAGCGCGGTCGTCTCGATGCGACCGGCGAGACCCCAGCCGTAGAAGGGCGTGTTGGTCTCAAGCGCCCAGTAAGAGAGAGCGCCCTCCGCGTGTGCGAGCGCGCGGAGTTTGGCGACGGCGCGTGCGGCTGCTTGCGGTTCGCTCGCGTCGGCGGCCAGCGCGAAGGAGGCCAGCAGATAGGGTTCGTCCGTCTCATCCGCTCGCGCGGCGAGATAGCGGAGCGCTCGCGCGAGCGGCGGCAGCGAGTTCGTCGTCGTCATCGTTGCTGTCGTCGCCGTCGCTGTCGTCGTCACTGTCGTCGGCGCGGAAGTCTGCGCGGAAGTCGTCGCGGAAGTTAGTGATGGAGTTTGAGTCGGCGTCGGAGTTTGTAGAGGCGAAGCCAGAGCGCGCGTTTGTTGTGCGATGGGACTGTCCGTGCCGGAGTCGGGCTTCTGCATAGCGGCGAGGACGCGCGCGATGAAGGCCGTGGTGAGCGCGGTCTGCCCTGTGTTTTCCGTGTTGCTCCACCAGTATCGAACGGGCCAGCTTCCGTCTTCGCGCTGCTGCCGGACGAGCCAGTCGCGCGTCTGCGTTATCACATCTTCGTCAACTTCGATGACGCGGCTCGCGTCCGAAAGGAAGCGCAGGGCATAGGCCGTGAGCGCGAGGTCAGGCTCGCCGCGTCCCCAGTAGGTGAAGCCGTCGCCGGGCGCACGATACTTGAGCAGTCGCTCGTAGCCGAGCACCGCGTAGCCGCGTGCGCGCGCGACGATGGGCGGCAACTCGCCTTCAAGCTTGCCGCCCGTGCGCCGGTAGTAGTCGAGCACGAGGACGCTCGGGTATGTGGACGAGATGGTCTGCTCGCCGCAGCCGTATGGCCGGGACATGATGGCCTCGACGCCTTCGAGGACGTGCGTCGTCAGGTTCGGGTAGATTTTCAGTTCGCCGCGCACGGAGCCGCGCACTACGTCTGCCGGAACGTTGACGCCGAGTGTGCCCGCGTCGTTGAAGACCGCGGCGTCCGTACGTGAGCGCTCCTCGCCGTCGGGGTGAACCGTGACGGGCTTCTCGATGGCGTCGCTCGCGTCCGCGCCGACGGCGGTGACGCGCTGCTTGCCATCCTTGATTGAGGCGACGGCGCGGAAGTCGAACGTGGGACGCGCGGAGTCGCCCGAGGGTACTTCCGCGCGTTGTCGTGCGGGGCCGCCGAGGGTGAACCAGCTTTCGGGCTTCATCTCCACGTCTACGGCTTGCGCGCGTTCGAGGTAGTTGCGCAGCACGACGGGCAGAGAGATTTCGTCGCCCTCCGTGAGCACGCGCGGCGGGTCGTGCTCGACGAAGAAGGGCTGGAAGGCGAGAAACTCTTTCTCGACCGTCGCGAGCTTCCCGTCTTCGGTCGAGGCGATAACAGACATCTTCCAGGTCGTAATGTTATCGGCGAGCTTGAAGCGTATGCGCGCCGTGCCGTCCCGTTCGGTTTCGAGCGAGGGCTGCCAGACCAGCGTCTCTGGGAAGAACTCGCGCAGGCGTGGCGTCGAGAGCGGAATCTTTGTGCTGACCGAATGCTCAACGACGCTCGACACCATCGACGATGAGGTGTTGACCACATTGAGGGACTCCGCCGTCACCGACACGGTCTCCGACACTCCCGCGATGTCGAGCCTTACGTCTGCTTTCGTCAGGTTCGACGACTGGACTTTGACATCATCAATCACGGTTCGGCGGAAGCCCGACGCCTCGAAGGAGAGCGTGTAGATGCCCGAAGGGAGATTGCGCAGGAGGTAGACGCCTTTGTCGTCGGTCTTCGCGGTGAATTCAAGCGCGGTGAACTTGTGTTTGGCTGTGACGGTTGTGTTGGCGACAACCGCTTCGTTCGGGTCTGTGACGGTTCCAGTGATCGCGCCCGTGCCGCCGGAGAAGGTCGTGACCGGCTCGACGGGTTTCGGCTCGGCGTCCTGCGCGGACTGCTCCGCGCCGATGCTCGTGAAGACGGCGAGCGTGAAGTCGTCGAGCGTGCCCACACGACCATCGGGGCCGGGGCTTCGGAGCGCGACGGAGAAGAGCGTCTGTGTGACGGGCTTAATGTCCCGGTGCGTGCCGTGGGCGGCGTCGAAGCGGCGATGGTCTTCAATCTGGACGTGGTCTGTGAAGCGCGACTCGGACGAGAAGGTCGCATACGTGCGTTGACCCCAGCCGTCGCGCAGGTCTTCGAGGCTGAGTGACGCGCGTGCGAGCGCCCCGCGCAGAGCCTCTTCGGTCTGCGGGAAGCTGTTCGTCTCGCGCAGGTTCCGTGCGAGCGCCGCATCGACGCTCGCGCGCGGCTCTGCGAAGTAGTCCGTGAGCAAAGCCCAGACGGGAAAGTCGTCAGAGCCGGAAACGTTCTGCGGCTCGAAGGTCTTATTGGGGCCGCCGCTCTCGACCGTGATGACGTAATGCGTTCCGCTCACGCCGAAGTCGATGCGATAGGGCTGCCCCCAACGGTCGCGCAGCGCGTCAGGATCGAAGCCTCCGCGCCGAAGTTCTTCGCGGAGCGCGGCGAGGTCGCGGACGAAGCCGCCCGTGCGTTTGTGATACTCGGCAGCGGCGCGGTCGATGCGCTCACCCGTAGCGCGGAAGTAGGGCCATGCGAAGCGCGCGACGGTAAAGTCGTCGTCCGTGTCCGCTCGTTCGTCCGCGCCGCTGCTGTAAATTTCCAGCGTCTCCAACTCGCGCTCGAATGAGAACTGCGGGCGGTAGGGCTGCCCCCAGGGGTCGCGCAGAGCCGCGAAATCGACGCCCGACTGCGCGAGTAAGCGGACGAACGAATTCTCGTCCGAAGGGTACTCGGCGCTCTGCGTGTAGTGTGTGTGGATGGCATCGTTCAAGGGCTTGAGCTGTGCGTTGATGAGGTCGGAGAAGACCTGCGGCTGTTCGCGCTCGAACTCGGTGCCGCTCGACACGTGATGCTCGTCGTATGAGTGGTCGCCGTTGTAGATCATCTCGGCGACCGTCTCCAGCCCCAAGGGCTGCGTGCGCGAGAGGTCGAGCCGCTCGATGTCGCGCTGCGTGATACCGGCGATGTCCCCCTCGCCGTACCAGAAGCCGTAGAGCGAGCCTGCAAAGCCGAAATTGCGCGAGAACTCTCCGTCCGTGCGCGCGCGCTCCTCGACGGCCTTGTCGAAGACGACGACGCCGAGCGCTCCCGCCGCGCGCCGCCCGTCCGCCGACCGCACGGCAAACTGTGCGTTCGCCTCTTCGCCGGGCCGGAAACTTTTTTGAGAGAGGCTCACGTCGATCTTCAACTCGCGGTCGCGCGGATAGACGACCGTGCGCGCGCCGAAACTGAATTCATCATCGTCATCACCCGTCGGCGCTGTGCTCATCGCAGAGACGGTCACGCCGTCGCGAAACTCTTCACTCGCGGGGATGACGAGAGCGGCACGACCGCCCGAGAGCCGCACCGACCTTGAGAAGACAACGCGGCCCTCAGAGATCGCGTCCACCGCGACGCCCATGCGCGAGGTGTTCGACGTTAGCTCGACCGCGATAGGCTCGCCGTCGCGGTAGAGCGTCTTGTCGGTCTCGACGCGAATCTCGGGGCGTTCGTCGCCGTAGGAGTCGAGCCAGAAGTCGTCCTTGTAATGGCCCATGCGCCCCTGCCGGTCGCGCGCGACGAATCGCAGAGGGAGGTTGCTGCGCGTCTCGTCTCGACGTACGGCGGGCCCCGTGACCTTCGCCACGCCGTAGCGGTTCGTACGCACTCTGGGGACGGCGCGATCCGGCTCCTTCAACTCGTGGCGCGGCTCGCCGGGCACGGCGTTGATCGTGGTCGCGCCCTCCTCATAGACGGTCACGTCACATTCGGCGGGTGTGCCGTCGGCGTAGAAGGTCGAGAGATAGAAGGCGAGTGGTAGTCCCTTCGCCTGTCGGAAGCGCCCCTCGTTGACGTAGATGTGAACGGGGTCTTTCGTCAGGCGCACAGAGAAACGACGCTGCTCGGTGCGGTTGGTCGTCGGGTCTGAGACGTACGCGGCGAAGTCGAGATCGCGGAAGCGTTGATAGTCCGCATCACGCAACTCCGCGTGCTCGCCCGACAGATCGATGCGCGCGTTGAAGCGCCCCTGCTCATCAAGCTCGCCCTCGACCGACGGATGCTCCTCGGTCTCATACTTCTGCTCTTTGTAGTTCCAGCGCCGCTCGGTCTGGCGCACGACGCGGATGTGGCCGCGCCGTACGGGCTGGCCGAAGAGATAGTCTGCACGCACTTCGACTTCGGCGTTCTGACCCGTGAGATAGAAGGGGCGGTCAAGCTTCGTCACCACGGTGAAGTTCGGCAGGTCGTAGCGGCTGACTTTGAACTCTGTGCGCGCGCCGTAGTCGATGTCGTACTTGGAGTCGTCCATCAACAGCTTGAGCGTGTATGTGCCGAGGCGCGTGCCGTCGGGTATACGCCAGTCGGCGGAGGCGACGCCGAAGCGAGAGGTGTTGAGCGTCTGGTCGAAGGCGTCGGTGCCGTCTTCATCTTCAATCTTAAAAGACACTTCCTCGTCCGCGAGGGCATGCTCCGTCTGGTCGAAGACGAGCGCGCGCATGTGCATCGTCTGTCCCGGCTGGTAGAGCGGCTTGTCCGTGGTCAAGAGGACGCGCGGCGACTGTTCGACGGAGACATCGGCCTCCGCCTTTTCGACGAGTGCGCCGCGCCGCGCCGTGACTATAAGCTCCGCGTCGCCATCGTCCTCGACCTCGCGCGGCAACTTGAAGTCGAGCGAGGCGAAGCCGTCGCCGTCGGTCGTCGCCGCGGACTTAATCACAGTCTTGCCTTCGCCCGCGTCGAAGGTCAGAGAGGCTTCGACCGTGACGTTCTTGACGGGGCGCTGTGTGACGGGGTTGGCCGTGCGGACGCGAGCGCTGAAGGTCGAGCCGGCGCGTGCCTTCCGCGAAGTGACGACGCGCAGCCCGAAGAGATCGGGCGTGACTTCGGAGATGGAGACGACGCCCTCAATGGCGGGCGTCTCGTCGGATGGCGTTGCGGGAGCGACGCGGTAGCGCAGGCGATACCAGGGGAACTGCTTGCGCTCGGCTTCAAGCAGTTCTGCGTAGGGAAGCTCGACGGGAACATCGAAGGAGTTCGCGCCGCGCCTGACGCGCACGTCCACGCTCGACGAGGCGCGTACCTTGTCGTGCGGGTCGAGTAGCTCGATACGAATGCGCGCGGGGAGATCGCGGCCCGTGCCGTTCTCGACTTCGAGCGTAACGCGCGTCTGCTTTTCGTCGAGCGAAACTTTGATTCGTGATTCGTCGAGACGGAGCGACGAACTCGCGCTCGAAAGGTGGGCGGCGAAAAGACACACGAAGAGGCCCAGAAGGGCGAGGGTTGACCTTCGCAACATCACGTTTCCCTCCTCAAGTTGTGCCCGTGTGATGCTGCCGAGTTGCCCGACGGTTGGAGAGGGCCGGGCTAAAATTTTAGACGACGATTGATGGACAAAGGCGAGCGGCAACGTGATGAAAGATACACGTCACGTTGCCGCTCGCCCGTTTGCCTTCGGCCTTACTTCTGGCCGGGCACGAAGATGATCTTGCCGCCGGTCATCTCGCGCGCGTACCGTCGCACGCCTTCGATAGCTTCATCCAGTGGCAGCCGCGCGCGTATCTCAGTCCGCAACTCTTTCTTCAGGAGTCGCTCGACGTTGCGCGCAGCGACGAATTTTTTCAGCGCGCCCGTGCTCCTCAGCCAGTCGGCGAGCCAGAAGCCGCGGACGCTCTTGCGCTCGAAGATAAACGAGCGCGGGTCGAGGAGGCACGGCTCCTGCGAGAGTCCGCCATAGACGATGGCCGTGCTGCGCGTGGGCATCGCGGACAGAATTCTGCCGGTCATCTCGCCCGCTACGGCGTCGAAGGCCACGCTCGCGCGCAGACGCTTGCACAGCTCGCCGAGTCGCTCGTCGAAGTCGGCCTCCGCGCTGTCGAGCACGTACTTCGCGCCCTCAGCTTCGAGCAGCGCGACCTGTTCGGGGCGTCGGACGATGTTGACGACCTGTACGCCGCGCCCTCCGGCGAGCCGGTTGACCATACGCCCGAGCGCGCTCGCCGCCGCCGTCTGCACGACCGCCGCGGCGCGCAAATCCCTTGCCAGCCCCAACAGCGCCCATGCCGTGAAAGGATTGACGATCATCATCGACGCCTGCTCGATGTCTGTGTCTCTGCGCAGAGGGATGCACTGCGCTGCTTCGGCAATCATGTACTCGGCCCAAGTGCCGTCGCCGTCGGCGGGCGCGGCGCACGCGACACGCTTGTGCAGAAGGTAGCGAGGCCAGAGGCCGCCTCCCGCCGCGACCACCTCGCCGCTGCCCTCGAAGCCGGGCACGACGGGAAGCGGCTTGTGAAGCCCATACGTCCCGCTCAGAAAGGCGAGGTCGGAAGGGTTCACAGGCGTGGCCGCGACGCGCACAAGCACCTGTCCCGTACCCGGACGGGGCACGCGCCGCACGGCCAGCGCGAGCGCACCATCGCCGTCTTCGTAAGAGCGCAGTTCGATGACGCGCATCGTTTCGGGTATCTGTTTCATTGTCTAAGAAAACATTTCAAGATCAGCCACAAAGACACAGAGACACAGAGATTAAATTTGAGATTTGAGATTTCAAATTTCAGATTTGAGATTTCACATTCTTAAACCCCCTGTGTCTCTGTGTCTCTGTGGCCGATCCGGTTTCTGCATCGGAGCCTTAACTCGCGCGGGCGGCTGCCTGAAGTCCCTTGCGATGTTCGAGGATGTATTCGATGAAGGCGCGCGTGGGCGAGGGCTGGAAGCGCCCGAGGGCAATGACGGCGACGGCGCGTGTCAGGCGATGCCCGCCGATGCGCAGCCAAGCGAGACGGCCCGCCTCCACCTCTTCGCGCACGGCCCACGAAGGCATCAGCGAGATGCCGAGGCCGTGCTCGACCATCAGCTTGATGAAGTATGTATCGTTCGATTCGAGCGCGAGGTCTGGGTTCAGGTCAACGCGTTTGAAGAAGGCGTCGGTCGCGCGACGTATTGAAGCGCCGTGCTCGAAGAGTATGAAGCGCTCGCGGCGGAGGTCAGTGACCGGGACTTCGCCCGCCGGGGCCAAAGGGTGTTGCGCGCCGACGACAAGCCCCAACTCGTCCTCGAACAGCTCTGTCACCTGTAGCGCGGGCGAATAGACGGGAAGGCTTGCGAAGCCCACGTCGGCCGCGCCGTTAAGAATATCGGTCACGGTCTGTTCGGTGCTGACGGTCGTCCGGAAAGAGAGTTCTATCCGGTCGTGCTCGCGCATGAACGACTCGAAGAGGCGCGCGAAGAGATGTACGAAAGCCTGCGTGGCGGCAGCGGCGCGCACACGCCCGCGTGGCTCGTGTTCGTCGCCACGGATGCGCTCGCGCAGCGCGTCGGCCTCTTCGATGATGCGCTCGGCGTATGCGAGCGCGAGCTGGCCCGCGTCGGAGAGGCGTACTCCGCGCTTGGCGCGTATGAAGAGCGGCTCGCCAAGCTCCGTCTCCAGCGCCTTGATCTGATGGCTCACGGCCGACTGCGTCATGTTAAGTTTCTCTGACGCACGCGTGAAGCTCAGCGCCTCGGCGACCTCGCGGAAAGTTCTTAACTGAGACAGTTCCATAGCTTAAGCCTCTTTCGGGAAATGTGGATGAATATAGTTAATCCGCCGGATTAAAACAATGAGTTAGACGCGCGGGCAAAGTCGTGCCTATCATTTCGCGTCGAATCCACGTACATGAAAATGATTTCATGCGTGACGCGTGGCCGCTTCCCGGCGCGCACTTGAAAAGGAGAGTTAAGATGATTCCGTTCAGATTAGACTACGTTATCGAAAGAACGCGGGGCGAACTCGCCTGTGAGGAGCAGAAGGTTTTGAAGGAGTTGGCCGGAGTCCGCCTGACACCGACCGAGGCACGCGCTGAGTGGACGCGCATGCTCGAACACAAATGGTTCGTCAGCGAGCGCTTGGGCCGCGACGTGGGGCTGCGCGTCGCCGCCATCGACTACTTCGAGAACGTGCGCCTGCCGCGACACAAGCGCGCCGCACGGAAGTCTCATGCGTCGTGGACGAGCCGCGCGGCGCAGACGCACGGCCTCTTGGCATAAACGTCAAACAGTAAGCAGCGTCGGTTCGTTAACGCTCGCGGCTCTGCTTCGGTTGGAAGCGTTCGACGTAACGCCTGTAGTTTTCGACCTCACACAGAGCGCGCTCGTCCGTCCAGCCGAGGAACTTGCGGGCCAGGCGCGCGGCACGTTCGACGGCGTCGAGACCGACCTCGCCGTTCAGCCCCGTCATCGTACGCCGCATCAGGCAATCGACGAGCGTCTCGGCCAGCTCTTCGCGGAAGGCATAGACGACCTCCGCGCCGATGCTCCCCGTCTCGTCGCTGATGGGCCGCGCGAGTTCCGTGTCGCCGAGCGCGAGTCGCAGGACATCGGTCGCGCGCCCGCCGTAGATTTTCAGAAGCCTCGCATTGGAAACTTTCGGCAGAGGGCTTTGCACGTTGAATCTTTCACGCAGCGCGTCAAAGTCATCGAAGGCTGCGCCCGGCAAACGTGTCGTGGCGGTCGTGCAGGGCGGCGGAGTCCTGCCCAGTTGACGGAAGAGCAGATCGACCGCCTCTTCGGCGAGGCTGCGATATGTCGTGAGCTTGCCGCCGACGACGGAGAAGAGGCCGCGCAAGACGTGCGAAGGCCGGACGAAGTGGCGGCGCGTGACTGCCGCCTCGGCGCGCGCCCCTGCGTATGCGAGAGGGCGAACGCCCGAGTAGGTGTAGAGCACATCGTCGCGCGTGAGGTGTGCCGGGGGAAGCGCGCGGTTCGTCTCGCGTACGAGGTATTCGATCTCGCGCGTGTCGGCCTCGATGTGATTGAGGTCGCCCTCGTAGCGCTCGTCTGTCGTCCCGATCAAAAACTTGTCGTCCCAGGGGATGACGAAGAACGGGCGACCATCTTCGACGGCCTCGGCGTAGACGGCGACGTGTGGAGCGCCACGGAAAGGGCGGACGACGATGTGGCTGCCCTTCGTCCCACCGATAAGTTTCTCGCCCGCCGCCACCGATAGTTTTTCACCCGTCGCACCCGTTAGTCTCTCGCCCGACGCACCCGCGCCGTCAAGCACCTCATCAACCCAAGGCCCCGCGACGTTCAAGACGAGTGATGCGCGTGCCTCGTGCGTCGAGCCGCCGAGCAGGTCTGTGAACTCGACGCCGCGCGCTGCTCCATCAACGACGAGCAGACGCTCGACCCGCGCGTAGGTCAAGATGGTCGCTCCGTGCAAGCGCGCCGCGAGCGCGTTCTCCAACGCGAGACGTTCGGCGTACTCGACCTGCGCGTCGTAGAAGAGCGCCGCGCCTTTCAAACTCGACGCGTCGAGTCCGGGCGCGCGTGCGAGCGCCTCCGAAGTCGTGAGCATCCGGTGACGCGGGAGCGACTTGTCCATTGAGAGCAGGTCGTATGCGAGCAGGCCGGTGCGTATGGTGAGCGCGCCGCGCCGCCGTCCGGCGTAGAGTGGAACGAGCACAGGAAGCGGGCGGACGAGATGCGGCGCGACGCGTCGGAGCAGCGTCTCGCGCTCGCGCAGAGACTCGCGGACAAGCCCCAGCTCGCCGTGTTCGAGATAGCGCAGCCCGCCGTGAATCAGACGTGTAGACCAGGCGGTCGTCCCCGAAGAGATGTCGCCCTTGTCGAGCAGCAGCACGCGCAAGCCACGCATCGACGCGTCGCGCGCAATGCCGCAGCCGTTGATGCCCGCGCCGATGATACAAACGTCGAAGGCTTCGCCGGAGATGTCTTTCGCAGTCTGCCTCGTCATCCGTCGCTTGAGTAAACGAAGCTGAGACTTTATTCTCAGCCAGCACCTACATTCTCGTAATGATACATAGTATACCGAGAGTCCGCCCGGAGCCTTCGATGCGACAAAGCCGAGCCAGTTCGTTCGTCAAATTATCGTTGATGCTTGCCGCGGCCTGCGCCGCGCTGTTTGCTCACAGCACTGTTGCACGCGCGAACATGGCCGCGCCTCAGCCGGCCTCGCGTCCCGGCGACGCGCCACGCGAGCTTTCGGGCGAGCTGAAGTCGATGCACATCGAGCGCGAGACGCTTGTCATCGACCTACGCCCACTTAAGGACAGGCGGCCCGCCGTCGTCGAGGCGACGTACACGGTGCGCAACGTTGGCGAGCAGCGAGACCTTGAACTGGTCTTCGTCGCAGACGCGATGCGGCCGGGTGCGGCGTGGGTCTGGAACGGACACGATTGGGTGCAAGACCCGAAGCGCGCACAGGTCGAGGGGGGCGTGTGGTTCGACGGGCAGACGGTCGCTGCGCTCGCAGACTCAAACACCGAAGGGTTGCCACAGAAGTGGGCTTCGCCCCTTCAGACGCCGGGGCTTTTTCCCGGACAGCCTCCGCTCCCGTACAAGACGCTTGGTGAGGGAACGCTCACCTTCCGCGTGACGCTCGCGCCGGGCGAGCACAACATACGCGTGCGCTACGAGGCGCGACCGGGTGCGTACTGCGACGCGAGGTCGCACGCCATCTACTGGCAGCTCGGTTACGTGCTCGCGCCCGCGCGTGAGTGGGCGAGCTTCGGAAAGCTCGATGCGAAGGTGCTGCTGCCGCGTGGCTGGCGCGCTGAAGCGAGCCAGGAGATGCGGCGCGAGGGTGACGCGCTCGTCGCCATGTGGGACAAGATTCCGGCGGACACACTCGCCGTCACCGCGCAGACGAACGAGCGCACCTTCTCCGATGAAGGCGTCTTCTGGGTTGTCTTGATCGTTCAAGGCTGCATTTGCACGGTGCTCGCCGCCTTCGCCGGATGGCTCATCGGGCGCTGGCTCGGTAGACGTGGACGAAACTTCGCGTGGTCGCTTCTCGTCGCACCGGCCCTCGCCGTTCTGTTCGTCTATCTTTCTTATCTGTTCGCCGATGTCCTTGCCGCGCCGTCCGCGCCCGAACAGGCAGCCTTCAACGCGGTCGGCGGTTACGGCGGCATCATCACATTCTTTCTGGTCATCGTCATCACCGGCTGGCTCTTCATCATCACGCTGATCGCAGCCTTCATCGCGCGCCGCCGCGCGTTACCCGCTTAATCGTCTCGCTCCCAGTCGCGCGCGCGTTCCACTGCTCTTAACCAGCGGCGGTGGAGGCGTTCGCGCTCGGATTCAGTCATGCTTGGCTCGTAGCGCCGTGCGACGCGCCAGCGCGCGGCTATCTCGCGGCGGTCTTTCCAGAAGCCGACCGCGAGTCCGGCCAGGTAGGCCGCGCCTGCGGCGGTCGTCTCAGTCACCTCGGGCACTTCCACTGGGACGCCGAGGATGTCTGCTTGAAACTGCATGAGGAACGAATTGCCGACCGCGCCGCCGTCCACGCGCAGTTCCTTCAGACGGACGCCCGAGTCGCGTTCCATCGCTTCGACCACATCGCGCGTCTGGTAGCACATGCTTTCAAGCGCCGCACGCGCAAGGTGAGCGCGCGTCGTCCCACGCGTCAGTCCGACTATCGCGCCGCGCGCGTACGCATCCCAGTGCGGCGCACCAAGGCCGGCGAGCGCCGGGACGAAATAGACGCCCTCGTTCGTTTCGAGCGAGCGTGCAAGCTGCTCGGTCTCCTCCGCGCTCTCGATAATCCCGAGGCCATCGCGCAACCACTGCACCGCCGCGCCCGTGATGAAGATGGAGCCTTCGAGCGCATACTCCGCCGCCGCTTCTCCCAACTGCCAGGCGATTGTCGTCAGCAGCCCCGCGCGGCTCACGACAGGCACGCGCCCCGTGTTCATCAACAGGAAAGAGCCTGTGCCGTATGTGTTCTTCGCGGCCCCTGTCTCGTAGCACGCCTGCCCGAAGAGCGCGGCCTGCTGGTCGCCCGCCACGCCCGCCACTGGTACGCTCGCGCCGAAGAAGACCGACGGCTCCGTCAGTCCGAAGATGCCCGAAGAGGGTTTGACACTGGGAAGCATCTCGCGCGGCACGTCGAAGAGTGCGAGCAGCTCGTCGTCCCATTCGAGCCGTTTGATGTCGAAGAGAAGCGTGCGCGACGCGTTCGACGGGTCGGTCGAGTGTACGCGCCCGCCCGTCAACTTCCAGATGAGCCACGAGTCGATTGTGCCGAAGGCTATTTGGCCGCGCGCCGCACTCTCTCTCAAGCCCTCTGTGTTGTCGAGCAGCCACTTCAGCTTCGTACCGGAGAAGTAAGGGTCAAGCACGAGTCCCGTCTTCGTGCGAATCATTTCTTCAAGGCCGCGCGCCTTCAACTCGTCGCAGAGGGCAGCCGTCCGCCTGTCCTGCCAAACGATTGCGCGTGCGACGGGTGTGCCCGTCTCACGCTCCCACGCGACGACGGTTTCGCGTTGATTCGTGAGACCGACGGCGCGTAAATGCCGCGCCTCGACGCGTGCGGCGGCCAGCGCACGGGCGGCGGCGATGAGGCTCACGCGCCAGATTTCTTCGGCGTCATGCTCGACCCATCCGGGGCGCGGGTAGTGCTGTGTGAACTCCGAATAGCCGCGCCCGCGCACGCCGCAATCGCGGTCGAAAACGAGCGCGGTCGTCCCCGTCGTCCCCTGGTCAATCGAGAGCACAAAGCCGTCCATTGTTTTCCTCCACGCTCCTTTGTCCGCCGTCCCGCGAGAGTGTAATATACGCTTCAGAGAGTTTCGGACAAGGGCTGTTTCGATGACTTCATCCGGCTGGGAAATTCAATATCGGAGAAGTGAGATTAAAAGATGAAAGACCACAACGACTTTTTTGACGAGATGATCGACGTTGACGATGAGGGTGAGAGCGGGACGGCGGAGTTTCTCGAAGAGGAGGCCGGATTCGACGATGACGACGAGGAGGAGGGCGACGATGACGACTCCACGGTAGTCCGCACGGCGCTACTCCAGAAGAACGACATGCTCGCGCTCATCTCTTTGAAGGCTTCGCCCGACGGCGGCCAGATCGTGCGCTTCGACCCACGCGAGACGCTCCCCTCGATGCAGCGCTACGAGAGCGAGACGGAAGCCCTCAAGTGGTTCTCTCGCAGTCTCGCCACGAGCCGCAAGAACGGCTGGGCCATCGTCTACGACGGCACTCCGCTTGTTGGATAAAAGATGAGAGGTCAGAGGTCGGAGGTCAGAGGTTAGTAGTTGCGGCTATCGTATCGCCTGCTCTCATTAAGGATGTTTGCCGGTGATTTCTACTAACCTCTGACCTCCGACCTCTGACCTCTAAACATCATGAAGACTCTCCCCAACTCGAAGACGAACGCCGCCACAGCGTTGGCGGCATTTCTATTTCTGTGCGCGCTGGCCTGCGTGAGCATAAGTCTGGTTCAGCCGCCGCGTGCCGTGCCGGAGAGCGCGCCGCCCGCGGAGTTTTCGTCGGCGCGTGCCATGAAACATGTACGCGAGATGGCGCGCGCTCCGCACCCGACCGGCTCGTTGGAGTGCGAGCGCGTGCGGCGCTATATCCTCGACGAGCTGGGCGCGCTCGGTGTAAGCGCCGAGGTGCAGGACGCGTCGTCCGTGCCCGCGACGGCGAGACCGGGCCGCCCCTTGATGGCCGCGCGCGTGCGCAACATCGTGGCGCGCGTGCCCGGCACTGCCAACGCCGGCAAGGCGCTCATGCTCGCCGCTCACTACGACTCAGTGCCGACGGGGCCCGGCGCTTCGGATGACGGCGCGGGCGTCGCGGCGCTGCTCGAAACCCTGCGCGGGCTGAAGTCGGGCCCGCCGCTCAAGGATGACCTCATCCTCCTCATCACCGACGGCGAGGAGTTGGGACTCCTGGGCGCGCGTGCCTTCGCCGAAGGGCATGCGTGGATGAAGGACGTGGGGCTTGTGCTCAACTTCGAGGCGCGTGGCGCGGGCGGCCCGTCCATGATGTTTGAGACGAGCGAAGGCAACGGCGCGCTCATCCGCGAGATGGCGGCAGCCGCGCCGTACCCCGTCGCAAGCTCGCTGATGTACGCGGTCTACAAACGTCTGCCAAACGACACAGACATGACCGTCTTCAAGGGCGCAGGAGCCGCCGGTCTCAACTTCGCCTACGCCGACCGCATCACGAGCTATCACACTGCGCTCGACTCGGCGGACGTGTTGGACGAGCGGAGCCTGCAACACCACGGCTCTTACGCGCTCGCGCTTGCGCGCCGCTTCGGCGACCTCGACTTGCGCGACTTGAGTTCGCCGGACGCAATCTACTTCAACGCCTTCGGCACAATCTTCCTGCACTACACGGAGTCCTGGGTCGTGCCGCTCGCGGCGCTCGTCTTTCTACTCTTTGTTGGCGTCATGTTCGCGGGGCTAAGGCAAGGGCTTCTGTCGGCGCGAGGGATTGCGGCTGGCTCCGCGTCGTTTCTCGTCGCGTCCGTCGTCGCGGTCTTGTTGACGGCGGGCGTTTGGCGCGTGGCGCGCGTGCTCCACGCGGGTTACACAGTGCTGCCGTGGCGGACGCCTTATGAAAAGTGGCCTTACGAAATCGGGTTCGTGCTGCTGGCGTTGGCGGCCTTCGCGTTGGTCTATGCGCGACTGTTTCGCGGGACGAGCGCGGCGAACCTTGCGGCGGGCGCGTTGCTGTGGTGGCTCGTGCTTTTGCTGTTGACGACGGCGCTACTGCCGCTGGGCAGCTTCGTGTTCGCGTGGCCTCTTCTATTCGCACTGCTCGGCTTCGCTTTCGTCGTCGCGCGGGGCGGGGGCAGTTTCGAGTCGGGGAAGGGCTTGGCGATCACAACGCTCTCGGCCATTCCCGGCGTGGTCATGCTCGCGCCGCTCGTCTACATGTTCTTTATGATGCTCGGCCTTGAGCTGTGCGGGCCCTTTATGCTCATGGTGGTGTTGCTCGCGGGGCTGTTGGTTCCGCATTTCCGTGTGCTCGTAGCGCGCAGGCGTTGGCTTGTGCCCGCGGTCGCGGCGCTCGCGGGGCTGGGGTTCGTCGTCGTGGGACTGATGCTCGCAGGCTCCGACGCGCGCCAGCGGAAGACGAACAGCATGCTCTACTTTCTCGACGCTGACTCGGCGCGCGCCGAGTGGGTGAGCACGGACGCTTCGCCCGACGAGTGGACTTCGCAGTTCATCGGGGCGGGCGCGACGAACGAGAGTCTGGAAGCGATCTTCCCCTGGTCGAAGCAGACAGACCGGAAGGCGGATGCGCCCGCCGCAGCGCTCGCGCCGCCGGACGTGCAGGTCTTGGACGACCGCACGGAGGGAGACGTGCGGACGTTGCGCCTGCGTCTCTCGTCGCCGCGCCGCGCGCCGGTGCTTATCTTCTACACCGACGCGGGGGCGGACATACGTCGCGCGACTATCGACGGAAAATCGCTGCTCGGCGATGCAGGAGGCGCAGTCGAAATGCAAACGAACGCAGGCGCGGATCAGCAGAGAGTCTTGCGCGTCTCTTTCTCGGCTCCGCCGCCTGAAGGGTTGGAGCTGCTACTTGAGACGGGCGCTGCCGCGCGGCTCCGACTCTCTGTCGAAGACCTCTCCTTTGGCCTGCCCGAAATAACGGGGCAGACTTTCCGCCCGCGAGGCTCAGACATGATGCCCGCTCCGTCCTACTTCACGAGCAACACGACCCTCGTCAAAAAGACGTTCGGCTTTGAACCGGCGGCGCGTCGATAGACCTCCGCCCGGAAATTTTTACCAAAGGGATTTTTATCAAAGAGGAGCAGAGTGATGGTTCTAATCAAAGATGGTACGGAGTGCGGCGCGTAGGGGAGAAGGAGCCGACTAGGCTCGACCTGTTCGCGCGCGAACACGCAGGGGCTTTTAAGAGTGAGTGAAGGAGGGGCGATGAAGGCGATACGAGTTCAAGAGTTTGGCGGGCCCGAGGTCTTGCGTCTGGAGGACGTGCCCGACCCGCAAGCGGCGGCGGGGCAGGTAGTCGTGCGCGTGCGTGCGGCGGGCGTCAATCCCGTCGATACGTACATACGCGGCGGCGTCCACGCCGTCAAACCGCAACTGCCCTTTACGCCGGGACTCGACGCGGCGGGCGAGGTCGAGGCGGTCGGCGAAGGCGTCACACGCCTGCACGTGGGGCAGAGAGTCTACACGGCGGGGAGCTTGACGGGCACGTACGCCGAGCTTGCTCTGTGCGAAGAGGCGCAGGCTCACGCGTTGCCGGAGCGAGTCTCTTTCGCCGAAGGCGCGGGCGTGTTTACGCCTTACGCGACCGCCTATCGCGCGCTCTTCCAGCGCGCCGGAGGGCGTCCGGGCGAGACCGTCTTAGTTCACGGCGCGAGCGGCGGCGTGGGCACGGCGGCGGTGCAACTCGCACGCGCCGCGGGCTTCAACATCATCGGCACGGGCGGCACGGAGGAAGGGCGCAAACTCGTTGCAGAGCAGGGCGCACAACACGTCTTAGACCACCACGCACCCGACTACCTCGAACAGCTTTCGACGATCACGGGCGGGCGCGGCGTGGACGTGATTCTCGAAATGCTCGCCAACGTCAACCTCAATAAGGACCTCGGCGTCCTGGCGAAGGGCGGGCGCGTCGTCGTCATCGGCTCGCGCGGTGCGGTCGAGATCAACCCGCGCCTTTTGATGTCGCGCGACGGCATCATCCTCGGCATGTCTCTCTTCAACGCCTCGCCGCAGGAGCTTGCGAGCGTACACGCGGCGCTCGCCAAAGGGCTGGAGACGGGGACACTGCGCCCCGTCGTCGGGCGCGAGCTGCCGCTACGGGAAGCCGCACGCGCGCACGAAGAGGTCTTGAAGCCGGGCGCTTACGGGAAGATAGTTTTGGTTCCTTGAGTCGCAGGTATAATCCGAAGTGCCGAAGTCGCAGTTTCTACCCGAGGCTTCGTCGTCGAAGTCCAAGCGTCGTCGTCGAAGTTGTCGAAGCAGACGGTCGGGGCAGGTCGCCGTCTTGATTCTCCCAAGCGCCCCGTTCAAACTCTCGCGTGATGGAACTGACCTGCCCGCGTTGCGGTGCGAAAAACAAGAGTGGCGAGCGTGGCGCGACCGGCGCGCAGTTGGCAGTGTGCGCTGCGTGCGGCGCGAGCTTGAGTGATGTGAGCGTTGCGCCCGCCGTCACGCGTCGCGCACGTGAATACGACGGCTACGCCGTGGGCAGGCGCATACTCAAGATAGCCCCGGTCTGGCTCCTGCTTTCACTCGCCGCCTTCGTGCTCGTCTGGCTCTTTTTTAGTTGGGTATGGGGCCCCACAGGAAGGTGGGGCGCAACGGGCAATAGCGAGGAGTTCAAGAACGAGGCGACGAACCAAACGCCCGCGCCGCGTGACGCGCGCACGTCCGTCGCCGATTTGAAGACGCCCGCGGTGACCGCCAACACGGGCGGGCGGGCGGGATTCCAGACGGCGACGCCCGCGGCCTCTCCCTCTCCAGAGTCCACTGCACAGGGCGCGACGGGCATCGAAGAGGACGGCGTGTTCTCCGTTCAGGTCGGCGCGTTCGCAGACCTCTCGCAGGCGAACGAACAGGTCTCGCGTCTCAGGGCGGCGGGCTTTGAAGCGCGCGTCGTCGAGTCGGCGACGACGACGCGATTTCACTTTCAGGTTCGTAGCGGGCGCTTCCAGACGCGTGAGGAGGCCGCGCATCTCGCCGTACAGTTGCGCGCCGGGGGCGTCGCGGGCGAGACCGTCATCATTGAGCCGGAGAGGGAGTAGGTAGGTCGGAGCCTCTTAAGACTCGCGCGGGTTGCAAGTGATGGAGAGGTAATTCACCACCGAGACACAGAGGACACTGAGGTATCACAGAGGGATGCAACTCTCTGTGCCAACTCCGTGTCCTCTGTGTCTCGGTGGTGAAAAAACACTTCTGCCAATCTCAACCAATGAGAGCTAAGCGACGAGGACGCGTTTGCCGTTGGCCTGTTTGTTCTTCGTGGGATTCGGCGAGATAAGTGCGCCGTAGGTCTCAAGGATGATCTTCTCGGCCCCGTCGCTGTTGACCGGCTTCGAGAAGAAGTAGCCCTGCCCGTTCTCACAGTTGAGCTTTTGCAGCAGCACCAACTGCTCGTTCGTCTCGACGCCCTCGGCCACCACGTCCATGCCGAGGTTCTGTGCGAGCACGACGATGGTGCGAACGATCTCTGTGTTCTCGTTGTTCTCCGACATGCGCGTGACAAACGAGCGGTCGATCTTCAGCGTGTCGATGGGGAAGCGGTGCAGGTAGGAGAGCGACGAATAGCCCGTGCCGAAGTCATCAATGGCGAGCTTGACGCCGAGCGCGCGGAGCTGACGCAGCATTTCGGTCGCCGTGTCGATGTTCTCCATCACGACCGACTCGGTGATTTCCAACTTGACGGTCTGCGGCTTGACGCCCGTCTCCTGAAGGATCATGGCGAAGGTAGAGATGAGCGTGTTCTGGCTGAACTGCTTGCTCGAAAGATTGACGGCGATAAAGAGCGGCTGTTCGAGCGGGAACATCTTCTGCCAGCGATTCATCTGGCCGCACGCCTCGCGCATGACCCATTCGCCGAGCTGGATAATCATGCCCGTCTCTTCGGCCACGGGGATGAAGTCCATCGGCGAGATGAAGCCGCGCTCCGGGTGTTGCCAGCGGACGAGCGCCTCGAAGCCGCGCAGGCTGAAGTTTTCGAGCGAGACGATGGGCTGGTAGTGAAGCAGGAACTCGTCGCGCTCCAGCGCACGCCGCATGTCGGTCTCCATCTGGAGGAGGTTGATGGCGCGCGCGTGCATCGCCTTGTCGAAGATTTCATAGCGCGCCTTGCCCAGAGACTTCGCGCGGTACATGGCCGTGTCGGCGTCGCGCAGAATGTCTTCCGCACGCTCGTAGCCGGTCGCCGAAGGCGCAATGCCCATGCTGACCGTAGTGAAGACCTCGCGCCCGCTCAGAGTGAAGGGCACGCTCAACTCCTTCTGGATGCGCTCGGCCACCTGCACCGACTCCGACTCGTCGGCAATGTCTTCGATGAGGATGGTGAACTCGTCGCCGCCGAGACGCGCGACCGTGTCGCCGGGGCGCAGGTTGTACTTGAGTCGGTCGGCGATGCCGACGAGGAGCTGGTCGCCGATGGTATGGCCCAGAGAGTCGTTGATAACCTTGAAGCGGTCGAGGTCGAGATAGAGCACGGCGAAACGTGAGTTGATGTTGCGGCGCGAGCGCGCGATGGCGAGCTTGAGGTGATCCATGAAGAGCGCGCGGTTCGGCAGTCCCGTCAGCGCGTCGTGGAAAGCGTCGTGGTGTAGCTGTTGCTCGGCCAGCTTGCGGTCGGTGATGTCCTGAATCTGGAAGATGAGGTGGACGGACTTTGAATACTGGTCGCGCACCATCGAGACGCTCCAGTGTACCCACACCTCGTGGCCGGACTTGTGTATGTAGCGCTTCTCCATCTGCGACGCCTGCACCTTCCCCTTAAGAAGTTGGCCGATGTTCGAGAGCGCCGTCGGCAGGTCGTCCGGATGCGTGATGGAGAGAAAGTCCGTGAGCAGAAGCTCCTTCTCAGTGTAGCCGAGAATCTGGCACAGGCTTCGGTTGACCTGAAGCCAGCGCCCCTCGGTTGAGAGCAGTGCCATCCCGATAGCCGCGTAGTCGAACGCGCTGCGGAAGCGGTCGCTCTCGCTCACCTTCTCGCGCGACTCGGACGCGGTTGTCTCTTCGCTGCCCGCGCCCGCGAAGAGCTTCGCGCGCAGTGCGAAGGCCACGAGGCATCCGAGCGCGCCGACCGAGACGGAGACATTGAGACCGGCGAACCGCACGCCGAGCGCAGCGACGAGCGCCGCAGAGAAGGACGCGGCGTTGCCGACAATCTGCCAGAAGAAGAGACGCACGCCGTCGCGCCACGCCGACAGGTTCATGCGGTACGAGCCGCCGAAGGCCGCAACCGACGCGTTGACAAAAGACTGTATGAACAACGCGGCGCAAAGCGAGTTGAGCGTCGCCATTGTAGGCGTGCCCACACTGATGTCCGTCAGGACGCCCGAGGTCAGCCTGAGCGTCCAGACCACCATCGAGGCGGTCAGGGCGGCGAGCGCGGCGCGGAAGGCGACGGCCTTCGTCCCCTTCGTCGTCGGCAGCGCGGCGCAAAGCCCGACCGTTGCGGCCAGCAGTACGGCGGCCTCGCCGTCGAAGAGCAGCATTGAGAGGAAGACGAACCCTTCGGCGAAGGGGAAGTGCCAGCCGTTACGCGGGCGTGAGTCGAAGCGCGAGGAGAGCTGCACGGAGAGCAGCGCCAGCAGGAGCAAGGGGAAGCCGAGTTGCGCGAGAGGCAGGCGGAAGGCGGCGAAGAGCACCGCCGCAGCGCCCGCGACAACTAAAGTGTTGACGAACTGCTGGGGGAAACGCTGGCCTTCGTTGATCTCTATGGTCATGTTCGTTAGAGGAATTTTTGTTGAGGCCCCTTTGCCGACGCTCGCAGCGGGCCTGCCTGGCTTCCGCCATCCGGTGTCAATTTCGGTGCCAGAGAGCAGGCGGGGCGTCGCCTTTAAATATCCGGCGAAAAAGCAGTTTAGGTCGAAACGAGGTTTGGGCGGGCGTGCCCTCTTCGGTCATGATGACGAACATAGGTCAAGCAGTCTGACGGACAGGGCTTTTGCTGTTCAGTTCGCTTTCGGGGCGTGAGTCGCAGGCAAGTCGCTCGAAATCTCTGGAATGTCGCCGTAAAGGGAGAGAAAGCCGAAGTGTTCAACGACGGCCAACCACGAATTTCATCCTAGCATATGAGTTACCGATTTGAGGAGAGTTTTTTTTGAGGCAGCCGGATTGCGGTGCAAAGGAAGGCACAAACCCGTCTTGACTCACAGCCCGCTGGCGGTCTGCCAAGCATAATAGAGTCCGAAGGCCACGCTCGCGCATCCCGTGAAGAGTTGCAGCGGCATGTCGATGCGGCGGAAGCGCGAGGCGCTGAAGACGAAGGGCAAGCTGATAAGCGCGCTCATCAAAAGCATCCCGCCGACCGAGCCGACGCCGAAGATAAGCAGGTATGCGAACCCGAGCGGGCGCGAGCCGCCGTGCCGTATCACTTCGTTCAGCACGAGCAGCGTCAGCGCAGCCGACCCGGCAAGCCCGTGAACCATGCCGACCGCGACGGGACGCCAGCCCCGGAGTCCACCGCGGTGTCGCGCGTGCGGAACGGTGTGCGAGTCGGTCGCGGCGTGCGCGTCCGAGCGGTCGTGGAAGTGTAGGTGCGTGTGTGTGTGGCCGTCGTGCGTGTGCGCGTGGACGTGTATGTCGCGCCGCGCGCGCAGGATGAGGTAGAGAATGCGTGTGCCGAGGAAGACGATCATCAGCGCGACCGAGAGTTCGAGCGCCACGCGGACGCGCTCAGGGATTGAGACGCGCAGAAGGATGAGCACTGTCCCCGCGATGAAGAGCGAGGCGGTGTGGCCGAGTCCCCACAGGCCGCCGACGACCGCCGAGCGCCAGACGGAGCGATGCTCGCTGACGATGGTCGTGACCGCCACGAGGTGGTCGGCCTCGGTCGCGTGCTTCAGGCCGAGCACGAAGCCCAGTCCGAGGATGACGAGCGCGGAGTCCATGCCGCCATCTTATACCTAACGGGATTTCGACGTAAGGAAGATTCATAAGCGGCTTGGAGAATCCATCCACGAAGACACACGAGTTGCGAAAAGATTGTTTCCGGTTGCGACGCACGGGGAGTATATTTCTTTGACCCGAGCGTGGTGCGGCAGGAGTTAACAGCAGAAGCCAGTGGTTGCATAGAGAATCGTATCCGGTAAAGCTGAGAGATGTCGTCCCGTCTTTTTTAAGGCGGCGGGCGGCAAGCCTGTTTTCGAGTTCGGTGTCGGAAAGAGGTGTTTCTTCGATGAGTGTCCTTGAAACAGAGCGGTTAAGTCTTCGTGAGCTGTCGGCGAGCGACGCCGGGTTCATCCTTGAGCTGTTGAACGAACCCTCCTTCCTACGCAACATCGGTGACAGGGGCGTGAGAACCATCGACGATGCTGTTCAATATATTTTGAGCAGGTTCGTCGATAGCTATGAACGGCTCGGCTTCGGTTTGTGGCTGGTCGAGTTGAAGGAATCGAAAGTGCCGATTGGCATCTGCGGATTGGTGAAGCGAGATGCTTTAAACGATGTGGATATCGGCTATGCCTTTCTGCCGCGATTCTGGTCGAAGGGCTATGCCTGCGAGTCGGCCTCGGCGGTGATGAGCTACGGGATGAACTCGCTCGGCCTGAGACGCATCTTGGCCGTGACGAATCAGGACAACACAGACTCGATCAGGGTGCTTGAAAAGCTCGGCCTGAAATTTGAACGAATGGTCAGTCTGTCCGCGGGCGAGCCGGAGATTATGTTGTTTGCCTCCGACACAGCCTTACGCGTTGAAGACGACACAGCCCTACGCGCCGAAGAGCACTCATAACGCGAAGCGCCCGACGCGGGCATTATGTCGCCGGTCATACCGAGAGACAAAGACAACAATGTTCCATCAACTGGATTGGAAAACAATCTTCGTCCCCGACACGCCTCTGTTGGAGATCGTGCTGCGTGGGTCTTTGATGTACATCGCGCTGTTCACGCTGCTGCGCGTTATCCTGAAGCGGCAGACGGGCACTCTCGGGATGACAGACCTGCTTTTGATAACCCTGCTCGCGGACGCTTCTCAAAATGCGATGGCGGGCGAGTACAAATCCCTGCCGGACGGCATTGTGCTGGTCGGGACGCTTATCTTTTGGAATTATGCGATTGATTGGCTCGGTTATAAGTACCCTTGGTTCGAGCGGTTGATTGAGCCGCCGCGACTTCCTCTCATCAGGAACGGTAAGCTTCTACGCAGGAACATGCGACGCGAGTTGATTACAGAGTCCGAGTTGATGGGACAGGTTCGTGAGCAGGGACTCGACGATCTCTCGAAGGTGAAGGAGGCTTACATTGAAAGCGACGGTCGCATCAGCGTCGTCGAGCGCGAGGAGAAACACCACGAGAGTCGGGAACGGAAAGGCGTTTAAGGTAATGGTCGCGTCGCTCGGTTCGTACTGCCGAATCGACCTGACATCTCATTCGGATGAGCGCGAATAAGTGGCGCTGTCGTCGAAACCAGTTCGGAGTCTTTAGCACATGACGCTTGATACAAAGAGAAAAGCGATACTCGCTCTTGCAGTCCTGCTTATAAGCTCCGGCGTTTATACGGAGGCACAGGCACGTACGAAGTTCGTCACCACGCGGGGCAGGGAATTCGTCGCGCCGGACGGACGGCCACTCTTCTTGAAGGGCATTAACCTCGGCAACTGGCTTCTGCCCGAGGGCTATATGTTCAAGTTCAAGGCGACCAACTCCCCGCGTCTGATTCAGGGCGTCATGAACCAGCTTGTCGGCGAGGATGAGGCGCGGCGTTTCTGGAAAACTTATCAAGACAACTACATCACCGCCGAAGATATTAAATTCATCAAGCAGTCGGGCTTTAACTCCGTCCGCGTGCCCTTCAGCTACCGTCTGTTCGCAACCGAAGACGAGCCGCAGAGGCTGGAAGGCCCCGGCTACGAGCTTCTGGACAGGGTCGTCGGGTGGTGCAAGCGGGAAGGGCTGTTCGTCATCCTCGACATGCACGCCGCGCCGGGCGGGCAGACCGGCGATAACATCGACGACAGTTGGGGCTATCCGTTCCTCTTCGAGAGCGTTGAGAGTCAGGAGCAGACGGTTAGAATCTGGCAGAAGATTGCCACGCGCTACAAAGACGAGCCTGCCGTTGTCGGCTACGACCTGCTGAACGAGCCGATCCCGCACTTCTTCGACACGGCCTACTTCAACCCGAAGCTCGAACCGCTCTACCGGAAAATCGTCGCAGGCATTCGCGAGGTGGACAGAAACCATATTGTCTTCCTCGGCGGCGCGCAGTGGGACACGAACTTCAAAGTTTTCGGGCCGCCGTTTGACGAACGCGTCGCCTACACTTTTCACAAATACTGGATGGACGTAAAGCAGGAGGCCGTGCGGGAGTACGTAGACTTCGGCGACAAGTACAAGGTTCCGGTCTGGATGGGCGAGTCGGGCGAAAACACGGACGAGTGGATCAAGTCTTTCCGCATTCTGCTCGAACAGAATCGGATAGGCTGGTGCTTCTGGCCTTACAAGAAGCTCGAAGCCACTTCGTGCGTGGCTTCGATCAACAAGCCCTCGGAGTGGGACGCCATCATCACGTTTGCAGAGCAACCGCGCATGACTTTCGAGGACGTGAGAAAGAATCGCCCCCCGAAGGACACGATAGAGAAGGCGCTGGCGGCGTATCTGGAGGCGGTGAAGTTTAAAAACTGTAAGGTCAACGAAGGCTATCTCAGAGCCTTGGGGCTGCGCTGAGCCTATCCGTCGATAAAAAAAGCTTGTGTCGTGCGTCACGCAGATGCTAAGTTCAATGTAGCCCTCACCGGGCAAAGGTCGTTTGACCTCCGGGCCCTTCCCAAAAGGGGCAGCCGCCAGAGTCACCCACCCAAAGGGTTCTTCACGCCGATCAATACAGGGCCAGCCAGCATCTTCTACGAACAAGCGGGAAAGACTTACCTATTCCCCTCTTGAAAGGAGGTTGCCGTCCATGCAGCCTCAGCTCCGCAAAATCTTAGAGAGAATCGAGCCGGCAGAGACGCGGGAACTCGTCGGCAGTGTCTTCACAGACCTCCAACGTCTGTTGGGCTACCTCGACAGTGTAAAGACAATAGTCCGCCTCGGCGGCTCGGTCGAACAGGCACACTTCATCTTTGAAGCGGTGCGCTGCGAAGCCCTCGCCGCGGCGGGCGGACTCGACTACTTCTGCGCCTGCCTCGACTCGTCCGACAAGCTCTCGGAGGAGTTGGAGCGGACGAGTTTCGCCGTGCGTCACGAGTTGAAGGCTGCGTTCGAGAGGATGCAGCCCCGTTCCCACGAACACGAAGACGAAGCGGCGACACGCTCGCGCTTGGCGGACGCGCACGACCTGCTTCGCAACTGCTTCGAGCAATCGACCGTTTCGCTCGCGCGCCTGTTCAATCAACGCGTGGACGACGCCGAACTCTTCGATGACATACGCGTCAAGCGTGACAACTCGCTCCGGCTCTACGAAGATTTGAGCGAGTTGCTTCGCAGCGCACGCTACGCAGAGTGGCACGAGGGCGCGGAGGCGATTTCGCTCTTCTCACAGCGTCTGGAACTCTTCCGCGCCGAGAGCATGCAACACCTGATGGAGAAAGACCGCGAGACGTGTCTGAGTTTCGTGGATGGCTTCGCGTCTCTACGTGACAGGAAGTCCGCGCGCCTCGCCCTTCATCGCTTCTCCTGCTACCTGGAGATACTACTCAAGCACGTCGGCATGCGCTCGGTGCTGGCCGAAGCGTCGCAGAGTGTCGCCGCTTGATGGCAGTAGCGAGCAAGGGCAGTTTGGAGATGTTAAGAGGGGCAGCTTTCCGGGGCTGCCCCTTCGGTCTTTCACGCCTTGTTCAGGTATGAGGAAGGTTAATGTACATGATTGAAATATGTACGACGCATCATCACAACTTCGACACACAGCGTTCGTAGGATAGCTATGTAGGGGCGTGTGGCGTTATCGCCAAAGCGTTCAAAGAGTCGAAGGCAAAAGGAGGTATCCATGCCCGATATAATCAAGTTTCGCCGTTTAGCAAAAGAGTTAGTCTCAAGCTATCTGAAGCATCAGAGTCGGAAAGCGCACGATGGATTGTTCGTGCCGATGTCTGTGGAATCGAAAGAAGTGAACAGGCAAATTCCTACCCGCGAAGACGGGAACCCAAAGCGGTCTTTAAGAAAATTGACCGGCGTGAAACTATCAACGTCGGATGCGCGCGCCGTCTGGCCGAGCGTACTCGAACACAAGTGGTATCTCGGCGAACGTCTGGGACGTGATGTCGGCCTGCGCGTCGCCGCCGTAGACTACTTTGAAAACATTCACACGCCACGACCGCGCCTCTCCTTCCGCGCTCGTAGCGGCGGAGTCCCCCCACGACTCCCGATGATGATGCCCTTCGGTCAAAGGTCTTAGACTGTAAACTACCCTGTCATACAAAAGAGACGACCGCCACATCCGGCGGTCATCTCTTTTGCACGTAAGTTACCCGGATACCCTGACACGTCCGTCAACTCTGGCCGTGCGCGGGCCCCCCCAGTTTGTGCCGGACTTGATGCCGACGATGTAGTAAACGCCATCGCGCTCGAACTCAAGGTCAACGCTCTTCAGTTCAGATTTAAAGCCGCCGTAAAGGATTTGTGAGACGTAGATCGCAAAGCCTTCGAGTAGATTGCCGAAGATTGTTTCTTCTTGTGAGGAGAGAAAAGCGTCAACAATGCTTTGAATCAATTCGCCGGCCAGTTCGATGTTCTTAGCTTTGAAAAGATATGGGTTCTTACGCTTCAAAACACTGGCGAGTCGGATGCTTTGCAGACCGCCAAGCCTGAAGTTGTAAAACGGCGTGATGACGTGCTCTGCCAGATAATCGTAGAAGTGTTGATAAGGCGAGACCGTCATATAAGCTTCCGCTGTGAGGGAATCCGTTTGATCTCATCGATGTTCGACAAAGCTTGCTGATAATATTCGTCCTTGAGTTCGACGCCGATATAATTTCGTCCCAATTCGTAGGCCGCAACGCAGGTTGTGCCTGAACCGGCAAACGGGTCGAGCACAACGTCGTCCTCTCGTGTGAAGAGCTTGATGAACCAGGAGGGCAGTTCCTTAGGGAAGGCCGCCGAATGATTCTTGTTGCCGCATTCGGTAGCCAAATGCAAGACGTTCGTCGGATAAGCCATCTCACGCCCGACCCAGTTGGCAATGTTCTTTCCGAAACCGCTGCCGACCTGAGAGTCGAAGCGCACAACATCATTCGCTCCCAGCTTCTTCAATCTCGTCTTTGCCCAATCTCCCGTAGGAACCATCACCGCTTCCTGAAACATCTTGAACTTTTTCTGTTTCGTGAAATGCAGGCAGCGCTCCCATGCGTCACGGAATCGGTTGGGCCATTTGCCCGGCGCACAGTTCTTTTTGTGCCATAAATATTCTTCAGTCCAGAGCCAGCCCTGGCCCCTGAGAGCGATTATCAATTCGAGCACGTACGTGTGTCGCTCGCCTCCGACGACTCTCTCCTTGATATTGAGCACGAACGAGCCGTCATCTTTCAGGACACGCTTTAGTTCGGCGGCAATAGGCAGAAACCATTCAACGTAGCTGTCAGGGTCTATCCCGCCGTAAGTGTTCTTACGACTGTCCGCGTAAGGCGGCGACGTGACGATTAAATCAACGCAGGCATCGGGGAGCGTCGGCAACACGTCAACGCAATCGCCGGGATAAAGCGTGTTCACTATCTTTGTCGGGTTGGTGTTCATTCAGTATTGTTTACAAAAGGATTTAGAGCTTTGCGGCCATGTAGAAACTTAGAGCAAAGCGACTTGATTTAGCAAGAAAAACAAGAGTGCCCGGAAAAGTAAAACAGCTACTCCATAAGAGTAGCTGTAAGTTCTCTGTCAAAACTTTACTCGCAATAAATGAGCCGAGCAGGACTCGAACCTGCGACCCGCTGGTTAAAAGCCAGCTGCTCTACCAACTGAGCTATCGGCCCTTGGGTGAAGTGATTATAGTAACCACCAACCGATTATTCAAACTCAACTTGCCGGAGACTCGGGCGGGTGTTCGCGGTAGTGCTGCATGAGTTGGCGGAGGATGCTTGAGTCTTCGTCCGTGAGGTCGGAGAACTCGACGCCGAAGCCCACGTCGCGGACGTAGTAGAGCACACGCCCGTGCATCTCCCACCAGTCGTGTTCGGGGAGTGGGACGCGTATGTAGATCGTCTTCTCGAAGAGCGGCTGAATCGCCACGGTCTCAAGCAGACAGCCACTGTGGCTCAGGCTCGTGATCTTCCCGCCGTATTCGTACTTCTCCGTCAGGCCCCATTCCACCGGGAGTGAAGTGGGCACGCGTATGGCTTGTCTTCGTCCTTTTTTCACGTCGAGAGTTTAGCAGGAGCGGCGACGGGTTGCTTCCCGCAGGGATGTGTCGATTCAAAGGCGGCGGCTCATGCGCTCGGCATACGTCGGTCTCAGGGTTCGAGCCAGCGTGCGAGTGTGGAGTCGCGGACGAGGATGGTCTGGCTGCGCTCGGGGCCCGTCGAGACAAGCCCGACGGGGACGCCGATGCGCTCTGAGATGAATTCGACGTAGTCGCGTGCCGCCGAGGGAAGCTTCTCCAGTTCCGTGATTCCCTCGGTCAAAGACCTCCAGCCGGGCAGCGTCTCGTAGACTGGCTCGACCGCACGCAGTTCCTTCGAGACGGCGGGGAAGGACTCGCAAGCCTTTCCGTTCAGGCGATAGCCAGTGCAGACCTTTATCTCGTCGAGCGTGTCGAGGATGTCGAGCTTGGTGAGCGCAACGGTGTCGAAGCCGTTGATCTCGGCGGCGTAGCGCGTGGCGAAGGCGTCGAACCAGCCGCAACGGCGCGGGCGGCCTGTCGAGACGCCGTACTCGTGCCCGCGCTCGCGTATGAGCTGGCCGATCTCGTCCTCGCCTTCGACCATCTCGGTCGGGAACGGGCCTTCGCCGACGCGCGTCGTGTAGGTGCGAACAATCCCGAGCACGCCGCTGATCTTCTGCGGCGCAAGCCCGAGGCCCGCGCACACGCCGCCCGAAGTCGTGCTCGAAGAGGTGACGAAAGGATATGTGCCGTGGTCAACGTCGAGGAGCGTGGCCTGTGCGCCTTCGACGAGGATGCTGCGGCCTTCGCGGACGGCGCGGTTGATGAAGTGCGTGGTGTCCGTGATGAAAGGCTCAAGGCGTTCGACGAGCGGCGCGATCTCGCCGAAGACCTGCGCGGGGTCGAGCGTCGTGCCGCGGTAGCGTCGAATGATGAGGTTCGCGTCTTCGATGTTGCGCTCGATGCGCGTGCGCAGGAGTTCCGCGTCCATCGCGTCGGCGACCCGTATGCCGCGACGCCCGGCCTTGTCTTCGTAAGCGGGGCCGATGCCGCGCAGGGTCGTGCCGACCTTCTCGTTGCCGAGACGCTCCTCGCTCGTGTGGTCGAGCGCGCGGTGATATGGAAGTATCAGGTGCGCGCGCGAGCTGACCTTGACGCGCTCGGGCGTGACCGAGAGTCCCTGCGTGGAGAGGCGGTCGGCCTCCGCGAAGAAGGCGATGGGATCGATGACCATCCCGTTGCCAAGCACACACGTCTTGCCCGGATGAATGATGCCGGAGGGAATCAGGTGCAGGGCATAAGACTTGTCGCCGACCTTGACGGAGTGGCCCGCGTTGTGGCCGCCCTGATAGCGTGCGACCACGTCGAAGCGCTCGGCCAGAAGATCGACGATCTTCCCCTTGCCCTCGTCGCCCCACTGCGCGCCAATAACGACTACGACTTTGGACATATCATTTTGGTGAAAAGTGATGAGTGATAAGTGATAAGAAAGAGGGAAAGCTTTTTCTTAACACTTATCACTCATCACTTTTCACTTAACTAGCTCTCTCCAGCTTGGACGGCTTCTCGATGAAGTAGAAGCTGCAAGTGCCGCGCACTTCTTCGAGGTCGCGGCGGTCGATGGGGTAGAGGCGGCACTGCGAGGGGCGGTCTTCGTAGATGCCGCAGGTGGTCGAACCGTCGCCGTGCTTCTTGAGAAAGGGACACTTGAAAAGTATCTCGCAGCACGCGCCGCAGCGATTGCAGTCGCCGCGCCGCAGAGAGAGCGACTCGATCACCTCTTCACGCTTGAAGCGTATGCTGACGAAGCGACGGAGCTTGCCCTGCGCCTGTCGCGCACGGAACTTGGCGTCCTCGACGGCTCGGTTGCGCTTGGCGGCAAGCCGCTCCTCGAAAGAGCGGCGCTGCGCTGCGCGACTGGCTGAAGTTGGTTTCATTACTCGCGGCTGACCCCGTTTACGTACCGCAGCCGGGGAAGTCCCAGGCGAACCGTCGAGAGGGCGGCCCCCAGCCCGGCCTCCACACCCCTCGGGGCCCAACGGATGAGTGGCGCAAACGCGCTTTCGGAAAAACAGCGCTCGCGCCACCTCAGGCCGGGAACTCAGGCGTTGGCGGCGTCGGTGCTGGCCGTCACGTGCTTGTCCAACATGCGCGAGATGGCCTCCTTCGAGGTCGCACCCACGACCCGCTCCTCCTCTTTGCCGTTCTTGAAGAGGATGAGCGTCGGGATGCCCTTGATGCCGTAGCGCTGCGAGACCGCGGGGTTGTCGTCAACGTTGAGCTTAACGACGGACGCGTTTCCCGTGTACTTCTCCGCGACGGCCTCGACGGTCGGCGCGAGCATGCGACAGGGCGCGCACCAGGGGGCCCAGAAGTCTACGAGTACAGGCTTGTCGGACTTGAGAACGTCCGACTCGAAACTGCTGTCACTAACTTCGTTGACGTGTTCACTCATGTTTGAAATCTCCTTCGGATAACCTCGATGACTGCTAACTAAAAAACCGCCTACAGGTCAAAGAGCGCGTGGTAGAGCCGCACATACTTGCGTGCCGCCGCTCCCCACGAATTATCGACGCTCATGCCGTTCGACTGAATCCGACGCCACGCCGCAGGTTGGCTGTACCAGTAGAGCGCCTCGCGAACCTTTTCAATCAGCGCCTGCGCCGTGTAAGGCTCGAACTTGAAGCCCGTGCCCGCGCCTGTCGCAGGGTTGAACTGCTCGACCGTGTCGTCGAGTCCCCCCGTCGCGCGCACTACAGGCACGGCGCCGTAGCGCATCGAGTACATCTGATTCAGACCGCACGGCTCGTAGAGCGACGGCATCAGGAAGATGTCCGCACCCGCCTCGATCTGGTGCGCCAGCGCCTCGTTGAATCCACGATAGACGGCGACGCGGTGCGGCGCACTGTCTTTGAGCCACTGAAAGAAACTCTCGTACTCTCGCTCGCCCGAGCCGAGCGAGATGAAGAAAGCGCCCGCTTCGAGCATCTGACTCGCGGTCTGCTTGATGAGGTCGAAACCTTTTTGCGAGACGAGGCGCGAGATAGAGGCGATGACTGGCCGGTCTAACTCCTCCGGCAGACGGAAACGCCGCAGCAGTTCGAGCTTGCACGCCCGCTTGCCTCCGATGTCTTTGGCGGAGAAGTGCGCGGGGAGGTGCGGGTCGGTCTCCGGGTTCCACACGTCGTAATCGACGCCGTTGGTAATGCCTATGAGCCGGTCGCGCCGCTGCCGGATGAGCCAGTCGAGGCCGTGCCCCTGCTCGGCCCCCTGTATCTCGAACGAGTAGCGCGGGCTGACGGTTGAGATGGCGTCGCACGTCATCAAGCCCGCCTTCAGAGATGAAGCCATGCCGTTCGACAGGAAGACGTTCGATTCTGCGCCCTGCCGGAAGCCGATGCGCCAGAGGTCTGCCGGGTCGAACAAGCCCTGATAGGCGAGATTGTGGATGGACATCAGCGAACGCGTCCGTCCGAGAAATCCGCCCCACATACGGCCCGCCCAGAGCCACGCGGCAGCGAATCCGCAGGGCCAGTCGTTGCCGTGGAGCACGTCGGGCGCTTGCCCGAGCCTGCCCAGAAGCGCGAGCGCCGCGCGACTGTAGAAGGCGAAGCGTTCGTGGTCGTCCGGGAAGCCGTAGACCTTGCCGCGCGCGAAATACTCGGGCGCGTCAATCAGGAAGGCAGGCACGCCCGACGCGTAGCTGAGCCAGACCGAGACCCTTCGCTTCTGCCCGAGCCAGTCCATTTCGAGGTTGTCAAAGACCTTCTCGCGCAGTAAGCCTTGGTCGGTTGTGTCGTAGAGCGGATGGATGAGCGAAACATCCACGCCCTCTCCAACCAGAGCCTTCGGGAGCGCGCCCGCAACGTCGCCCAGGCCACCCGTTTTGGCGAAAGGTACAGCCTCAGACGAGAGAAATGCGACGCGCACCGAAGCCCCTTTTACCCACACCGCGCCCTCAGGGGAGGCGCAATCACGAACATAAACTTAATTGCTAGAGCTAGGGGAATACTATGCGAAGCCGCACTGTTTTTGTCAAGAAAGCTGAAAGGCAGTGATAAGTGATAAATGATGAGTGATAAGAAGAAGATAACTGCTTTTCTTATCACTCATCACTCATCACTCATCACCAGTTCTTAGCTCTGCATTGAGGCGAGGAACTCGGCGTTGTTCTTGGTCTTGCCGAGGCGTTCGAGGACGACTTCCATCTGCTCGACGGGCGAGAGCGGGTTCAAGACCCGGCGCATGACCCAGACGCGGTTGAGGTCTTCTTTTGAGAGGAGCAGCTCCTCTTTGCGCGTGCCCGAGCGTTGGAGGTCGATGGAGGGGAACAGACGCTTGTCGGAGAGTCGTCGGTCGAGGTGAATCTCGGAGTTGCCCGTGCCCTTGAACTCCTCGAAGATCACGTCGTCCATACGCGAGCCGGTGTCGATGAGCGCGGTCGCGATGATGGTCAAAGAGCCGCCCTCTTCAATGTTGCGCGCCGCGCCGAAGAAACGCTTCGGGCGCTGGAGGGCGTTGGCGTCGATACCACCCGAGAGGATTTTGCCCGAGGGCGGGACGACCGCGTTGTGCGCGCGTGCGAGACGCGTCAGAG
Source organism: Acidobacteriota bacterium (assembly GCA_032162705.1). Classification (GTDB taxonomy): domain Bacteria; phylum Acidobacteriota; class Blastocatellia; order Pyrinomonadales; family Pyrinomonadaceae; genus QHXN01. The sequence goes on from JAVRON010000092.1 coordinate 70,342, forward strand.
AGTCGAGGAGGATCACCACGTCGCGCTTGTGCTCGACGAGGCGCTTGGCCTTCTCGATGACCATGTCTGCGACCTGCACGTGGCGGGTCGGCGGCTCGTCGAAGGTCGAGGAGATGACCTCGCCCTGCACGCTCCGCTGCATGTCCGTGACTTCCTCGGGGCGCTCGTCGATGAGGAGCACGATGAGCGTGACTTCGGGGTGGTTCTGCGAGACCGAGTTGGCGATGGCCTGAAGCATCATCGTCTTACCCGTTCGCGGGGGCGCGACGATCAGCGCGCGCTGTCCCTTGCCCAAAGGCGTGACGAGATCGACGACACGTCCGACGATGCCTTCGGAGGCGGTCTCCATCCTGAGCTGCTCCTCGGGGTAGAGCGGCGTCAGGTTGTCGAAGAAGACCTTGTCGCGCGTCTCGCCCGGAGCCTCGAAGTTGATGGCCTCGACCTTGATGAGCGCGAAGTAGCGCTCGCCCTCTTTGGGCGGACGAATCTGGCCCGAGACGGTGTCGCCCGTGCGCAGATCGAACTTGCGTATCTGCGAGGGGCTGACGTAGATGTCGTCGGGGCCCGGCAGGTAGTTGTACTCGGGCGCGCGCAGGAAGCCGAAGCCGTCGGGCAGCGTCTCCAGAACACCCTCCGAGAAGATGAGGCCGCTCTTTTCCGTCTGCGCGGCGAGCACCTTGAAGATAAGCTCCTGCTTGCGCATCCCCGTCGCGCCGGGGACATCGAGGTCTTTGGCGATCTGCGTCAGCTTGGAGATGGACATCTCCTTGAGCGTCGCCAGGTTGAAAGTGCCGCCCGATCCGTCGCGGAATGCGGCGGCCTCTTCCGGCGTGTCCTCAACCTCGGCGATCTCCTCGATCTCGGGTGGGAGTTCGACGGCTGCCGCCGTTGATTTGCCTTCGTCTCTGTCCGGCGCGCCGTTGGCGCTGACTCTGGTAGTGCGTGTGCGTGTTGTGCGTTCTCGTGACATTTCTGTTTTCTCTTCGTCGCGCCGTCCGCTCGGCGGCCTGCGCTTAAATCCGTTCAAGGCACGTACGTTCACTCGTTAACGTGAAGGCGATGCCTGCGGTGTCTTTGGAATCCGGTTGAAATTATTGCCGATTAAATGTCGGGAATGATGCCTGTCGGTGCCCCCCGCGGGGGCGCGCTTGAGGGGCGCTTCCTGAGTCTTCGCGGGTATTGCCGCACATCGTTTCGGATGCCACGGTGTCCCGCACAGTTGCGCAAAATCCTCTCAATGATTGTCAATACTCAAGAGGGGGATTATTGTTGTGAGGCGGCCACTGCCTCTTCGATGGCACGCCAGACGCGTTCGCGTCCGCGCCCAGTGGTGGCGGAGTAAGCGACTAACTCTCCACCTGCGCCCCGGCCCACCGCGTCCAGAATTTTACCGGCGCGAGCGAGGTTTTTGTGCGACTCGTTTTGCGAGAGCTTATCGGATTTGGTGGCGACCGTTAGGAACGGCTTACCGTTGGCAAGGAGCCATTCGCGGAGCTGCAAATCCAATGTCGTGGGTTCGTGGCGCGAGTCTACGATATGAATTGATAGCACAAGCGAGTCGCGCTTTGCAAGGTAATCGGTGACTAACTTCCCCCACTCCTCGCGCACCTCGCGCGGCACGCGCGCAAATCCGTAGCCCGGTAAATCGACGAAGTAGAACCGCTCGTTCAGCATAAAGAAGTTCAAGGACTGCGTCCGCCCCGGCGTGGAGCTTGTCCGCGCCAGCCCCTTCACACGAAGGAGCGAGTTAATCATGCTCGACTTGCCCACGTTCGAGCGCCCCATGAAGGCAACCTCCGCCCTCCCGTCGCGCGGCCAATGCGACTCCTCAAACGCGCTCTTGATGAACTTCGCACTCGTGATTTTCATAAAAAGCAGTGACGAGTGACGAGTGACAAGTGACGAGCCGTAGACAAGTTCTTCAACTCGTCACCTGTCACTTGTCACTCATCACTGCTTTTAAGCGTTGGCGGCGTCGGCCCCGGTCTGTTCCGAGGCGGCGGCGGCGCGCGCCTGCGCGAAGCGCTTCGACATCTCGCGAGCGCGCGTGATGCGCTCCTCGGCATTGGGCGTGCTCATCACGACTTGTTCGAGATGGCGCAGGTAGTTCGGGCTTGTGTTCGCGCGTAACTGTTCGAGGAAGGGCTGAATCTTGGCGAAGATGAAGATGTGCTCGCCTGCCGAGTCAGTGAACATCTCGGCGTCGATGGCACCGTGGTTGACGAAAGAGCAGGCCATGTCCCAGTAGGTCGTGACCATGCGGTAGTAGGCGCTGTGCTCGCCCATCGCGGCGGCGCTGATGTCCTCCATGCTCTCGGGGTTGAAGGTGAAGAACCAGTTGCGCGCCTGTCGCATGACCTCTTCGCGGCGTAGGTCGTAAAGCTTGAGAATCAACTCGGCGCTCTTAACTTTGTCTGTCATCAATGATCTCCTTCGGGAAGTTATGGCCGAAACGGCCGGATGTCTTCTGGCGAGTCTTAAGAGCTGAAGCGGCAGGGAACACGAGGGCGTGCGTAACTGCTGACTGCCTGGCTTACCTGCTGAAATTGAGACGCCGGGAAAGGCGAACTTTACAGGCGGGGCGCTCGATGTGTCAACCGCTGAACGAGTGGACGAAAAATTGAGCCGGAGAAAAACTTGGAGACGGACAAAAAAATTGAGCCGGACGGCACTCGCTTTCAAGCGCCGCCCGGCTCGTTAGGGTTTAGTGACTTCGGATTTAGTCGGCGAGGGTCTGTGCCCCTCCGGCTGAAGGCTGCTCGGTCGTCCAGACGGGCGGTGCGGCGTCGGTCGCGCCCGCGTCGGTCGGGCAGGCGTCTTCGAGCGCGAGCGACAGAACCTCGTCGATGGTCTCGACGAACTGGACGGTCATTTCGGCTCTCACCTCGTCGGGCACGTCCTCAAGGTCTTTCTCGTTGTCCTTCGGGATGAGCACCGTAGTGACGCCGACGCGGTGCGCCGCGAGCAGTTTCTCCTTGACGCCGCCGACCGGGAGCACACGGCCACGCAGAGTGATCTCGCCCGTCATCGCCACGTCGCGGCGGACGGGGACACGCGCGAGCGCCGAAGCCATCGCCGTCGCCAGCGTCACGCCAGCCGAAGGGCCGTCCTTCGGGATTGCGCCCTCGGGGATATGGACGTGCAGGTCGCGCTTGCGTATGAATTCGAGATTCATCCCCAGACGTTCGGCGCGCGCCTTGATGCAGGTCAAAGCGGCCTGCGCCGACTCCTGCATGACCTCGCCGAGCTTACCGGTGAGTCTGACGCCGCCGCGCCCGTTCGTGAGCGTCGCTTCGATCTGGAGGACTTCGCCGCCGACCTCCGTCCACGCGAGTCCGAGTGCAAGCCCGACCTCGCTGGTGGCAGCGATGTCGGCCTGTCGGAAGCGGATAGGGCCCAGCATCTCGCGCACGGCTTCGGGCGTGATCGTCATCTTGAACTCGTCGCCCTTGCCTTCGGCGACGAGCCGGCGCGCGACCTTGCGACAGCACGAGCCGATCTCGCGCTCAAGATTGCGGACGCCCGCCTCGCGTGTGTAATGGCGGATGATGTCGTAGATGCCCTCGTCTGTGAACTCGACCTGCTCGGGGCGCAAGCCCGAGCCTTCGGCCTGCTTCGTCACGAGATGTTGCTTGGCAATCGCCAGCTTCTCGCGCTCGGTATAGCCGGTGAGCCGGAGTATCTCCAGACGGTCTTGCAGCGGCGGCGGGATGGTGTGCAGGACGTTCGCCGTCGCGATGAAGAAGACCTTCGAGAGGTCGTACTCCACGTCGAGGTAGTGATCCTGAAAAGTCGAGTTCTGCTCGGGGTCTAAGACTTCGAGGAGCGCCGACGAAGGGTCGCCGCGAAAGTCCGCGCCGAGCTTGTCCACCTCGTCGAGAAGGATGCAGGGGTTGACCGTCCCGGCCTTCTTCATCATCTGGATGATCTGGCCGGGCAGCGCGCCGATGTATGTGCGACGGTGTCCGCGCACCTCGGCCTCGTCGCGCACGCCGCCCAGAGAGAGGCGTACGAACTTTCTGCCGGTGGCGCGGGCGATGGACTTGCCTAAAGAAGTCTTACCGACGCCCGGCGGGCCTACGAAGCAGAGAATCGACCCCTTCGGGTTCTTCACCAACTGGCGCACGGCCAGATGTTCGAGGATGCGGTCTTTGATCTTTTCCAGTCCGTAATGGTCGTCGTTCAAGACCACTTCGGCCTTTGTGATGTCGCGAATCTCTTTCGACTTTTGCTTCCAGGGCACGCTCAGAAGCCAGTCGATGTAGGTGCGCGAGACCGTTCCTTCCGCGGACATCGGCGGCATGGCTTCGAGGCGGTGGAGTTCTTGCAGAGCCTTCTCCTTCGCCTCCTCACTCATCCCTGCCTCTTCGATGCGCTTGCGGAGGTCTTCCATCTCCGCCTTCTCGTCCTTCCGTCCCAGCTCCTTATGGATGGCCTTGATCTGCTCGTTGAGGTAATACTCCTTCTGCGCCTTCTCCATCTGCCGCTTGACGCGCGCCTGAATGGTTCGGTCGAGCTGGCGCTTATCAACTTCGACTTCCAAAAGCTCGACGAGCCGTTGGAGGCGTCCGTAGGTGGAGAAGATTTCGAGCAGCCCCTGCTTGTCCTCGACCGAGAATTTGAGCTGCGAGGCGAGCGCGTCGGCGAGGTGCGAAGGGTCTGTGTTCCTGAGAGCCGTCTGGAGCGCGTCGGTCTGCATCTCGGGCGCGAGGCGTACGTGCTGCTCGACGAGTTGACCCGTGCGCTGCATGAGAGCGTCGATGCGCGGGCCCGTCTCTGTGGCCGTGGGTGCGCGACGGATGGTGGCCGTAAAGGCTCCGTTGTCATTCTCGATGCGAATGGTCGTGGCGCGCTCGCGCCCCTCGACGACGACCTTGGTCTGGCCGTTCTCCTGCCGCTGCGCCTGAAGGATGCGAGCGATGGTGCCGACCGAGTAAATCTGTTCGGGACTCGGCTCATCAATCGAGGCGTCGTGCTGGGTCGCGAGGAAGATCGTGCGGTCGGTCGAGAGCGCGTCTTCGAGCGCGCGCACCGAGCCGGGTCGCCCGATCTTGAAGGCGACCTTGGTGAAAGGGAAGATTACGACATCGCGGATGGGAACCATCGGCAGCCGCACGATATCGACGGGTGTGCGATCAGAATATTCTTCCATATATCAATAAGACTTTCCGAAGGCCATAGAGGGCATAAAGGGCGAGGGAGTTCTCGATCCGCTCGCCCCGCTTCAGTCAGATTCAATTCTAGAACATTTCGCCCGACCTTGCCACTAGGTCACGGAAAATAGATGTGCGAACCCGGGAGCGCGGGTCAGCGCGCTATCTCGAAGTCGATCCACTGCGTCGCGACGCGGCGCTTCTCGTCGGCAAGCAGGTCTGTGACGATCACCTGAAGGACGTACTCGCCCGGCGCGGCGTTGCGGTTGAGCTTGATCTGGCCGCCCGCGACGAGGCGCTTGAGGTCTTCCTGCTGCGTCGTGTCGAAGGGCGCGATTTTGCCTTCGTAGGCCGGTTGCCCGTCGCGGAAGAGGAGCACCTGTGTCTGGAGTCGCGTGCGTCCGTTGGCCGGGTCGGTCTGCGCGTTGTAGATGTGGAAGTCGTAGTGAAGCTCCATGCCGGGGCGGATGCGGCGCACCGAAGGGTCTGCTTCCAACTCGACATCGTCCGCGACCGCCGCGCCGTCCGCGGGCTGAACAGCGCTCGCCGCCTGAGTCCGCGACGTTTCGACAGTCTGCGACGTTTCCGTGTTCTGACTAGCGGCTGCTGCCACCTTGCCGCTGAAGACTATGCCGGAGAGCGCGAGCCGCCCGCTTGCGAAGTCAGGCACTTCGATCAACTCGTTGGCCGAGCCGACCTGCTCCGTCGCTTCGTCGAGCACGGCGACGCGTAGCTGGTATGCGCCCGGAGACTTGATCGGGACTTTGAGCGTGTAGCGCAGGCCCCTCGTCTGAAGCTTCTCGAAGTCGGTGGCCGAGACGCGAACCGTCTCGACGCCGTCCACCTGATCGAGCGGCTTACCGCTCTCGCCGAGCGTGACGGCCAGCACCTCGACGGACGCTCTGCGCGAGCCGTCCGCTTCTTCCGTGAACCGAAGCCCGCGCGCATCGACGTGAATCAGAGCGCGCACGAAGGAGCCTGTCTGCGCGTCGTTGCCGAAGAGCGGCGTGAGACTCAAGCCGATTGAGCCGGAAGCGAGCGGTGAAGTGAGCGCGCGCAGGAGTCGTCCCGCGCGGGTCGTGGGCGCGGCAGACGCAACGTCGGCGTCCGGCGTGGAGTAGAAGCCTGTGCGATGTCGAACACGCAGTCCCGGTCGCTTCACGCGCAGAGTAATGTTGTGAAACTTCTGGCCCGCCTTCTGCGAATCGAAGGTCTTGTCGTCTGGCCGGTAGCCGATCAGGTAGAAACCCTTCTGGTCTTCGAGCACGCGCTCGACATCGAAGATTTTCGCGCCGCCCGTCTGCTTCGCCAGATAGCGCAGCGCAGTCTTCGTCTCGTAGAGCGAGCGGTCGCCGCTGAGTTCCTTGTCGTTGAGCAAAGCCTCCGCGAGTCCGACGTTGGTCGGCGACTGGTTCGACGCGCCCAAAGCGCCCGCCGCCGAAGCGGAGCGCCCCGCACCGCCGCTTTGTCCCTGCGGCGCGGAAGGAATCGAAGTGACGATGCCGAGACGACTCCCGAGTCTCTCCGGTGTCAGGTCTGAAGCGTCGAGGTCGTAGACGCTGGCCGAGGCTCTGTTAGCGAGGTCGGTCATGCGCTGGAGGTATTCGCGCACAGACGCGTCGCGCCCGTTGAGCTTGAAGATGCGCGTCGTCTCCGAGATGAGGACGACGGACTTGCGTCCGGGCATCTCGGCTGCACCGCGCAGCACATAGTTGAGCGCGCCAAGCGTCCCCACTGTAAAGAGCGCATCGCGGTCAGTGCCTTCCGAGCCTGCCTGCAAGGCATCCTTCTCGCCTGCGTCTCTCTTCTCCACGGACTCTTTCTTCTCGACCGAATCCTTCTTCTCGCTTGAGTCCTTCTTCTCATCTGCGCCCTTCAGCTTTTCGGCGGGCGCGGCGAATGAGCCTGTGGGAGAGCGAAAGCCGGGATGGAAGCGCACGCGTTCAATCGCTTTTTCGACAAGCTGCGGGTCGCCCGTGAACTGTTGGAGCGCGCCCACGCCCGCGCTCGTACGCACAACGGCCACGAGGTCGCCGGGGCGCATCTTCTCCTTGACGAAATCTTTCAGAAAGCCGCGCACGTAAGCCGTGGCCTGAAACGAAAGGCCGAGGTCGTCAATGACGAAGGCGATGATGCGGTGTGCGCTCCCTGGCTTCACGCGTGCGGGCGGCACGGGCGTCGCGCCCTTCGCATTGGTCGAGCCTTTCGCATTCGCGTTACGCGCACCGGCCTGCGCGTTCGCATCCCTGTTTGCATCCGAAGAGGTGTTGACGTAGGAGAAGTTTGTGATTGCTTGCGCGCGCCCGTCCTCAAGCAGCTCGAAGTCAGAGGCGTTGAGGTCTGTCACCTGCTTGCCTTGCGAGTCGAGGACGACGGCATCGACCTGTATGAGGTTCGACGTGATGCGTACCACATCCTCGTCATCCTGCTGACGCGCGCGCGCCGGTTGCGTTTGCTGCCCCGCGGCCTGCACCAGCAGCGAGAGCGCGAAGAGGAGCGCCGCGATTCTTCTTCCAAAACCTTGTGCGTTTCTACTTCTCATGTCCGTACTTTCCACTATTTACCGGTGACTCCATATCACTTATCACTTGAGTGTAGAGTGAGTGAGATTCACCGCAGAGGCGCGGAGGACGGAGAGACTCGCAGAGGGATGCAACTCTCTGCGCCCCCTCGGCGTCCTCCGCGCCTCTGCGGTGAATCACCCCTCCAAATCTACTCAAGTGATAACGTAATATAATTCCCCTCAGGCTCAAAAGATTCGCCGCATGCCTTTAACGGAAGGGCGAACACGCGTGCGCCGTCTTCGTCTTACATACGCCGCGGGCGGGAGATAATTCCAAAACTTTTCTTGATTGACTGTGAGCTTACAAGGGGAGACTTCAAAGCCGCAGCCTGCGCGGGTGCGTCAGGCTGCGGCTTCGGGCTTTCTCTTACAGGGTTTCGTCGCGCGTCTTCAGGCGGCCTCGTCCACGCCGGTGAGCATCTCGCCGGGCACGGCGCGGCGACGCTCGACCATCTCGCGCGAGATGGAGAACTCCTTGACGCGTTTCTGCGAGGGCAGTGTGTACATGGCGTCGAGGAGCAACTCTTCCATAATCATCATGAGGCCGCGCGCGCCGACCTTGCGCTCGACCGCTTGATGCGCGATGGCCTTCAAGGCGTCATCGGTGAAGCGGAGCTTGACGTTATCGTACTCGAACTTCTTCTGATACTGCTTGATGAGCGCGTTCTTCGGCTCGGTCAGAATCCGCATCAGCGCCGCTTCGTCCAGTTCATGCAGCGCGCCCGTGACGGGGAGCCGACCGACGAACTCGGGAATCAAACCGTACTTGACGAGGTCTTCAGGCTGGACGGAGGCGAGCGCCTCGGAGTAGCGATTGCCGGAGGTCTTGATCTGCGCGTGGAAGCCGAGCGACTTGTTACGCATACGCCGCTCGACGACCTTCTCAAGGCCGACGAACGCGCCGCCGCAGATGAAGAGGATGTTGGTCGTATCGACGGGGAAGAACTCCTGATGCGGGTGCTTGCGTCCGCCCTGCGGCGGGACGTTGGCGACCGTGCCTTCGAGAATCTTCAGGAGCGCCTGCTGCACGCCCTCGCCCGAAACGTCGCGCGTGATGGACGGGTTCTCGTCCTTGCGGCAAATCTTATCGACCTCGTCGATGTAGATGATGCCCTGCTGTGCGCGCTCCACGTCGCCGTTGGCGGCCTGCAAGAGCTTGAGAATGATGTTCTCAACGTCCTCGCCGACGTAGCCGGCCTCGGTCAGGGTCGTCGCATCGACGATGGTGAAGGGGACTGAGAGCATGCGCGCCAGCGTCTGCGCCAGAAGGGTCTTGCCCGTCCCCGTCGGGCCGATGAGCAGGATATTCGACTTCTGAATCTCGACTTCGGAGCGACGACGCGCCAGTTCGATTCGCTTGTAGTGCTGGTAGACGGCGACCGCCAGACGCTTCTTGGTCTCCTCTTGCCCGATGACGTACTCGTCGAGGAAGGACTTGATCTCGGCGGGTTTGGGGAGAGGCGGACGAGAGGCGACAGCTTCGGCCTGCTGGTCGTCGGTGATGATCTCGTTGCAGATGTCGATGCACTCGTTGCAGATGTAGACCGTGGGGCCCGCGATCAGCTTCTTGACTTCGTTCTGCGACTTGCCGCAGAACGAGCAGCGCAACGTGTCGTCAGTTCGGCGTACCATAAGTTTTCGAGGGTGACTGACCTAGTCCGAATCCAGCTTGAGTGAAACCTTGGGGGGTTGCTCTCACGCACGCGCGAGCGTGCCGCAAGTCTTCTAGACGATTAGCAGTGGGATGTCAACGCCCGGCGCGGCGCGTGGCGGCGAAGCGCCCGACTCCACTTTTGTAATGTATCACAGAACGAGTGCCCCGTAGTATCGGAGATGTCGGGGCTTCCGGTCGGCGGCGCAAGCCGCCCGCGACTGGCTCGGCGGGCGGCGGCTTCGGTTTTCAAACGCGGGCCGAAAGTCCGGCGAGAGGTTCTCGACCCGCGCGTTTTCAAAGTTCAAAGGGGCGGCACGGGGCAAAGGCTCGGGCGGCGCGGCCCGGTCTTTACTGGCGGTGCGTGATGACCTCGTCGATGAGGCCGTACTCCTTGGCCTGCATCGCGGACATGATGCGGTCGCGCTCCACGTCCTTCTCGATGGCCTCGTAGGGCTGGCCCGTGTGCTTCGAGAGAATCTGCGACGTGACCTCGCGCATGCGCAGGATTTCTTCGGCCTGAATGCGGATGTCGGTGGCCTGACCACCGATGCCTGAGACCGAAGGCTGGTGGATGAGGATGCGCGAATTGGGCAGCGCGAAACGCTTGCCCTTCGTGCCCGCCGCAAGCAAGAGCGCACCCATCGAGGCGCACTGGCCCAGACAGATCGTCACCACCTCGGGGCGTATGAACTGCATCGTGTCGTAGATCGCCATGCCCGCGGTGATCGAGCCTCCGGGGGAGTTGATGTAGAGATTGATGTCCTTCTCCGGGTCTTCCGCTTCGAGGAAGAGGAGTTGCGCGATGATGAGGTTCGCGACCGTGTCGTCAATCGGCGTGCCGAGGAAGACGATGTTGTCGCGCAAAAGGCGCGAATAGACATCTGAGTAACGCTCGCCGCGCGGCGTCTGCTCGAAGACCGTCGGATTGGGAATGTACTGACTCATCTTTAAACTCTCCGAACTTCTCTGATAAAACTTGCTCGTCGCCAGGAGGCTCCGGCGACATCTGCCCTCAAATCAAAATTGGAGACTTGAAACTCCAAACTCGCATTTGAAATTTCAAATCTCCAATCTGTAAATTTCCGCATTGGCGAAGCCGACTCGCCCGACAGGGGGCCCGAAGAAGCTCAACGGCCTTCTTCGACGGCCTGCTCAACGCCTTCCGCCGACTCGTCCGGCTCTTTCGCGACTGCGACCGTCGCGCCGCCCTCTTCGCTTTCAACCTGCGCGTCCGCGTCCAGTGAAGCCTCGGGTTCTTCGTCAGCTTCGTCGCGCCATTCTTCCTCACGCACGACGGCGTGCTGGACGAGGAAGTCGAGCGCCTTGCGGTTGCGCAACCTGTCGGCGATGCTACGTTCGCCCCCTTGCTTTGTCAAGGCGGCTCGCACCTGTTCCACGGACTGCCGCGAGCCTTCGGCGATTGACTGAATCTCGGCCTCGATCTCCTCGTCCGAGACCTCAATAGACTCGGCCTCGGCGACGCGCTCCAACAGCATCGAGCCGCGCACGTCGTCGCTCGCACGGTCGCGAACCATGTCGCGCATCGCGTCCCAGTTAACGTCCCGTGTGCGCGGATCCATGCCGCGCGAGATCATGTCGCGAACCATCGACTGGAGAATCTGGTTCGCCTGATACGAGACAAGCGTCTCGGGCACCTCGAAGCGATGGCGCTCGATGAACCGGCTCAAGACTTCGTCGCGCAGGCGATTCTCCGACTCGAACTCGGAGTGCTTCGACAGGTTCTCGCGGACGCGCGCGCGCAACTGCTCGACGGTCTCGACCTCCTCTTCGTCGAGGCTCTTCGCCCACTCGTCGTCGAGCGCCGGAACCTCTTTGCGCCTGACGGCCGTGACGGTCGCCGTGTACTCGATGGTCTTGCCCGCTAACCCTTCGGCGTTGAAGTCCGCAGGGTATTCGACCGTGAAGGTCTTTGCCTCGTCGGGCCGGACGCCCGTCAGATGCTCTGTGAAGGCGGGCAGCACGCCCTCGCCGCCGATAGCGACATCCACGTCCTCGGCGTTGATGTCTTCGTCCGAGGGAGGCTCAAGGTAGCGGCCTTGTATGTCTGCGGTCACGGTGTCGCCTGCTTCGGAGGCGCGGTCTTCGACGGGCTGGAGCGAGGCGGAGGCTTCGCGCAGATTATCGATGACGCGCTCGACCGCCTCTTCGTCGATGGGGCGTGTGCGGCGTGCGGCCTCAATGCCTTTGTACTCGCCGAGCGTCAACTCGGGCATGACCTCGACGTGCGCGTGGAGCGAGATCGCTCCTTCGCCGAACTTGTCGAGTCCCTCGTTGTCGAGATGTACGTCGGGCTGGCCGATGACCTGAAGGCCGCTCTCCTCGATGGCCTGCTCGACGGCCCCGGGGACGAGCCGCTTGAGCACGTCGCCCTGTATGTCCTTCTTGAAGCGTGTACGCACGATGGTCGTCGGCGCGTGCCCCTTGCGGAAGCCGGGCACGGAAGCCTGACGCGCAAACTCCTCGGTCACGCGGTCGTACTCGGCGCGCACGTCCGCGGCCTCGATCTCGATCTTGATCTCCTTACGCGTCGGAGAAACATCAACAATCTCTGTCTTCATAAACACGAATCCCACCTTTGCATGAACGATGAACGATGAATGCCGCAACGATGAATTAAAAGATAGTTCATCATTCATCGCTGCGGCGTTCATCGTTTCTTGAATGATGCGAAAGGGGGGACTCGAACCCCCACGCCTTGCGGCAAAGGCTCCTAAGACCTTCGCGTCTACCAATTCCGCCACTTTCGCGCGTGTTTGACGAACGAGTGAGATTAAAGGATTGATGGGTGAAAAGTCTAGTGATGAGGCCGAACGTAAAAGACAGTAACGCGAGCGGGTTCCGTAGCAGAAGCCCGACCGTGAGGGAGGGCGTAACTAACCGCCATCGGGCGCGTTAAGAAGAGTTACGCCCTCCCTCACGGTCGGGCTTCTGCCCCGACCCTTCTATTGGCGCCCGCGCCGCTTCCGTTGCCAGATGAAGGCGGCGGGGAAGACGAAGGCGAGGCCGAGCCAACCAAAGCCTGTGCCGAAGAACCGGGCGAGCGATTGAAGCCACGTGCCCTTCTGTTGCGCGGTCTTGATGGCGGTCGGCTGGCCCGGCTCGTCCGTGACGGTGTAGAGCTTGCCGTCGTGGAGGAACATGCGCCGCTGCTCTTCGAGGTTGAAGGGGCGCGCGCCGCGTCGTCCAAAGATGGCGATCTGGTTGCCGCTCTCGTCAACGGCGCGGTCGCGGCGGTAGCCTTCTGAGACTTGGATCGCCGCCCCCTTCGTCTGGTAGTAGGCGATGACGCGCGGCGCGGGCCGAGGGCTGTAACCCATGTTGCCCGGCACCGAGTTCGGGTTCGTCAGCTCGACGACCTTCAGACCGTTCTTGCCGTCGGCGACATAGGCGATGAGGCTCGCGTAGGCCATGCCGACCTTCACGTCGCGCGCATCTGTGAGCTTGCCGCCGTCGTTGAAGAGTTGGTCGAGCTTTGGCTGCTCGGGGCGCTCGATGTCTACGATGGCGAGGCCGTCGCTGCCTGCGCCGATGTATGCGTACTCGCGCGCAAGATAGATGCCGTGCGCGTCGCGAAGCGGCACGCTCGCGCCCGTGACCGGCTGCGGGTGTTCGAGGTCTGTTACGTCGAGCACCTTCAAGCCGTCAGCGTCCGTGACGAAGCAGTAGCGGAACTGCACGGCCAGCGAACGCGGGTCGCGCAGGCCGGAAGTGACCTCGCTCACCCAGCGCGGGTTCAACGGGTCGCTGATGTTGACGACTTCGAGCGCGTGGTCGGTCAGAACGTACGCGTAGTTGCCGACGACCCAGACGCCGCGCGCATTGTTGAGACGGCCTTCCGGGTTGTAGGCCGCGCCGCGCTTCAGGTGATTGTTGGTGTTGACGCCGTCGGTGAGCGTCGTGATGTCAACTGTGACAAGCCCCTCCTGCCGGTCGGAGATGAAGGCGTAGCCGAAGAGCGGCGCGACGGGCTGCTCCTCGTTCAGCTCAAGCCACTTCTTCTGGTCGGCGGTCTGACCCGGATTGCGTCGCGGGTCGAGCGGGGCGGGCGAGCCGACGGCGACGCCGGTCGCGTCCTTCGTGCGGACGTAGAGCCGCTGCCCTGCGCCGGAGAAGGGCGAATCGACGATGCGCTGGCTGAAGTCTTTGTCGGCGACGTTGGCGATGTCGTAGACGACGAGACCGCCCGTGCCCGTCGCGGCCAGAAGGAACTCGCCGTACTGCTGCAACTGGTTTACGTTCGCGCCGCGGTGCGCGTAGTTCTCTTGCAGCTTCCCTCCGCGTGCCTGATGCTTCGCGTACCAGTCAGGGTAAGCGATTTGATGTAGGTGTCCGCCGATGACTGCCTGCGGCTCGGTCTGTTCGGCGACCAGCGTCGCGGAGAGTCCGTCGTGGCCTTCGGCGGTGTAGATGAAACGCCCCATGTAGTTGACCTGGTTCGACCCCTGCATCAAGACCGATGCGACCCAGGCGTTGTTGTCACCTTCTTTGGAGACGTGACAATCGGTGCAGCCCTTCGTCTCGGTGGCGCGGACGGTGTGGGGCGGGTGCGTGTTGAAGGCGTTGCCGTTGTAGCCGCCCGAGGAGATGGTCGGCGCGTGGTTGACGATGACCGAGCGCGCACCGTTCGTGATGCTGACCGTGACCGCGCTCGAAGAGCGGACGGGCATGACCTTGTGACCCTGAATGGAGCCGTCGATGCCGAGCATGTAGCCGTCCGTGCGTAAGACCTGCGGGTTGTAGGACGGGTAGACCTGCGTCACGTCGCCCTCTTCGTGGAGGTCTGGCTTGCGCGTGTTGACGCTGGCAGAGAGATGGCAGCCCCAGCAGTTCGTCGTCCATGAAGAGTGGCAGGCGACGCAGGAGACGTGCGAGCTATCGTGCGCGAGCTGCTTCGCATCCGTGGGGACTGCGCCCCAAGTCTCGTTGTCGCGCAGCATGGTCTTTGCGCGCGCGGACTTCGGATTGTAGTGCGCGTTCTTGGGGTCGATGGTGTCCGCGACCTGCGTCACTTCCCACTCCAAAATCTTGCCGGTCGAGGGGTCGTTCTGCTCGACCATCGAGCGTTGGAAGAGTTTGTCGCCGCGCTGGACGAAGCGTACGCGATTGAAGGGATTGCCCTTCGCCGCGTGGTTCATCGAGTTGCCGCCGTCGGGCGCGCCGTACCCCGAGGTGCGAATCGTCGAGGCCGTGACGCGCTTGCCCACCGTGCCGTGACAGTCTTCGCAAGAGACTTCGATGACGGCGCGCCGGTCGCCGTAGATTTTGCCCGTGCCATGCGCGTCCTGCGAGTAGTGGCAATCGACGCAGTGCATCCCCTTCTCAAGATGAATGTCTTTGAGGTGGACGGCCTTGCCGGGCTTGCCGTCGTGCTCGTATAAGTCCGGGTCGTCGTAGGCGATGTGTTGGCCGTCCTTGTCAAGGAACTGCCCCTTGCGATCCATCTTGTAGGCGCGTCGGAAGACCCAGCCGTGGCCGTGATAGTCCGAGACCTGCATGTGGCGCATCTGCGTGTTGAGCTTGCTCATCTCGAAGAGGAAATCGGGGTTGCCCCAGTTGCCGCGCGCGGCGGCCTCTTCGGGGTTGAAGCGTCCGGCCTTGTCCAACTCTTCGGGCGTCGGGTTGTGCTGCTGCTTCGGGTAGAGGAACTCGCCGTCGGTCTGCTCGTCCCACCACATGTAGCCGAGGTACGTGTTGATAAAGCCGTTGCCGTTGTGGACGTGGCAGGTGATGCACTGGCTCGAAGGGATGGACTTGGTGAACTTGTGTTCGAGCGGATGCCCCTGCTCGCCCTTCGGGATGTTCGGGTCGGGGTTGTCGGGCGCGGTGAACCCCCGGTTGCCGAAGCGCGCATACGGGCCCGAGTTGTAGTACGAGCGGTCGTTAGCGTAGACGACGTGGCAGGCGGCGCAGCCCGACTGTCGATAGTCGCCAGGCGCGTTGTTCGTCCCCATGAACGACATCACGGGGTCATTGAGTCGGACTTTATGCGCGCCGAGGATGACGGGATCGACGCGCGCCTGCGTGCCGTAGCCGCGATTCGAGAGGGTCACGTCGGGTTGGCCGGGCACGTCTTCGCGATTGGGGTTGCCCAGCTCGGACTTCGGGCCGCCGCCGCGCTCGACTGGACGCCAGAAGGCGACCGAGAGGGGCTGGCCGATCTCGAAGCGCGGGAAAGGAAGAAGGAAGGGCAGGATGCCTTTCTCGCGCGTCTCCTTCTCAGTGGGCGGCGGGATGGTGCGCGCGATCTGCGGCTCGCCCGAAGGGCTGTAGTTCTCGCCGAGGATGGCGTTCTTGGTCGGCAGGCTCCCATTGTTGTAGAGCGCGCTGGAGTAGACCTGCGGGCTGTTCGTCATCGCGCTCTTCTGAAGGTTCTTGATGTAAGACTCGTGGCACTTGCCGCAGGAGGCTTGCGCGGTGCGGAGGTCTGAAGGATTGACGAAACGAATCCAGTCCCAGTTCTCGTTGTTGAGGAGCGTGTAGGTCTCCTCCGGGTTGGCGGAATTGGGCCACTTCTCCGGGTGCTTCGGCTTCGCCGTGTGGGCTTCGAGCTTGGTCGCGCCCGCGCCGTTGCCGCCGTGGCAATCGACGCAGGAAGGGCCGTTGCGAAGCTTCGTCTGGTGCGGGTCGCCGATCCCTGTGTGGCACTTCATGCAGCTTTCAGAGGGCGCGGGCGGTTTGTCGCCTTCCTGCTGAACGTCAACTTCGGCGGGCGGGCTTTCGCTCTCCGACGTTTCGCCGGACGCGTCCGTCGCTTCGGGCGCAACGGTAGCTTCAGCGGTCTTGCCCGTCTTCACTCCGGCGGAATGGACGGGGAAGAGTGCGAAGGCTGCGACGCCGAAGACGACGAGCGCCGCGATGAGACTGATGAGCTGCTGTCGCTTTGTGCGTGGATGATGGCTGGCGGTCTTCATGGTGTTTGTCTGAACAGTCTTTATTTTTTAAGTCGCGTTTGACGTTACTTTATCTTCACCGCAGAGGCGCAGAGGAAGCGCAGAGGGTTGAGCGTTGAAATCCCACAACCCTCTGCGCCCCCTCCGCGCACTCAGCGCCTCTGCGGTGAATCGTCCTTCTCATAACGCTCAACATGGATGAAAACTAGAAAGCCACTTGGAAGGCGAAGGTCGGCGAGACGAGCGGGCGCGTGCTGCCGATCAAGCGTCCATAGCCGCCCTGCGGGAAGAGGATGGCCGCGCCCGTGACGAAGAACATATTCTCGTTCTCGAAGGGCCGGAACTTCGCGCCGACGCTCAGGTCTGTGCCGATGCCGCTGCCCAATCCGTTGTCGCCCGTAATCTGCCGGAGCAGTCCTGCGCGCGCGAACCTCAGATAAGAGAGGTTCGTCACCATCTTCAGCTTCGGCGTGACGCGGAAGTCGCCGCCGATGTTCCAGAGCAGAAGGCCCGGATTGACGAAGTTCGCGCGGTCGTTGAACTTGTTTCGCAGGTTCGGCAGCAGACTGAACTTGTTCTTCAGCGTCCCGATGCCGCTGCCCACGACGGTCTGCTGCTGCGTCCAGAACTGGAAAGGGCCGCCCGCGAAGTTCGGGTTGTCCTGAATCATGTCGAAGCCCGTGGCGCGGTCGTCGTTCAAGTTGCCGTCGCCCGAGGCATAGAAGAAGGAGCCGCGCCAGCGAACCCAGTCGCGGTCAACCGAAGCTTCGAAGGCTCCCATCTGCGCGTTGACGGTCTGCGCGCGGTGCGCGATGCGATTGAAGGCGTCGTGGCCGAAGGCCCAGTAGAAGGCGTGATCGACGTTGAGCTTGCCCCACTTGCCGTCGCCGTGAAAGCCGAGGTAGCCGACGTTGAGAGTATGACGGTCGGTCGTGACGCGCCCCTCGTCGTTGTTGTAGACGAAGTTGAAGAGCGCGGTGTAGCCCTTTTTCCCGAAGTCCTGTCGGAACCAGTTGACGAGAAAAACGTTCTGATGGCGTCTGTCCCAACTGTGAAGCTGCGAGACCTCTTCGCGCTGGCGCATCGAGAAGAAGGCGATGTTGTAGGTGTCGCGTTGCGAGTTGAGCGTGCCGAACAGACGCGCGCCAAGCTGGTTGTCGGCGAAGAGGAAGCCGCGAAAGTCCGAGTTGAAATTCTGCATCCCGACGCGCACAGAGACGAAGTCGAAATTCGGACTGACGACCGCGAGACGCTTCTCGATGAAGGCTTCCTCGACGGCGAGGCGCGAGTTGCCGCGCTTGGAGTCGAAGGGGTTGAGCGTGTTGTTGGCGACGAAGTTGAAGTTGGCGACCGTCGTGACGCGCACGGCCCAGCGCTTCGGCTCGAAGGCTCCCGTGCCGCCGAACACTTCCGCGCCCATGACGATGTTCTGGTTGGTGAAGAACTGTTCGCGGCGGCCTCCGGCGGCGACGACGCGCGGGTTGAGCGTGGAGGCGCTCTGGAGGTTGAGGTTGAGGAAAGTGTGGTTGCCGTGGATCGGGTAGTCAGCCTTCAGGATGTTCTGGTTGTATGGGTCGAAGGTGCTGCCCGTGACCCACGGCGTGTCATGCTTCGGGCTGTAACGGTCGTAACGCGGCCAGGGGAAGCGCCAGCGGTCGGGCATCGGGATAAACTCTTCGCTGGCCTCGTCCTTCGACTCGACCGTCTTGGGCCCGGCATTGCCGAGCGGCGACCAGTCGGGCATGGGGTACTGCAAGGGCTTGGCCTCACCCTTCTTTGCTTCGCTCTTCTTT
Source organism: Acidobacteriota bacterium (assembly GCA_032162705.1). Classification (GTDB taxonomy): domain Bacteria; phylum Acidobacteriota; class Blastocatellia; order Pyrinomonadales; family Pyrinomonadaceae; genus QHXN01. Next base: position 88,416 of record JAVRON010000092.1, read on the forward strand.
GCTTCACCCTTCTTTGCTTCGCCCGCCTGTCCTGCTTCGGCCTTCGCCGGGGAGGGCTGCGCCTGAGCGTCCGCCTTCGGCGCGGGCGTGGCCGACGGCGTGGCCGATGCTTGCGCCGTCGTGGCCGCCGCGGACGTGGTCGTCGCGGGCGTTTGCTGCTTCGGCGGCGGCGCGAAGAAGAAGTCGAGGAGCGACTGCATCAGCGTCTCGGACTGTACGGACTTCGACGGCGGCGCGTCCTCTTCGTCTCCGCGGTCGGCTGCGGAGGCGACGCGGAGCGGCGCGGCCTGTATGAGCAGGAAGAGTGCGAGGCAGAGTGCCGCCAACCGCTTCGTGCGGTCTCTATTGTGTTCGTGCCAGCGTGTCATTAGAAATGTCCCTGTCGAAGACATGAAAGACGACGATTGCTTACGGAAAAATGTTAGCCCGCGGGCGGCTGATCGAAAAAGCACTGCGTACGAAACCCCCGTGAGGATATTGCTGACCCGCGTGAGGATGTTGCTTTGGTGTGGCTCGCGTCCCGACGCGCCCCCGCGCCGGGGCTTGGAAGTCTGGAATTGAAACCGCGCGACGGCAGCGGGAAAGCCTGATACTCCCGGCCGGAGCTTTCAAAGATTGAGCGAAGTGGAACTTGCCTCTGCTCTCGAAATTGTCAGCGCTTGGAGTGCGTAAAGAAAATAGGTCAGCAGCACGGGCGAGTCAAGAAGTATTTTCCGGCGCGGTCGTCCGGCGCGTCAGCCGAGCGACTCCGAAGCGTTCGCTCTTTCAAAGATTGAGTCGCGCGTGCCCTGTTCGACGCGGACGAGCGGCCAGATGTCGACCTTCAACTCCTCCGCGTAATGAAGGAGCGGGTCGCCCGCGGGCGCGGTCTGAATCCCCGTCGCTTCGAGCATCGTCGAGTTGTGCGACGAGACTTCGGCTGCTTGCAGCGGCCATGGCTGGTGGAAGACGCGACAGCGGTAGAGCTGCTCCTTGAAGACCGAGTAGAGGCAGTATCGCTCGGTGAGGAAGAATTCGAGCGAGTCAGGCTCCGTCTGCGGAAGCCTCTCGCCGTACTCCCAAGCGGCGTCGAAACGGGCAGGCGGCGCGTCGGCAGAGGTGCGGCGCGAGTGGTAGAAAATCTTAGTCCCCTCTTGCTTGAGGCTCATCTCCGCGTTGTGGTAGGGCAGGAAGAAGAACTGCCGCCCGCCCCATTTCGCGAAGGGGCTGTTGATGTCGAGCGAGAGGAACCAGACGCCGGGCACGCCCTGATGGTGGACGTATGTCCGCACGTTGAGTTCATGAAAAGCGCTTAAACCCGGCACGGGCGGCGTGAAGTATGGACGCACGCCCCACATCGTAAAGGGCACGACGCCGACCCATGCCTGACCTTCGTATGTGTCAATCGAGAGGTGCGGCGGGATAAGCGGGCGCAAGAGGCTCGGCGAGACCGCCCAGTGCATGAAGAGGAGCTTGCCCCACCACTGACGCATGAGCGGCAGCCCGGCGGGGCGTCGTCGGATGGAGAGTCGGTCAACGGCTCGGCTCGTCACGGCTCGTCGTTCGCAAGCGCGCGGTCGGCTCCGGCGCGAGTTCTTGGGGTATGGTTTGACATCGAGTCCGGCGCGTCGAATAATGCCCGCGGTTGCGCCGCCCAAACACTGACGGGTTGTCGGAGTTCGCGACCGCTTTTTTACCATCAAATCCCGTCCGTGAACAGTGCTCGACAAACGACTCGGTTTCAGAATCAGTGAATCAGCCACCGCAGGCACAGAGGGTTTGAGAATTGCAGATTGCAGATTTGAAATTTGAAATCTGAAATTTCAAATCTGCAATCTGCAATCCGTAATCTGAAATTTGAAAAATAATCTCTGTGTCTGCGGTGGCTGATTTTGAAATATTCCCTTAACTTGAAGATGAAGCTCCTGACCCCGCTCGTTCTCCTGCTCGCCCTACATCTTTGCGCCCCGGCGGCACAGACGGGGAAGGAGAACACGCGGCACACGTCCCCGCCTGCGAAGACCGCTGCGACTGAAGCGGCGGCGCGCACCGTCGTCTGCATAGACCCCGGCCACCCCTCGGAGGTCGCCAGCGGCAAGAATCTCCAGAACGGCACGAGCGAGACACACGTCGATTGGGCGGTCGCCGCGAAGCTCCGCGAAATCCTTGAGTCGAAGGGCTATGAGGTTGTGCTGACGAAGGATTCTGAGGACGAGCTGGTCAAGAATAAAGACCGCGCTCTCGTCGCTAACCGGGCGAGCGCCGCGCTGATGATCCGCCTCCACTGCGACGCGAGCACCGAGCGCGGCTTCGCCGTTTACTACCCTGACAGGCAGGGCCGCGCGAAAGACGGCACGAAGGGCCCCGACCGCGCCGTCATCGACGAGAGCCGACGCGCCGCCGAGTCAGTCCACGCCGGATTGGCCGAAGGGCTTGCTGGCGTGCTCAACGACAACGGCGTCCGCACAGACTACCAGACGAAAGTCGGGCGCGAGCAGGGCGGCGCTCTGACCGGCTCGATCTTCTCCGCAGTGCCGGTCGTGACGATTGAGATGGTCGTCCTCTCCGACGGCGCGGACGCCGAGTTCATCAAGACGGACGAGGGACAGCGACGCATGGCCGAGTCAATCGCCGACGGCATCTCGCGCTTCGTCGGCCCGACGAAAACAGTTCCACCTCGTAAAGACGAGTAGTGATTCAGTTCAAAGGTTAGCCAGCGAAGACAGGATTTGCCACAGAGACACGGAGACACAGAGATTAAGAATCTGAAATCTGAAATCTGAAATCTGAAATCTGAGATTTGAAATCTGAAATCTGAAATCTGAAATCTTAAATTCCAAATCTGAAATCTTAAATTTGAGATTTGAGATTTAATTTCTGTGTCTCCGTGTCTCTGTGGCAATTCTGATTGTCTTCCGACCAACGCCCGGAAAGGAACGTTCCCCCGATGTTAACCATCCCCAGAAAACTCAAACGCGTGACGGCCACGCTCGCTTTCGTCCTGCTGGCGGCGGCCATCTGCCCCGCGCAGGACGACGAAGACGTATTCAAGAAGCTCGAAGCCGTAGACTACTCAAAGCAGGCGGTCACGCGTGAGCAGTTGAAAGGCGTCGAACTCTATAACTTGAAGCTGCTGCGCGGGATTGTCTTCGGCCACCACGGTCGCATCTTCAAAGACCGGGACATACAGACTTACCTTAAAGATCAAGCCTGGTATAAGCCCGACGCCAACTTCAGCAACGCGTCGCTGAACGAGCGCGAGCGCGCCAATCTCGATCTGATACGCGAGCTGGAAGCAGAGAAGCACGAACAGATCGAGCCGGGCGATCTGCGCTGGTGGCAGACGCGCCCGATGACGGCTGAAAATCTCGGCACACACTCCGCCGCCGAATGGCACATCCTGCGCGCGGAGGTCGAGGCCGTCCGTGGCCGTCGCTTTGACGACGAGCCTTGGCTCCAGCAGTATTTTGAAGACCGCTACTGGTACCGTGCCGACCCCGCCTACAACGCGCGCGCCTTGAGCGCGACCGAGCGGCGCAATCTCACCGCGATTGACGCGGCGACGCGCAAGCAGCGCCACGCCGCCATCTCGCCCGGCGACATGGAGCACTTCGAGCACCGTCTCGTCACCGACGAGATGCTGAAGGGCTTGAGCCTCCACGAGCTGCGTCTGCTCCGCAACGAAGTCTATGCGCGGCGCGGTCGGCAGTTCCGCACCGAATGGCTCTCGCAATACTTCTTCAGCCAGCCATGGTATGACCCGCGCGAAGACAACGCGGAGCCTGAGCTATCGGAGACGGAGAAGAAGAACATCGACACCATCGTCGCCTACGAGCGCGCGCTCAAAGACTCTCTGAGCGCGCAGCCCGTCACGAAGGGGCTGCTCGAAGGCATGTTCCTCGAAGACGCGCGCAAGCTCCGCAGCGAAATCTACGCGCGCCACGGCAAGGTCTTCAAAGACAAGTGGCTTCAGAAATATTTCCAGAGCTTCGATTGGTACAAGGCCAACCCGAAATATTCGGACGCCGCGCTCACCGAGGTCGAGCGCCAGCTCGCCGGCTATCCGCCGCTGGTTTTTGCAGGCGAGGCGCGCAAGCTCAAACGGGCGTTGGGCAAGGCGATGGCGGGCGAAGCGTTCCTGTTGCAGGGCGGCGATTGCGCCGAAGCCTTCGCCGAACATTCGGCCGACAATATCCGCGACTTCTTCCGCGTCTTCCTGCAGATGGCGGTGGTGATGACCTTTGCGGCGGCCTCGCCCGTCATCAAGGTCGGCCGCGTCGCCGGCCAGTTCGCCAAGCCGCGCTCGACGCCCAACGAAGTGCAGGGCGGCGTCGAGCTGCCGAGCTACCGCGGCGACGTCGTCAACGACATCGCCTTCACGCCGGAGGCGCGCGCGCCCGATCCGCGCCGCCAGTTAGAGGCCTACCGGCAATCGGCGGCGACGCTGAACCTGCTGCGCGCCTTCGCGACGGGCGGCTACGCCAATCTCGAAAACGCGCATCGCTGGATGCTCGGCTTC
>JAVRON010000093.1:0-20509 GCA_032162705.1 Acidobacteriota bacterium
CACCCGTTACCTCTCACCCGTCACTGCTTTTATTGGCGCGAGGCATTCTTCCGCGACTCTCTACTGTTCCTTTTTGCCTGCGCCTCCGCGCCGCGCGCCTTCGCGTCTGTGCTCGATGTGTATGCGCGGGATGCCGAGGCTGCCTTCGAGCTTCTTGAGCTTGTCGATGTCGATTGAGCCGACGAGGTTGATGACGGTCACTTCCTTTGGCTCGATGACGAGCAGCGCCAGCCCTTCGATGCGGCCTCCGGAGGTCGCCACGTAGACCTCGTCGTCGTCGAACTCCACGCCCAGAGATTTTACGTCGATGATACGCGACCAGCCGGGGCCGCGCAGTTGCTCGCGGATGCCCGCAATGTCCACGTCCGAGAACGCACCCTCCGCCTTGAACTCGTAGCTCCTGACGTAGACGCCCTTCAGCCCGGTGATGATCTCCTTGACGGCGCGCTCGTCGGCGTCTTTGTCGGAGAGAATCGAGCCTGCGAACTTGATGAGGAAGCCGTCGATCTCGATGTTGACGGTCTCGGTCGCCTTCGGCGCGAGCCGTTCGAGACTGTCGAGGCGCAGACGCCCGAGCGCGGCCCCTGTGTCCTGCACGGGCACGGCGGCAAGCGTGGTGGCCGCGAGCGCAGCGGCGACGACGACGAAGGTCGTGGTGAATCGAACGAAGGTTTTGGTGATGGCTGATTTCATGACTGCTCCACTATTTGATTCGCTTCCGTTCCGCTATCTGATTCGATCCCGCTCCGCTATCTGATTCGCTTCCGCTCTGCTATTTGATTCGTTCCCGCTCGTCGAGGCCGGACTTCGAGTCTTCCGACCCCTGCGTCTTACGACGCACCTGCCTGAGCTTCGAGCCAGTCAGACGCAGCGCATATACCAACTGCTCTTTCGCCAGCAGACGCGTGCTCTCTATCAAAGCGGGCGCGGAGCCGCGATTCGCCGCGCTCATAGCTTCGACCGCTTCCCTTTCATTCACACGCGCGCCCTTCGCCGTTGCCGTCATAAGCTTCTGCTGATTCGGAATGGACGCGAGCCGCACGCTCCGTCTTCTACCCGGCGTGAAATCCTTAACAGCGATATTCTCAACGGCGACATTCTTAACAGTGTCATTCTTGACGGCGTCATTCTTAACAGAGACGTTCTTAACAGTGTCATTCTCGTCGCGCTTCAAGCCCGCGCCCGCTTCAGCCTTATTCTCGGCGTCAGTCTTATTCTCGCCGCGCACAGGCTCTTGGCTCGTGGGAGCCGATGTCTGATGCGTCGTTCCCTGCGTCGTCGTCGGCTGCGACTGGCGGGCGTCGCCCGACGCGGCGCGCTCGTCGCCATTCGTCAAGCGCGTGCGTAGAAAGACCGACGCGCCTAAGAGGAACGCGAGCAGGAGCGTAGCGGCGACGGCGACCCACGCCGGGCCCAAGCGCCGCGACGTGTCGAAGAGTCTCGTCGTGCTGAAGAGTCTCGGTCGTCGCGTCTCAAGCGGCACGGCCTCCGACGGTAGTTCGAGCATACGCGGCCTGTGTCGAAGGCTCCCGAGCAGTTCTTCGAGCCGCTCGACCTCCGCTTCCGGCTCGCCCGATTTGTCCCAAAGATAATCGCTCATAGCTTTCCATCCTTCATTCCGAGCCTCGCGCGCAGAAGCTTCATCCCGCGATGCAGGTTCACGCGCACCGAAGCGGGCTGCAATCCCGTCCGCACGGCTATCTCGGGCCCCGTCATGCCTTCGACGAGGCGCAACACGAGTGTCTCGCGGTAAGCCTCGGGCAGGCCCCGGATGATCTCAAGCGCCTCGGACGCCTCTGCCTCGCGCCCCGTGCCCTGTGCAAACTCTTCGTGTAGCTCTTCGGTCTCACGCGCGCGCCGGTAGAAATCGACCGCGCGGTTGCGCGCGATCATCGACACCCAAGGGCCGAAGCGTTCGGCGTCGCGCAGGTGTCCGAGCTTACGGAACGCCGTCAGGAAAACGTCCTGCACGAGGTCGGACACCTCGTCGTAACGCACGCGCGCCAGCAGCACACCGTGGACGAGCGGCGCATACATGTCGTGGAGCCGCGCGAAGGCTTCGCGGTCGCCCGCGCGCGCCGATTCCACGAGTGCGGCCTCCGGCGTCTGGACTTCCGCCTCCGACCGTCCTCTCTCCGCAAAAAGCAGTTGGCTGGTCTCGACCTTGAACATGCCTGAAAAATTTTCCACTGACGCCGCGCCTTGAATTTACACCGCCCTCGCTCGTCTCCGGCTTCTTCCTCGTCCGACGTTAAAGACGCAGAGGCGTCGCAGACTGTTAACACTTGGAGGAGTGAAAAGTGAGGAGTGATAAGTGATAAGAAAAAGACAAGCGCCGCTGCTCTTTCTTATCACTTATCACTCATCACTTTTCACTTCTTAGAAGATGGTGTAGATGAAGGGCGCGAGCGCCGAGGACTGCGCGAAGATGAGAAGGACGCCCAGAAGCAGTAGGACGACGACTATCGGCAGCAGCCAGAGCTTCTTGTTCTGCCGCAGGAACATCCACACTTCACTGGCGAGCGAGAGCTTGCCCATAAAAACTAAAATCTCCTCCGACCCTCAACAATCATTCTTCAACAAAGTTTCCTTCATAACAGAGACGAAGTCTCCTTCAGAACAGGCGCTCGAACTGCTCGCGCGCCTGCCTCGTCCGCTTGCGTGCAATCCAGTAGCTTTCGCGCCGCGCACCCCGACGCCTTAAAGGGTCGCGCCCCGCAAGCCGCGAGATAAAGCCGTACGGCGTGATGGCGAGATAGTACATGAGCGTCAAAAGCACGCGACTGTTGAAGCGCCCGAGCGCGACGGCGAAACGCATCCACGCGTTGTGGAAGATGCGCGCCGCCGACGGGAACAGCACCCCGACGACGAAGAGCAACGCACCCGCCGAGCCGAAGATGATGACGACAATGTTGCGCCCTCGGTACAAGTTCCAAGCGGCAACGGCGAGCAGCACAGAGGCGACCATGAGCGCCGTCTTGCGCGCCTGTGCGTCCGAAACTACCGCGTCGCCGCGCGTGTTCGTTACGCTTCCCTCCGGCTCAATCAAGCTGAAACTCCTCCTGCCACGCCGCAAGGTCTTCAGAGAGCGCACGCTCGCCCTGCTCCGACTTCCATAAAACGTAGTCGCCCAAGACGAGGCAGTCCATCTCCGTCCGCATGAAGCACGCGTAGGCTTCCGCGGGCGTGCAGACTATCGGCTCGCCGCGCACGTTGAAACTGGTGTTGACGAGAACAGCGCATCCCGTCAGACGCTCGAACGCGGCGAGCAGTTCGTAATAGACCGCGTTGTCCTCGCGCCTGACGGTCTGCACGCGCGCAGAGTAATCGACGTGCGTCACCGCGGGGATAGTCGAACGTGGCACGTTCAGACGCTCGATGCCGAAGAGTTTCTCGTCCTCGTCCGTTCGCCCGCGCCGCAACTCTTCACGCACGGGCGCGACCAGAAGCATGTAGGGTGACGCAACGTCCAGCTCGAAATATTCCTGCACGCGCTCGCGCAAGACCGAGGGCGCGAAGGGGCGGAACGATTCGCGGAACTTGATCTTGAGATTCATCTGCGACTGCATGAGGGGCGAGCGTGGGTCGCCGAGAATGCTTCGCGCGCCCAGAGCGCGTGGGCCGAATTCCATGCGCCCTTGAAACCAACCGACGACACGCTCTCCGGCAAGCTCGCGCGCGACCGTCTCGGCCAGCTCCGCGTGTTCGATTTTTCGATAACGCGCGCCCGTCGTTAAGAGGAATTCTTCGACCTCTTCGTTCGTGAACTCGGGCCCGAGGTACGAACCCTTCATGCCGTCGGCTGAACGGCGGCAAACGTCTTCAACCCGGCGTTCATTCCCGAGGTACTGATACCAGACCGAGAGAGCCGCACCGAGAGAGCCGCCCGCGTCGCCCGCCGCCGGTTGAATCCAGATGTTTTCAAAGGGCCCTTCGCGAAGTATCCGCCCGTTGCCGACGCAGTTGAGCGCGACGCCTCCCGCAAGGCACAGATTCCGCTCGCCCGTCACGCCGTGTACGTGCCGGGCCATCCGCAGCATCGCTTCTTCGGTGACATCCTGCACGGAGCGCGCCAAGTCCATCTCGCGCTGCGTCACCTCACCCTCAGGCTCTCGCGGCGGCCCGCCGAACAATTGGTCGAACTCACCGTTCGTCATCCGAAGCCCCGTGGCGAAGTCGAAGTATTTCATGTTGAGCCGAAGACTCCCGTCGTCGCGCAGGTCAATCAGCTCGTCGAGAATAAGCTTGACGTAACGAGGCTCGCCGTAAGGCGCAAGCCCCATCACTTTGTACTCGCCCGAGTTGACACGGAAGCCCGTGTAGTATGTGAAGGCCGAGTAGAGCAGACCTAAGGAATGCGGGAAGTGTAGCTCCGCGAGGAGGTGCAACTCATTACCCTTCCCGTAACCGTAAGAGGAGGTCGCCCACTCGCCCACGCCGTCCATCGTCAGCACGGCTGCCGACTCGAACGGCGAAGGGAAGAAGGCGGAGGCGGCGTGCGATTCGTGATGCTCCGTGAAGAGAACCTTGCCCTCGAAGCCCGCGTCCTTCGATACCTGCTCGCGTATCCAGAGTTTCTCCCTGAGCCACAAAGGCATCGCCAACAGGAACGAGCGCAAGCCGCGCGGCGCGTAGTCGAGGTAAGTTTCGAGCAGTCGCTCGAATTTAAGCAGAGGCTTGTCGTAGAAGGCGACGTAATCGAGTTCCTTCGCGGTGATGCCGGTCTGACGCAGGCAGAACTCGACGGCGTTGGCGGGGAAGCGATGGTCGTGCTTCCTGCGCGTGAAGCGCTCCTCCTGCGCCGCGGCCAAGACCTCGCCGTCGCGCACAAGGCACGCCGCCGAGTCATGGTAATAGGCCGAGATTCCGAGAATGTACATCTTTGAAGTCTTCGCCGACCGTCCCCGCCCGCTTCCCCGCGCATAGAAGCTCGACGAGTGCTTCCGCTCCCTTATATCAATTCTCGCTTGAGTGTAAAGTGAGATAGACTTCACCGCAGAGGCGCTGAGGACACAGAGACTCGCAGAGGGCAGAATTATCTCTGCGCCCCCTCTGCGCTCTCAGCGCCTCTGCGGTAAATCAGCCCTTCGTATTCACTCAAGTGATAAGGGATATATTCTCCTCGGACGACAAGCCGTGGATTATGTATTTTTTTTGCGGTGCGCGGCAACTGAGGGAGAAATGATGAATGATGAATGATGAACTGTAAATCAGTTGTCTTCAGTTCATCATTCATCATTCATCATTCATCGTTCCTCAACTGCGTCCGGCTCTTCCCCGCCCTGCAACTCGCGCGCGATGCGCCGGACTGTGTCGAGCGTGTCTATCTCTGCGGCGGTCTTGTCTTCGCGCAGGCGAAGGATGCGTGGGAAGCGCAGCGCGTACCCGCTCTTATGTCGCTTCGACTCCTGCACGCGGTCGAACGTGACTTCCAGAACTATCTTCGGCTCGACGACGCGCACGCGCCCGTGTGCGAACTCCTGCAAGGTGTGCGCGCGAAATCACTCGGTCAGCTCCACCAGCTCCGCGTCCGTCAAACCCGAGTAAGCCTTGCCGACGTTCAGAAGCTCCGGGTCATCCTCCGAACGGCGCACGGCGAAGGTGTAATCGGAGAGTAGATTTCTTCTCTTCCCGTGGCCGACCTCGACCGAAGTGACGACCACGTCGAGCGTCGCCAGCGCACGCTTCAGCTTCAACCACTCGCGCCCGCGCTTGCCCGGCTTGTAGCTCGAACGCGGGTCTTTAATCATCAAGCCTTCATTGCCGCGTGCGCGCGCCGCCTCGAACTCTTCGTCGAGCGCCGACACGTCTCGTATCCTCTTCGCCTCCGACAGACGCACCGTCGCCGCCGCGTCCTCCGGCGCAACGAGACTCTCAAGCGCCTTCCGCCTCTCTACGAGCGGCACGTCCGTCAGCACACGCCCGCCCGCGTAGAGCAGGTCGTATGCGATGAACGCCACGGGCACTTCCGCGAGCAACTCGTCCGAGACCGTCTTCCGGCCCAGACGTTTCTGAAGTTCGAGGAAAGGGAGAATCGCCGAGCCGCGCACGGGGACGATCTCGCCGTCGAGCACAGCGTCGGCACGCACGCGCTTCAGCGGCTCGACCAACTCGGGGAAGCGATGCGTCACCTCGTCGAGCGTGCGCGTGTAGAGCGCGACGCGGCCCCCTTCGACGTGCGCCTGCCCGCGTATGCCGTCGAACTTGTCCTCGACGAAGAACTCTTCGGGCATCGTGCGCGCCACGTCCTCGATATTCTCGGCGGCGGTGGCGAGCATGAACTTGATCGGGTGGAAGAGGCGCATCGCGACCCCCTCAAGCTCGCCGCGGCGTGCGCGCATGGCCGTCTCACCGATGTCGCCCGTCAGCATATTGACGCGCGCCACGTCCGCAAGCAGTCGTCGGAACGCGCGCGCGATGGCGTCCTCGACCAGTCCCTCCTTCAGACCGATGCGGAGGTCTCCGACCAGCGACTTGACGAGATACTTCGCTTCACTCGGCGTCGCGCGTCGGAGCGCGCCGACGAGCAGAGCCTTTTTGTTCTTCGTCCCGCGCGTCTCGCTCAAGCTCTCGATGAGCGCATGGGTTGCCGCGAGCGTGAGCGTCGGTGTTGAGTTCTCAGAGCCTTTCGTCTCGGTGAAAGCCTCGAAGGCGACATCGCCCGAGTCGCCGAGGCGCACGTAACGCGGCCTCAGATTCTCAACGTCGAGCTTCGTCACTTCCGAGATCGCGTCGCGCAGCATTCCGCCGCCGACGTTCGTCGTGCGCGCGTCGTACAGAGGGAAGACGTGCCCCGCGAAGTAACGCGCGGCCAGAGATAAATCCTCATCGCTCAACTCGCCGAAGTAAGCGCCCAACAGCGACGCTTTCTCAAGCTTCTTCGTCGTCGCACCGACCGTGTCCGCGACCTCCGCGAAGCGTTGCAGCGTCCCGCTCCCCTGCACGGGCGCAGGCTCAGTCTCCTTCGCAGGCTCAATTCCCTTCGAGGATTGTTTGGCTTTCCCCATTGTGACCCTTGCGTGTTCCGGGCGGAGTTACAACTCTTCGACGAGCATCAGGTCTGAGGGGACACGCACGGCCTGCGCTTCGTCCGGCTCGCCGAAGATATCCGGGTGAATGATGCGCAGGAGAATTTCCGCGCCCTCGACGACGCGCGGGCCCGGACGGCTGAAGTAGCTCGTGGCGTCCACGGCCCAGACGCGGCCATCGCGGACGGCTGGAAGCTCGTGCCAGCCGCGCGGCAGGCGCGCTCCGCCGAGTGCGCGCAGCGTGTCCTCCTTGTAGTAGCCGCACGGCGCGAGCACGACGACCTCGGGCGCATAGGCCGCAATCTCTTCGGCGGTTGTCCGCTCAGACTTCGCGCCCGCCGCGCCGAACGTCGAGTCGCCGCCCGCGAACGCCACCTGCTCGGGCACCCAGTGGCCGGGCGCGAACGGCGGCTCAAGCCATTCGAGGACGAGCGTGCGCGGGCGGCTCTCGACTCCGGTTAAGAGAACTGCGAGCGCGTCGAGCTGCACGGTCAACTCGTTGACGAGCGTGTCGGCCTCGGCGGCTCTGCCCGCAAGCGCGCCCACCGTGCCTATGTTGGCGAAGATGTCCGGGATGTTGTTCGGCTCCAGAGAGACGATGCGCGCGCCCAACTCAGATATGCGCGCGGCCTGCAAGACCGTCTGGTAGCTGACGGCGCAGACCTCGCAAAGCTCCTGTGTGATGATAAGGTCTGGCTCCAGTTCCGCGAGCAGACGCTCGTCGAGCGAGTAGATCGAGCCGTGGCCGTCGAGTTGTGTGCGGACGGCGTGGTCTATCTCTTTGCTCGACATTGTAGTGTGCGAGATGCGGCTCGCCGTCACGACGGGCTTGCCCACGACCGTCGGCGGGAAATCACATTCGTGCGTGACGCCGACGAGCGCGTCTTCGAGTCCGAGCGCACAGACGATCTCGGTCGCCGACGGCAGGAGCGAAACGATGCGCGGCGCTTTATCCATCGACACCCTTCTCCGGTTCTTATCTTTTTAAGAGACTGTCGGCGAGGTTGGCGCACGCGCCGCGCCCGTGTCAAGGAAACAACCCGGCTGCCTTTTGCGCCCGCCCGCCGAGGGGGTACAATTCATGTGGATAGTTCAAAGTTTCAAGGCTCAAGGTTCAAAGTCGGGAATGAAAGCTTTCGACTCCGAAGCCTTGAAGCTTCAACTTTGAACTCTAAACTTTGAGCTTTGAACTCGGGTACGGTTTGTCATGCAGGAGCAGAAAGAGTTACGAGTCGAGGGCGTGGTGGATCACATCGCGGTCAAGTCGGAAGATATGTCTGCGGACGTGCGCGAGTATGAGCGTCTGGGCTTTCGTGTCGAGACGCTTTACGAAGACTGGGCGATGCTGCGCGACGCGCGCGGCTTCGGCGTGGCACTCCTGCCGCCCGGCTCGAAGCACCCGCAACACATCGGCATCCGCGTCGAGTCGCGCGAGGAGCTGGAAGAGGCCGCGCGGCGCGAAGGGCGTCCCGTCAAGGAGCACCGCGACCGCTCGCTCTCCTTCTACACTAAAGGCGTCGGCGAACGCGCCGTCGAAGTGATCTATTACCCGCCGGATTACAAGAGTAGTGATAAGTGATGAGTGATAAGAAAGAGCAAATGCTTCCCCTTATCACTTATCACTTATCACTTATCACTCTATAAGCTATGCACACTGTTTTATTCGTCTTTGAATTCTTGGGTACGACCGAGTTGCTCGTCATCGCGGTGGTCGCACTCATCCTCTTTGGGCCGCGCAAGCTCCCCGAGATCGGGCGCTCGTTGGGCAAAGGCATCGCCGAGTTCAAGCGCGCCTCCGACGACTTCAAGCGCACATGGGAGTATGAGGTCGAGATTGATAACCGCAAGCCCGCGCTCGACGCAGGGCCCGGCGCGAATACGACCGCGACCAACGCCGACGATACGAACGGCGCGGCGCTTCCGGCGGCTGACTCGAACGTCGCAGACTTCGCCGGAAGCGCCGCTTCGCTCCAGGCCGAGCGGCAGACCATCGCGCGAGCTTCGACGCGAGGGAGCGCCGACGAGGACGAGATCAACGCTTCCTGAAGCGGCTCCGGTCTGCCCGTCGAGCCGACCCGTCCGTACTTCTTTCCGATCCGGCCGCATGCCTTTGCGAGATAGACTTCCGAGATGGCTTCAACCCTTCTGGGCACAGACAAAGACGAAGAGCAGGAGGGGCGACATCTCGGCGGGCAGATGTCGTTCCTCGAACACCTCGACGAGTTGCGTCGTCGGCTCATACGCTCGGCCATCTTCGTCTTCGCCGCGCTCGTCCTCTGCTGGTTCGTCTCCGACCGCATCTACAACTTTCTCGCCGTCCCCGTCCGGCGCGCGCTCGCCGAAGCCGCGCAGCGCCCCGTCCCACTCAAGGGACTGACGGGCGGCGAGCGAATCCTGCCACTCAGTTCCGTCAAAGACGGCGACACCGGACGCTATGTCTTCGCCGAAGCGACGAAGCTTGGGACGAGCGTCATTCCCGCGGGCGCATCCGTGGCGGCGCGCGTCGCGGTGGGCCCCGACGGACAGCTTGGCGTCTTCACCGATGAACCAGTCTTCGCAGGCCAGACCGTCATCCAGAAGGGCGTGCGTCTGCCCGTCGATCTCAACGCACAGGCCGAGGCGCTGCCCGGCATCGAGGACAGGCTCGTCGTACGCACGGCGGTCGAGCCATTCTCGCTCTACCTTGAAGTATCTCTCTACGCGGCGCTGTGCCTTTCGGTGCCGTTCCTTTTGTGGCAGGTCTGGGCTTTTGTCGCGCCGGGGCTTTACCCGCATGAGCGCGGCTGGGCGATGCCCTTCGTCCTCATGTCGAGCGTGTCGTTCGTGGCGGGCGCGGCCTTCGCCTACTACATCCTGTTCCCGCCCGCGATCAGTTACCTGCTCGGTCTCGGTCAGAACTTCCGTCTGTTCCTGAACGCTTCGGACTACTTCGACTTCATCATCATCGTGATGCTGGCGATGGGCGTCGTCTTCCAGATGCCCGCGATCACCTATGTGCTGGCGCGCATCGGACTGGTGAACGCGCGCTTCCTCGTCAGCCACTGGCGCATCTCGACCATCGTCATCCTCGTCGCCGCCGCCGTGCTCTCGCCCACAAACGACATCCCGAACATGATGTTGTTTGCCGCGCCGATGTTCGTCCTCTATATCATCTCGATCTTCATCGCGTGGATGTTCGCGCGCCCGCGAGTAGCGGAATAGACCTTTGAAACGTTCGGGTAGAGCTTGAAAGTTTGCGGGGGCGTATCCTGCGCGCTCTTTCCGGTAATCATGTGTGAAAGATACGCCGGTGGGGGTCATTTCGGGGGACTTTATCAGGCGTCCGACAGGCAACCGGGACGCCCCCCCGGCGCATCTTGACTGTGTCTCCTACAAGGCTCTAAAATCTGCCCGAAAGTTGCGGCGATGACTGGGTTTAAGCCTCTGCGGGAGAGTAAGCCCCGGCGGTTTCCCAAGCGTCGCCATTTTCGTGGCCCCCGAAGTCCGAGCGGTCTCGGCAGCCCTTACCGCCTCGCCCTCCCCGGAAGGGGGAAGCGGCGGGCGACTCGACCGGAAAATTTTTGTCTCAACCGAACAGGAGTAGTAAAGCGATGGCCCGTCAACAGAGGACGCGTTCTCTGGCCTTAGCCCTCGGCCTGCTGGTCTCCGTCTCCTCGCCCGCCGCCGTCCTGGCGCAGAAGGGCAAGAAGGCCGCAGACCAGCAGCAACAGGACGTACCCGACCGCGAGCGCAACGTCAAAAAAGAACATTCCAACATGTTCAAGAAGTGGATCGACGAAGACGTTGCATACATCATCACCGACGAGGAGAAGAAGGCCTGGAAGAAGCTCCAGACCGACGAGGAGCGCGAGCAGTTCATCGAAGCCTTCTGGCGACGACGCGACCCCGACCCGGACACGGAGTTGAACGAGTACCTCGAAGAGCATTACGAGCGCGTCGCCTACGCCAACCAGCACTTCGCCTCCGGCATTCCGGGCTGGAAGAGCGACCGCGGGCGCATCTACATTATGTACGGCGCGCCCAACGAGAAAGAGACGCACCCGACCGGCGGCAACTACGACCGGCCTTCTTACGAGGGCGGCGGCAACACCACGACCTACCCGTTTGAAATCTGGTTCTATCGTTACCTGCCCGGCGTCGGCTCCGGCGTCGAGATCGAGTTCGTTGACCCTACGGGGACAGGCGAGTATCGCATCGCACGCTCGCCCGACGAGAAGGACGCGCTGCTGAACATCCCCGGCGCGGGACTCACACTGATGGAGCAGTTGGGACTCTCCGACAAGGGCGACCGCGTCACCAACCGCGGAGCGTTTGGCTACACAGGCCCGGGCGCGCGCGAGCAGGACAGCCCGTTCTCGCGCCTCATCCAATATACGGACTTGCAGAAGCCGCCGCAGGTCAACGACGTGTTAGAGAAGAACCTGCTTGCGACCGCCTCGACCGGCGCGGAGGACACCTCTGCGCTCAACGTTTCGACGAAGGTCGATTTCTACCGCGCCTCGGACGAGCGCGTGATGACGGCCATCACCATCCAGACCGACAACAACGATCTGACCTTCAAGGACGTGGGCGGCGTGCAGACCGCGATGCTCAACATCTACGGGCGCGTCACGAATTTGTCGGGCCGCCGCATCACGAGCTTTGAAGACCCTGTGACGACGACCGCGACCGTTGAGGAGTTGGCGTCGATGAAGGATCGCAAGTCGGCATACCAACGTGTGCTTCCGCTCTCGCCCGGCAACTACAAGGTTGACCTGCTCATCCGCGATGTGAAGTCGGGGGCGACGACGGTCAAGGCCATCGGCTTTGAGGTTCCCAAGTACGCGCCCGATAAGCTCGGCACTTCGACGCTCGTGCTGGCCGTCAAGCTTCAGGCACTCAACGACCAGTTGCCCGGCATGTTCGCCATCGGCCCCTACAAAGTCCTCCCCAACGTCTCCGGCACATACAAGCGCGGGCAGGACGTTGGCATCTACATGCAGGTCTATAACGCGGGCATCGACCAGACGACGCTGCGGCCCGCCGTCGATGTCGAGTACGTTTTGACGAAGGACGGCAAGGAGGTCTTCAAGCAGGCAGAGGACTGGCGCGGCTCATCGGATTCGGGCCAACGTCTGACGCTCGCGCGTCTGCTCCCGACCTCGAACCTCGCCCCCGGCGAGTACGAGATCGTCGTTCGCGTCCGCGACAAGGTCTCGGGCCAGTCGCTCGCGCCGACGGCGAAATTCCAGATCGTGGCCGACAAGTAAAGCCTTCGGCCTCTTCAGTCGATAAACTTTCAGGCGGCGCGCTCAACTATCGAGCGCGCCGCCTCTCTCTTTCCACACGGGTTCGTTTGCCTCGCACGTCGTTTTATAGCAATTTTCACTTGAGGGTAGAGGAAAGGCGATTCACCGCAGAGGCGCGGAGGACGGAGAGACTCGCAGAGGGTTGAATTACTCTGCGCCCCCTCTGCGTTCTCAGCGCCTCTGCGGTGAACGCTTCTCACATCATATTCAAGTGAAAGTGCTTTAAGGATTGACAGTCGCGCTCGCCTTCGTGGAGGATGGCCTGCACGCATTCCGAGTCCGTCAAACGGAAAACAATTCGAGTCCGTCAAACGGAAAACAATTTCTCGATGAAAACTCGACAGCCGCCAACAGAGGTCACTCGACAGATGCGCCAGAACCCGAGGAGTTATTATGCCGAGACTCAGACGAACGATATGCGTGACCATCGCCACGCTGCTGCTTTTCCTTGTGGTGCTTCTCCTGCCCGCGCCGGAGGCTCCGGCGCACGCGGCGCAGGACGACATCCAATCCTACACGCGCGTGGGACAGAAGATGCCCGCCTTCTCCTTCAACACGCTCGACGGCAAGGAGTCGAGCATCTCGGAGCTAAAGGGTAAGGTGGTGTTCGTCAACTTCTGGGCTACGTGGTGTCCGCCGTGTCTCGCCGAGATGCCGCGCATGGAGCGGGAGGTCTGGCGGCGTTTCAAGTCCTCGCCCGACTTCTTCATGGTCGCCATCGCGCGCGAGCAGACCCGTGAAGAGATCACGCCGTTTCTGAAAGAGAATCGCCTGACCTTCCCCGCCGCGCCCGACCCCACGCGCGAGGTCTTTCGCCTGTTCGGCAACGGCGGCATCCCGCGCTCCTACGTCGTCGGGCGCGACGGGCAGATTCTCTTCCAGTCGGTCGGCTACAACGAAGGCGAGTTCGAGAAGATGAAGCAGGTCATCGCAAAGGAACTATCGAAGGGAGAAAAAACTCAGGCGGGTAAGTGAGACGCACGCGCTCACCTACTGGCGACGCTTGCGCGAACGCCTGTTGGGCATCAAGAGTGTCCCACTCCACGCGCCGTCTTTAAATTAAAAACCGAAGCTTTCCTGTCCTGCCCTTCCGTCACGAAGGTAGAGCGTCCGTCCGGCCTTTCGCGCGCGACGGAGAGGAATCAGCACGAACTGGAAAGAAAGCGGCATGCGCCGGTTCGATATTCATGTGTTCCGGTTCGGTATTCGCGCGTTCCGGTTCGGTATTCGCGCGTTTCGGCTCGGTATCCGTGTGTTCCGGTTCGATATTCGCATGCGCCGGTTCGATATTCATGTGTTCCGGTCACATATCCGCCGTTCTTTTCAGAGATTCGCGTGTTCCATATACGTATTCGTGTGTTCCGGGGCCATATTAGCGTGTTCCGATGCCGTATTCGTGTGTGCCAACGTCATAGTGACATGTGCCGACGCCGTATCAGCGTGTGCTCGTGTCATGTTGATTGATACCACTGCCGTATCAGTGCGTACCAGCGCCGTATTTGTGCGTACCAGCGCCGTATTCGAGCGTACCAGTGCCGTATTCGTGTGTTCCGGTGCCGTATTCGTGTGTTCCGGTGCTGTGTCAGCGTGTCCGTGGGCAGTGTAGACGTATCCGTCGGCATGTCGGGCCAATCCGGACGCGCGTGAGCGCTTCGCACCGCCGTAGCATCCTGGAAAATGCCGGAGTACGTCCGACGGCTCGTCAGTCGTCGCGTGACTGTAAGGCGGCGGCTTCCGTCAACGCAAAATCAACTGTCACGGCAGCGGAAATTTCCGCGTCCTTTCGGATAATCGAATGGACACGCCAGCGTGCGTCGTCGCGTGCGGGGAAGTCTAGGCGATAGTGGCCGCCGCGCGACTCTTCACGCCAGAGCGCCGAGCGCGCGATGAGTGTGGCGACCGTCACGAAGTTGCGGGGCCCCGCGAGCAGAGGCGCGCGCGCGATCTGCTCGAACTCGGAGAGTGCGCGCTCAAGCGGCGCACGCGAGCGAAGGATGCCGACGCGTTCCCACATCAAGCGGCGGACGCGCTTGCGAACGGCGTTCGCCGCCGCGCTCACACGCCGCAAGTCTGCCGCACGCGCGTCCGCAACAGCCTCATCGCCAACTGCATCCGCAGACGCGCGCGAGCTTGAATCCGTGCGCGCGTCTTTCAAATCCTCGAAGGCCGCACGTCCGGCACGCGCGCCAAAGACCAGGCCTTCGAGCAGAGAGTTCGACGCCAGACGGTTCGCGCCGTGGACGCCCGTGCAGGCCGCCTCGCCCGCGGCGTAGAGACCCGCGACGGTCGTGCGGCCTTCGAGGTCTGTGCGTATGCCGCCCATCACGTAATGCGCCGCGGGCGCGACCGGGATAGGCTCGTCGGCGAGGTCGAGGCCGTACTGCAAACACGTCCGGTAGATTTTCGGGAAGCGTCGTCGCAGGTGCGCCGAGTCGAAGGCCGTCATGTCTAAGAAGACCGTGCGCGTCGCGGTGCGCTCCATCTCGGCGATGATTGAGCGCGTGACCACATCGCGCGGCGCGAGTTCCGCCGCGTCCGCGTAGCGAGGCATGAAGCGGCGACCCGACGCGTTGCGAAGCACGCCGCCCTCGCCGCGCAAAGCCTCTGAGAGAAGAAAGCGCGGCGCGCCTTCCACGTTGAGCGCCGTCGGATGAAACTGCACGAACTCCATGTCTGAAAGCTCCGCGCCCGCGTCGAAGGCCATCGCCATCCCGTCGCCGGTCGCGACCGCAGGGTTCGTCGTGTGCAAGTAGAGAGCGCCCGCGCCGCCCGTCGCAAGCACGACGCCGCGCGCGAGCAAACGGCGCGACGCGCGCACGAGCGGGTCGAGGTAGCGTACGCCGCACACGCGCCCTTCACGGACGATCAAAGACTCGGTCTCGGCGTGCGCGAGGAACGAGATGTTGCGCTCGCGTCCGGCGCGCGCGAGCAGTGCTCGAACGATCTCGCGCCCCGTCGCATCGCCGTGCGCGTGCAGAATGCGCGGGCGCGAGTGCGCGGCCTCGCGCGTGAAGAGGAGGCGGCCTTCCTCTCGGTCGAACTCCGTGCCCCACTCGATGAGTTCGCGTATGTAGCGTTGCCCTTCGCCGACCAGCACCTCGACGGCGTGCTCGTCGCACAATCCAGCGCCCGCCGCCAACGTATCCTCCTCGTGAAGCTGCGCCTCGTCCTCCTCTGAGAGCGCCACGGCGACACCGCCCTGCGCGTACTCCGTGTTCGACTCCTCGCGCCTGTCCTTCGTCAGCACCGTCACGCGCGCCCCCGCGCGGGCCAACTCTACGCTCGCGCGCAACCCCGCGATGCCGCTGCCGACGACGATGAAGTCAGTAACCAGTGTCATCTTCTCTAAGTTCTGATGAAACTCTCCGAAAGAAGAATTCACATGGATGGACAGGATGAACAGGATTTAAGATTTGAAATTTGAAATCTCATATCTCAAATCTTTAATCTCGAATCTGAAATCGTGGGCCAAAAATTTTCTTATCCTGTTCATCCTGTCCATCCATGTGAATTTCCTGAATTCTAACAAGGCGCGGGCGGGGCGTACAACGTTGCGTCCCCGGCGGCGGCGCGCTAGAATCCCGAATCGCAGCTTCATAATTTGTTCCCCGGATTCATAAATCACACAGAACGGGCCGCAGTGCGCGCGCAAGGGGCTTCGGGTGTCCGTCCGAGCGCACGCGTGCCGCCCTTCCCACCAGCGGAGGTGTCACAATGCTTTGGAAACGTCTGCTGACGACCGTGCTCGTCACACTACTTCTCGCGCCGGCGCTCCCGGCGTTCGCGCAGAAGGGTAAGGCCAAAGGCGGCGCGAAGACTTCCGCCGCCGCCCCGAACGCGAAGGGCGCTCCCGCGCTCCCGCCCATCAAGTACACGCAGTTCTTCCTGCCGAACGGGCTGCGCGTCATCTTCCACGAAGACCACTCGACGCCCATCGTCGGCGTCAACATCTGGTATCACGTCGGCTCGAAGAACGAGACGCCCGGGCGGACGGGCTTCGCGCACCTCTTCGAGCACATGATGTTCCAGGGCTTCAAGGGCTACGACCTCGACTACATACCCGTCTTACAGGAGATCGGCGGAGCCATCAACGGCTCGACCACGCAAGACCGCACGAACTACTGGGAGCTTCTGCCGTCGAACTTTCTGGAGACCGCCGTCTTCATGGAGGCCGGGCGCATGAAGGGGCTTTTGGATGCGATGACGCAGACGAAGCTCGACAACCAGCGCGACGTGGTGAAGAACGAGAAGCGGCAACGCATCGACAACCAGCCCTACGGGCAGGCGACCTACAAGATCACCGAGTCGATGTACCCCGAGGGCCATCCTTATCACTGGTCGCCCATCGGCTCGATGGAAGACCTCTCGGCTGCCTCGCTCGAAGACGTGAAGGCTTTCTTCCGGCACTACTATGTGCCGAACAACGCGAGCCTCGTCGTCTCCGGCGACTTCGACCCGAAGGAGGCACGCCAATACGTCGAAAAATATTTCGGCCCGATTCCGAAGGGCGAAGAGATCACACGCCCGCAGGCAGCCGAGCCGCATCTCGAACGCGAGATACGCGAGCAGATCGAAGACCGCGTGCAACTGCCGCGCGTCTATATGTCCTGGCACTCCGTCCCGCAGTTCTCGAAGGACGAAGCGGCGCTCGACACGCTCGCCGCGATCCTCGGCAGCGGCAAATCATCTCGCCTCTTCAAAGCGCTCGTCTACGATAAGCAGATCGCGCAGCAGGCGGCGTCCTTCGACGCGACGAGCGAGATCGCCGGACTCTTCCAGATCGTCGCCACGCCCAAGCCCGGCCATACGCTCGAAGAGGTCGAGCAGGCCATCGACGCGGAGATCAGTAAGCTCAAGGCCGAGCCTCCTACTCCTGAAGAGATTGAGCGAGCCTACAACGCGCGCGAAGCGGGCTTCATCTACGGCCTCCAGACCGTCGGCGGCTTCGGCGGCAAGGACGACCAGCTCAACAACTACGCGACCTTCCTCGGCAATCCCGGCTTCTTCGAGCAAGACCTCGCGCGCTATCGCAAGATCACGGCGGCGGACGTGCAGCGCGTCGCCCGCGAGTACCTGACAGACAAGCGTTACATCCTCTCGGTCGTGCCGCGCGCGGCAGGGCCCACCAGCGCCGCAGGCCCCGCGCCCGCTTCCCCGCGCGAAGCCATCGCGCAACCCTCGCAACAGACCGCAGGCACACAACAGCCGGGCGCGGCGGGTGCGGCCTCGTCCTCGTCCACGACGCCCTCGGGCACAGCCTCGGGAACGCAACAGGGCGCGGCGCAGACTGCTCCCTCCGGCGCGCAGACCATCACAAAGACAGAGGCGCAGGCCACACAGCCCGCAGGGGCCGCGCCGCCGCAGACCGCCTCGCCCGCCGCACCCGCCGGAGGTGGCAGGGGCCGCGGCACTGGCAGCGGCATGGGCGCGGGCCGCGCCGCCGGGGCGCAGCAGCAGAGCGCGAAGGCGAAGACCGTTGACCGCTCGCTGCTGCCGAAGGAGAAGGCAGACCCGCGGTTCGCGCTGCCCGCGGTGCAGCGGCGCAAGCTCTCGAACGGCCTCGACGTGCTGGTTGTCGAGCATCACGAATTGCCTGTGGTGAGCATGAACCTCGTGATGAAGATGGGCGCGGCAGGCGACCCGGCGGGCAAGGCTGGGCTGGCAAGCCTGACCGCCGACATGCTCGACGAGGGAACGGCCACGCGTTCGTCGCTCGACATCTCGGATCAGCTCGCACGCATCGGCTCGTCGCTCAACATCGGCGCGGGATGGGACTCGACGACCGCCTCGATGCGGACGCTCACGCGCCACCTCGACCGCGCGCTCGAAATCTACGCGGACGTAATCTCGAACCCGTCG
Organism: Acidobacteriota bacterium; assembly: GCA_032162705.1. Classification (GTDB taxonomy): domain Bacteria; phylum Acidobacteriota; class Blastocatellia; order Pyrinomonadales; family Pyrinomonadaceae; genus QHXN01. The sequence goes on from JAVRON010000093.1 coordinate 18,176, forward strand.
CTGCCCGACAAGGAGTTGCAGCGTCTGCGCGCCACGCGTCTCGCGGGACTGCGCCAGCAGCGCGACAGCCCCGAGGCCATCGCGGGTCTCGTCTTCCAGACCGTGCTCTATGGCCGCACACACCCGTACGGCCACCCTCTGACGGGCGACGAGGCTTCGCTCGGCTCGCTCAACGTCGAAGACGTGCGCGGCTTCTACGAGACGTACTATCGCCCGAACAACTCCGCGCTCATCGTCGTCGGCGACGTGAAGCCCGATGAAGTCGTCTCGAAACTTGAGAAGGCGTTCGCAAGCTGGAAGAGTGGGCACGTGCCCGCGGTGGACGTTTCAGCCGCGCCCATCCAGCGCGAACACTCGACCATCTATCTCGTTGACCGCCCCGGCTCCGTCCAGTCGGTCATCCAGATCGGGCAGGTCGGCGTGCCGCGCTCAAGCCCCGACTACTTCCCTCTCTTCGTGATGAACCGAATCTTAGGCGGCGCGTCTTCGGCGCGCATCAACTTGAATCTGCGCGAGGACAAGGGCTACACCTACGGAGCCAACTCCGCCTTCAGCTTCCGCCGCGGCGCGGGCCCCTTCACGGCGCAGGCCCCCGTGCAGGGACAGTCAACGAAAGAATCGGTCGTCGAGTTCATGAAGGAGCTGCGCGGCATACGCGGCGAGATGCCTGTCTCGGCTGCCGAGCTTGACGGGGCGAAGCAGTCAATCATCCGCGGCTTTCCGCGCGGCTTCGAGACGCCCGACCAGATCGCCAACGGTCTCGAACTGATCGTCACCTACGACCTGCCCGACACGTACTTCAACAGCTACATCGAGCGCGTGCAGGCCGTCACACTCGAAGACGTGAACCGCGTCGCCAATCGCTATCTACAGCCTGACCACATGGCCGTCGTCATCGTCGGCGACCGCTCGAAGATCGAGCAACCCCTGCGCACGCTCGGCGATCTCGGCGACCACATCAACCTCGTCAACAACGAGGGGCAGCCTGCCGCACAGGGCACGACGGGCGGCGGGATGAAGCAGTAGAGTAAAGGCAAGAGGCAAAAGTTAAAAGTCAAAAAGGAGGATGAGAGCCACGCTGCTTCTCTTCCTCCTTTTGACTTTTAACTTTTGCGTTCTTTAACGTCGCTTATCCGTCCGGTTGAAGATGCGGTGGATGCGCTTGATACGCGCCTTCTCTTCCTGTGCCTTGCGCGTGTCTTGCAGCGTCGCGGCGTAGCGCATCTCGGCCCCCATCTTCCGGTAGTTCTGGTAGCGCTCGGCGTCGAGCGTGCCTTCGGCGAGCGCCTCACGCACGGCGCAGGCAGGCTCGCCCTCGTGTCGGCAGTCGCCGAAGCGACAGCGTGCGGCGATCTCTTCGATATCCTCGAAGGTCTCGCGCAATCCCTTCTCACTGACGAGCAGTTGCAGCTCGCGCATGCCCGGCGTGTCGAGGATTAGCCCGCCGCCCTTCAGGATGAACAGCTCGCGGTGCGTCGTCGTGTGGCGGCCCCGCTCGTCCGAGACTCTCACCTCCGCCGTGCGCTGCACTTCCTCCCCGAGCAGACGGTTGACGATGGTTGACTTGCCGACGCCCGAAGAACCCATCAGCGCGACGGTGCGCCCGCGACTGATGTAGGGCAGCAACTGCTCGACGCCCACGTCGCGCTTCGCGCTCAAGAGCAGCACGGGCACGCCGGGCGCGACGCGCTCGATGTCGCGGCGGCGCTCCTCTGCCTCCGCGACGAGGTCTGCCTTGTTGAGGACGACGACCGGGTCTGCGCCGCTCTCCCAGGCCATGATGAGGTAGCGCTCGACGCGGCGCGGGTTGTAGTCGCCATCAAGCCCCGTGACGAGGAAGACCGTGTCTACGTTGGCCGCGACGATCTGCTCCTCGGTCTCGCTGCCCGCGGCGCGGCGTGAGAACTTCGAACGGCGCGGCAGGATGTCGTGAATCTTCGCCTTGTCCTCTTCCGCCACGCGACGGACGACCACCCAGTCGCCCACCGCCGGAAGGTCTTCCGTCCCGCGCGCGTGATAGCGCAGCCTCCCCGTCGTCTCACCGGCCGTCTCGCCCGACCGTGTGTAGAGCATCAGCGCGCGATTGTGCTGAAGGAAGACGCGCCCCGCCTCAAAGCCTTCGTCCGCGTAAGGAGCAAAGGCACTAGCGAAGAAGTCGTCCCAGCCGAATGTTTCGAGATTTAAACTATCTTCCACAAAGTAATCCGGAGTTCGCCTCAACCCTTCAGACCTTTGGCTCGTCGCTTCTCATCAGCTTGCGAGTCATGTTGGTTGAGGTTCACCGCAGAGGCGCTGAGGACGCGGAGGAAGCGCAGAGGGTGGCTACTCTCTGCG
>JAVRON010000094.1:0-31243 GCA_032162705.1 Acidobacteriota bacterium
CTACTCTTAACTAGCCTCTAGTCCCTAGCCTCTAGCCTCTATCTCTTAGCCTCTAGTCTCTAGGCCCTAGCCTCTATCTCTTAGCCTCTAGCTCTTAGCCTCTCCTCAATATCCTTCCGTGTGCTGCTGGAGCCACTCGTCGATCTCTGCGACGGTCGGGTCGCGGCCCAGTTCTTCGAGCAGGTGGCTGCGGGCGAATTCGCGCCCGTCACGCGCAGCGCCTTCGAGCGAGTTGTCTCCGCTCGCATCCGTCGCATCCTGTCCCGGCGTCTTGTCTTCGTGCGGCAACTGTTCGGACGAGTCGCTCACCTCTTTATCCTCCTCTTAAATTGGTCGTCGTGAAATCGATGGTAGGCCCGACCCGCCGCGTGTTGCAAGAGGCAGCCCGCGCCCGTCCTGTCCGGGGACTTCAAACGCAATAGCCTTTTCGTCAGCGACACGTGCGATGCTCTCTCAGGGCTTCAGCTTACAAATATGGTTCAAGGCTTCAACGCGCAACTCAGGCCGCGTTACCCTTCGGCTTCTCGAATCTCGCGTCATCACTTGTACTCCCGAATCGGTAGCGCAGGAGTTCGCCCGCGCGCAGACCGGCGATGAGGACTGCGACCAGACAGCCGATGCCGCCCAGGACGACGGAGAAGGGTGCGCCCAACGCGGCGGCGACAAGCCCCGCCTCAAGCTCGCCGAGCTGCGGCCCGCCCATGAAGAAGATCATGTTGACGGAGGTCATGCGCCCGCGCAGGCGGTCGGGCGTGATGAGCTGGCGGATGGTCTGTCGTATGACCGTGCTGACGGTGTCGGCTGCTCCGGTGAGTGCGAGCATCAGGAGCGACAGCCAGTAGGTGCGCGACAACCCGAAGGCGAAGGTCGCCGCGCCGTAGACCGCAACCGAGAGCAGCACGGCGAGACCGGGACGACGCCATCCCCCGCGACGCGCGAGCAGTAGCCCGGTCAAGACCGCGCCGAAGGCGGACGCCGCCGCGAGAAAGCCGTAGCCGCGCTCGCCGACTTGCAGGATGTCTCGCGCGAAGATGGGCAGCAGAGCGTTGGCCGAGGCGAAGAACGTCGCGATGAAGTCGAGCGACATCGTCTGCACCATGATGGGCGTGGCGAGGACGAACCTCAATCCTTCCTTCAACGCTTCGAGGCTGATGCGCGCCGCCTCGTCGGCCTTCCCCTTCCCCGCGGCTCGAATCAGAAGGACGGCGACGATGACTGCAAGGAACGAGACCGCGTTGAAGCCATAGACCACCTCGGGCCCGTAACGCGCCAGCACCACGCCGCCCAGCACAGGCCCCGAGACCATCGCAATCTGGAACGAGACAAAGCCGAGGCTGACCGCGTTCGGGAAGTCGCGCTCGGGCACGAGCGACGGCAGCAGCGCCTGTCGCGCCGGATTGTCGAAGGCGATGGCCGCCGACGAGAGCGCCGTCAAAGCGTAGATGGGCCACACATGCCGTAGCCCCGACCATGTGACGACGGCCAGCGCAGACGCGCTCAGGAGCATGACGGTCTGCGTGACGAGGAGAAGCCGCTTGCGGTCTACCGCGTCGGCGACGACCCCGCCCACGAGCGAGCAGACGATGATGGGCAGGACGCGCACGAGACCGACGAGGCTGAGTGCCAACGCCGCCGCCTTCTCGCCGTAGGGCCTCATCAGAATATAGACGTGCCAGTTGATCGTCACGAGCTGCATCTGCGAGCCGGTGATCGAGACGAACTGCCCCATCCACATCAGTCGAAAGTCGCGATGCCTGAGCGCCGCGAACGAAGACGGTCGCGCCTTTGCCGGGGAACTCTCCGCGTGCGGGGACTTTATCGGTGTACCCAAGTGAAAGATGGCCCTTGCATTGACGAAGATGCGAATGACACTTCGGAGAGATTATCAGAGTCGCATGTCTCAAAAAAATTCCGCCGAGTTCATCGAATAGTAACTGAGAGTCCCACTTACAAATAAACAAGCCGTGTGGTCATTGTCTGACCACACGGCTTGTTCGTGTTGCTGCTGCTCGCAGAGGCGCGGGCTACTCGACGACGACGCGGTCGGTTGCACCGCGCCCGAAGGTTTCCGGCTGGTACATCTCTTCGGCCTTTGGCGGCGGGACGACGAACGCGCCGGGCGTCGTGGCACGCGCGACGTAGGAGTATGTGTAGACGCCCTCCCAGAGCAGCGACGTGAAAGCCTCGACGCGGTCGTCGCGCAGGTTCTGATGCTCGAACCATGTGCGCGTCCACCACCAGCCGAAGCTCGACGGCTGAATCTTCTCCTTCTCGTCTTCGGGAATGCTCCCCGTGACGGCGAGCGCCGGATTCATGGCTTCCAGCCCCGCGGGCAGCGGATCGACGAGCGCGACATGATAGCGGCGCGACGGCGCGACCATCGTCAGACGCACACGCACACGTGCCCCCGAGCGTATGTGCCACGTGCCGTCGGCTTCGCGCCGCACGTCCGTCGGGTCATCCACGGCTTCGTATGCGCGCTCGACCGTGAAGCCGTAATCGGCGGGTGCGAGCTTCAGATTGGAGGGCGCGTACTGCATGCCGATGCGGTAGTAGAGCCGGCCCTCGCCCTCCTTCTGGAGCGTCAGGTTCTGCGCGTCGCCTCCCTTCTCCGCAAGATAACGCATCGGCACGTCGAACTGCTGGCGGTCGGTCGAGCGGCCTCGGAACTGCTGCTCGCCCGCATACGCGTCGCCGAGCCATGCGCGCGCGACGAAGGCGGGCGTCGCACGCTCATAAGTCCTGAAGTAGCGGTCGAGCGCGAGCAGCACGAAGGCGTTCTCCTGCGTGTTCTGCCAGCGTCCGCGTGTGCGGTGCGCGAGCAGGCCGCGCGCGACCTTCGGGATCAGATCGCTATCGGGCTGGTCGCCGATGAGCGCTTCGAGGATGATGCCGTCAACGCGCCGGTCTGAGCGAAGCAGTAGATAGTCGTCGTCCGCGTAAGAGGTCGTGAAGTGAGCCGTCCCGGCAGTCTCGTCCGCGCGGTTGTCGAGCAGTCGCCGGATTGCCGCGACCTCCACGGTTGAAGCCTTATCGCCCGAGACGACGGGCAGCAGCCACCCGACGGCTTCGAGCGAGAGCTTGTCCAAGCCCTCTTCAGCGATGAGGCGGCGAGCGCGCGTTGCGTCGCGGTCGCCCATGCGATTACGCACGTTGAGCGCATAAGAGACGAGCGCGGCGCGCGCAACGCGGCCATAATTTTTCGGGATGTGTTGTTCGATGTCGCGCAGATAAGACTTTGACTTGTCGAGCATCGACTGCGGCACGACGTAGCCCTTCTCTTTCGCTCGTACGAGCGCGTGCGCGACGTGGATGCTGACGTAGGGCCAAGACTTGTCGCCGCGCCGCCAGAAGGCAAAGCCGCCGTCGTCGTTCTGCATCCCCTGAAGGCGCTTGATGTCGCGCTCGACCGCCGCCTTCAACTCCTCCGGCGAGGGCATGTCTTTGGCCTTGAAGGCCGTGAGCACGTCGCGCAGCGCGGCGACGGCGAGCACGCGCGAAGACAACTGTTCGGAGCACTCGTACGGGTATGAGACGAGATAGAGCACCGCGTCCGTGAGCGCCTGTAGCTGCGTCGAAGAGGTCTGGACTTCAAGGCCGCCGAACTGCTTGAAGATATCCGAAGGGGCCTTGACGGGCTGGACGACGACGGCCCCGCTCTTATCAACTTCGCCGTAGGTGGCGAAGGCTTCGGTCGTGGCCGGAGTCCAGACGGGAAGCTCGAACTGCGCCGCGTCCGCAAAGCGGCCCGAGATCGCGCCGACCTGAAAGCGCGCGGTTCCCGCACTGGAAGCGGAGACGGGGAAGCGCACTTCGACGCGGTCGTTCGCAGGCACGTTGACGCGGCGTCCCTGTCCGTCGGTCAGCTCGGCGTTTGAAGAGCGCACGGCGACCAAGACCTCTGTGGGCTTGTCCGTCTGATTCTGTACGACGACGGGCAACTCGAAGCGGTCGCCGAAGTTGAGAAAGCGCGGAGCCGAAGGGCGAACCATCAAAGGCTGCCGCGCCGTGATGGACGACTCGCCCGTTCCGAACTGTTTGCCTCCCGCGACCGAGACGGCCATCACACGATAGCGCGTCAGGTTGTCGGGAACCTTCACACGCACCTCCGCGTGCCCGCGCGCATCGGTCGGCACAGAGGGCGCGAAGACGGCGAGCGCGTTGAAGTTCTCGCGCATCCGAATCGCCTGCTGCTCTGGGCTATCAGCTTCAAGTTTATCAATCGCGACTTCGTTCGAGCCGGATTTCGTCACGATGGAATATGCGGCCCTTGCACTCCGCTTCATAGGCGACGGCGGAGGCAACGTTCCCGCAACCCGGTTAGCCATCCCGGCGGAAACGCCGTACTCCGCACTGAACCTGCCCGCGCTGCCACCGCCGCCACCGTTACCGCCTCCAGTCGATTGTTCAATCGTTATCATGCCGGGGTCGGCAAGCTGCACGTCTTTGCGCAGGTGATAGTCGTTCACCTCCGCGCCGCGCTGCGCGTAGAAGATGGCGACGGGGTCTTCGAGCTTGTAGCCCGTCAGCGCGAGCACCGACTCGTCAACGACGACGACGGCCAACTCGCTCCCCTCTACGGGTCGGCCCGCCGCGTCTTTCACTTCGACGCCGACGGTCGTCTCGCCGCCCGGCTCAAGCGCCTTGTCGCGCGGCGTCGCCGTCACCTGAAGACGCCGTGCGAGCGGCGGGACGGACAGGTTAATCTCGCCGGACGCGAACGCGGGCCGCTTCGGCAGCTTCTCGTCCGTCTCGCCTTTATCGTTCGTGCGCGCCGACGCGCCGACCAGATCGACCTGCACGTGTATGTTCGGCGTGAAGGCATCTTCAATCGGAATCCGAAGCGTGTGCGAGGGCTTGTCCATGCGGAAGCGCTCGGTGCGGACAAGCCCCGAGCGGCGGAGCGTCAAAACGCCTTCCGCCGGGACGAACGGCGACTGGACGAGAATCTCCGCGCTCTGACCGACGAGATACTCCTTGCGGTCGGGAATGAGTTCGACCTTCTCCTGCGACACGTCGCGCTTCGGTGGATTCTTCCCGCCCGCGACCCACAGCGTCAGCTCGCTCTCGTTCGGGCGCTCGTGTTCGTCCGAGACGCGCGCCGTCACGTGATAGACGCCGCCCGCCTTCGGACGGAACGTACACTTGACGGCATCACTCGCAGACTTGATTGTGCATTCTTCCGCCTTCGACTCGACCTGCCGCCACTCGCCTTTCTTATACTGCCAGTCGAGCAGCGCCGCGCGCATACGCACCTCGCGCCCCGCGACGAGATGACCGTCGAGGTCTGAGACGATTGACGCGACGACGAGCGGCTCGCCCTGCTCGACGAAGAGTCTTTCGCTGCGGAGTCCGACGTAGAGGTCTGAAGGGTGGACGAGCATCGTGGTGGTCGCCGTCCAAGTCTGCCGGTTCACGTCCGTCACGCTCGCCTGTGCAACGACGTTCGTGGGCTGCGGCGGGTTCACCGAATCGAAGTCTATCTTCAGCGTGTGCTTGCCCGCGGCGTCCGTCGTGCCTTTGAAGTCTTGCGCGTTCTCGCCCGCGCCTTCGGCGGAAGAGTTGAAAGTCTCCCACCACGGCGTCCACTTGCCGAAGGTGTAGTCTCCCTGGTTCGGCGGCGTGAACTGTGTGGGCGTGGCCGTCACGTGCCAGTTCACAGCAGAGTTCGCCAGCCCGCCGCCCGCGTAGTAGCTCGCCTGCATGGTCGTCTGCGCGTGGCCGCCGACGAAGTGGGGCCCCTCGTCCGTGTGCGCGTTGACCTCGAACTCGGGCCGTCGGAATTCTTGCACCTGTATGAAGTGCTGATGATGGCGGCTAGAGGTGGTGGCAGTCGCGGTCGAGCCTGCCGCATACAGTTCCAGATTTGCGTTGCCGAGGTTCATCGTGGGCGGAAGCTTGAACTTCGTGTCAAAGCCGCCGAGCGCATTCAGACGCGCCGTACCCTTCATCACCTCGTTGCCGCGCGAATCGTTCAGCGTGTAAGTGACCGAGTCGGCTGCGCCCGCGAGCGCGCCCACGTCGCCGGTCTTGCCTGCGCCCACGTGTCGCACCCAGCCCTTGATGCTTACCTCCTCGCCCGGTCGATACATCTTCCGGTCATCGAAGACGTACCAGCGCAGCTCGTCCTCCGCGTCGCGTCTCTTCCAAGAAGATTCGCTCACCCACCAGTCACTCCGCTCCGGCAGGAAGGCCGTCTCAACTCCGCGCCGCGCCACGAGCAGCCCCGTGACACCGTCGCCGTTATGGGAGGGAAGCGCAAGACGCACAAGCCCGTCGCCGCCGCTCGTTGCGCGCGTGTCCGAAGGCTGCAAAGACATCTCGACGCCTTCGAGTGGTCGGCCATCCTTGAGCGAGGTCGCCCAGCCGACAAGCTCCTCGCGGTCGGCGAAGGCGTCGAGGCCGATGCTCGTCACCTGCGTCCACATACGCAGCACCTCTCGGTCGCGTTGTCGCGTGGTCGGCTCGACGACGATGAAGACATTGCCGAGTCCGTCTTTGAGCGCCGGTCTGAGGTCGAGCCGCGTCTCGGTCAACTCGTCCGGATGTCCCTTCACCTCGACGGTCTTCGACGAGACGAGCGTGCCGGGCGGGACGGCCTGTTTCTTCAGAGGCTCCTGCTGGAAGTAGCCGCTCACGACCCGCATGTAGGCAACGTAGCGCTCGAAGTCTTTCGGCTCGACGGCGTAGAGGCTGACCTTGAGCGCCGCGTAGTTGACGCTGAAGACAGAGAGGGCGGACGCGGACGCGGGTTCAAGGACGACGAAGTTGCCGCCCGCCGCAGAGAGGCTCGGCGGCGCGGGCCCGACGTTGAAGGCGACCGTGGTCGGCACTCCGAGCGCCTGCCCGAACTCATCGCGCAGCGAAGCATTGAGCGTGACTTTGTAGATGGTGCGCCCGCGCTTCGCGCCGCTGATATACATGTCGCTGCCGTACACGTCGATCTTTGCGTCGGGCACGTCCGGCTCGATCTTTACCTGCGCGGAGTCGAACGCGTCCTGGTCGAGCGGATTGCTGAACGTGATGTGCCACTGGTCGAAGGGCGAGCACTTCTTATCATATCCGCACTCATGCTCGGTCACGCGCAGCGCGCCGTAGGTTCGGAAAGAGAAGCTCTCGGCTGACGCGCTTCTTCGCGGCCCTTCCGCCGAGGGCGTGCCGGGGCCCACCGTGACCGAGACGGTCGAGTCCGCGGGCAAAGCCTCTCGCACGTCGCCGCCTGCGCCCGTCGCGCGCAAAGCAAGCCAGCGCCCCTTCACCGCTTGCGCCGCGAGATTCTTCACGTTCTCGTCGGCGGCAATCTCGTCCTCTCTCGCAAGTCGGATTTTAACCACGCCCGCGCCCGCGCGAACCTGCACGGCGCGCAACACGGCTTCCGGCTCGACGCGCTGGTCGAATTCCATGAAGACGACCGCGTTGCGTCGGACGGGGCCGCCCTCCGGATACTTCCGCACGAGCTTCGGCGGCGGGGTCGCAAACTTCCAGACCAGCGGCGCTTTCGTCGCCACACCGACCCCGGAACGCGTGCCCGCCGGAATTGTCACAGTGAACTCGGTCGCCATCGGCAGGCGTCCCTCAGACGGGTCGAACATGAGCGTCTTTGTGCCGAGCCAGCGCCAGCGTCCCGTGGGCTGCGGCGTAAGCCTCGCGGGGACGCTCAGCGCCGCATCCTCCTGCGACGTGACGGCCACCATCGGCTGCGAGAAGGTCATGGACACCTGCGGCGCGAGCGGCACCTCGCCCGCGGGCGAGAAGCGCAGGACTTTCAACTCGCCGCCCGCCGCCGTCACGTCCGGCGACTCGCGCGACTCCGGCGCGGGGAACATTTGCAGCATGGTCGCGCCCGCACGCGGCGCGGGCAGAGACCTCTCGCGCAAAGCGAACTCCTGCTGTTCTCCGCCCTCAGTCTTCAACTCAGGCAGTCGCTGCAAGACGCGCGCCGTCTCTGCCTCTGAAAGCTTTGTCGCGGGGGCGACGGCGGGCCGTGGCCCCTGCTTCTCTGTCTGCTCCGCGCCTTCGCTCAGATGGAACCGCAGCCCCTTCTTCTCAAGTGCCCCGCCGCCCGCGTCCGTCTCACCTTCGTCGTTATACATAGTCTCTTCCGTATCTTTTACTGTGTCGGTGCGCGCCCCCACGGCGAGGTGCGAGAAGGGGCCTAGAATGAGTTGGAGCAGGAGTATCAGCGCGGGAATATTTTTTAGACGCATCTTGCGAAAGCCTCGCGACGGTGACATGTTTTTGAATCGAGCTTCGGGGGCAAAGCCGTCCTCGCCTCCGTCAAAAGAACGTTGACGCGGGACATTACTTGCGATGCCGACGCGGCGGACGCAATGAGGCGAAGCTTGTAATCTTGAACGGCCTGACAGGTTTCAAACGAACAAAGTATTAGACACCGCCTGTGACAAAAAGTTTGTCCGGCTCAGCGGCGCGCGAGCTAACCCGCGAAGAAAACAAGAAGGCCCAGAGTCCGCGCGGACTCTGGGCCTTCTTGCATGTTCGGGGCCTCTTCTCTACGACTCGTCAACGCCCGGCGGGCTTACTTGCACTTCGAGTAGCCGCAGTCGCGGCAGAAGTCGCAGCCCGAGGCGTGCTCCAACTGCCCGTTGCATTCGGGGCACTCGGCGATGAGCGAGTAGTTGCGTGTGGTCTCGACGCTGTCGGGCGTGCTCACCACGACCTTCGGCTGCGCGTAGGCGACGGCGCGCGCCGAGTCGGGCTGGTTCTGGATGCGTCGGCTCGTCAGCATAATGCACTCCGCGACGGCCTGCTCCGGCGAAGTCAGTAGCCGCTCGTTGAACCAGACCGAGTGCGTGCCCGTCACCTTGTTGAGCGAGCGTGAAACCTCGCGCGCGTCAAAGCCGCCGCGCAGCATCTTCGAGGCGAGCAAGCCCACCCCGCCCGAGATGGGGCCCGTGGCGAAGACTTCAAGGATGTTCTCGCCGTCGTGGTTCACGGTGACGTAGAGATTCTGTCCGTCGAAGGGTATCTGCCACGTCGCGCCGCTCAACTCGCGCGGACGCTCGATGCGAACAACGTCGCCCGACTCCATACGGCGTACGCCGGGCGGGACGGTCGCAGGAGTGGCGGCGTTCGTGGCTGCGTCTGCGTTCAACGCGGTCGCCGTCTCGGTCGTCGTCGCCTCGGCGACAATCGCCGTGTCGCATGCGACCTCGCCCGCGGCCTCCGCACCCTTCACCGCCGAGAGCACCTGCGATTCGCGCGAGCCGTCGCGGTAATAGCTGACGGCCTTGCAGCCCAGCTCGCGTGCGAGACGGTAGAGGTGATCCACGCTCTCGACCGAGTCGTCGCGCGAGCCGTTGCAGGTCTTCGATACGCCGTTGTCAACGTTGCGCTGTGCCGCGGCGAGCACGTAGACGTGCTGCTCGGCTGAGATCGACATTGCCGAGATGAAGTAGTCGGGCAGCTCCGCTTCGTGCGCGCAGACGTGCTCGGCGGCACGGTCGATTGACTCCTGGTCGGTCTGATCGACGGTCATGCCCAGAACCTCCGCGGCGAGTGTGTGGACGTAAGTGCGCTTGCCCAGAGTGTCCTGCCGGACGTAGGCCCAAGAGAAGTTCGGCTCGACGCCCGACGAGGTTTCGGCGACGAGCGAGATGGTTCCCGTCGGCGCAATCGTCGTCGTCTCGTAGTTGCGCGGCGTCAGCTCCACGTCCTCGGGGAGTCCGATCTGCTCACGCAGGAAGTGGTCGTATGCCGCCTTGTTCGGCTTGTACTCGGGGAAGACGCCCTTCTCCGCGCCGAGCCTGCACGACTCGACCCACGCCTCGCGCCGAACAAAACCCATCGCCTCGTCCATCAAGTCAATCGAGGTGTTCGATCCGTACTTGATCTTGAGCTGCAAGCACAAATCGGCAAAGCCCATGATGCCGAGGCCCACGGGGCGCGTGCGCTTCACCACGTTGTCGATTTCGGGAAGCGGCCACGCGCACGTGTCGATGACGTTATCGAGAAAGCGCACGCACCAGTGGACGGCGTCGGCCAAGCGCTCCCAGTCGAGCCGCGTCTCCGGGTCGTAGAACTTCGCTAAGTCGATAGAGCCGAGATTGCACGAATTGTTGAAGTGCAGCGCCTGCTCCGCACAGGGGTTCGTCGCGTAGATCGGGCCCATCGACTCGATCATGTGATTGTTGCGATTGACCTCGTCGATGAAGATGACGCCCGGCTCGGCGTAGCGGTGCGCCGATGCCACAACGCGGTTCCAGATGTCGGGCGCGTAGACCATCCCCGGTTGCGGCGGCTCCTCGCGCGTGCACTTCTCAAGGAGACCCGCCTCCTTCGCCTCCAGGTATGCCGCGCGGTCGCGCAGCGTCAGCGTCTCGCCGTCGGCGCGGCGGAAGACGGCGTAGGTGTCGTCCTGCACCGGGTCGAAGACAGGCTCGTCCCACTGCTCGCCGTCGAAGGAGAGTTGATACCACTGCTTACTATCAACGGCCTTGAAGAACTCGTCGGTCACCGTCACCGAGATGTTGAAGTTGGTCAGGCTATGCTGGTCGTTCTTGGCGTGGATGAAGCGGAGCACGTCCGGGTGATCGACGCGCATGATGCCCATGTTCGCGCCGCGACGCACGCCGCCCTGCTTCACCGTGTCAGTCGTCGTATTGAAGATGTTCATGAAGGAGACGGGGCCCGAAGCTACGCCGTGCGTCGAGCGCACCATCGCGCCCGCGGGCCGAAGCTTCTCGAAGGTAAAGCCCGTGCCGCCACCGGTCTGGTGAATGATGGCGGCGTCGGTCGCCGTCTTCATGATGCCGGCGATGGAGTCAGGAACATCGAGGACGAAGCAGGCGGCGAGCTGTCCCGAGGGCTTGCCCGCGTTGACGAGGCAGGGCGTGTTCGGCACGAACTCGCGGCGGAGCATGATGCCCGCCATCGTCTGGTAGAACTCGTCGCGCTTGACGATGTCGGTCTCAGCGCTCGCGACGTGGCCGACGACGCGGCGGACAATGTCGGGCCATTCCTCAATCGGCTCGCCCTGCGAGTCTTTCAAACTGTAGCGCTTGGCGATGACGCGGCGGGCATTCAGGCCCAGAATCTCGGCGCGGGCGGGCGTTGCGCCCGTAATCTCAAAAGCGGATGGACTTCCCTGCGATGCGTTCGGCTCGATAACGGTGCTCATCTTTACCTTCTTGCCTTTCCCGCGCTCGTGGGGGGCGCGAGGGCGACTTCGGAAACGGTCGAAAAAATTGCGGCGCTAACTGCGCGCCGTCATATTTGTGTCTCGGGTACTTCGTGGCTGGCCTGGCCGGGAGGCGAGAAAGTCCTTGTGCAGCGGAAGCCTATCAGTGCTTCCGGCACTCAAGACCGGCTCGTTCCAAACGGCGCGCAGTATAGTCCAACGGACTAGAATTAGTCAAGAACTCAAACACAATATATTGGGCATGTTCTTTCGTACGCTCCAATAGAGGGTGCATATTGAGGTTTTACGTGAAGAAATGGGGGTTTGCCTTTGCGTCCGAAAATATGTCTGACTTCTGTCTGCTGCGCGATTTTGCAAGGATGTTTCGAGACCGTGAGCGACGCCCTCGTTGCGCCCCTGGAAAGAGTGCCGCGGAGGCAATCAGGGGCGGCGGCTTTTCATCTAAAACTTCTGGCCCGGTTGAATGAAAACGAAAGAGGCCGGAGTGGCACGTCCGGCCTCTTTCGTTTTGAAACAGTCCGCTTCCCTACTTCGCGGAGGTCGTGCCCGACGAAGGAAGCAGGTCGAAGTTGCCGAGTTCGCGGTTGTGGCTGTCGAGCACGCCCATCACGTCGGAGGTCTCTTCGAGCATCTGCTTGGTCATCTGGATGGAGTCGGAGAGCTGCTCGAAGTCGAGCGAAGAGACTCGCTCCGGCGTCGGGAGCGTGACGACCTGATCGTTGACGAGTCCGAAGAAGTTCTCGATGGACTGGAGTTGACCCTCGACGAGTTTGACCGAGCGCTCAAGCTCGCTGAACTGGGCGAGCCGCCGTTTGAGGATTTCGTAGTTGGCCTGCTGGATGCGACGCGCGCGGTCGTCGGGCGCGCTCTCGACCGAGCGCTCGGCCTGCACGAGCTGGTTCTGCACGGCCTGCCGGTTGATCGAGCGCAGGTGATGCTTGCGGCGGCGGTACACGTCGAGGAGATCGACGAAGTCCTCCCAGCGCTGGTCTAGGCTGCGTATGTTCGTGGGCAGGTCTTTGGAGCCGGTGAACTTGAGGTAGTTGTCGAAAATCTTGTTCTTGAGCCACTTCAGATAGAGCACGGCCTCGCGCTCGCGCGGGTCGAAGCTCTCGATGAGACGGTCGCGCTGCTTGCCGCGCAGCTCGGCCAGACGCTTGCGGTTGCGCCCGTCAACGAGTCGCCGGTAGAGCGTGCTCGCCGGAACGGTCGCCAGATACGCGCCCTCTGCGACAAGCGCGGCGGCCAGAGGGAGGGGCGACCACGTATAGGCCGCGGCGACGGCGAAGCCGGCCATGCCCCAGAAGTTGGCAGGCTCCATGACCGCTTCTTTCAGATATTCGAGACTGAGCTTTCTCTCCGCCATAAACTTGAAACTTCTAATTCGTCATTAGCGCAAACGGCTTAATAAAAAATCTTCAGGAGTTTGACTCGCTCGACCCTGCGGGCAGAGCCGGTGCACTCTTTTGGCCTTCGCCGAGCAGTCCCATCCCACGCTTGTATTCGAGCAGCTTGTCCTGCAACTGCATGTCCATCGCCTCGCGCTCGATCTCCTGCATCTGCGTATCGACGCCGGAGGTTCCGAGTTGCAGCTTGGCCTCGGCGGTAGCGGCGCGGCGGTCGATCTTGTCGCGCATCTCGCTGAAGGTCGAAGAGTCGTCACCGAGTTGGAACGTCGCCATCGTCTGCGCGAGCTGCTCCTGAAGCTTGGCCTGCTTCGACTGGTTGATGAGCTGCATCGCCTCGGCGGTGCGCCGCTGCATCTGGAGAATGTAGTTGTCGCGGGCCTTGCGCGCTTGGTCGGATGCGCGAGTGGCGTGGTCGAGTTGCTGGCCCGTCTTCGAGAGGTCGAGCTGCGCCTGCTGGAGCTGTCCGATGTAGGCCGTCGCGATGTCGTCGCGGTTCATCTTGATGGCGGCCTTGATCTTCGAGTCGAGATCGACGACCTGCTCTTCGAGCCGATCCTTGTTCTTCGACAGCAGCCGCTCGGTCGCCATCACCTGCGCGACCGAGTTGTTCAGCTCCGGCACGCGGTCGCGCATGTCGCGAATGGTCTGCTGCAAGATCAGCTCGGGGTCTTCGGTCTTCTCGACGATGCCGCCGAACATCGCGCGGATGGAACGCTTCAGTCTCGCCCAGACTCCCATCTTCTTCTCACCCTCCGAACCCTTCGACCGGTCAGACCCGGCCCGAAGGCGCTCACGATTTCACTGCCCAGAACTTTAAGGCGACTCCGGGGCCGAAACATTGTACGTGCTCCTGCGCCGCCGGGTTCTCCCTCCGTCGAAAGACTGAAAACCTCTCTCGCGCGCGAGTATAACAGGACTGCCTCGCCGCTCGCCAGAGCAGCGTTGCCGAAGGTAAAAGGCAAAGAGCAAAAGGCAAAAGGGAGCAGGTCAGGAAGCGTCGGCGCGTAAAGAACTATTCTTATTTTTCGTCTTATGCCTTTTGCCTTCAGCGCAAGCCGCCGATGTCTCGACGATAGTGCATGCCTGCCCAGTGGATTCGCGAGGCGGATTCGTAGCAACGCGCGAGCGCATGGTCGAGCGTCTCACCCGTCGCGGTGACGCCGAGCACGCGCCCCCCGTCCGTCCGTAGCGAGCCGTCTTCGCTGCGGCTTGTGCCCGCGTGGAAAATCTGCACGGCGGGAACAACCGAGGCCGCTTCGAGACCACTGATGCGCGCGCCCGTCTCGGGCCGCTCCGGGTAGCCGCGCGCCGCGAGCACGACGCAGGCCGAGGCTTCTGCGCTCCACTCGACATCAAGCTCGCCCACGCGCCCCCTTGCGACCGCGTCGAAAATCTCGAAGAGGTCTGAGCGCATACGCAACATGATAGCCTGCGTCTCGGGGTCGCCGAAGCGCACGTTGTATTCGAGGACGCGCGGGCCTTCGCGTGTCAGCATCAGCCCGATGAACAGGACGCCTCGGAAGTCGAGGCCGTCCGCGCGCGCACCCTCAAGCGTCGGCTCGACCGCTTCAAGGACTACGCGCCGAAGCGTCTCTTCGTCCAGAACGTCGGGCGCGGTGACGGCTCCCATGCCGCCGGTGTTGGGCCCCGTATCATTCTCGCCGACGCGCTTGTGGTCGCGCGCCGGAGGCATCAGGCGATAGTCGCGCCCGTCCGTCCAGAGCAGTAGAGACGCCTCGCGCCCCGCGAGCGCCTCCTCTATCACGACGCGGCCCGCGGCCTCGCCTCCGACGCGCCCGCCTTCCATCATTTCAACGACTGAGGATTCGGCCTCGGCGTGCGTGTGCGCGACGACGACGCCTTTGCCCGCGGCGAGTCCATCGGCCTTGACGACTACGGGCCCGGTTGCCGCGCCGAACTCACCGCCACGCAGAATCTCGCGTGCCTCCCTGACCGACGAAGCGACGCGGTGGTGCGCGGTCGGGACGCCGTGCCGACGCATGAACTCTTTGGCAAAAGCCTTGCTCGACTCCAGACGCGCGGCCTCGCGCGTGGGGCCTGCGACGGCGAGGCCGCGACGTGTGAACTCGTCTGAGAGACCGGCGGCCAGCGGCGCTTCTCCGCCCGGAATTGTCAGTTCGACGTGCCGGCTCTCGGCGAAGTCTGCGAGCGCCGGAACATCCGTTGCGCCGAGTGGTACGCACTCCGCGACTTCCGCGATGCCTGCGTTTCCCGGCGCGCAGAAGAGTCGCAGCCGCTTCCCCTTCGCGCCGCGCCGGAGGGCCCAGCAGAGCGCGTGCTCGCGCCCGCCTGAGCCGATGACAAGCACATTCATGGCCTCGGAAAGTCTCCGTTCCCTGCCGCGTAGTGTAAGACGTGAAGTGCGCGCCGATGCTGTCACGGGCCGACGGGGCTGTCAAGGCCGACCAATTAAACATCCGCTTCGCTCTTGACACATTTTTGTGATACGTATACCTTGCTGAGTCATAAGACTGGCGGGAGGCGTCAGAGCCAGGCAGTTTCGCCGCACCGCATATCCGACTCTTATACCCTCGCGGACACCCGCCGCTTCTGTCGCGGGTCTGAAGCTCGACCGAAGTTCCCTCGTCGCAGTGTATTGGTTAACGACTTCCGGCCGGCAGTTCCCACGTGCCGCGCCCGACGTTTTTTCACATAGGGATGCGTAACATGTCACAGGTTCAAACCGCGGAGATTTCTCCTGCCAACGCCAAGGGAGATTGGGTTGAGGTCGAGACGGAGTTTGAGGATCGCTCGATTCTTTGCGTCGATTGCGGCCAGGAGTTCATCTGGACGGGCGGCGAACAACTCTTCTTCCACGACAAGGGATTGAAGAACGAGCCGAAGCGGTGCAAGCCCTGCAAGCAGGCCAAGAACGAACGCCTGGCCGCCATCGCCGCCGCACAGGCTTCCGGCGTTCGCCAGCGCATAGAGGTCTCTGTCCAGTGCGCGCAGTGCGGACATCAGACGACCGTCCCTTTCTACCCGTCGCAGGGTCGCCCCGTCTATTGCCGTTCGTGCTTCCTCGGCAGCCGCCACGAAGACGGCGACGACTACTAGGCCGCAGTTAACCACAGAAGTTTACCCCGACCATCCAACCGCCGCGCGCCCTCCCCCGGAGCGCCACGCCACGGCGAATACCTCTGCCCGAAAAAGTCTGAAGTCTGGAGTCCGGGGTCTGGCGTCAAAGACAAGATGCCTTCTGCTTTGACTTCAGATTCCGGACTTCAGACTTCAGACTCTATTCATCCACGCTACACGCCCGGCTCGAAGCGGTAGCCGATCCACGGCTCTGTGAGGATGTAGCGCGGGGTTGTGGGATTTGCTTCAATCTTCTTACGCAACTGGCCGATGAAGACACGCAGGTATTCGGTCTGCTCGACGTAATCACCGCCCCACACGGCGGCCAGCAGCGCGTGGTGTGTAATGACCTTGCCGGGATTGTGTAGAAGATAGACAAGCAGGTCGTACTCCTTCGGCGTCAGACGCACCTCCTGTTCCCTCACCCTGATGCTGCGTGCTTCCAGGTCGGCATGGAAATCCCCCGTCTCTAAAATGGTCGAGTCCGCATCGCTGCCGTGGGGCCCCGGCGCGCGGCGCAGTGCCGCACGGATGCGTGCCAGCAGTTCGTCTATGCCGAACGGCTTGGTCACGTAATCGTCCGCGCCCGCGTCGAGCGCCTCGACCTTTGTGCGCTCCTCGCCCCTGACGGAGAGGACGATGATCGGGAGTTGCGAGACCTCTCGAAGCTTGCGGCACAACTCAAGCCCGTCCGTGTCGGGCATCGACAAATCGGTGATGACGAGGTCTGGCGGCCAATCGCCGAAAGTCTCAAGCGCGGTCTCGCCGTCCGGGGCCACGCGCACGTCGTACCCGTGCGTCATCAGCCCCCTACGCAGCACGCGCGTGATCTGCGGCTCGTCGTCCACCACGAGGATGCGCTGCTTCTCCTTCATCATCGAATACGCGTCTCCGCGGGACTCTGCACGGGAGCCGACTCTTCAGGAGCCGACTCCGCCGCGCCGTCGAAGTTAAACTCACGAGAAGCGCTTACGCCCGGCTCAAGCGAAGCGCTTGTGAATGGCTCCTTTTCATCTCCGACGGGGAGCGCGACGACGACCCTGCACCCGCGTCCTTCCCGTCCGCCCTCGATCCAGATTCGACCGCCGTGCGCTTCGACGATTCCACGTGCGATAGCCAGCCCCATCCCCGTACCCGTCGGCTGTTTCCTCGCACCCGCATCGCCGTCGCGCATCGCGCGAAAAAACTTATCGAAGACGCGCTCGCGCAGCGCCGAAGGGATGCCGCTGCCCTCGTCTTCAACCGTCAGACGTATCGTCTGGCCCCCGGCGTTCTCCGCCGAGACGCGTATCGCCGCCCCCGCCGACGAATACTTCGCGGCGTTATCAACCAGCGTGTAGACCACCTCGGCGACGGCGCGCGCGTCAACGTGCGCCACGGGCAGTCCCTCTTCCAGAGAGACTTCGACCGGATGTTCGCGGACGAGCGGTGCAGCACGCTCAAGCGCCGCGGCGACGATCTCCTCGACCGGCTGCCAACGAAGCCGCAGGTGCATCTCGCCCGCCTCGATGCGCGCCAACTCGACCAGACCTTCGACGAAGCGATTGAGCCGGTCGGTCTCCTCGTCTATCACCTCAAGCATCTCACGCCGCCCTTCGGCGTCGAGCGCGTGCGGCCCTTCCGCGTCGGGCGCGTGCGGCTCCGCGCCCTCAGCTTCCGTGAGCAGCTCGTCGAGGAGCGTGGTGACGGACGCCTTGATCGAGGTGAGCGGCGTGCGCAGGTCGTGCGTGACGGCGTCGAGCAGAGCAGACTTCAGCCGCTCGCTCCGCTTGAGGGCTTCCGCCTGACTGGCGCGCTCGAAAGCCTCTCGAAGTTCTTTGTAGAGCCGCTCGATCTCGCTCCGCCCGTGCTCCGCCTCTTCGGCTCGGCGCTTCTCGCGCACAGAGAGCTGTCCGGTGGTGACGGCGGTGATCAGGAACGCGGCCAGTGCGATCCAGTTATCGGGGTCGGCGATGGTGAGAGTCCACACGGGGGGCAGAAAGAAGAAGTTGAAGCACGTCATGCCGAGCGCAGACGCGAGCAGCGCCGGACGACTCCCCCAGCGGGTTGCGACGAAGAGCACCACCAGCAAGAGCGCGAGCGCGACGGTGGTCGAGTTGATATGCCCGCTGAAAGGCTTGAGCACGACGGTCGCGGCTGCGACGCCGAGCACAGCCACGAGATACCCGGTCGCCCTCTCGTTAAGATAACGAGTCGCCCTCTCGTTAGACGCTTTCCACACGGGGGCTATTGTAAGACGTGAGGGCGGAAACTATCTAAGACTCTTCCGCACGTGGGCCCGCGACTTTACAAGCCTTCGACCCTCAGACTCGAAAACTACAACCGGCAATCAGCAATCAGCAATCAGCAATCAGCAATCAGCAATCAGCAATCCCTTCACCCGCCGACGTGGACGGCGGGGCGGCGCTCGGGGTCATCCTCGACCTGCCGCAGCACCTCGTGTGTGATGGGCGCGGTGTCGCCCTCGCCGAAGGCGATGTACTTGAGCAGATACCTGAGCGGGTTGCCCTCGCTCCAGCCGAAGTAGACGTGCGGAATCTTCTCCGTCATATCACGCAGATGGAGAAGGAAGGCGGCGATGGCATTCGGCACCGCAGGACTCTCTGAGCGCATGATGCGGAAGCCGTCCACATCCATGCCGCGTACGTGGAGGACTCCGGAGAACTCCGAGGCATCGCCCGGCGTGACCTCGAAGAAGAGGACGGGGTCGCGCGTCGGGATGTGATTGTCGAGACGCTTCTCGCGCTCCTTAAAGCGATACTCCGCGGCGTCGCCCGTGTCGCGGCGATTGGCGACGATGCGAATCTCGCAGCCTTTCTCGATCAAGTCCTGTATGAAGCCGCGCGCCACTTCGTCGAGTTCCACATTCTCGACCCTCAACTCGGTCGTGCGCCAGACCCTCGACATGAACGAGGTGAAGACGATGGTCAGGATAAAGAGCGAGGCGATCTTGATGCCTTCGGGGCGTTCGTGGACGTTCTGCACGGTCGTGTATGCGAAGACGAGCGCGATGAGGATGAACGGCACCCAGCGTTTTCCCCTGCGCCACACGGAGAGCGTCACGGCAATCGCCGCCGAACTCATCAGGACGAGCACGCCCGTGGCGTATGCGCCGCCCTGCTTCTCCACGTCCGCCTCGAAGATGATGGTCACGGTGAAGGCGACGAGCGTGTAGATGAGAACGAGCGGGCGCTGCGCCAAAGCCCAGTCGGGGGCCATGCCGTAGCGCGGCAGATACCGCGGCACGATGTTTAAGAGTCCCGCCATCGCCGACGCGCCCGCGAACCAGAGGATGGAGATGGTGCTTATATCGTAGACGGTGCCGAAGCCGTTGCCGAAGAAGTGATAGGCGAGGTAAGCGAGCGCGCGGCCATAGGCCCCGCCCGCCTCCTGCGAACCAGGCTCGGGGCCGAGGAACTCTTTGGGTGGGATGAGCGTCGAGGTGACAAGGCTGCTCGTAATCAGCATCACGCTCATGATGAGCGCGGCGGTCAGCAGGAGCTTGCGCGTGTTGCGTATGCGCCCCTGTAATTGCTCTTCAGCGTTGCCGCGCCCTCCCTCGACGAGCGGCATCACGGCCACGCCCGTCTCGAAGCCCGAAAGCCCGAGCGCAAGCTTCGGGAAGAGCAGGAACGCGATGCCGATGACCATAAAGAAGCGGCCGTTGACCTGAATGCCTCCCACGTCGGCGTTGAGCACCGCGTGATACCAGCGCGGCAGCGCCTCTGGGTGGAGGAAGAACAACTCGTAGAGACCGCGCCCGACGACCACGACGTTGAGCGTGAGATACGCGCCGACGAGCACGACGGCGATGCCGATGGCCTCCTTGAAGCCCTTGAGAAAGATGCCCCCGAGCAGTGCGACCAGCACCAGCGTCACCCAGATTCGATGTTTGAGAAACTCGGGCGTGTAAGGATTCTCCATCACGTGCGCCGTGGCGTCGGCGGCAGAGAGCGTGATCGTGATGACGAAATCCGTGGCGACGAAGCCGAGCAGCACGAGCACGAACAGCTTTCCCTTCCAGCGTGAAAGCAGGTGTTCGAGCATCGAGATCGAGCCTTCGCCGTGCGGGCTTTCGTGCGCGACGCGGTTGTAGATCGGGAGTGCACCGAAGAGCGTCAGCAGCACGAGGATGAGCGTCGCCACGGGCGAGAGCGCGCCCGCCGCGAGGAAGGCGATGCCGGGCTGATAGCCGAGCGTCGAGAAATAATCGACGCCCGTCAGGCACATCACCTTCCACCATGGGTGTTGATGGTGCTGCCCCTCGCGCTCGTGCGGCCCCTCCATCTCCTGATACCGCCCCTTGAGCAGCCAGCGCTTGAACTTGCCGGTCTCCCTCTTCTCGGCTTGCACGGTAGCCGTCTCGGCCATCTACTCCTCCAATCGGAAGGGCGGGGCGCGACCATCCTCTACCAAATCTCCCGCGCCGCTCACGCGAACGTGCGCAGGGCGACCCGCGGCCCCGTTTGTACCCTCACAATACGAACTGGACTTATTACTAGCCCTGTTTTGTATCAAACCGGCTCGTGCCTGACAACTTAAAAGTGAAGCTGTCAAAACTCGTGCCCCTCTGAGAGTAGACAGTAGTCAGTAGTCAGTAGCGCTCCGCGTCATGGGCGCAACCGGTGACTTCCGGATGATTCGCCGAAGAATGGTTTTCTACTGACTACTGTCTACTGTCTACTGTCTACTTTTTATCTACCTACTGGCGACCGGCTGCCGCGCTGTGCTAAAGTCTGGAATCGACAAGCCTTTGGCAGTGTTCTGAAGGGTGCCAAGTTTTAGTAAGCCGAGCACTCTACTTCCAGCCGCCGAACCAACAAAAGCAAAGAGCGCCGACACGTCTCTTCGCCTAAACGGGCAACGGGCCGCATGACTTCTCGCTTGCATCAAGGGGACGCGGAGCAACGCGAACGCGCGTCTAAGACCGCGGACGCGTCGCCGGTCGTCCACATCAGCGACGCGCGACGCGCCGCGGCGTTGCCGCTCGTCGAACAGCTTGAAGAGACCCGCGAACTCCTCGACCGCGGACTGCCGAGCACGGCCGAGGCACGCCTGCGCCAGATCATCTCACAGGCCAAACGCGACCCCGTCATCCTTGCGCGCGCGCGCTACCTGCACTCCACCGCTCTCCAGGCGCTTGGTCGCAACCGCGACGCGCTCGAAGCCGTGCAGATGTATGAACACACCGAGTCGGGCAAGGGGCTTGACGCAGAGACCTTCGCCGCCGTGCGCGTGCAGCTCGGGCTTTCCTACAACTACACGGGCGACCATCCGAAGGCCATTGCCCTGCTCCAGACGGAGTTGCGCGCGGCCACCGAACAGGGCGGCTCGGACGCGCAGACCGGAAACGTCTACACGGCGCTCGCGCGCGTCTACCGCTCGATCAACGAATACTCCATCGCGCGCGATCACAACAACAAGGCGCTCGAACACTTTCGACGCGCAGGCGACTGGCGCGGTCTGGCCGACTGCTATTTCGGTCTCGGGATGGCCGACGCGCACGAGGGGCTTTACGAGAAGACTCTGGAGAACTTCGACCAGGCCGTCCAGCTTATCGGCGAGCGTCCCGCGCCCTTCCTGCTCGGTAAGATTTACAGCAACGCCGCCGGTGCATACTGGTGGCTCAAGCGCCCGCACGAAGGCATCCGCGCGCTGGAGAAGGCCGTCGCCTACAACGAGCGCACCGAGCACAGGGACAATGCCGTCAACGCCTACAACAACCTCGGCATCAACCTGATGCTGATCGGCGAGTGGGACAGGGCGCAGGCGGCCTTGAAGCGTGCGCTCGAACTCGTCCTTGAGATGGACGAGCACTCAGGGGCGGCGGCGGTGGTCTTCGACTCGCTCGGCGAGTTGCGGATGCTGCGCGGCGACCTCAAAGAGGCGCGCGAGTATCTGGAGAAGGCCGTCGAGACCGGCAAAGGCAGCGGTCAGAAGTGGTACACGTCGCAGGCCATGCGCACGCTGACGCGCTGCTACATCCTTTTGAGGCTGACGGACGAGGCGCTCGACATGGGCGGGCAGGTGCTGGCGCTCGCCGAATCAATCGGCGACCACCGAGGCATCTGCGACACGTGCCTGCTGTTGGCGGAAGCGCGTCTGCTCTGTGGCGAGGCGGGCGAGTGCGCCGCGCTGCTGGCGCGCGTCTCGGAGGAGGCCGACGCCACGACCACCGACCTCTCAATCTCGGGCGAGGCGCAGCGCGTACACGGGCTGCTCTCGCTCAAACAAAAAGACGAACAGCTTGCCGTCCACCACTTCGGCCGCTGCCTCTCGATCTCCGAGATGCTCGGCGACCGCTACCGCACGGCGCGCGCGCACCATCTACTGGGCCGCGCCTATGCCGCCGCCTCGCAACCCGAACGCGCAGCCGAGCACCTCGGACTTGCCGTCCACACTTTCCGCGAGTTGGGTGCGAAGCTCGACCTTGAGCGCGCCGAAGAGTTCGTCGAAGAGTTCGAGAGCCACACGCCCGAAGAGCAGCACGCCGAGCCGCCCGCGCCCGCGCAACTCCTCACGCTCCGGCTGGCCGAGGCCGTCGCCTCGCGCGAGCTTCTGCTCAGAGAACTGGCCGCCGTCATCCATCAGGAGACGCGCGCCGAACATATCCTCATCGCGGAGTTGGGCGAGGACGGTCACACGAAGGTCTTGATCGCGCATGGCTACACCGCATCCGAAATCATTGAGGAGGCCGCCGCGCTCGACCGCGTGAAGACCGACGAAGAGCGCGAAGCTTACGCCGCGACGCGCAACGCGCGGCTCGTCTCGCTCAAGCCCGCGAGCGCGCCGCCCGCCACTCTTCTCGTCTCGCCGCGCGCTCTCAGTTCACTGCCGGGCGGCGCGCCGCTCGAACCGCTGTTGAGAGTAGTCGAATTGGGGATGGACGTGTGTGCCCTCAGAGCACGCGCACGCGTGGGGCTGGGGCCGCAGGCACCGGACTCGCTTGCGGGCGCGAGCCTGATGCCCGGCTTCATCCATTCAAGCCCGGCGATGACCCGACTCGTCGAAGAGGTTCACAAGATTCGCTCGTCGGACGTGACGGTGCTCATCACGGGCGAGTCGGGCACGGGCAAAGAGCTGGTCGCGCGCGCCATCCACGCACTCTCCTCGCGCCGCAACAAGGTCTTCATTCCCTTCAACTGCACCGCCGTCCCCAAAGAGCTTTCCGAAGGCTACCTGTTCGGCTACCGGCGCGGAGCCTTCACCGGCGCGGTCTCAGACTCGGCAGGCGTCATCCGAACGGCTGCGGGCGGCACGCTCTTCCTCGACGAGATCGGCGATCTGCCCTTAGACGTTCAGCCGAAGATTCTAAGATTCTTACAGGAGGGAGAGATTCAGCCGCTCGGTGAGCAGCGACCGCAGAAGGTCGATGTGCGTATCATCGCCGCCACCAACACAGACCTCGAAGGGATGGTCGCCGACGGGCGCTTCCGCGAAGACCTCTACTATCGCCTCAACGTCATACGCCTGAGAGTTCCGCCCCTTCGCGAGCGTCGCTCTGAAATCCCGACCATCGCCAGCTACTATATCAACCACTACTCAGCGAAGTTCGGGCGGCGCGACATCCAGATCACGCCGCAGACGCTCGACCTGCTGATGGTCTGCGATTGGCCGGGCAACGTGCGCCAGCTTACGAACGAGATTCAGCGCATCATCGCTCGCGCAGAGGACGGCACGATCATCACGCCCGATAACCTCTCGCCGGAACTGCGTCGCACGTCGGCTCCCGCGCCGGGTTCTGCAACGCCCGCGGCCTTCGGCCCCGCCACCGCCAACCAGGCCATCTCGGAGGGGCTTACGCTCGCCGACGCCATGGCCGAACTCGAACGGCGCATGATCGCCGAGGCGCTCAGAAAGCATAACGGCAACATCTCGCGTGCCGCGCGCGAACTCGGCCTCACACGCCGCGGTCTCTACCTCAAGCTCGGGCGTCACGACCTCCGCGCCAGCGCCTGAGCCAAGTCGTTGTTCGACCGCCCGCGTGGGGCGCTATCAGCCAGCGGGGGGCGCTGGCCCGCCTTGCGTCTCGACCCGCCCTTGCTTCAGAAATAATCTATCAAATACATGCAGGTGGAGACCGGCGGCTATCCAGCCGACTGAAGCCATCACGATGCCGATGGCGATGTTCGACAGCGGCTTATACCTGCGGATGAGCTGTATGATTCTCCCCCCGAAGATCAGTAGCGCTATTATCAACGTCGTCGCGACGACGGCCCCGACCGGCGTGATGACAACGTCCGAGATTGCTTCGGCAACTTCGAGTACAAACCCTGCGATGTCCGCAGCGTAGACCAACACTGATGCTCTTACGTCGGACAAAAGGTATTGCAAGGACACTGATCTCATATAGAGCCAGAGCAGCGCGGCCACTAAAATGATGAACCCGAGCAGGACGCCGACCGGAAGCAGGGGCAATAACTTCCATACCTTTAAAGTCCGAGCGCTGCCGACGTTGAGAGACCTCATCAGGTCGCTGTGAGCGTCCTCGAACCCTCTCGCTCGATCCACCTGCTTTTCGATGCTGAGGAAGCGCCACGCGGGTCTGTCATCCGGCGCTGAGGGGAAGCCTTTGATGCACGCCGGGAACTCGTGCCCCGCCATACGGTATCCGCTCGCCATGAGGGCGTACGCCTCCTTGTCGGAGAAGGAGTCGAGGTCGGTGCGAATCGCCGAAAGGCTCTGCTGCACATCCTTCCTCATCCCGTAGGGCGTCACAAGGCCGCGGCGTTCGGCAAGATGTGTATCGTCGATATCCTCATAGGGGTCGTCACAGCCGACCCAGTCCACCGGGTCAACCTCAAGGTCTTTCTTGAGGTGAATGAACATCAAGCCCCTCAGCAGCGACGAGCGTCTCCGCGCTTCTACCTCGCGGTACTCGACCTCACGCACGCGCGCCATCAGAATGCTGTTCGAGCGCACCGACACGCCGAACAGCCCCGACCCGGGGTTGTTGAGCATAGCCATCTGGCCGCTCGCATCGCTGACGAGCAGCGTCGTGCAGTCTTCACCCAGCAACCCCGCGATGCCCTGATTGTCGTGCACACCTCCATCCACGAGACGGACAACCTTTTCCGGGTAGAGGCCGGAGAGCGCCAACGGCTCGAAGAGGGCGGGCACGCAGGCCGAGGCCGCAACGGCGTGGCCGAGACGGACTCTGTTATGGGGTTTCGGGGCCTGTTGATAATACATGCGGCGCAGGCGGTCGTTGCCATCTACCTCAGTATTGATGCTCGACGGAGGCTCGCCCATCCATGAGGTGGTGAACTGCCAGTTATGGCCCGTGTTAAGAGTCGTTGCGTTGAGGATCAACACGGGCACTTTAGCCGCGCGCCGCCAGTTATCGGCGCGGGGCACAAAGTTGGCCGGGCCGTCAGCGGGCCGCACCATTAGTTCGTTGAGGTAGAGGGGCCGCCCGTTTTTCATTGAGCCGACTCTGGAGAAAATTTCGCTCTCATAAAGTTCCCCTACCCGCTCTGTGCGCGAGTAATTCGGCAGGAAGATCATCTTCAGGTTAGTGGTCACGTGGGCCGCCACTCTGGTGCGAAGGTTCCGCTGAACCCCGGCGAGGAAATCTCTCTCGATGCGCCGGACGATCTCCACATAGTCCTGCCGCGTGATCTCGTAGTCGGGGTTACGCTGGAGTAATTCGCGGACTTCCAAGTAGTAGTGTGCGCCGATGATCGAGCCGCCCGAGACGCACGACAGAACCTCTACGCTACGCAGCACGTCCAA
The DNA here is from genome assembly GCA_032162705.1 of Acidobacteriota bacterium. Taxonomy (GTDB): domain Bacteria; phylum Acidobacteriota; class Blastocatellia; order Pyrinomonadales; family Pyrinomonadaceae; genus QHXN01. Next base: position 25,402 of record JAVRON010000094.1, read on the forward strand.
CTCGGCGAGTTTCGCCAGCACGCCGATGTGGAAGAGCGATGCGCGGAACCCGCCCCCCGACAGCGCCAGCCCGACTTTACCGACGAAGGTGCTGCGAACGGCGTCCGCGTCGTTTCTTAGGAAGACACGGAGAACTTCCCATGCTTTGGATTCCTTCAGCTCGCCGGACTCGGGCGTGGTTGAGCTTGCGTCTTGCAGGCGTGCAATGCTGGCGAGTTGTCGCGCCGTCGCCTCATACTCCCAGTCGGCCACCTTCGGCACCGCGGCGGCCTCTTTAAGCCAGTAGAGGGACTCGTCGTATTTTTTGAGTCCGAAAAAAGCCTCGGCGATAGTGACCAGAAACCACCACTCTTTAGCCAGCCACTCTTGCCCCGGCTGCCTCGCCAGACCGGGCAGATTCGCCGCGATCTCTTCGCGTATGCGTTCCGCCTCGCGGCGGCGCGCGGCGGCCCCTTCAGAGATAGTGCCGGCACGGCGCGACTCTGCTTCCTCCTGATCGGCGAGCAGATCGAGCACGTAAGCCGCGTTGATTCCGGTGTAGCCGTAATCACTCGCGACCCCTACCTGGTGGCCCCGCCGGTAGTAGGCGAGCGAGCGCTCCAGGTGTTGTATCTGGCCGTCCACCTCCCACTTGTTTTTGAAGATGGCCCCCGCGAGTCCCAGAGTCTCCTGATCCTTCGTCACGTTGAGGTCTTCGCCAATCTGCCTCAGTATCTCGAAAGCCAGATCGAGCCTCTCGTCTGTGGGCAGGTCTGAGTCTTTGCGCGTGCAGAGAGAGAGTTGCTGAATGGTTTTGCGGAGCTGTTTCTTATCATCATTGAGGCGCGGGTCTTTGCGGGCCCTGATTAGAATGCGCCGCGCCAGGCCAAACAGTTTCTCGCTTTTGAGTTGCATCGCCAGCTTGTACAACTCTTCGGGCGTACCGCCGCTTTGACCCCGCAGGATGTTTCTGGCTATGGTGGCGCTTTCGTTGTTGCCCCTTAAGACCACCTCCTCCCTTTTGGGTGGCGAGAGCAAGTGTTGGTCTATGATGTAGGAGCGCAACAGTGTGTGCAGCCTGACCAACTTTCGCTCGGGGCTAAAGATGAGCAGCGATTGATAGCTCAGGCGCTGCACAAGCTGTTCGGTCTTGAAACTGTCCATCCCCCATTTTTGGCCGATCTGTTCGAGAGGGATTTCTTCAAACTCGTCGAACTCCGCGAGCTGTACGTACCGCTTACGTTCCTCCTCGGTCAGCCGGTCAAGGCTGAGGGCGATGCTCTTCGCCACAGACAGATTGCGATCCTGCGCGCCCGGCGTGTCGAAGGCGGCAACCCCCTGCACGTCGAGCGCCTGCTTCAGGTACTCAACCGCGTTCGATGGACTGTAGCCCTGTTCCACACGCCTTCGCAGTTCGGCTCCGGCCAGCCTGATTGCCAGCGCCGAGTTGCCCAAGCGTTCGACCAGAGTCGCGAGCTGGTCTTGTATCCTCAAATCCTGAGGCGGAGACCCGATCTGAGAATTAATAAACTCCACGGCCTCGGGCGTCTCCATCTCACCGATTAAGACTACTTGCGCGGCGTTCTCCGCAGCCAGACTCCGGTCGCGCGTTGTAATTAACAGACTGCAAAATGCACCGGCACTGATGAACGGTCTCAAATCATTTCTGTCCCACACATCGTCAACGACCATGAGGCAACTCTGCCCGCTTAGCTTTTCGGCGAGGGCCCGACAGGCTTCGTCCACGTCGGCGAAAACCATCCGCTCGCTTGTCAGAGCACTGTACATCTTCGTCAATTCGCCCAGGATGTCGGGACTTGCACCCAGCGTCGCCCACAGAATGCCCCCGTCAAAATATGTGAGGACATCTTCGTCGTAACAGATGACGGTGGCTAGGGCGGACTTGCCGCCGCCGCCCATCCCGCAGACAGCCACGTCAACGCCCGAGCGTCGCCGCGGCTGCCGGTCTTCTATCAAAAGAATCTCTTTCAGCTTTTCTATCTTGGCGACGCGGCCGACGAAGTTCGTCAGCATCGCTGGGGACATGAAAGGCACGCGTAACGCCCGGCATGGGCTTTGTAATTTGCGCGCCAGCTTCCTCCAGTCCGAGGTAAGGTCGAAGGTCTCCGCGCTCTTCGGCAAGCGATTGAGACCTGACTTGACGGCGCGGTTATCGCCGGAAGAAGTCTCTATTGCAGCGAGGTCTCTGCCGACCAGGTAGACGCACTTCCCCTGCTGACGCGCGTAGCGCCACTGCCTGAGCACGGCACCGGAAGTCGCTGACTCCGGCGACGCCACGATCACCACAGACTCGCACTGGTCAACTATGCCACCGAGCTGCTGCCCCTCGCCGGGGCCCTCTTCGATGGCGACGACTCCTTCCCACATCGAGACGCCTTCCTCTTCCAGCCAGCCGCACAACACCAGCGCGTCCTCACGTTGACCAGGCGCGTAAGCGATGAGCACCAGACCCGGCAGAACGGTCGGGAACGCGTTCCTCAAGTCTTTGGCGAGCCTCTTCCTGACGGCGCTCCTCTCCGGGGCGAGCATGGCTAGATGCGCCCCGAGGTCTTGGTATGCTTTTTCCAGTTCCTCCGACCTGCCCTTAGCTCCGATGCCAATGCCGATGACGAGCTTTTCGTTGTAGGCGTAATAAGAAATGTACGGGATTTTCAGATCCCAGAACGAACTGTTTACATTCTGGAAAACGGCGGGTAGTTTGTCGCTCTGCTGGCGGAAACGCTTCTCGAACTTGTTCCTCTCCTCCACCTCGGAGGTCTCGACGCGGGCCGGGACGATGACGATTTTCAGAGCGCCGTCGGATGACGTGGACACGTCCTCCCATTTCCGTCGGGACTGCAACACCTCCTTGCGCCTGAACGACTCGACCATGGTGGCGACTCCGTCGAGGTTTTGGCCGTTCGGGGCCACGAACGAAACTACAACGTCGGCGAGTTGTCGGGTGCAGACGCCGCCCATCTCCGTCACCCCCGTGCGGCTGTCTATCAGCACGACATCGGCGAAGCGGTTGAGATGGTTTCGCACCCACTCGAAATAAGCCTCACCTTGAAAAGAGTTGTAGAAATCCGTCCAGTCGAAGCCCTGAACGTTTTGCGCGTAGACGGGGAAACGCGCCCCGAACCGCCATCCGGAGGAGAGCAGCCAAAGCCCCGGAGGGCGCTCTTCGTTCGATGTCGCCTCGTGATGCGCCGCGAGACCGTCTTCGGAAGATGTCCCTTCGTAGACGGGATACAGCATGGCGGAAAACGGCGGCAGATTTTCTTCCAGGGTGCTTAGAAGGGCTTCGGCATACGATTGTCTAAGTGTGAAGATGAAGCCCGGCGGTAAGACTCCCTTCACCATCTCGCACACTGCTTTGGTGCTGACACCTTCCGGTGCCCCGCCGTCATCCGTTCTCCTGGTCGATACCGGCAAAGTCTCCGGCACAGACTCTTCCAGCAGCTTTAGCAGCGGCCCCATGTACGCCTCATCGAACGAGACGGGTACGGTCTCACTCAGGCTATTCGCTAACATCGCCAGAAGCGAGTTGACATCCGGCTCCGCCGACGAAGTTTCTACGCCCGCCTTCGCCGAAGTGCGCGGAGTCGCCATCCAGCTATCTTCCATCACCTTGAGTAAGGTCTTGGAGTCCGCCTGCTCGAACGGCATTATCAGCGTCGGCGGCATACTCTTCCGTAACACCTCCAACACTTCATCTGTCTTCCTCTCGCCGAATGAACCCGACAGCGTGGCCGGCAGATTTTGTTCCAACACCCTCAACGCGGCAACCGTGTCCACACTGTCGAACGAGGGACGGAGGTTTGAAGGGAGTTGCTGCTCCAGCGCCTTAAGCAACAACTTGATATCGACGTGGGCCAGAGGCTCGGGAAGGACGGGCGGCAGATTCTTTTCCAGCACCAACACAAGGACTTTAGGCCAGGGCGGGATGGGCAGCGCCGGGAATTTTCGCTGGTATCTGATAAGCAGGTCGATTAGGCCGGGGCAGTCTTGGACGCGCTGTATCTGTTCTCTGCCTGACGGCTCCTCCGGGTCGAAGAAGAAATTTTCCAGCCCCGGTGCCTCCAAGTCCCAGTCAACGATCACCACCCGGAGGCCGTGCAGGTAGAACCATTTTGCGACGTTGGCGAGCGCCATCGAGCGTCCCACACCGCCCTTGTAAGAGTAGAACGTGTAGATCATGCTACCTCCTCTCTCCGACACTTGTCTGGACGGCACGAGGCTGAGGCTGGGTCTGGTAAAAATATTGTCTGATGGTCGCCAGCACGGGACGCGTCATTCCCAGATCATCCCCGAAATTGACGCTGCATCTGGCGTACGGAATCTTACGAACGCCCGGCTGGTAATAGTCGTTGAAGATTTGCCTGGCGACCGTTCTAATCAGGTCTCGGAAGCCGAGGTTGGGCCCGGGCATGGTGAAGGGAGACAGTACGAGCACGACAGCGTTTTCGTTGTCGAAGCAGCCGTTATCCTTTAAGACGTTGAACCGCCTGTACACCCTCGGGTCGTAGAGAGAGATGGGGTCAACGACGATGACGGAGAGACGTTTCGCCAGCCTGCCCGCGGCGGTGATCGCCACGTCCGGGTCATTCCAGAAGGCGTTACCGACGGGTTCCCAGCGGATTTTTGTAGCGTTAGGGAGAGTGTTAATCTGGTCGCGGAGCCTGTCCAGGAGAATCTTGACGGTGGAGTTGTCGCCGACGATGGGCTTCCAATCCGCACGTCTAGCGCCGTAGCGCGCGATCAGTTCCGCTTTCGAGCCGGTCTGAATCTTATTGAGCAGGTCGTCGAGGCTTTCGGTGAAGTCGGCGAAATCCGGCACCTTCGAGAAGTCTATATCGTTTGTCAGCCGGTCGCTCGTCGTCGCCAGGATTAGTTGAGAGACGGGCACCGTCACCTCGTCCCTTGTGACTGCCTGGTAGACGCTCTCAACCACCTCCGTCCAGAGCTGCGGATTCTGCTGGAGGAAGTTGTCAATCTTCGGATTCGCCGGGTCGTAAGCGTTCCCCTCCTTCAAGTCGCGGATCATCTGTATGTCATTATAGACTTCATTATCCGCATCGAGCGAAATGAAGATCATGCGCTGGTGAACCTTAATCAATTCCGCGCCCGGCGCATTAATCTTATTCTCGAAATGAGCTAGCTCGGCATCCACCCACTCCGACTTGGCGGCGTTCTTAGACCACATGACCACGAGGTAGTTCGATTGGTTCAACGCGTCGCGCAACTGCTTCCGCCAGAGGTCGCCCGCCTTCATGGTCGGCTTGTCTAAAAATAGCTTGGCCTCCGGAATGCCTTTGTCGATTAAGTCCTGATGCAGTCTCTCCGCCCACGAAGCATCCTCGTGGCTGTAGGAAATGAACGCGTAGTATTCTGCGTTTGGCATCATCGACCTCTCTTTCAAGCGCTGTAGGTTTGTGAGTCCGGCCCGGCGATAGTATGACGGTCACTCTCGCTTCGGATAAAAAGCAATGGAGCTGTCCACACAATGTCTACACGACTGCGTGTAACAGATTAGGTGTCCGTCAGGCTCACATAAAACTACATGTCTCAGGCAAACTGTTTTGCATTTGTAATGAGGGCCACCGAGACTTTAACTGCTCGTTGGCTGATGAACGACGCACTTACTCGGAGATGTGAGCAAGAGATGGAATCACCCTTGTTATGCGCGAAGAGGATATAGCCGTCGCTATTTGATGTCAACATGATTACCAACGACTGTCTATCCACCGCGATTCTGACAGCGTTAACTCCACCGCGATTTTGTCAGTAGCTTTCACCTGCCTTGTGGCAGAAGAAAGGAATGCTATTGACGATGAAAGAGAAGACACGCATCGAGGCGGTG
>JAVRON010000095.1:0-70400 GCA_032162705.1 Acidobacteriota bacterium
CGCGGCGGTGCGGGAGTTGTTGAAGCCGAAGTGAGACGGGGAAGGGATTAGGTTACTTTCACTTGATTGTGATGTAACAGTGATTCACCGCGGAGGCGCTGAGGGCGCGGAGACTCGCAGAGAGTTGAATTATCTCTGCGCTTCCTCCGCGCCCTCAGCGCCTCCGCGGTGAATCACTGTTACATCACAATCAAGTGAAAGTAACCTAATCCCTTCCCCGTCTCACTTCGGCTTCAACAACTCCCGCACCGCCGCGTCGAGCTGCGAGTCGTGGTCGGTGTAGCTCTCGCCGACGGGGCGCGCGACGTTTACGTCCACGGGGCGCGGGTTGCGCTCCATGTCTACGCCCTCGGCGGTCTCGATGCGGATGAAGGGCAGGCGGAAGACCGTCCCGTCGATAAGCTGAACGCCCGACGTGTAGATGATCCAGCCCGCGGTCGGCTCGCCCACGACCTTGCCGAGACGCAGACTTCGATACCCCTCGGCGAAGTCCTCCGCGTCCGAGAGCGAATACTGATCGGTGACGAGTGCCGTCGGCAACTCAAGCGCACGCTGGCCCAGCACCGTGCGCGCGGGCGAAGCGGCGAACCCGCGTGGCGTCATCCTCAGATAACTCTTGCGCGCCAGTACGTCGATGGCATAGACGTTGACGAAGCCGCCGTCGTTGTGGCGTATGTCTACGACGACGCCCTCCTTCGACTGGTTCTCTGCATCAAGGTCTATGTAGAGTTGCGAGAGCGAAGTCGAACTCATGTCGTACATGTGGACGTAGCCGAGCCGTCCCCCGCTCACACGCTCGACGTACGCACGTTTGTCCTCGACCCACTTGCGATAACGCAAGCCCTTCTCAGTCGCCGTGCTGACGGGCCGCACGTCCAACTCCCTCTTTTCACGGCCGTCTGCCGCAGAGGCGATGGTGAGCGTGACCCGGCGGCCCGTCTTGTAGTTCAAAAGGTCGTCGAGATTCGTCCGCGCGTCAATCTGTTTGCCGTCAACGGCAACGACGTAATCGCCAATCTTGATCGGGCGCGCCTTATCCGGCGAGGCCGCGTCGCGTGCAAGCGCCGCCGGGCCGAGTGGGAGCACGTCGCTCACTCGCAGGCGTCCGTCGTGCTCGTACTCCTTGCGTTCGAAGTCGAGGCCGAGACGCCCGGTCGTCGTCTGCGTCGAGCCGAACGGGCCCGACACGCCGAGGTGTGAAGCGTTCAACTCGCCGACCATGAGCCGCATCAGACGGCGTACCTCATCGGGCGTTCGCGCCCCGTCGATGTAAGGCAGAAGCTCTGCATGCACTGCCTGCCAGTCAGCACCGTGGAACTTCGGGTCGTAGAAGTTGTCGCGCATGTACTCCCAGCCCTGCTCGAAGACCTCCAGTTTCTCGCTTGCAAAGTCAACGTCCATCTCGGCGGCGACCGAGAGCGTGCGCGGTGGCTGGCGCTGGTCGAGCGGCGCGATCTGGATGCGACCGTTCTCGATGTAAAAGACCTGCTGGCTGTCGGGCGAGAACTGCGCGTCGCTTTTCGAGCCGGGCGTCGAAGTTAGTTGGCGTGTTACGGCAGGCTCGCGCGAAAGCTCTTCGAGCGAGAAGACGTAGAGATTCGTTTGGTTGACCGCGCCCGCGACCAACAGAACGTACTTCCCGTCGGGGCTGACGGTCTGGTAGAAAACGTCAACACCGACGGGCAGAAGGCTCAGACGGCGACGTATGCCGTCGAAGACAATCTCGACCGGCTTGTCGTTCTTCTTCTCGGCTCCTGCTTGCGCGCTCTTATTCGCGCTGTCCTGTCGCGCCGGAGTCGTCGAAGGATTCTGCGCGGGCGTCTGGCCGGGCGTCGTGTTGGGTTCAGCCGGAGACGGGTTCGTCGAAGGTGTCGGCGTCGGTGTCGGCGTCTGCGCCGGAGTCTGAGTCGGAGTGCCGGGCGGAGTCTGCGTCGGCGGGACAGGGCTTTGCGGGTTGTTCTCCTGCCGCCGGAGCGACGGCGAGACGTTCTTCGGCGTCTCCTCTTTGAAGAGGTCGCGGAACTGGTCTTCGCGGAACTTCGGCGTGCGTGGCACGAGGTCTACGCGCGCGAGTTGGCCCGACTCCGTTCGCTGTCCCGTGTCGAAGAGGATAAAGGTTCCGTCCGTACTCCAGGAGACTGTGTTGCTCCCGCCGTTGGCGAGGAAGCTCACGGGCCGCGCCTTGCCGTCGCCCTCGACCGGAACGACGAAGACATTGCGGAAGAGTTTCTGCCCGACGGGCATGAAGGCTATCCAGCGGCTGTCGGGCGACCACACGAACGGGCGGTCTGGGTTGAGCGGCGGCCTTTGTAGACTAGCAGAGGCGACCACGTGCTCTTGCTTTGTCTCTGTGTTGAGCACACGAATCTCGCGGCCCGCGCGCTCGAAAGCTATCCACTTTCCGTCCGGCGAGAACCGCGGCGTGTCGTCCGGCTCCACTGCGCTCGTCAACTGCGTCTCGGCGTTCGTCGAGAAGTCGTAGAGGAAGATTTGACCGGCCCCATTACGCTCGGAGACGTATGCGAGGCGTCGGCTGTCGGGGGCCCATGCGGGTTGTGATTCGGGCGCGGGTGTCGTCGTCACGCGCGCGGCATCGCCGCCGTCGGTGGCCGAGGCCGCGAAGATTTCTCCGCGCGCGACGAAGGCGACCTTCTTGCCATCGGGCGAGAGTGCGAGTTCCTGAAACTGATCGGTCTGCCGTACGCGCTCGACCGCGGGGCCCGCGGGCACGCCGCGCCGCGCGACGGCGACTTCCGAAGCGTGCCCCGTGTCCGTGTCGAACCGCCAGATTCCGTATCCGCGCTCGAAGACAATCGTCCGCCCGTCGTAAGAGATGCTCGGCCAGAGCACGCGCCCGTCCATGAACTTCGTCAACTGCTGTGGGTGCGCGCCGCCGAGTGAGAGCTTCCAAATGTTCTCCGCACCGCTGCGGTCGGACATGTAGTACAGGCTCTTCCCCGCGTCGCCCCACATCGGCCAGACCTCTTTCGCCCCGCCCGGCGTCAGCGCCTCGTATTCTGCTGTCGAGTGGTCGCGCATCAACATGATGACCGACTCGTCGATGTGCGTGTGCCCGTGACGCCACCACTGACCGAAGCCACGCCCGACGAAAGCCAGCCCGGCTCCGTCCGGCGAAGGTGCGCCCGCCCACTCGTTCGCGTAGCGGTCTGCTGAGACCTGCATGGGTGTGCCGCCCGCGGCGCTCACGCGATACACGTCGTTACTCGCGGAGATGTCGCGCGCCGTCGAAGAGAAGTAGAGCCACTTGCCGTCGTAAGACCATGAGTCGAGCTGCTCGAAGCCGTCGTCGTACGTGACACGCTTCAAATCGCCCGAGGCGAAGTCGAGCACGTAGATGTCGCCGTTGCCCGTTCGGGTCGAGACGAAGGCCAGCGCTCGACCGTCGGGCGAGTAGAGCGGGCGCGACTCGGTCGCCGGGTGCGAGACGAGCAGACGCGCCTCGCCGCCCTCCGCCGGAACCGTCCAGATGTCGCCGCCCGACACGAAGGCAATCTCCTTGCGGTCGGGTGAGATTGAAGGCTCGTAAAAGTACGGGCGCGGGGCGGGCTTTTGCGCCGGGGCGTTCCGAGTTTGCGCGGGCGAGACTCGCACGCCGGAGAGCAGAAGCAGCGCCGTGAACACACACGCGCAGAGATTCTTAAACGTCAACATTCTTCCCCCGAGTTTTTGGACGAACAGTCGAAATGATGAACGCGCAGATTTCTACTAACGCAGAATATACGTTCATTTCATTCTTGAGTTCAAAGCGCGGGGAGATTTAACGCCGCAGGCGCTGAGGACGGAGAGACTGACAGAGAGTTGAGACTTGAAATTTCAAAGTTCAAATTTTAGATTTCAAATTTCAAATCATGAATTCCTCTGCGCCCCCTCCGCGTCCTCAGCGCCTGCGGCGGTGAACTGTCTCACACCGAACACAAGATTGAGTAAACCCTGACCGGAACTTGCTTCGCACTTGCCGCTGATGCTACTTATCCTCTGGATGTCGCTTCTACTCATCTTCGTGGACGGCCTCGGCATCGGCACGCGCGGGGCACATAACCCGCTCGACCGTCTCGGCGAGGAGGCATCGCCGCTCGCCGTCTTCGAGGATGAGGAGCCGTCGTTGCCCTTCGGCGGCATGCTTGCGCGTACGGACGCGAGGCTCGGCGTCGAGGGCCGTCCGCAGAGCGCGTCGGGGCAGACGACCATCCTGACCGGCATCAACATCCCTCAGAGACTCGGCTATCACAAGCAGGGCTTCCCCAACGAGCAGATGCGCGCCATTATCCGCGAGCATTCGCTCTTCCTTCAACTGGAACGGCTCGGCGTGCGTCCCAATGTCTTCGCCAACGCATACACCGGCCAGTTCTTCGCCAAACGCCCGCGCTGGGTCGCGGCCACCACGGTCGCCGTCGAAGCCGCAGGACTTCCCTTCCGCACCGACGAAGACTTGAAGGCGGGCCGCGCAGTCTTTCACGACTTCACGAACCGCATGCTCGCCGAGCGCGGCGTGGACGTGACCCTTCGCACTCCCGAAGAAGCGGCGGACATTCTCGCGCGACTGGCGAGCGCGCACCGCTTCACACTCTACGAGCATTTCATCGCCGACCGCGCCGGTCACGAACAAGACCTCGAAGCCGCGCTCGCAGTGCTCCGCGACCTCGCGCGCTTCGTCCGCGCCGTGCTCACGCGCGTTGACCTCTCGCGCACGACCGTCCTGCTCACGAGCGACCACGGCAACGTCGAAGACCTCTCGACGCGCAACCATACGCTCAATCGTGTGCCGACGCTCGCGTGGGGGCCTTGCGCCGTGAGCGTCGGAAATCATATCCACACACTCGCAGACATCACGCCCTGCGTCGTCTCTATTTTGACTTCAGCCGTGAACGCAGCATGAACTTAAAGGATAAGAACGCACCCCTTTTGGTTGCACCGACGGGCACACACAACCGAAGCGCCGTCCCGCGCTATTCCATATATGCGTTGGCAATTCTCTCGCTGGTCAACTTCCTGAACTACATCGACCGGCAAGTGCTGCCCGCGGTCGCAACGAGCCTGCTCGCCGACCGTTCCCTGAATCTGACGGATGCCGACATCGGTTTGATGGAGACATCGCTGCTGCTGTCGTTCACGGTACTGGCTCCGATCTTCGGACGACTCGGCGACCGCCACCCGCGCGCACGCCTGATGGCCGTCGCGGCAGTCCTCTGGAGCATTGCCACCGCTCTGACGGGACTGGTTGACCAACTGCCCTTCGTCCACCAGACTCTTCACCTCCACGTACCTCTCTTCAACATATCGTTGACGCTCTCCGGCGTAGCCCTCGCGCTCTGCGCCGTGCGCGCTTGCGTGGGCGTGGGTGAGTCGGCTTATTCGACCATCACGCCCAGCCTCATCGCCGACTACTTCCCTCCACACCGACGCGCCACCGCGCTCGGCGTCTTCCAGTCGGCGATACCGATGGGCTACGCGCTCGGCTTCGTCGTCGGCGGCCTGCTCGCACACTTCTTCGGCTGGCGCGCTGCCTTCATGATCGTGGGCGTGCCCGGCCTGCTCACCGCCGTGCTTGTGTGGCGACTGCGCGAGCCAGTACGCGGCGCGACGGACGCACCACATCAAGAGTCGGCGCTTCAAGAGTCAACACTTCGAGAGTCGGTACTTCAAGAGTCATCGCTGGCGGACATGGCCGCGAGTCCGGCTGAAGCTTCGCGCGTCGTGACGGAGACGGGCCGCGGCGAGTCTGTACTACGGACGGCGTGGCGTATTTTGAAATCTCGCGACTGGCTTATCTCGACTGCCGCGTACACGGCGTTGACCGCGGCGCTCGGCGCTTTCGCGACGTGGGCGATTGTCTTGATGGTGCGCGACAAGGGAATGAGTCAGACGAGCGCCAACATAACTCTCGGCGTGGTGACGCTGCTGGCCGGAGCCGCGGGGACGTTCGGCGGCGGCTGGGTGGCCGACCGCTTCGCCGCACGGCGACACAACGCTTACTTCCTTGTGTGCGCCGTCAGTACGCTGCTCGGCATCGTCCCGACGCTGTTGATCTTAATCGCCGACGACCCGCGCGTCTTCATTCCCTGTACCTTCTTTGCCGTAGCATTGCTCTTCGTCAGCAACGCCCCGTTCCACGCGATACTGCTCGAAAGCGTCCCCGTCGGCGTGCGTGCGATGGCCGTCGCGCTTAACATCGTCATCATCCACGGCTGCGGCGATGCCATCTCGCGGCTGCTCGTCGGCGTGCTCTCAGACTCGCTGAAGGAAGGACATCTCGCAGCACTCTCGACGCTGGCCCGTATGATAGGCATCGACGCGGGACGGCAACACTTGACGACTGCGCTGCTCATCGCGCCCGCGGCGCTTGCGGTCTCGACGAGTCTGTTTTTTCTCGGAGCGAAGATGCAGAAGCAGCGTGATGCAGAGGCGGTGTGACGCACACTCAAACGTGCGCGGCCTTTGCTGGGAAGCTAACTTTCAGGAAGCGTTCTTGCGCGCTTTTTGCGGCGAGTCGGCGGCGCGTTCGAGGCAGGAGTGCGAGCAGTAGGTCGTGCCTGCGCGCAGGCTGACCGCGCGCGAGGCGGGCATCCAAGTCCCGCAGGCGGCGCAGCGCACGAGCCTTTCGTTTGGGGCGGATACAGGCTGCTTCCGTCGAGGGATGTCGGACTGCGTTCGTGGGATGTCGGACTGCGGCGCCGCGCCCGCCCTCACGCGGTTCATCTCGCGCACGACGCCGAGGAAGCGCCGCACGCCGCGTATGTATGGGCGCAGTCGCCAGTAGAAGAAAAACGCTACGACCGCGAACAGCCCCAGTACGAAAAGATACTTCACTTCCGCTCCTTCACGGCGTTCCTCTTCTGTTCCAACTGCGCGCGCAGGTTCGAGAGTTCACTATTCGAGGAGTCGAGCTTCTCAAGCTCGTCGAGTCGCTTCCCGGCCTCGTCGAGATTGCCCGTCTCGATGAGCGCCGCGGCGAGATTCTGAAGCGGCATCTCGTGCCGCGGGTCGGATTGGATGGCGCGACGGTATTCGCGTATGGCGCGCTGCGGGTCTGAAGGGCTGTCGTAGTAATAGGTCATGCCGAGCTTCGTCCGCGCCTCCACGTCGTCGGGCTTTGTGACGAGCGCGGCCTCGTAGAACTTTCGCGCGGCGGCGAGCTGCCTTGTGTCGCCGCCGTTGCGCGCGATGAGGAAGTAAGCGTCGCCCGTCATCAAACTCGTATTGAAGTCCTTCGGGTCAAGCTCATACGCGCGCTTCAGGATGCGCGCCACTTCGGGGAGAATCGAGCTGTTGCTTTTCTTCCACGCGTAGACGTAAAGCGCCTGCCCGACCTTCTTCTGCAACTCCACGTCGCCGGGTGCGGCGTCCGCCTGCCCGACCGCCTTCTTCAACTGCTCGTCGGAAAGCGTCGGGAACGAGCCTTCGTCGTCGCGTGCCTTCTGCGTCTTCGCCTGCTCGCCGCCGCCTGCCGTGCTCTCGCTCGCAGCGCCGTCGTTCGCAGCGCCGCTCGCGCGCAGACCAGCCACTTCAGCGCGCAGCTTGTCCTGCTCCTGCCGGTTGATGCCGTTCGCCAGAGCGAAGCCGACGACGAAGCCGAGGACTAAGCCCAACGCGCCAATGATGACAGTTCTGGTGTTGAGAGATGAGTTTTCCGGCATGGCTTTGACGCTTCCGAACCCGCGGTCGAAAGTTTATCAGAAAGGCTTTTGAAAGGCGACGAACTCAAAGGGCGCGCGGGCTTAACCATTGCCGGGAAGACAAATGCACCTGAGCCGGCGGTGTGTGACGCCCGGCTCAGAGGCAGAGATATGATTTTTGGTTCCGCGCTTACACGGCTGCCCCGGCGAGGCTTTAGTCGTCACCCCGGTTTTCGGGGCCCGCGTAGGGCTTGTCGTCCCTGCGTCGGCGCGGCAGCGGGTCGCTATCGCGTCGGCGCGGGCGCTGTTCAGGCGCGCGCCGCTCGACGAAGTTGGGCGGAAGGCGTGGGCCCTTCACGGCCTCTTCGAGTATGCGCGTGATCTCCTGCGAAAGAGTGCGGTGCTCGCTTGTGGCGCGCTGCTGGAGCGAGCGCTTCAAATCCGCTGGAACGTATGCGCCGATAAAGACGCCTTTACGGTTCGCCATTCTCAGCTTCTCCTGGTGTCGTGAGACGTGTACGCCGCGTGAGGTGTCGGGGCGTCGAGCGTAAAAGAAATTTGGTTGCCGCGCATTTGAGAACAGGTCTGTAAGCCGAATTCTGTTCCCCGGCACTCGCGTAGGAGTTCCGGGGTGGCGATCATTCCTCTAGGCCGTACGTTGCCGGACGGCTCAAGCGACCTACCCGGAGGCGTAGCGCGCGACCGAAGTCACGCGCGTTCGGACGAGCAGCCCTCTTTGACTACCTCCCTATTTGGTCTTGCACCGCGAGGAGTTTGCCTGGCCGCGCATGTCACCACACGCGCCGGTGCGCTCTTACTTTAAGCCCCTTGAGGGGCCGCACCGTTTCACCCATCACCCGCTGCCGAAGTCCCGAAGGACTGAAGGCCCGCTGGCTGGTCTGTTCTCTGTTGCACTTGTCGTCGCACGCGCGGCTTTGTCTGCTCTCGCAGACTCCGAACGCGTATGCTCCCCGCCGTTAGCGGGCTCGCTGCCCTTTGGTGTTCGGACTTTCCTCCCCCGCGCCCCTCGCGGAGCGCGGCGGCGACCGCCCGACCTGTTCTCAATGTGCGGCGCGCGGATTATAGCAAAGCATCGTTGAACACGTACAGCCCAAAGATGTGTATTGTTCAAACTATGACGAATTTAGTGTCGCGGCGTCGAGAGCGCGACCGAACTCGCGAGCCTTCACCCGAAATATTTAAAGCCGACGCGGAGATTGTGGAGCGCCGAAGGTGGCACAGAGGAGACGAGTATCCAGGTCATCAATCCGTGACTGATGCCGATGGCGATGAGGTTGGGCACACGCTGGTAGACGTAGGCCCAGAGGAGGCCGCCCGTGAAGGTCGCGAGCGTCAGCCAGGGGTTCGGCAGGTGGAATAGCGCGAAGAGGAACGCGACCAGAAGAATGCTCGCCCACCCGCGCCCGAACAACACTTGCGCGCGTCGGTTGATAAAGCCCTGAAGCGCATACTGCTGCAAAGGCCCCCAGAGCAGGCTGAGTGCAGGGATGCCGAATATGGATTGCCCGCCTTCCCAGCGCCCGAAGTCGAGCGTTGAGTTGTACCAACCGATTCCGACGAGCAAGACCGACACGGCGAGCATCGTCGGCATGAGCATGCGTGCCGCCTGCCAGAAGTTGTCGAGCCGCCATCCGACATCCCGCGCCGATTCGCGTCTCATTTGGTGAGAGATGAGCATGAAAGCCGTGGCCGTCGCAACGGGAAACAGCAACGCGACGGGCCAATCGTCCGCGAGCGCAAAGACCACCCACTCCGCGATAAGCGCCGAGGCCGCAACCGAGACGATCTCCCACGCCGCCGTCGCGCGATCTTCGACCGAAGTTTTGTAGACCTCGACTTTATCCATAGAGTCTCGAAGAGAGTTCCAGCCCGGCTCATTTCAAAACGAAGCGAAGCGGGCTGCCAATCTGCTGGAGCGTGCGACGCGCACCGCTACGGCTCGCGTAGACAGCGTAGACGCGCGCCTCGTGCTCGCCGTAGAGCGGGGGTTCGAGTCTGAAGACGAAGCCGTGGCGCTCGTCCGGCGCGAAGCCTTTCGCGGAAACGTCCGGGCGCGGCTCGTCCGCGAAACCGGCGGCGGCGAAACGTCCGTCGAGGAAGAGCTGCACCTCGACGGGCGCGTCTGGACGGGCGCGGTCAACGACCCATCCGAGTACGCTGCGACCGTCGGCGTAGTCGAGCGTGCCGTTGAACGAAGGGTGAAAGGCAACAGCATGCGTATAGACGGCGAGCGCACAGACGAACAGGAGGTCGAGCGTCAGCTTCAAGACGACGACATTCGCCAAACGTCTGCGCGCGTGCGCGGGAAGTGCGGGCACGGAAAATGGAACACGGAGACCGGGCCCTTCAGCCTCGGTCTCCGTGTCTATCAACGCGCCCGGCGGCTCGCGCTCTGCGGCGTCTCTCATTGTCCGCGGTATGCGTTCGAGTTCGAGTCCTGATAAGTAAGCGAGTGGCGCGGCGTGATGACAGCGTCGGCTGCCAAGTTTTGACGCAGCCGTACGGTCACTTGCAAGACCTGTGTGTCGCCCGGCGCGAGTTCCGCGACGCGCCAGACGAAGCCACGTCCGCCGCCGGGCATGTCCGTCAGGCTCAACTCGGGCGAGGACGAGACGAACTCCAGAGCATCCGGAAGATACTCCGTGACGTTGAGACTCTTCGCGAGTCCCCCGCCGTCGTTGACGAGCACGAGACGATAGAAGAGCGTGTCGCCCGGTTTCACTTCCGAGTTCGGAAGCTCGGCCCTCACACGCACGCGCGGCGTGGCGACCGTCAGCACCGTGCTGTCTTCGCCCGCGATGCGACCACCCGCGTTTAGTGCGCGCGTGACAAGATTGTAGGCGAACTGCGTTCGGTCGGGAGTTGAACGCGGGATGTCTACGCCGAGCAGGACGGGGTACTGGCCGCCGCGCGGGTCGAGCGACGCGGTCTGTGTGACGGCAGGCTCGTCCGTCTGGTGTCGGCCATCGCCGTTCAAGTCCGCGTAGACGGTGGCCTGCGGCGCACCCGGCGCGACGATGCGAAGCTCGAAGCTCTCAGGATAGTTTGAAGGGTTGCGGACGATGAACGGGACATACATCGTATCGCCGGGCGTGGCGGTCAACCCCTTTGAGACGGCGTCCACGCGCGCGCCCGCGACGCGGCCCACGGCGATAGCGGGCCCGTCGAAGTTGGAAGGGATAAAGAGACTCTGCGTGCGCATCGTGCCGCGTCCGACAGGCTTGCCCGTTCCGGCGAGCGCTTCGGGGACGGCGCGCAGCGTGACCGTTATCTCGCGATTGTCGCGCGACTCAAGGTCGCCGAGCGACCAGATGGCCGTGCGCGAAGGGCGGTCGTAAGAGATGGGCGAGGGCGTGGCGCTCACCAGTTCAAAGTCGGGGTTGAAGACGAAGTCGGCGCGCGTCTGCCGCGCGGTGGCGCTGCCCGCGTTGCGGACGCTGATGCGCTGCGTGAAAGTGTCGCCGGGCTGCACCGTCTCCTGTAAAGCGTTCGAGGCTGCGGCAAGCGCGGCGGCGACGACCGTGAGCGAAGCGTCGGTGACGCGCGTCACGGTCGAGTCGGCCTGCGAGGCGGCGCGGACTAGAAAACGCTGCTGTTGATTGTCGGGCGCGCTCTCAGGCACGCGAGCGTTAAGGACGACCTCGATGCTTGCGCCGCGTTGCATCTGCGGCGTGACGAAGATAGGCATTCCCGTATCGTTGCCGCTCTGGCTGAAGGTCGGTTGATATTCGGCTGGAAGGTCTGTCTCAAGTCGGAACTGGTCTTCCTTGTTTCCGGCGTTTGTGATGACGAGCGGCAGTTGGATGGTCTGGCCGGGTTGCGCGGCCAAGGCCGAGCGCCGGAGCGCAAGCTGCAAGTCGGGAACCTGTCTGACCGTGATACTGAAGCCGCCCTGTGCCTGTGCCTCGCCCGGACTCGAAGATGCGGAGGAGACGGCGGCAGACGGAGTCTCGACCGTGCGTATCGGCGCGGGCGACGGCGTGATGACGGGCGCGGGTGGCGTGTGGTTCACGTTGGCTGCGGAGGCAGTCTCGGTTCGACGGGAACTGTTCACCGCCGGAGGATGCGGCGTCGGGATGATAGGTTGAGCCGGAGTGCCAATGGAGGTTGCGTTGTCCCGTGCGTTCCTGCCACGGCGTCCGCTGGCGGTGCGCGGTCGCTCCGCATCACCGCCGCCACGGACTGTCAACTCCGGCGTGCTCGGACTGGTTCGCGCGGCCAACTGTGTGGGCGTAGGTGTCGGGCGCGGAATGGCACGGGTGCGCGTCGGCGTTGGAGTCGGCGTCGTACGCGCCGCGACCTCGGCGGGTGTCGTCTGCGCGCGCGGGGTGGGGCTTGCGGAAGGTTGAGCGGGGTGGCTGGCGGCCTCGCTCCGAGCCGTCTGAAGCTCCGTCTCGTAGATGTCGGTGAAGGGCGTGTCCTTGATCGTTCGCAGACGCTGTGCGACCTGTTCGGCTTCGGGGAACTTGCCAAGCTCGATGTATGAGCGGCCGAGCCAGAGCAGCATCAGGTCTGCGATGAAACTGTCAGGATGGACTTTGAGAAAGTCGCGGAAGACGGTTGCTGCCTGGTCGTACTGCCCTTTGGCAAAGAGCGCACGCCCGCGGTTGAAGACTTCTTGTTCAGCCGGTGAGGGTGCATCGTCCTGCTGCGCCCGGTGCAGGGTCGCAGCCGCGGTCACGGCAGTGGCAAAGGGGGCAAGGGTGAGCGCGGCGGCAAGCACGGCCGCGCCGATTCGATTCCACTTACTCAAAATTATGTTCCTCCGACGGGCAGGTGCGAGTTTTTACGAATTATGCGAACAGGCGCGTTTGCCGAGAGACGCACGAGCGACGCGCTCCAGTGTGAAACTTGTGTTCCAGCCGCGCGATGATACAGCCTCGCGGGTGCGGGAACAAGGCGGTTGAAGGCAGCGTCCCGTTGAGCAGCCTTCAAAATTGAACCTTTACTTGCGACGGGCCGCCGCGGCGGCGGCGACCTCGATACGGTCGCCGGGCTGAAGCGTCGGGTCTGGTACGACGCCGCCCTCGATCTCGCGCAGATTATAGTCAGCCGAGACAAGCCGACCGTCAGCGCCCTGCCGCGCAACCCTCACGTGCTCGCCTGCGAGTCGCGTCACGCCGCCCGAGGCGAGCAGGGCTTGTGTGAGCGTCATCCCCGCGTGAAAGTCCTTCTGGCCGGGCGAGCCGATCTCGCCGCCGACATAGAAGAACTCGGGCGGGCGCACCAACAGGCTCACTACGTCGCCCGACTGGACGAGTGTGTTCAGCCCGGCTGCGTCATTCAAATCGACGGTGACGCTTCGGCCCGACGAGTGCGAGATGATGACGGCGCGGCCTGCCTCGGGTTTGGGCTGCGCCTCGGCGACGATGACGTAGAGGGGGATGGCCTCGCGGCGCAGAATCTTTGTGCCGGGATCGTTGACCATTCCGCTGACGAGCACGGCGTGGCTCGCGTACTCGCGCACGCTGACGCGAACCTGCGGGCGGTCGTTGATGTTGCGATGGCGAAGCTCGGCAATGAGTTGTGCGGCCAACTCGTCGGTCGTCATGCCCGTGACGGTGAGCGGATCGTGCAGCAGCGGGAAGTCGAGCACGCCTCCGGCCAGCACAGGATAGAGAGTAGACTGGCGCGGGTCTTGACCGTTGAGCAGACGTATGTCGAGCACGTCGCCGATGCCGATGCGATAGACGGATGCGAGCGACACGACAGCCGTCGCGGGTGCGGCCAAAGGGTTAGCGGTGTTGGCCGTCGGCTCGGTTGTGCTCGACGGCTGAATCTTGTTCGAGTCGGATGTGGCTTCCGCGCCGGTCGTGGTCTTGACGGGCGAGCCGAGGGGGACGTTCGTGTCCGTACCGGGCTTCAAAGGCGCGTCGCTTGTCGCTGAAGGCTTGCTCGTAATGGGGGGCGCGTTAGTGGAGGCCGTCGAGTTGGAGAGCGACGCAGGCTCCTGCGCCTTGTCGGAGGTATGTGCCTTGTCTGAAGTATGCGTCTTGTCGGAGGCGCGCGA
Source organism: Acidobacteriota bacterium (assembly GCA_032162705.1). Lineage (GTDB taxonomy): Bacteria > Acidobacteriota > Blastocatellia > Pyrinomonadales > Pyrinomonadaceae > QHXN01. Next base: position 13,666 of record JAVRON010000095.1, read on the forward strand.
CTTGTCGGAGCCGTGGCTCTTCTCGCCGCTACCGTCGCCGCGACCGTCTTGATTCTCCCTCGCCGTTTCGCCGTGGCGGTCGCCTGCGGGCTTGACCTTCTTCTCGTCCTTCTTCGGCGTCGGAGCGGCAGGGGCTTCCGCCGCAGCCTCGTCCGAGGCCGGGCCGACCCTGACGCTGCCCACCTGGAAATGTACGGCGGCGCGTGCATCGGCCACGCAGAAGGCGAGCGCGACGGCTGCAAAATAAAAGAACTTCTTCATACGAGCACTCTTTCTTGCTTGTCCTTTGACGCCGCCCCGCGACCGCCGGGCATGGCGTCTGCGGAAGCGACTTCGCGAGAACCCTTTCCCTCTTGTTCGTTGCGGGCGATCCGGCGGCGGTTCAGGGGCAGTGAACGCCTCGGTAGCCCGTAGGTATTATAAACGACGAAATCACTCTAATTCTCAGAGAAAAGCCCTTGAACTACTTTACCACTTCCCCGCGTGCCCTGAAGCGAAGGAACCAACGCCGTACGCCGTTCGATTGTCGAAGCTGATTTGGCGCGGGCGGTTGCAACCACGTCGGGAGAAAGGGTCGCGATAAGGGTCGAAGAAGCGCGTAGGCTCCTGCGCCCGAGTCAACCGTTTTGATTCTACCCTCTGCTTTTCGCGGGAGGCAAGATTTCCGGTGGAAAAAGTTTCGGCCAGCGCTCGCCCAGACGCAGGCGCACGATGTCTTCCACCTCGTCTGCCGCGGCACACTCAAGGCACTCGGCGGCAATCGCCTCCGCCTCTTTCAGCTCAAGCCCGGCGATGGTGCGACGGACGCGCGGGATGGCTGTCGGCGACATGCTCAACTCGCGAGCGCCCAATCCCAGAAGGACGGCGGCGTAGGCGGGCGAAGCCGCCATCTCTCCGCAGACCACCGAAGGGATTCCAGCGCCGCGTGCCGCGTCGAGCGTGCGGCGGATGCTCTGCAAGACGGCGGGGTGGAGCGAGCGGAACCAGTCGGCCACTTCGTCGTTGCCGCGGTCAACGGCGAGCGTGTACTGCACAAGGTCATTAGTGCCGAGGCTGAAGAAGTCAACCTCGCGTGCGAGCTTATCGGCGACCAGCACCGCCGACGGAACTTCGATCATCGCGCCCAAGCGGATGGAACCCGTCTCCTTCCCTTCGGCTTCGAGCCGCGAACGCTCCTCTTCGATAATCGCGCGCGCGCGTCGCACGTCCGTCACATCCGAGACCATCGGAAGCACGAGGTCGATGCACCCCTTTGCGGCGGCACGCAGAACGGCGCGCGCCTGCGTGCGGAGCACATCGGGTCTTTGCAGACAGAAGCGTATCGCCCGCAGCCCGAGCGCGGGGTTGCGCTCCTCCACTGCGTCGAGTCGTGATAAAGGCAGCTTGTCGCCGCCCAAGTCGAAGAGCCTGACCGTCACCCCGTCCTCGCCCGCGATGCCCGCCAACTCCACATACGCATCGTACTGCTCGTCCTCGTCGGGCATCGTGCCGCGATGCGAGAGTAGAAACTCTGAGCGGAAGAGTCCGATGCCGCGCGCGCCGTAGAGGCTCACCCACTCGTACTCGACCGGCAGCTCGACGTTGGCGCGCAGAGTCACCCCGACGCGGTCGCGCGTCAAGAGCGGCGCGTGCAAGTCTTCCGTCGTTGCCGTGCGCGCGGGAACCTCTCGCGCGGCACGCGTCTCGGCCCCGCATTGTTCGAGTGTCGCCTTCTCGGGATGGAGGACGACTTCGCCGCGGCCCGCGTCGATGACGACCGTGTCGCCCGTGCGCGCCGCGCGATAGAAGTCGCGCAGACCGACGATGGCCGGAATGCCTAAGCCGCGGGCGATGATGGCCGTGTGCGAAGTCCAGCCACCGACATCAGTGGCGATCGCCTTGATGTGCGTGAAGTCCAGCTCGGCGAGGGTCGAGGGCATCAGCTCCTCGGCGACGACGACGGCGTCCTCCGTCAGACGCCGCCCGCCCATGCTCTCGCCGGAGAGGGCGACGAGCAGGCGACGCGTCACATCCTCGATGTCGGAGCTGCGCTCGCGCAGGTAGTCATCCTTGATCTCGTCATAGACGGCAAGCAGACGGTCTGTGACGACCTTGACGGCCCACTCGCTGCCGACCTGCTCGGAGCGGATGACGGCCTCGACATCCTCTTTGAGCTTGCGGTCTTCGAGCATCAAGAGATGCGCGTCGAAGATGTATGAGTGCTCGTCGCCGAGCGTGCGCGCGGCGCGTTTTTTGAGCGCGAGGAGTTGACGGCGCGCGAGTCGCATGGCCGCGCGGTAGCGGCGCACCTCGCGCTCGACCTCCGCCGTGTCGAGCGTCGTGCGGTAGATGCTGTGACGCCCGCCGCTGTGTATGCGTAGCACACGACCCGCCGCCGTCCCATCCGAGACGGCGATGCCATTCCAATGCTGCTCGCGCCTGTCTCTCCTCTTCGTCACTCTTCCTCTTCCCCGAAGCCCCCGGAAATCAGACGGCAGAGCGCGTCGAGCGCCGTCTGCTCATCCGTGCCCTCGGCCATGATTATCAACTCCGTCCCGAGCGAGGCGGCAAGCATCAGCACACTCAAGATCGACTTCGCGTCGGCATCACCGCTGCGGTCGAGCCGCACGAGGCGCAGCGTCGAGCGGAACGCCGTGGCAGTCCGCACGAGCTTCGCCGCGGCACGCGCGTGCAGCCCCAAACGGTTCACAATCGTGACTCGGCACTCGACCACTTTTAACTCTTGCGCCCCAGGCCCGTTCTAACTCTTGCGCTCTCCGCCCGCGAGCAATTCACCGGCGAGATAAATCCCCTGCCGTCCCTGCTCGCGGACGAGGCGGGCCACGTCGTCGAGTTGCTCACCGCCCTGCTGGCTCGCGAGCTTGATGACCATCGGTAGATTGACGCCCGTGACCACCTCGACCTCGCCCTGCTGGAGAAACATCGAGGCGATGTTTGTCGGCGTCCCGCCGAACATGTCGGTCATCATCAGGACGCCGCCGCCTTCGGAGACGCGCTCGATGGCTCGCCTGATCTCGTTCTTGGCGGCCTCCACGTCGTCGTGCCAGCCGATGGAGACGGCCGTGATATGTTTGACGTGCCCGATGATTGTCTCGGCTGCGGACAGAAGCTCGTTCGCCACCTGACCATGCGAGACAATCACACCGGCCACGCGACGCGATGCGCCCTCTTTCGTCTTATCAGGCATCTTGGCCCCTCCGCCGCAAAGGATACACGCGCTTGCTCGCCCCGTTAGGAATCATTCCACCCTGCCTTCTCTCTACTTCTGTGCGCCTTCTGCTTAGAATGCCTAACAAACCCCAAAATTAGCCACCGAGACACTGAGACACAGAGTTAATAAAGAAGGATTGTTGGACATACTTTTTTCATTCTTCTCTGTGTCTCCGTGGCTAATTTGGTTAGGTGCTCTTAATCGTTTTTGCCTTCCGTTTACCTGTCTCTGCCTTCTGCTTTTTCGTCTTACCTACGTCACGATGGACGGCGGTCGCCTCATAGCCTTCGCGGCGGAGATGGCGAGCGATGACGTTGGCGATCATCACCGAGCGGTGACGGCCACCCGTGCAGCCGATGCCGATGGTGACATAGGACTTCCCCTCGCGCCTGTATAGAGGCAGGAGGTAGTCGATCAGTTCCGTAAACCGTCGGGCGGTCTCGCGCACCTCTTCGCTGGCATTAAGGAAGCGGACGACGCGCGGGTCATGCCCGGAGAGGTCGCGCAGCCCCGGCACGAAGTGCGGGTTCGGCAGGTGGCGCACGTCGAAGAGGAGGTCTACGTCGTGCGGGCTGCCGTGCTTGTAGCCGAAGCTGTAGACTTGCACGCGCATCTGCGCGCCGCCGTCGGGCCCCGCGCTGAAACGCTCGATGAGAAGACGGCGAAGCGTGTGAACGGTGTGGCTCGACGTGTCGATAACCTGATCGGCGAGCGCGCGTATCTCTGACATCGCCGCGCGCTCGCGGCGAATGGATTCGAGCAGCCCTTCGCCCGCCTCCGCCGGATGGGGCCGACGGGTCTCGCTGAAGCGACGCATGAGCGCTTCGTCCGACGCCTCGAAGAAGAGCACGCTGACGCGCAGGCCCGACGCACGAAGCTCGCCGAGTCTTTCGGGGAACTCACTCAGGAAGCTGCCCTCGCGGATGTCGATGACGAGGGCGGCGCGCTCGATGTGTGGGCGATTATGGTCTTCGGGACGGACGAGCCGCGCGAAGGTCGGCAGAAGCATCAGCGGCAAGTTGTCCACACAGAAGTAGCCGAGGTCTTCAAACGCGTTCGTCGCCGAAGACATCCCCGAGCCGCTCAAGCCCGTGATGATGACCACGTCCGGCTCGCCCGTCGCGCTGCCCTCCTGTCTCTTCTCAATCATCCGCCGCTTCGCCGCTCCCTTCCCTGTCCACCGTGCCACGCCGCCGCGCATCGGATGCTCTCAACATTCCCGCGTGCCGCTCGACAAGTCTCTGCGCCGCATTGTAACCGCGCAGGCGGGAGAGGTGAACGCGCACGGCCGTCTCGACGAGCGTCGCGAGGTTTCGTCCGGGGCTGACGGGCAGGACGAAATAGGGCACGGCGACGCCGAGGATATCGACGGTGCGCGCTTCGAGGCCGAGGCGGTCTATCTCGGTCGCATCCTCCCAACGTTCGAGCCTGATATTGAGTCCGATCAGCTTCGGGCCGCTTATGGCCGAGACGCCGAACAGCTCGCGTATGTTGAGAATGCCGAGACCGCGAATCTCCATGTGCTCGCGCAGGAGGTCGGGCGTGTTGCCGACGAGCTGACCGGGTCGTCTGCGACGTATCTCGACGAGGTCGTCGGCGACGAGCTGATGCCCGCGCATGATGAGGTCGAGCGCACACTCAGACTTGCCGACTCCCGAATTGCCCTCGATGAGTACGCCGAGTCCATAGAGGTCTAAGAGCACTCCGTGGCGCGTCCCGCGCGGGGCGAGCGCCTCTTCCAGATACTCTGTGACGGCGGTGATGGCGACCGAGCTGACGAGCGGCGTCTGGATGAGCGGGAGCGCCGAGGCTTCGGCGGCCTCGATCAGCTCGACGGGTGGAGTCAGCCCCGTGGTGATGAGGACGCATGAGATTTTCTCAAGCTCCAAACGCCCGACGGCCGCGCGCTTCTCTTCCGCAGAGAGTTGTCCGAGATACTGCAACTCGCTCTGGCCGATAATCTGCACGCGCCCTTCGTGGACGTAGTGCGTGAAGCCCGCGAGCGCGAGGCCCAGCTTCTGGATGCGCGGCGTCTTTATTCGGCGCGACTCAGCACCGCGAGCGCCCGCGATGAAACCCAGTTGCAGGTGCTCGGGCGCGCTGGCGACGAACGCGCCGACCGTGATCGAAGGATTTTCGCCGGTGTTATCCGGGGTAGGTTGCATCGTGTAACTCTCTCGGACGCTTGCGACCGAGTTGGAGCCTCTGGCGCTCACCTGCAAAACGTTTGAGCACGGGACGCGGCGCAGAGAAAGACGCGGCGATTATAAATCCACCGCGACCGGCAGATAAACAGTTCGCCGCGTCCGAAGCGCTTCAAAGTCCGTTGAGTGGCTTCAAGGCTGGATCAGCCCGTAGTTGCCGTCCTTGCGCTTGTAGAGCACGCTCAGGCGCGAGGTGTCCGCGTCGCGGAAGACGACGAACTGGTCTCCGTCTTCGGCGAGCGACATGACCGCCTCCTCCGGCGTCATGGGCTTAACGTGATAGCGGCGCGCGGCGATAATGCGCGGCTGCCGCGGCGGGTTATCGGGCGCTGCCGCCGCCTCGGCCACCAACGCAGGCTCCGGTTCAGGCGTGAGCGATGAGAGCGGCGCGGCGTTCTGCTTGCGCTCGATCATCTTCTTCTTGAGCTTGACGGCCTGCTTCTCGATCTTGTCGATGCAGCGCGTCAGCGCATGATACATGTCGGCGTCGGTGTCCTTCGCCGTCAGAGTGTGCTCGCGCCAGTGCAGAAGGATTTCGGCGATGTGACGATTCTTGACTACATCGATGATGACGTGGGCGCGGGCCGTGGTCGAACTCTCGAACAGGTGTTCGAGCTTGCCGAAGTGCTCCTCGACATGCGCGCGCAGGGCGGGCGTAACGTCGATGTGCCGCCCCGTATACTCAAACTCCATAAGTGACCTTTCCGCCGGTGCCGGTTTCGGAGGCGGACGGGGGCTCTCGCGGTCTCTCGCCCCGAACGCACCGACTGTGCCTTGATGTTTACTGCTTAAACTTTTCCACGCTCAAGCGCGAGATGTTAGATGTCTGATGCTGGATGCTAGTAATGGCTTTAACACTAACATCTAGCATCTAGCATCTAGCATCTTCACACGACCGCCTTGCGCTCGCGCGAGCCGGGAATCTGCATCTGGTCGCGATACTTCGCCACGGTGCGGCGCGACAGCTTGATGCCTTCCCTGACCAGAATCTTGACGACCTGATCGTCCGTGATGGGGTTGTGCGAGTCCTCTTCTTCGATCAGCTTCTTGATTCGCAGCTTGATGATGCGGGTCGAGACTTCCTCGCCCTCCTCGTTCATCATCCCTTCGGTGAAGAAGCGGCGCAGCTCGATGACGCCCTGCGGCGTATGCGCCCATTTGCGGTTAACGACGCGCGAGATCGTAGAGAGGTGCATCCCCGTGTCCTCGGCCACGTCCTTGAGCATCATCGGCTTGATGAACTGCACACCCCGGTCGAGGAAGTCGCGCTGGCGTCGAACGATGCATTCGACGACACGATAGATGGTCTGCCTCCGGTGCTCGATATTGCGGAGCAGGTCTACAGCCGAGCGCATCTTATCCTTGATGAAGTCCTTCGTCTCTTTGGTCGTCCCATCGCGGCTGAGAAGCTGCTGCATATCCCGGCTGATGCGCAGGCGCGGCCCGCCGTCGTCGGCGAAGTAAATCTCGTATACGTCATCGACCTTTTCGATGAAGACTTCGGGCACGATCAGTATCGGCTCTTCAGAAGAGTAGCGGCGGCCCGGATACGGGTCGAGCTTGCGTATGTGTTGCAGCTCTTCGACAAGGTCTTTGACCTCGACGCCGATCTGCTTGGCGAGGTTCGGCAGCTTGTGCTGCTGGAGGTCGGAGAGCGGGTGTTCGCTGATGAGCCGCGCGGCGAGGCAATTCTCTGCCCCGCGCGGGCATGCGTCGCCGCCGAGCACTTTGAGCTGGACGAGCAGACACTCGCGCGCGTTGCGTGCGCCGCAGCCCACTGGGTCGAGATGCAGGACGATCTGGCGTGCTTCCTCGACGCGTTCCGGCGTGCATCTGCTCTGCTCCGCCATCTCCTCGTTTGACGCATTGAGACGGCCATCTCCGTCGAGGTTCCCGATAACGCATTCACAGACGGAGACGAGGTCTTCGCTGATCTGCGCCATGTGAAGCTGCCATTCGAGGTGCTCTGAGAGCGAAGGCGCACGCGTCAGGAATTGCTCGAAGGTCGGCGCATCCTCTTTGTATTCGTACTCCTGCGTCTTGTAGCCGGGGTCGAGGTAGTCTTGAAACTCACGCCCGAAGTCGATCTCCTCGAAGGCGTCGGAGGGCTGCTCGACCGCTTCAACGTCGTCGCCGAACTCTTCCGCGCGTTCGACCTCTTTCGCCTCGAAAGTATCAGGCGTCTCGAACGCGTCCGCCGCGCGGAGGTCGCCCTCGCCGTTGGCCGAGGCGAGATTGCCGTTGAGAGAATCAGGCAGCGCGGCATCGACCGGCGGGGCGTCGTCGAGTCCACCGGCGAGCTGGTCGATGATGTCCTTTTCGATCTCGCGCTGCTCGTCCTGCGTCTGCACCTCTTCGAGGATGGGGTTTTCCAGAAGCTGCTGCTGGATCAGGTCGCTCAGTTCGAGCGTGGTCATTTGCAACATCTCGATGCGCTGGCGCAACTGCGGCGTCAGGACGAGTCGCTGCGAGAGACTGGTGGTGAGCTTGACCGACATGCTTCTACAAACTACTTGCGCCTTAAATTATCGGGTTATGGGTTTCAAGAAACCGTCGAGCGGTTCGGGAGAGATTATAGCAGAAAGTAGACAGTAGTCAGTAGACAGTAGTCAGTAGAAAAACCTTCTTCAGCGAATCACCCAGATGTTAACGGCTGCGTCCGTGGCGCGGAGCGCTACTGTCTACTGTCTACTGTCTACTTTCCCTGTCACATGCGGAACTTCTCGCCGAGGTAGAGGTGGCGCACCTCTTCATCTTCCGTCAACTGGAGCGGTGCGCCCGAGCGGAAGATGTGTCCGTCGGCCATGATGTAGGCGCGGTCGGTGACACCGAGCGTCTCGCGCACGTTGTGGTCGGTGATGAGGATGCCGATGCCGCGCCGTCGTAGATAGAGGATCATCTGTTGGATGTCATCGACGGCCTTCGGGTCGATACCGGCGAAAGGCTCGTCGAGGAGGATGAACTGCGGCTCGGTGGCGAGCGCGCGTGCGATCTCGGTGCGGCGGCGCTCGCCGCCCGACAAGGCGTCGGCGCGCGTGTTGCGTACGTGCTGGATGCCGAACTCCGCGAGCAGCTCTTCCAGACGCTTCAGGCGCTCGCCGCGTCGCAGACCCATCGTCTCCAGCACGGCGAGAATGTTTTCCGAGGCCGTCATCCTTCGGAAGACCGAAGGCTCCTGCGGCAGGTAGCCGACGCCGAGTCGCGCGCGCAGGTACATCGGGAGCTTCGTCACATCGCGCCCGGCGAGCGTGATACGCCCCGCGTTCGGACGCTCAAGCCCCATAATCATGTAGAAGGTCGTCGTCTTCCCCGCCCCGTTCGCCCCTAGGAGTCCCACCACCTCGCCCGGCTCGACGTGCAAGCTCACACCGTCCACCACGCGCCGCCTGCCGTAATATTTCACCAGCTCGAACGCGGCGAGCGCCTCCGGCGTCGGCACGTGGCGGTCACGCGCCTCAAGCCTCTCTGCTGCCGCTCCGTTAACCGTTTCGATGATCTCTTCAGTCGCCATTTCTGGAAGGTGATAAGTGATGAGTGATAAGAAACTGCCTTGCCTTCTTCTTAACACTCAACACTCATTACTTATCACTGCTTTCTAATCTTGTGCGTCGAGCGGACGCGCCCGGTGGACTGTTCGGCGTCGCTGCCGCCGCCGTCGCTGACGACGCGGTTCTCGCGCAGGTAGACGGTCATGCGACGGCTTTCGGATGTGCCCTTCTCGGCGTCCTCGACGCGCGCAGGGTTTCCTGTCAGCAAGACGGTCTCGTCGGCGGCGGTGTACTGACCCCAGTCGCCCGTGCCGCGTCGGCCCGGCTGTGTGACGACGACGCTGCGCTGCGCGATGGTGCGCTCGACCTCGTATGTATCCTTCAAGAGATAAACGTCTGCAACCTCGCTCGTGATGCGCTCAGTGCCCTGTCGTATGTCCACGTCGCCGTCGTAGTGGATTAGTCTCTCTGTGTCGGCGTAGGTCATCGCGCGCGAGGTGGCGAAGACAGGGACTATCACTCGTTCGCCGTTGGCTTCGCGACGCCTCGCCTGATAGAGAGCGCTCTGCACGTTGCCGTCGCACTCCATTCGCTTCTGATCGCGACGGAGCACGATGCGGTCGGCCTTGACGAAATTGTCGTCCTGCCACGCGCGCGCGTTGCCCGTGTAGACCCCGATGCCGGTCTCATGCTGAAACTCTGCCGCAGCCGAAGCGATGAAGACCGGGCTTTTGACGTTCTTGAAGGGCGTCGCCCCGTTCGTCTGCTCCTGACTGTAGTAAGTCGTCAAAACCTTGCCGCGCGCGTTCGAGATTTTATTGATCGTGTCGGAGTCAATCTCGGTCGCTTTCAGGCGCGCGCGCGAGTCCCACACGGTCGGCTCGCCGCCGCGCAGGTTGATGAGGCCGTTGCCCGCCGTGTAGGTCATCGCAGCCGACTGGCCGTTGCGATCCTGCTCGTTGAACTTGGCGTCGCCCGTGGCGTCAATGTGGTCGAGCGCGGACGTAGCGGGCGAGAACATCGCCGTCATCTTCTGCGAGGTGAAGATGCGCTGTCGCTCCTCAAAGCGCGCGTTGCCCGCGGCGTCGAAGCGCTCAACATCCTGCGTCTCGCGTACGAACTGCGCGACCATCTCCTGCGAGGTGAGCGTGCGCGTGCCCTTCTTCTCCGTCTCTTGATAAGGCTCGATGACCGCCTTTGCGTCGCCCGACGCATTGAAGGTTTTGGCGAGGTTGCCCGCCTCGTAGAATTGGCAATGGAAGATGGACGCATAGAGACGCTTGCGGTCGGCAGTGGGACTGGGTTGCGCAGGCTCGACCAGAAGCTCCGCGTTGCCGCTGGCCTCCGCGCGTTCGAGGTCGCGTCCCGACTCGCGCCAGAAGAGATGAACGGTGTCGCCGGTCAGACGCTTGTTCGCGGCCCTCGGGTCGCCGGCCTTCGACTTCGGAGCCGAGAGCGTCAGGACGGGGCGGCCCCCTGCGCGCATCTCCTTCAAGACGCTGCGGTCGGCCTGAATAGCGAAGTCGAGGTCTATGGACTCCTGCGCGACGAGCAGCGCGTCGGAGTCGGCGTCGATGGTCTTGGCGCGGACGTTCTTGAGGGCGTGCGCGGCTGTGAGCTTCTGGTCTTCGTTAAAATAGAAGTCAAGCTTGTCGCCGAAGACTTCCGCAGCGTGCCCCTCGTTCATCGAGCGCAAGTAGGCGTTGCCGCTGGCAGAGATGTACTTCACCTTCTTCTGCTCGGTGAGATAACTCATCAGCGTCTCGCCGCTCATCACGTCGCGCCCCTGTTCGGCCACCGCGCCGCCGCCGAAATATATCTGCATCGCCGCCTGGTCGAAAGTCGCCTGCGCCGACTTGACCGTCACGGGAAGCCCTTTGAGGTTCATCTTCGGAAGCCCCGCGGGCGAGGCTTGTGCCGGATGGGCTGCGGCTTCGGGGCTGACGGTTATCTCGACCGCGCCCTTCAGCTCAAGCTTCTTGCTCTTGGCATCGAGGTTGGCCGAGTCGGCGCGTCCCACGATGTTTTCGCGCTCGAAGCTGATGGGCGTGGTGACGTTTGCCACCTCGGTCTTTACGTCGTACTCGATTGATTCGGACTTGGCCGTCAGACGGTCGCGGGTCTCGATCACGACGTTGCCGGTGAAGAGGAACTGCGTGTTGTCTTCATTCGTCAGAGTCTGTTGCGCGCTGATCTTGTCGGGCAGGTCGCCCTTGTCCGGGTAGACTTCGAGGTAGACGTTCTCAAGTTTGTGGTGGCCGTCCGAGTATTTCAGGTCGCGGTCGGCGCGCAGCAGAACCCACAGGCGGTCGCCCTTCATCTCTCGATGTTCGAGGTGCGTGATGTCGCCGACGACTTCTTCGGAGAGCTGCGCCTGACCGGGCCTGAGCCGGAAAGTTGTGTTGTCCTTCAGACGCCAGTAGGAGATTGCGACCGCTGCGACCGCGCACACCAGCAGCAGCAACGCCAGCACGCGCCCCAGCTTCGGAGCCGCGATGCGGAGCCCGATCCCCGCCACCTTCCTGCGTCGAATCTCTTGCATCTCTTTGGAGTGATGAGTGATGAGTGATAAGTGATAAGAAAAGATAACTGCCGCTGTTCTTTCTTATCACTTATCGCTCATCACTGATCACCTTCTTTCAAGTCCTCGACGAACTGATCGCCTTCTTTCAAGTCCTCGACGACGAGTTGCAGACGCGTATTGCCGTTCCAGCAGTTCGCCTCGACCGAATAGGCCAGTTCGATGCTCGCGCCGGGGCGCGGCGTTGCTGTGGCGCGTTCGGCTCCGCTCCACCAGATTGCGTCGTGGACGCGACCATTCGGTGTGACGACGCCGAATTTGAGATGACGCTCTTTGAGGACGCGCGGTTCGCCGACGACGCGCAAACCACGCGTGACGAAGACGGGACGCGGCCAGCCCGCGCCGAACGGCTCAAGCACTTCAAGCTCCGAGCAAAGTTCAAGCCGTAAAGACTCCGCCGACAAATCCATATCGTATTCGAGACGCGGCCCGCCGCCGTCGCCTCCAACAGTTGCGAGTGCGGCGGCGTGCTCGTTCAGACGCCGCCGGAGTTCCGCGACGTTCTCGCGGCGGACTGAAAGCCCTGCGGCGTGCGCGTGGCCGCCGAAGGCTTCGAGCAGGTCGGCGCAAGAGGTGAGCGCGTCGAGCATGTGGAAATCGTCGCCGCTGCGCGCGGAGCCGTGTCCCGTCCCGTCTTCGTCAAGCGAGATGACCACGGCCGGGCGCTGCAAACGCTCCGTGATCTTCGACGCGGCCAGTCCGATGACGCCCCTGTGCCAGCCCTGACCGGCGACGACAATGACCCGTGTCTCTTCTTGGCCACTCAACTCAAGCTCACTGATGGCGCGCTCAGTCACCTGCTGCTGCACTTCACGTCGCTCGCGGTTGCGCGCGTCGAGTTGCTGCGCGAGCGCACGCGCCTCTTCCAGAGATTTCGACTCGAACAGCTCGACGACGGCGCGCGCCGCGTCCATACGCCCCGCCGCGTTGATACGCGGGCCCACGCGGAAGCCTATGTCGAAGGCGCGCATCCCCGTGCCGTCGCCGCAGCCCGCGACCTCCATCAACGCACGCAAGCCGGGGTTCGTTGCGCGGTGCAAATCCGCAAGCCCGAGCGCGACGATTGAGCGATTCTCGCCCGTGAGCTGCGCCACGTCCGCGACCGTGCCGATGGCGACGACCTTGAGAAAGCCCGCGACCAGATTCTCGCGCCCGCGCTCGCGGAAGAGTGCATGCGCGAGCTTGAAAGCGACGCCGACGCCCGCGAGATTCTTGTCTGGATACGTACAGCCGCGCTGGTTCGGATTCAGCACGGCGAAGGCGGGCGGCGCTCCTTCCCTATCGTCCGGCAGGTGATGGTCGGTGATGATTACGTCGAGGCCGCCCGTGCGCGCCCACTCCAAAGGCTCGAAAGCGCGTATGCCGCAATCGACGCTGATGACAAGGCCGTAGCCATCCGCTTTCGCGCGCTCCAGAACGTCGCGGCGTATACCATAGCCTTCGGTGAAACGGTGCGGGACGTGATAGCCGGTCTTCGCGCCTAAGTATTCCAGCGCGCGACGCAGGACGACAGTGCCGGTCGTGCCATCAACATCGTAGTCGCCATAGATCAGTATGCGCTCGCCCTCTTCGACCGCGCGGAGCACGCGCGCGACCGATTCGCGCATGCCGAGCATCAGGTACGGGTCGTGTAGTTGTTCGAGCGAAGGATGCAGGATGGCGCGCGCTTCCGGTTCCGAGCCGACGCCGCGCGCAGAGAGGACTCCGGCGACCGTCTCCGAGACGCCGACCGACGCGGCGAGGACGCGACAGTTCCCGCCCGGTTCGCGGCGCGGAACCCAGCGCCTTTCCGCGGGCTTACTGCGGCTCTCGGTCTTCGTCATTCGGCGAACCACCCGTTCGGGTCGATGAGCTTGATGCCGATGTGCTGCCGTCCGTCCGACTCATCCGTCCAGACGCCGTTGACCTCGGCTTCGAGCGAGCGTCCGAAGGGCGGCGTCAGACGCACGCGCATCCCTGTGTGTGCGGGGATGTCAGTGATGAGTGTCGCGCCGCCGCGGCTGACGCGTATCGCTTCGGCGGTGACGCGAAAGGGATTGTCGTCCGCGTTGCCGCCTTCGAGTTCGACGGTGAAATTGACCGGCACGCGCGGGCTGCGCGGGCGTTGCGATGGCGGGATTGTGTCCGTTTCAGTTGGGTCGCTCATTGAAGCTTCTGCCCTCCGCTCCCTGTAGGAATCAAACGCTTGCTAAGGGATGGGGCCAGATTAGTTTAACCGAACCGGCGGCGCGGCGCGAGTTCTAAACGATTTGATGTTTTCGGATTGCGAATTGGAAGGCCGACTTGCCTTTCGTCAACCCGCATTCCGCAATCGTCAGAGCGGCAGTATGATGCCGCGGAACAGCAGGACAAGTATGAGCGTGCCGACAATGAGGCGGTAGGCGATGAAGACGCCGGTCGAATGCGTGCGAAGGTAGCGCAGGAGAAACCAGATCGAGGCGTAGCCGACGAGTCCGGCGATGATAGTAGCGACGGCAAGCTCCACGCCGTTGCCGGACGGGAGCTTGTGCATGGCCTCTTTGAGTTCGAGCAGGCCACTCGCGCCAACCGCCGGAATCGAGAGCAGGAAAGAGAAACGCGCGGCGGTCTCGCGCCGCTCGCCCGCGAAGAGTCCGCCCATAATCGTGGAGCCTGAACGGCTCGCGCCCGGTACAAGCGCGAGCACCTGCGCGAACCCTACGGCCAGCGCGTCGCCCACACCCAACTCTTCCATCCCGCGCCGTTGCGACCCGACCTTCTCCGCGATGAGCAGCAGAAGCGCGATGACGATCATCATCGTCGCGATCACCCAGAGGTTCTTCGTAAACGTCCCCTCGATCTGCTTCTTGAGCAGCAGACCCAGAACGCCGATGGGCAGCGAGCCGATGAAGATGAGCCAACCGAGTTTCGCATCCGGCGAGAGACGCGAGCCGAGCAGGCCACGACCCTCGACGCCGGGCGGCGTCCCGCCGCGAAGCAGGATGAGATGGTCGCGCACAAAGGCGAAGCAGATGGCCCAGATGTCTCGCGCGAAGTAGATAAGGACGGCGGCGAGCGTGCCCAACTGAATGACGGCAATCATCGCCGTCACCTGCTCCGCCTCAAGCGACTGCGAGAGTCCCGTCAGACGCGTTGCGAAAATCAGATGTGCCGTCGAGCTGACAGGAATAAACTCCGTAAGCCCTTGCACGATACCGAGGATAATGGCTTGAAAAAGGTTCATGTCGTTTTCGTCAATCGCGGAAGTTTGTGTTTGACGCGAGCCGGTCGTAGAGCGCGCCGGGCATGTACTTGAGTAGCCGGACGAGCGAGGCCAACTGCCAGGGAAAGGCGTAGGTGCGCGCACGCCGCTCGATGGCTTTGATGATGCGGCAGGCCGCGTCGTCCACTTCGATCAGGAAGGGCAGCTTCTTCTTCCTGTTCGCGGTCATGGCCGTGCGTATGAAGCCTGGATGAATGACCGTCACGTCGATGCCGCTCTTGCGTAAATCGACGCGGAGGCTCTCGAAGAAGGTCGAGACGGCGGCCTTGCTCGCGCTGTACGCGCCGGACTTCGGCATGCCTCGGTAGGAGGCGAGGCTGGAGATGGCGACGAGTTGCCCGCTCCCGCGCTCAAGCATGCCGGGCAGCACGGCGGCCACGCTGTTGACGACGCCGATGACGTTAATCGAGATCACGTCCGAAGCCTCGCCCGCGTTCAGACTCGCGCCCGCGGTCGTCGTGCTCATTCCTGCGTTTGCGATCAACACATCGACCTGTCCCCACCGCTCACGCACGCGCCCGGCGACGCCCTGCATCTCTTCGTAGTTCCGCACGTCTGCGGGCAGCGCCAGAGCCTTCCCGCCCGCGCGCTCAACCTCTTCGGCGACCTGCAAAAGCTCGGCCTCGCGTCGCGCCGTCAGCCCGACGCGCGCCCCGCGCCTCCCCAACTCGACGGCGAGCGCGCGGCCTATCCCGCTCGACGCTCCCGTCACGATGACGACCCTTTCCTTCCAGTCGTATTTCATCGAAGCTCTAACCTACGCTCCAACTCAGCAAAGCTCGGCCACATGATTGCCGAGTACGCGAAGCGCCTTTCCCAGATCGTCCTGTTTGATGAGCAGATGGTCGCGCGAGAAAGCGGAGAGCGCGCCCACAGGGATTCCCGCACCCGAGAGAATCTCCGTCACGCGCGCGAGAAAGCCGACCACATTCCACGCAAGCTCTATGTCGAGCGTGACGAGCCGAAAGCCGCTCTCGACACGCGCGTCGCGCGCCGCGTGCCGCATCGAGCGCCAGTCCGCCTCTTCCAAAAGCAGCGTGACCTCGAAGCGGTCGCGCAGCAGGAAGAAGTTCGACTCCATGCTCGGACTCAACTCAGGATTTTCCAGCAGCCGCCGCCAGTCTTCATGGCGGAGTCCGACGAGAACGTACGTCGCCGCGGCGACCTCGACTTTCGCGTGGCGCAGAAGCTCCGCAGCGTCACCGTTCGACATAGTTTAGATTTGCACGACCACGGGCATGATGACCGGGCGTGTGCCGGTCTGTTTCTGGATGAAGCGTTTGAGTTCCTGACGGACGCGCTCTTTCAACACGGTCGAGTCGCGGCGCTCGTCGCGCGTGGCGGCATTGACCGTTTTGGCGACGAGGCTCTCCATCTCGCGAAGAAAGGCGGCAGAGTTGCCGTTGCCGTCCAAGCCGTTGACGCCGCGTGTGACGACTTCCGGCTCGCCTTCAAGCTCGCCCGACTCTTCGTCGATGGTGATGACGGGCGTGACGACGCCGTCGAAGGCGAGCTGGCGGCGCTCGCGTATGACCTCGCCGTCGATCTCGTCGAAGCGCGACTCGCCGATGAAGGTACGGCCCACTTCGCGCTTCTCGACGACGGAGGCGTGGTCGGCGTCGAGCACAAGCACGTCGCCGTTCTCGATGAGGATGATGTTGTCCGCGGGGAAGTCGCAGTGGTTCTTCAGGAACTCCTTGTGGCGGTAAAGCATTCGGTACTCGCCGTGGACGGGGACGACGAACTTGGGCCGCACGGCCTCGGTCATGATCCGTATGTCTTCCTGCGAAGCGTGGCCGCTGACGTGTATGAGCCGCCGCTTCTCGTCGATGATGGCCGCGCCGCGCTTGTAAATCTGCCCGATGAGTTTTGAGATGGAACGCTCGTTGCCGGGGATGATGCGCGCGGAGAGGATGACCGTGTCGCCTTCGGAAATCGTCAGCCCCTTGTAAGTCTGCGATGACAACTGCGAGAGCGCCGCGCGCGGCTCGCCCTGCGAACCCGTGATGAGATAGACAATCTCGTCGTCGTGCAGCTTCTTCGCCTGCTGAAGCGAGACGAGCATCCCCTCGTGCAAATCGAGGTAGCCGAGCCGTTCGGCGATCTCGACGTTCTTGACCATCGAGCGCCCAAGCACGCAGACCTTTCGGTCGAACTGCTGCGCCACGTCGATGACGATTTGCAGGCGATGAATCGAAGACGCGAAGGCCGCGACGAAGATTCGTCCTTCGGCCTCGGAGAAAATCTCCTCGAAGTCCGGAATGACGGCGCGCTCCGAAGGCGTGCGGCCCGGCACGGTGGCGTTCGTCGAGTCGGACGTTAAGGCCAGCACGCCCTCCTGCCCGTAGCGGCGGAGCGTCCGCAGGTCAATCGGCTCGCCGATGACGGGTGTCTCGTCAACCTTGTAGTCGCCTGTGTGAATGATCGTGCCGATGGGCGTATTGATAGCGAGCGCGAAGCAGTCGATGAGCGAGTGCGAGACGCGTATGAACTCGACCAGAAACTCGCCGATCTGGACGCGGTCGCGCGGCTCGACGCGGTGCAGGAGCACGTCGCTCAAGAGGTCGTGCTCATCGAGCTTGCTTTCGATAAGTCCCATCGTGAAGTGCGAGGCGTAGACGGGGACGTTGAACTTTTTCAGCACGTAGGGGAGCGCGCCGATGTGGTCTTCGTGGCCGTGCGTGATAACGACGGCGAGGATGTTCTCGCGGTACTCTTCGAGGAAGTCGAAGTCCGGGACTTCAACGTCAACGCCGTACGCGCTCTCCGCAGGAAAGCCCATGCCTACGTCCACGAGGATCATGTCCTCGCCGTAGCGCACGGCCATACAATTACTTCCGAACTCGCCGACTCCGCCGAGGGGAATTATCTCAATTACGTTACTCACTTTATTTACAAATCTCTCCATAAGGCGTGCGCCGAGCGTCCGCCTTGAACCAATAAAATATGGGCGCGGGTCAAAAGTATAACACAACGCCAGTTCCATTCCGCCTCGCCCAAGTGCCTGCGCAGAACAGCGAACGAGCACGCGTTAAGTAAGAAAGTGGAATTCACATGGATGGACAGGATTGACAGGATGAAGAATCGGAGATTTGATATTTGAAATCTCAAATCTTCAATTCGTGATGTCCTGATATCCTGTCCATCTTGTCCATCCATGTGAATTCATCCTGCCCCGTCCGCCGCCCGGCAAATGTAGGAATACCCGCTCGCTAACGCTCGCGGCTCTGTATCTCCCGCACGAGCGCGGCCCATTCGGCGAGCGTCAGCGCTTCCGCACGCCTTTGCGGATCGATGCCCGCGGCTTCGAGCGCCGCCTGCGCGCCGCCTGCTGGCTCGACGAGCGAGCACAAATCCGCGGGCGCGGAGCGCAGGTTATTGAGAATCGTCTTGCGCTTCTGCGCGAAGCCCGCGCTGACGAGACGCAGGAACAGACGCTCGTCCACTTCCCTCACCGGACTCTCGCGCACGCGCAGGCGCGCGACCGTGCTCCACACTTTTGGCACGGGGCGAAACGCGCCGGGCGGAACATCGAAGAGGGCTTCGGTTGAGCAGAAGGCTTCGACCACCACAGTCAGGTAGCCGCGCTCGGTCGAGCCGGGCGGCGCGTTGATGCGCTCGACGACCTCGCGCTGGAGCATCAAGACCATTTCCTTGACGCAGCGCCGCTGCTCTAAGAGTCTTTGAAGGATGGCGGTCGAGATGTTGTAAGGCAGATTCGCGATGACGCGTGTGCTTTGAGCAGGCTCGATGGTGGAACAGAACTCAGCCTTCAGCGCGTCAGCCTCGACCAGAGTAAAATTCTCACGCCCGCCGAAACGACCGCGCAAAAGCGGCACAAGCTCGCGGTCAAACTCGACGGCGACGACCCGCCCCGCGCCCTCTAAAAGAAACTCGGTCAACGCGCCGCGCCCGGGCCCGATCTCTAACACGGTCTCGTTCGCACGCGGCGCGAACACGCCGACGATGCGCCGCGCGTAAACGTCATCGACCAGAAAATTCTGTCCCAGTCTTTTTTTCGCGCGCAGCATGTTCATAGCAGTCGTGACAGGTGACGGGATTAACGCTCCATATCACTTTTCAGTTGAGTGTAGAGTGAAATGAATTTCACCGCAGAGGCGCGGAGTTCGCCGAGACTCGCAGAGACTTGAATTATTCTCTGCGCCCCCTCCGCGTCCTCAGCGCCTCTGCGGTGAAGCAGGCCACCGCATTCACTCAAGTGGTAAGTGATATAAATCTTTCCCGTCACCTGTCACGCCTTTCAGATAGCCGGTCATCTCTACGTCCTCGCCGCGGCGTGTGACCTCGACATCTTGAAGGCGCGCGGCGTCGCCGACAGTGAGAGCGCCCTCGCCTCCGACCGCGCCGAGTGCGTCGCCGCCGAGAATGATGGGGGCGATAAAGAAGCTCGCCTTGTTGACCAGCCCCGCGCGGAGGAATGCGCCCGCGATGCCCGCGCCACCTTCGATCAGAAGCCCCTGAACCTCGCGGCGACTCAACTCTTCGAGCACGGATGCGAGGTCGCGCCCGCCCTCCGCGGCTTTCAAAACCTCGACGCCGCACTCCTCCAACGCGGCGACTCTCTGCGCGTCCGCCGTCTCAGAGGTGAAGACTAGGACGGGAGCTTCGCGCGCCGTTTGTGCAAGCTGGGATTGCGTGTCGAGCCGCAGGTGTTCATCGAGGACGATGCGGAGAAGTGTGCGACGGCGCTTGAGTCCGCTTCTGTCCGTGAGCAGCGGGTCGTCAATCGCAGCCGTGCCTGAGCCGATGAGAATCGCGTCATATCCGTGGCGCATGCGATGTGCGCGCTCGCGCGACTCCACGCTGCTGATCCAGCGCGCGTGGCCTGTGCGTGTGGCGATGCGGCCGTCGAGCGAGCATGCGAGCTTAAGATGTACAAAGGGGCGACCCGTGCGCACGGCGTAGATGTACTTTTCGTTGAGCCGCGCGGCCTCGCCCGCGAGCATCCCGACAGAGACCTCGACGCCAGCCTCGCGCAACGCCGCAAATCCTCGCCCCGAGACGAGCGGGTTGGGGTCTTCAATCGGCGCGACGACGCGTGCTATTCCAGCGCGTATGAGCGCCACGGTGCAGGGCGGCGTGCGGCCCGTATGCGCGTGAGGTTCGAGCGAGACGTATGCGGTCGCGTCCCGCGCACGCTCGCCCGCCTGTTCGAGCGCCAGCGTCTCTGCGTGCTTCACGCCCTCATAAATGTAGAAGCCCTCGCCGACGACCTCGCCGCGCACGTCAACGATCACGCAGCCGACCAGAGGGCTAGGGCTGACCTGCCCCGTGCCTCTCGCCGCGAGTTCGAGGGCGCGCGCCAACATGCGCGTGTCGAAGTCTGGAGTCTGGAGTCTGGAGTCTGGAGTCAAGATGCTGAGACTTACGCTCGTAAGTTGAGAGTCGTGCTTGTTGAGGTTAACCACCGCAGACACAGAGGACACTGAGACTTCACAGAGAGTTGAATCCCTCTGTGCCCCCTCTGCGTCCTCTGTGTCTCTGTGGTTAATCGCCGCTTACTCCATGCACGACTGTGACGTGACCGAGTGCAGGGATAAAGGCCCTACAAATTTAAAAACATCTCTTATGAAAAAAGCCCGTTGACGTACTGCTCGGGGTCGAAGACGACGAGGTCATCTACCTTCTCGCCGATGCCCGCGTAGCGAATGGGAAGCCCGAGTTCCTTTGAGATGGCGACGGCGATGCCGCCTTTGGCCGTGCCGTCGAGCTTCGTCAGCACGATGCCGGTCACGGCTGCCGTCTTCAAGAACTGTCGCGCCTGCTCCAAACCGTTCTGCCCCGTCACGGCGTCAAGCACGAGCAGCGTCTCGTGCGGCGCGCCCTCGACTTCGCGCCCTGCGACGCGTTTCATCTTCTCAAGCTCGGCCATCAGGTTCGACTTGTTGTGAAGACGACCGGCGGTGTCCACGATCAGCACGTCAGACCGGCGAGCCTTCGCGGCCTTGAGCGCGTCGAAGAGAACAGCCGCGGGGTCTGTGCCCGACTTCTGCTGGATGAGTGGGACGCCCGTGCGCTCGGCCCAGATGGCAAGCTGTTCCGAGGCGGCGGCGCGGAAGGTGTCTGCCGCGCAGATGAGCACGTCGTTGCCTTCGGCCTTGATGCGCTGGGCGAGCTTGCCGATGGTCGTCGTCTTGCCCACACCGTTGACGCCGACGACCATGATGACGTAAGGGATGACCGACTCAGGCACACTCTCCTCGG
This sequence comes from Acidobacteriota bacterium, assembly GCA_032162705.1. Taxonomy (GTDB): domain Bacteria; phylum Acidobacteriota; class Blastocatellia; order Pyrinomonadales; family Pyrinomonadaceae; genus QHXN01. The sequence continues at coordinate 34,616 of JAVRON010000095.1, forward strand.
TGGCAACGCCCTTGCGCTCGGACTCGCGGAGTATGTTGAGCAGCTCGGTCTTGAGCGCCAGCTTGAGCGCGTCGATGTCGCCGATCTCCTTGCGCGAGATGCCGCGGCGCACATTGTCGAGTATCTCCAGCGTCGTCGGGACGCCGAGGTCGGCGGCGATGAGCGCCTCTTCCAGTTCGTCCAAAAGCTCCGCGTCGATCTGCTTACGGTTCTCAAAGACCTTGTCGATCTTTTCGGAAAGCGACTCGCGCGTGGCGGCAATGGCGCGCGAGAAGCGCACGGCGTATGTCTGTTCAAGCGCCTCGATCTCGGCCTGAAGCTCCTCCTCCGAGCGGTTAAGCCCGAGGATCGAGGAAGAAGAGAAAGACGAACGCGACGGTGCAGTGGGACGCGTTGCTTGCGGCGCGCGTGTCGTCGTCGGCTCCGGCGTGCGCTCACGTTTGTCTCTTAGCGTCTCGGCGTGTGCGGGCGTTGCGGACGCCGTGCGCAAGCTCTCGATGACTTCGCTTTGATGCGCTTCGGTTAGTCCGGTCTGGACGACGGGCTGCGGCGAGGGCTGCGCCCCGGTCGTAACCGGTTCGACGTTGGGCGCAGAGGCGACCGGCTCGGGGCTGCGAGTCGCGCTGTCGGCGGCCTCGGGTGGTTCGAGTCGGGCTTCGGGCGCAGTCTCTCGGACTTCCGGTGCAGTCTCTTCGGGCTGGCCTTCAGCCAATGTCCCGGACGCGGGCTGGTTGAGGCCGAGCGTGATGTAGCGATCCTCTTTTTTTCGTCTCCAGAAAAGTCCCATGCGATAGATAATTGCCTTTGCTGATTCGTCTCTCGAATTTAAAGCTCCGATTATAACCGGAAGAAGAGCACCGCGACAAAAGTACACACGAGCGCCGGGCCGCCGCACTTCGTGATATAGAGTGCGGTGGCCGTCGTTCATGTCTTTAGAATTTTCAGAGAGGCGAGGGTGAGCTTCAGAGAGTCGAGGGCTGGCCGGAGGCTGGAGCGTTGGACATCGAGACTGCCGGTTTGATATTGAAAGCGCCCGCAAGCTCTTTAGCGCGCTTTGAGAGACGCACACGACCCGGCGTGATCTGTCCCGACTCGCAGGCTTCGACGAGCGCCCCGACGACGACACTGTCGTAGCGCGTGCCGACGAAAGTCTTGATGCGTGCAATCGCATCTTCGAGACTCATTCCCTTCTGATACGGGCGGTCGGTCGTCATCGCGTCGAAGGTGTCGGCGACCGAGACGATGCGCGCCTGCATCGGTATCTCGTCGCCCTTGAGGCCCTGCGGGTAGCCGCGGCCATCCATCATCTCGTGGTGCATGTACATGCCCGGCAGGAAGTCGCGCATCGCCGGAATCTGCGACATGATCTTGAAGCCTTTTTGCGGGTGCTGCTTCATCACCTCGTACTCTTCGTCGGTGAGTGCGGCGGGCTTCTTCAGGATGTTATCGTCAATGCCGATCTTGCCCACGTCATGCAGCAAGGCGCTGATCCTCAGCTTCTCGGTCTCGTCTTCGGGCAGGTTCAAACGCTCGGCGATGGCGAGCGAAAAGCGGGCCACGCGCTCCGAATGTCCGCGCGTGTACGGGTCTTTGCCGTCGATAGCGGCGGCGAGCGCTTTGACCGTGCCGATGAAGAGTTGCCGATTATCTTCGGCTGCGTTGCGCAGGTCTTCGATGTAGTGTTCGAGGTGGTCGGTCATCTGGTTGAACGATTCGCCCAACTCGCCAAGCTCCTCTGTGCGGTTGCTGATGTGTATGCGCTGCGAGAAGTCGCCGCCCGCGATGCGGTGCGCGCCCGCGGCCAACTCGCGCACGGGCTGTGTGAGTTGTTTGGCGAAGAGAAAACCGATGAGCAGCGCGAAGGTCGCCGCGAGCAGGCTGATGTAGAGCGTCTGCCGGCGCATGTCTGTGACCGACTGGAGGGCGGCGTGCTCGTCCTGAATGGCGATGACTCCGAGCGGCGCGTCCTGATCGAGCCGCGCGGTCGCGTAAGCGCCGAGCATCCTGACCTCTTCGCCATCGCGCTCGACGTTAAAGGGCGCGAGTGCAGACTTCACCTGGCGACCCGTCGCGCTCCAGTCCTGTACGACCTTCAAGTCAAGCATCGAGCGCTCGGCGAGGGCCACGCGCGCGTCCGGGTGCGCGACGGCTCGCCCTTCGGAGTTGACGACGAAGATGACGGGCATCCCGCGCTCCAACAGCTCGCGCTCGCTCGAAGGGCCCGGTTGCTGGACTGAAGCGAAGACCTCTTGGAACGAGACGACCGCGACGACCGCGGCGATGACCTCGCCGGAGTCTTTGCCGCCCATGACGGGCGCGGCGATGGTCAGCGCCATCTCCTGGCTCGAACGTATCAGGTGCGGGCCCGTGATGCGAACGCCCGGCTCCGCCATGTCTGCGAGCGCCACGTTGACGCGCGCGTTGATCTCCTCGCGTGTGATGGCGTCCGGCTTGTAGGCGATGTGCGGCGTGCCGGTCACGGGAAGTATCGCGAGTCCGTCGAGATTGCGGTCGCCCTCGACGGTCTTCTGCAAACGCTCGTTGCTCCCCTTCTGACCCAACACGCCGACGCCGCCCGTCAACTCGAAGGCTCGCGCGAGGCCCGTCACGACCTCTCGGTAACGCTGGCCGTAGAGTTCGATCTGCCGCGCCTTGTCCTGTACGAGCTGTGCCTGGTAACGCCCCTCGATCTGGCGCAACTCCGTCGCGCTGCGGTCGGAGAGCATCCATCCGGCCATGCCGAGCGGGAAGAGTCCGACGACGAGCAGTGTCCCGAGGACGATATAGAGCAGACGTATGCGGCGCAGTTTTTCCAACATCTAAGAGTAAAAGAGTGGCCGAAAGGTTAAAATCAGGTAGGCCGAACCGTCAGCCGAAGCTTTGGCGCGACCATGACCCACAGGCCGCACGTTAAATTGATAGTACGGAACCGGCGAGCCTGTTGTCAATGTTTTGGCTCGGTTTAACCTCGTGATATTCTTGGGCAAATGACGATTAAGTTTACGATTCAGACCGCGAACGTGAGCAAGCGGGTACGGGTTACGTCGCGCGAGCCAAAGGCCACAACACTCACACTCCGGCTCACGCTCGCGGTTCTGAACGAAAGAAGTTTTGCAGACTAAAGGGTAAAACCGAGCGTCAAAGCTTTTGAGCGCGCGATTGGTTGGGCGCTTCAGAAAGTTCGAGGCTCGTGCTGATTGTTGGAGAGACTTTGACGACCGACGAGCAGTTGGTGGAACGCGCGCTTGCCGGAGACAGCGATGCCTTCGGCGAGGTCGTGCGCCGCTGGGAGCGCAAGATTTACGCGCTGGCCTACGGCATCACGGGCAGCGTCGAGGACGCGCGCGACGCCGCGCAGGAGACCTTCATCGCGGCCTTCCGCAACCTGCAAGGCTTCCGCGGCGAGGCCAAAGTCTCCTCCTGGCTGCACCGCATCGCGGTCAACCAGTGCATCACGCGACAGCGTCGTGTGCGCGTCCGTGCAGAGACCGCGTACGAGGATGAGGTCGAGTCGGCGGGCGAGCTATTCCTTGCGACTTCGGGGCGCGAGTCGCCCGCGCGCATGAGCGAGTCGAAGGAACGCGCCGAGGCGGTCAGGCGTGCGGTGGCTGCGCTCCCTCCGGAACTGCGCGAGGTCGTCTTGATGAAGGAGTTTGAAGACCTGACGTTTCAGGAGATTGCCGATGCGCTCCGGATACCTTTAAGCACCGTCAAGAGTCGTCTCTACACGGCGCTCAAGCAATTACGGATGCGGCTTGAAAGATTCAATTTGGAGGTTGCCCCGAAATGAACGAGAACAATAACGCCCCTCATTTCGACAAAGCGACGCGCATGCGCGACTGCGAGCGCGTCGAAGAATTCGTCGCGTATCTTTACGGCGAGGCCACGCCCGACGAGTCCGGTGTCTTTCGTCAACACTTGACGAATTGCGCTGTCTGTCGCGAAGAGATTGCGGCCTTCGGCAGCGTGCGCGATGTGGTCGGCGAGTGGCGCACAGAGGCTCTCGGCTCTCTTCCCTCCATCGACATCAGAGAGGTGCTCGCGCCCGCCGCGACGGAGTTTCGACGACCCCCTGTGCGAAAGCGTTCGGCGCGTGCCGCACTTCGAGAGTTCTTTACGCTCTCACCTCTATGGCTGCGCGCGGGAGCTTTAGCCGCGACGCTCGTCGTCTGTGCGTTGGCAGCGCTGACTCTGGCGCGTGCCGAAGTAAGCTGGAACGCGGACGGCCTTGCCTTCCGAGCCAGTGTCAAAGAGAAGACTGTCGTCAAGCAGGTTGAAGTGCCTGCGCAGACCGGCTACACGAAGGAGCAGGTCGACGCTATCGTCGCCGAAAGGCTTGAAGAGGCGCAGGCGCAGTGGAAAGCCTCGAAGCCGCAGGAAAAGATAGTTACTGTTTCCGACTCGCTGTCGGGAAAGAGCACGACGCGCGTCGCCGTCGCGAGATCGAACGCAGTTCGGCCCAGACATAACGTCCCGCGCAATCCTGACCGCGACGAAGAGCTGGCCGACCTCCCGCGTCTGTCCGATCTTTTGAATGGCAGTAACTAAGACTTCTCTTCCGACCCGCGCGACTCACTTAAGGGGCGTCGAGCCGTGGAAGTTACTTCCGAGTTGTCTCGTTCGACTGAGATTCGTGATGAAAGCTTCTCTGATAAAAATTGCCCGCGGCACACGCACGGCAGCCGTCTTTACGGGCTTCGTCCTGATGCTGCTTCTTCTCATCGTGCCCTCGCAGACGGGCGCGCAGGAGCAGGACGCGCAGCCCGCGCGGCAGGCGGGCACTCAGCCGCAAGGCGGGAGCGGCAACAATTTGATGCAGCAGTTAAATCTGACGCCTGAGCAGCGCGCTCAATTGCGCGAGATTCGTAACCAGGACGAGCCGGAAACACGTGCGCTCACACGGCGCATGCGGCTCGCGCGGCGCGCGCTCGAAGAGGCGATCTACTCGGATGCGTCCAATGAAGAGCTAATCCAGCAGCGAACGCATGAGCTGTCAGACGCGCAGGCGGCACTGGTACAGCACCGCGCCGCAACAGAGTTGAAGGTGCGTCGCATCCTGACGAACGAACAACTTCAGTCGTTCCGAAACCTCCGCCAAGAGGCGCAGCGCCGCCAGCAGATGCAGCGGCGTCAGCGCCGCAACGGGCAACAGCCGCAGTCAGGGGTGCTCGATCAAAGTCCCGCCGGTGCGAACACACCCGCCGACTCAACGCGCGAGCCGCGCCCTCTAAACACTCCCCGCGCGCGCCAACGTCGCAGGTTAGACAGGCCGTAAAAACAGTCTGGCGTCTGAAGTCTGAAGTCTGGAGTCAAGACAAAAGCCCGGTCATTAATAACCGGGCTTTTCTAATTTCGGACTACTGTCTACTGCCTACTGTCTACTGTCTACTGTCTACTGTCTCTTTTATAACTTGACGCATCCACCGGTTTCTGCACATCATAGCCTGCTCGCTTCTGGCCGACCGTAAACAGTTTCGGATATTTTCGCCGCGCGTTACCGACGCCTTGCTTCGTCGGCGTCTAAGCGCTCTGGAAGAGACTGCCGCAGGTCGGTACACGTTCCAGCTCGAAGGTTTGAAGGCTCCCGACTGCGCCCACATGAATTTCGCCCTGCGCGCCCTGCTTGAGGTTCAGGAGACCACCTTGCTCGCGGCGCGCGCCGTGGGCAGGCTCTTCCGCCGACCCTCTTACATCACCGAGATGGTCACGCAGATGGACGTGATCGGCGTCGGCTCGCTCACGATTATCCTGCTGACGGGCTTCTTCACGGGCGGCGTGCTCGCGCTGCAAACCTATCCCACGTTAAAATACTACGGCGCGCAGGATCAGACGGGCCGCCTAGTGGCGACGGCGCTGGTGCGTGAGCTGGGGCCCGTCTTGAGCGGGTTGATGGTGGCGGGTCGCGTAGCCTCGGCCATCGCGGCGGAACTCGGCTCGATGGTCGTCTCGCAGCAGATCGACGCCATGCGCGCGCTCGGCACAGACCCAGTGCGCAAGCTGGTCGCTCCGCGACTCGTCGCGCTCATCATCACGCTGCCGCTTCTGACTTTAATCGCCGACGCGGTCGGCATCGGCGGCGGCTGGGTCGTCTCGACGCAGTTCTTCGGAATCAACTCCAGCTCCTTTATGGCTGCGGTCTGGGAGGGGCTGACGACAGACGACATCGTCGGCGGCTTTGTTAAATCGACGGTCTTCGCGCTCATCATCGCCATCATCGCGTGCCGGCAGGGTTTGAAGACCGAGGGGGGCACGGTCGGCGTGGGGCGCTCGACGACGACCGCCGTCGTCACGTCCTCGATACTCGTCATCGTCGCCGACTACTTTATTACGCGCGGGCTTCAGATTATCCTTGGCCTGCCGACTTGAGGGAAGACCGAACCGAGAGCTTATGTCATCCGCGGACGTTGAGGTTCGAGAACAAGTCCCGCCGGACGAAATCCGCGGCGGGGTGAGCGAAGCCGCGGCCGAGTCAACCTTCCACGAGGTGGACGACCGCGAACGCATCACGCCCGCCATCGAGTTTCGGGATGTGACTCTCTCGTTTGACGAAAACGTCATTCTCGACAGTCTCAGCTTCACGGTGCAGAAGGGCGAAACCAAGATCATTCTCGGCGGCTCGGGCGGCGGCAAATCGACGACCATCAAGCTCATCCTCGGCCTCCTCAAGCCCGACTCGGGTCGCATCCTCGTTGACGGCGAGGACATCACCGACTACACAGAGGCCGAGATGATGAGCGTGCGAAAGAAGATCGGGATGATTTTTCAGGAGGGCGCACTCTTCGACTCGCTCTCGGTCTACGACAACGTCGCTTACCGTCTGCACGAACAGGGCGTGCCCGAAGAGGAGGTCGAGCAAGAGGTCAGGCGCATGCTCCGCTTCGTCAACCTCGAAGACTCCATCGACAAGATGCCGATAGAGCTTTCGGGCGGCATGCGTCGGCGTGTGGGGATCGCGCGCGCGCTCGTCGGCGGCCCGAAGATAGTCCTGTTCGACGAGCCGACCGCAGGGCTTGACCCGCCGACGGCGCGTACCATCTGCGAGCTTGCCATCAAACTGCGCGACCTCGAAGATGTCTCCTCCATCTTCGTCACGCACGAGATGAACAACGTCAAGTACCTGACGAGTGAGTACGCGGTCGTGAACGACGACGGCGAGATCGTCTTCGAGGAAGAGGGGCAGCGCCTGTGCCTGACCAACACGAAGGTCTTGATGCTGCGCGGCGGCAAGATCATCTTTGAAGGGACGGACGAGTCGCTCCTCAAGACCGAGGACGAATACATCCATACCTTCATTCACGGACACTGAAAGGAGAGTGATAAGTAATGAGTGATTAAGTGATAAGAAATATAAAAGACAGCTTTTGTTCTTTCTTATCACTTATCACTTATCACTTATCACTTATCACTAAAGCATATGCCTCCAACGAAGAAGAGAGTCGGAATCCGCGAGGTTCGCGTCGGCCTGCTGGTCGTCATCGCTATCGGCGTCCTCATCTTCCTCATCCTGAACGCGTCGGGCGACATCTCGCCGTTCTCGAAGAAGGTTCATCTGCGCGCGCGCTTCTCGAACGGCGACGGGCTGCGGCGCGGCTCGGAGGTGCGCCTCGCAGGCGTCCGCATCGGCAAGGTCGACGACGTGCGTCTGCTCCCGCCTTCAGAGAACCCACGCGAGAAGGTCGAGACTTCCTTCTCCATCGACAGCGAGATCGACGGCAGACCGGCCACCGACCTGATCCGCAACGACTCGACCGCGCTGCTTGCCTCTCCGTCCATCCTCGGCGCAGAGAAGATCATCAACCTCACGCCCGGCACAGAACTCGGTCGGCAGGTCAAAGACGGCGACATGATTCCGCCCGGCGAAGAGGGTGGCACGGTGCAGGCGCTCACCACTTCCGGCACGGAGCTGATGCAGCAGCTCAATAAGCTCTCGACGCAGTTCACGGACATCTCCGCCAAGATCAACCAGGGACAGGGCACCATCGGTCGCTTCGTCAACGACGAGGCGTTCTATAACAATTTGAACTCGACCGTCCGCGACGTGAATGAGCTTGTGCGCCAGATACAGTCCGGCCAAGGTTCCGCCGGAAAGCTCGTCAACGACCCGGCGCTCTACAATAACCTGACCGGCGTCAGCCAATCACTCCAGGGCATCGCCGACGACCTGCACCGCGGGCGCGGCACGGCCGGCAAGCTCCTCACCGACGAGGCGCTTTACAACGACGCACGCGCTACCATCGCACGCCTCAACCGCTCCGTCGATAACATCAATCTCGTCGTCGATGACCTGCGCGCTGGCCGCGGCACGGCCGGCAAACTCCTCACCGACGATGCCGTCTACAACGATGCGCGCTCGGCCATCGCCCGCTTCAACACCGCCGCCGAGCGCATCGACAACGTTGTCGCGGGCGTCCAACGCGGCGAAGGCACCGCGGGCAAACTCCTCACTGACGACCAGCTCTACAACAACGTCAACCAACTCTCCGCCGAGACCGTCAAGCTCATCTACGACTTCCGACAAAACCCAAAGAAGTACCTGACCATAAAATTCCAACTGTTTTAAATTTAGACTCGTGTTCACGAAAAATTAAGTTCTTACATGAGAAATTAAGTCCTTACCTGAAGGAATTAAGTGCTTACCTGATTTCAACAGGTTTTTTATAATTGCATTGATTCAATTCAGGCGGGCTATTACTGGATTAACACGTATGTTCGTGACAATAAGTGATTCCTCAAAATGATCACTTATATAATTCTGCTCATCAAGACAAAACAACGGAAGACGGCGGCTCAGGCGGCTCAGGCGAGCGGCGATTTGCCCTGCGCGCTTCCGCATCCATGTCCCGTAGCGTGGTGCGACGAGCGCGACGGCGACGACCACCGTGGCGCAAGGCTTCACCGCGCAACTGCCGACGGTGAGCGGGACGCAGTCGCTTCCCGTGGGCTTCGCGGCGGTCGTTAACGCCCCCGGCGGCGGCGCTTCGCGTAACGTGCGGCGGCCCGATTTGATTGCCGGAGTCAACCCGTTCCTGAACAACGACCGGAACCTCCTGAACCCCGCGGCCTTCGCTATCCCCGCGTCCGGCACGTTCGGCAACCTCGCGCGCAACGCCCTGCACGGCCCCGGCTTCTGGCAATCAGACCTGATCCTCAACAAGCAGATTCCAATCACCGAGACTGTCAAGCTTGAGTTCCGCACGGAGATTTTCAACATCTTCAACCACGCGAACTTCGCCAACCCGTCCTCGACTTTGAACGTCGCTCTGCCGGCGCTCTCCTTCAACACGACGGCCAACGCTTTTGTGCTCGGTTCCGGGTTGCAGCCCAAACAGGCTTACACGCAATCGGCGGCTGGCTCTACCTTTGGCCTGCTCCGGCAGACCGACGAGCGCGTGGTCGGCCTCGGCACGAACCGGCAGATTCAGTTCGCGCTGCGGCTCAACTTCTAATCCCAGCATGCGGGATCGCGCTCAGCGGGCGGGTGAGATTCTCCGCGCCCTCCCGCCTGTTAACAAAGATTTCCCTTGTCGTTCAGACGCATTTAACACGAAGGTTTTATGCTACGGCGTTTTAGTCCCTACTATAGACTCCGAGGAGAATCTCCCGTGCCCCTTTCAAAAAGAATCGTGCGTGCGCCGCTCGCGCTGCTGCTCGCCGCCGCCTCCCTTCTGGTCTTCGGTTGCAGCGGCCAGCAGCAGGGAGGGGCTGGCGCAGGTGGCGGCGACATTCGGCTGCAAGGAGCCGGCTCGACCTTCGTGAACCCGCTGCTACAGAAGTGGGTGAGCGAGTACGGCAAGCTCATGCCGAACGTCAAGATCGACTATCAGTCCATCGGCTCGGGCGGCGGCATCAAGCAGATCAAGGAGCAGACCATCGACTTCGGTGCGTCCGACGCCCCGATGAAAGACGATGACCTCAAGAGCGCGCCCGGCGAGATCATCCACATCCCCCTCGTGCTCGGTGCGGTCGTCATCACATACAACCTTCAGGGCGTCGCGAAACCGCTCCGCTTCTCTTCGGACGTGATCGCGGACATCTTCCTCGGCAACATCAAGAAGTGGGACGACCCGCGCATCCAGACGGGCAATCCCGGCGTGAGTCTCCCCTCCAACGACATCACGGTGGTGCACCGCTCGGACGGGAGCGGCACCTCCGCCGTCTTCACGGACTACCTGTCGAAGGTGAGCACCGAGTGGAAGGATAAGGTCGGGGCGGGCACTTCGCCGAACTGGCCGGTCGGTATCGGCGGCAAGGGTAACGAAGGAGTCACCGGCCAGGTCAAGCAGACGCCGGACACCATCGGCTACGTCGAGATGGCCTACGCCGTGAAGAATAACCTGCCCGTCAGTCTCATCAAGAACAAGTCTGGCAGCTTCGTCGAGCCGAGTCTCGACACGGTCTCGGCCGCCGCCGCCGAATCGCTCCCGACCACGCCCGAAGACCTGCGCGTCTCGATCACCGACCCGTCGGGAGCCAACACCTACCCCATCTCCAGCTACGTCTACGCGCTCGTGTACAAAGAGCAGAAGGACGCGGTCAAGGGCAAGGCGCTCGTAGACTTTCTCTGGTGGGGCATCCACGACGGCGAGGGCTTCGCGAAAGATTTGCAGTACGCGCCCCTGCCCCGGGAGACGGTGAAGCGAGCCGAAGCCAAGATCGACCTGATCGGCTCCGGCGGCAAGACCTTGCGCGCCGCTCAGTAGGGCTGAGGACGACGAGCCGGGGCAAGGGCGAGTGCAAACGTCATCCCGCTTCAATCAATGGGTGAGAAGAATGTCAGACCCGCAATTCCAGAAGCCGACACCCACGTCAGCCTTTGGGGCGAGAGCGCGCTCCTGGAATTGGCGGCGCTCTCTCTCGGCGACCGGCAACACGGGCGACGCCGTCTTCCGCGGACTCCTTCTCCTGAGCGCGCTGCTGCTGCTCGTGATCGTGGGCGGGATGATCTACGGGATGGCGTCGAACTCGATGCTGTCGATTCGTGAGTTCGGCTTCTCGTTTCTGACCGGACGCACCTGGGACCCGATTCAGGGCGAGTTCGGCGCGCTGCCTTTCATCTATGGCACGGTAGTCTCTTCTCTCATCGCGCTCGTCATCGCCGTCCCCATCTCGCTCGGCGTGGCCGTCTTTCTGGTTGAGCAGGCACCGCGCCGTCTGGCGCGTCCTGTTGCTTTCCTGGTCGAGTTGCTGGCGGCAATCCCCTCGGTCGTGTACGGGCTGTGGGGCATCTTCGTCCTCGCGCCGTTCCTGCGCGTCCATATCGAGCCGCCCCTTCAGAACTGGCTCGGCTGGCTGCCCTTCTTTCAAGGCACGATTACCGGCATCGGACTCTTCACCGGCGGGATCATCCTCGCCATCATGGTGACGCCGATCATCTCGGCGGTGGTGCGCGACGTGCTCGCCGCCGTCCCCGTCTCGCAGCGTGAGGCCGCGCTCGCTTTGGGCGCGACGAAGTGGGAGACGACACGCGTCGTCCTCGCCAACGCGGCGTCAGGGATAGCGGGCGCGATAATTCTGGGCTTGGGCCGCGCCATCGGCGAGACGATGGCCGTAACGATGGTCATCGGCAACCGCCCGCGGATCAGCGCCTCGCTCTTCGAGCCGAGCTATACCATCGCCTCCGTCCTCGCCAACGAGTTCACGGAGGCGACCGGCGATCTCTACCTGAGCGCGCTCATCGAACTCGGCCTGATCCTGTTTCTCGTCACCTTCGTCGTCAACGGCTTTGCCAAGCTGCTCGTGTGGAGCGTAACGCGCAAGACGAGCGGCACAGCGAGGGCCACCTGATGGGTATTCCCGCGCGCGCCAAGGGTCGCCGCCGCGCGACCAACACCGTCATAACGACGCTGACGGCGCTGTGTGCATTCGTCGCCGTCACAATCCTTCTATTGATTCTAGGTTACATCGCCTACCGTGGTCTGACTTCGGTCAATCTCACTTTTCTGACCGACACGCCGAGGCCCGTCGGCGAGGGCGGCGGGATCGGCAACGCCATCACCGGGACGTTCGTGCTGCTCCTGCTGGCCTGCCTCTTCGGTCTCCCCGTAGGCATTTCCGCCGGCGTCTACCTGGCCGAATTCGGAGACAACTGGTTCGGCAGCGTCGTGCGTTTCTTGGCCGACACGCTGACGGGCGTGCCTTCGATTGTCGTCGGCGTCTTCGTCTACGCGCTCATCGTAGAGCCGCAAAAACACTTTTCCACTTTGGCTGGCGGGGTCGCGCTCGGCATCATCATGATCCCGATTGTCACACGCACGACCGAAGAGATGATCCGGCTCGTGCCGAACAGTCTGCGTGAGGGCGCGCTCGCTCTGGGCGCGCCGCAGTGGCGCGTCACGACCGGTGTGATTCTGCCGGCGGCGGCGTCAGGGATCGCCACCGGCGTGATGCTGGCCGTCGCGAGGGTCGCAGGCGAGACGGCTCCGCTACTGTTCACCGCCTTCGGCAGTCGCTTCTTCAACTGGCATCTCGACCAGCCGATGGCTTCATTGACCGTGCAGATTTTCAACTACGCCGTCTCGCCCTACGACGAGTGGCACGCGCAAACCTGGGCCGCCACCCTCGTCCTGATGACGATGATAGTGTTGATCAACATCACCGTCCGCTTCTTTACCCGTAAGAAATTTTAGAGATGACAACGCCAACTCCCACCACCGAGACCCGCGTTAACGTGCCGCGCCCCAGCGTGCGTCAAGAGGCGGGGCAGCCAGCACCCACCTCCGCGCCAACCAAAATCAGCGTCAAGGATTTAAATTTTTTCTACGGTCGCGCGCAGGCGCTGAGCAGCATCTCCATCGACATCCCCGAACGCGCCGTGATGGCTTTTATCGGCCCGTCGGGCTGCGGCAAGTCCACCTTCCTGCGCACGCTCAACCGGATGAACGACACGATTCCGGGGACGCGCGCCGAGGGCGAGGTCTTGATTGATGGGCAGGATATCTATGCACCCGACACGGACGTGGTGGGCTTGCGGCGCAAGGTCGGGATGGTCTTCCAGAAGTCAAACCCGTTCCCGAAGTCCATCTTCGACAACGTCGCCTACGGCCTGAAGATCAACCGGATGACGAAGAGTAAGGGGGAGATGGGCGACTGCGTGCATGAGGCGCTCGAAGGCGCGGCGCTCTGGTCGGAGGTCAAGGATCGTCTGCACGCTTCGGCGCTCGGGCTATCCGGCGGGCAGCAACAACGGCTCTGCATCGCGCGCGCTTTGGCCGTGAAGCCCGAGGTCGTGCTGATGGACGAGCCTGCCTCGGCGCTCGACCCTATCGCGACGCAGAAGATCGAGGAGCTGATCGTCGAGCTAAAGCGGCAGTACACCATCGTCATCGTGACGCACAACATGCAGCAGGCGGCGCGCGTCTCAGACCGCACGGCCTTCTTCTGGCTCGGCAAACTCGTCGAGGTCAACAACACTGATAAGATATTCACCGCTCCCGACCAGAAGCTGACGGAAGATTACATCACCGGGCGCTTCGGATAATCCGCGCTACTCAGGCAGAAGGCGGGGCTGAGAATAAAAGAAGAACGAAGAAGGCAAGTTAAAAATGGATCATCGCAGAATACTCGACCGGGAACTCGAAGGGCTGCGCGACCGCGTGCTGCTCCTGGGTGGCGAGACCGAGACCGCGCTTCAGCGCGCCATGTACGCGCTGGCCGAACGCGACAGCGCCACGGCCAATGAAGTCCTCACGGGCGACGACGCGATAGATCGGATGGAGGTCGAGATCGACCGCCTCTGCGTCGATATCATCGCCCTCAGGCAGCCAGCGGCGCGCGACCTGCGCTTCGTCATCTCGGTCGCCAAGATCACTCCCATCCTTGAGCGCATCGCCGACCACGCCTGCAACATCGCACGCGCCGCCCTCGACCTCAACGACGAGCCGCAACTGCAAGCGTACTTCGACCTGCCGCGCATGGCTGAACTCGCCTCCTCAATGCTGCGCGCCTCCCTCGACGCCTTCACCTCGAACGATGCGACAGCCGCGCGGCGGGTCATCGACCGCGACGACGAGATCGACGAAATCTACAACCACATTTTCCACGAGCTGATCGACATGATGGTGGCCGACCCTTCGACGACGACGCGCGCCGCGCGACTGCTCTTCGTCGCCAAGCACATCGAGCGCGTCGCTGATTACGTCACCGATATCTGCGAGCTAACCGTCTACATGGCGGAGGCCGCGTTCATCAAACACAGCAACTAGGGATGGCCGCTGACGGCTAAGCACCTTCGGGCGATGGGTACGCACGCAGAGCCATTAAACGCCGGCGAACAGGCAAAACAGGCTTAACCTGAAAGCCGAAAAATTTTAAGCGTCACGATTCTCAAAGCCGAGTGGCATCCGACCGCGAGAAATAGGTTCGTCGTAGCTTTCATCGTGTGCGCGTCTCTCTTCGCGTTTCATCAATTCGAGGTCAAGCAACACAGGCAGAGGACGCTGCTGGTAAACATTTCTTGTGGCTGCTACCTGTGCGCCAGCTTGCGAAGAGCGAATGGAAGAAGTAGGGTCGAACGTGGAAGAGGCCGGGAGCGTGTAGCATCCGCTCTCGTGAGCCAAAAGAGCACTACACGGTTTTCTCATCCCTATGATTTACCCGGAACAAGCATCGGCGAAAGTGTTACCGCGACGAACTATTCAGGAGCGAGGTACAACGTAGACATGGCGATCATCAAACGCAAGACGGAAAAAAAGATCGGGAAGCAGGTGCGCAAGCTGATTAAGCAGCACGGCCCGAAGGTCGCGCTGGACGCCGCCACAGCGCTAGTCACCACCCTCGTCAACAAGGCGACCGACAAGCCCGCGAAGAAGAAGGTCAAGAAGGATAAGCCGGATAAGTCCAACAAGCCGGTCAAGAAGGATAAGCCGGGTGGCGACCCCAAGAGAGCAAGCTCGAAGAGTGCTGGAAGCAAGAAAAGTAAGAAGGCAGCGCCGGGAAGTTAATCGCCCTCGGAGCGTGTGATGGACAAGCCCGACGCGGAAGCGTCGCGCGGCGGAGCTTTTGCCGTACGGATTTTAAGGCTTGCCTAACGGGGAAGAATTATTTCCAGCCCGCAGCCGAAGACCTCCTCGAACAAGTCGCTCTTACTCTCCGCCGCCGCGACCTCCCTTTCGCAGTTGTCCTTACACACGAGGGTCAGATGAACCGTCTGACCCTCGCACGCACAGCGCACGCCGCGCACACGCCCGTCATGGCTGCGGTCAAGCGCGTCGGCTACGCGGAGGATCGCTGCGAGCTTGCGGACGGTCTCGCGGTCAGCCTGGTTGAGCGTCCAGAACTCCGGGTGCCGCTCCTTCGGCGTAGGGCCGCGGTGGTAGCGCGCGACGTTGGCGATCACGTCCCGTTCGGCCTCCGAGAAGCCGGTCAACTCCGAGTTCTTGATAAGGTAGAGCGCGTGCTTGTGGTGGCCTTCGTGCGCGATGTGGTAGCCCACGTCGTGCAGCAGCGCAGCGGCCGAGAGCAGCGTACGCTGGTGACGCGTCAACCCTGCCGCCGGGGCCATCTCGTCGAATATCGTCTCTGCGAAGCGCGCGATCTGATGTGCGTGAGCCTCCTCGTACCCGAAGCGCCGCCCCACCGCGTGAACGCCGCGCAGACGCGGGTCTGAGTCATCGGGAAGGGGCGGCTTCGACTCTGCCTCGATCTCGCGCAGGAAGTCGATGACAACACCCTCACGCAGTGCCCAATCGCACGTGCGCAGGTAGTTTATCGAGAGGGCGCGCATCGCAGCTTCGAGTATCTGTCCGCCCGCGACGATAATCTCCGCGCGCTGTGAGCTGACGCCGTTGACGCCTCGCCTCTCCGCCTGGCTCATGCCCGCCATGCGTTCGTTAAAACGTTCGAGCCGACTCAGGACTATTTCGGCACCGGCGGGCTGTGCTCCCTGCAACTTCTGCTTCGAGTCTTGTGCGCGTAAAGCCTCGCCGATGGCGATGATGGTTCCCGAGGTGCCGGTAACGCGTTGCCAACCGGCGTCACGCAGCTCCCTCGCTGGCCGTTCGAGTGCGCCCCGCACCTCCTCGCGCAGCGCACGCAGTTCCTTCTGCTTTGGCGGGTCGGACACGATGAAACGCTCGCTCAGGCCGACCGCGCCGAGCTTCAACGAGAAAAGCGCCGCGGGCACGCCGCTGCGCACGAGCGAGATTTCCGTCGAGCCGCCGCCGATGTCTATGTTAACGAGCGATGCCAGAGCGATGCAGCACCCCTGGGCGGCGGCCAGCCCGATTAGACGGGCCTCCTCGACGCCCGAAAGCACTTCCACGCGCACACCCGTCCTGTGCTCAACCTCGTCGATGAACTCCGCCGCGTTCGCCGCCGCGCGTACAGACGCGGTGGCAATCGCCAGCACGCGCTCCACGCCGCGCGCCTCCGCGATTGAGCGGAAGCGCTTGACGCATTCAGCGGCTCGCTCAATAGCCGAAGGAGAGAGAAACCCTTCGCGCAGCGTCTCATGCCCGAGGCGCACCGTCTCCTTCTCGCGCGCCAGCACGGCGAACGAGTCGCTCGCCGCGGCGTCCACAACCACGAGCTTGATGGAGTTTGAGCCGATATCTATGGCCGCGAGTTTCATCGCTTCCTTTCGGGCGACTGCTACGCGCGCATGCAATCGCACCTTCTGCTGCTGAAGATTTCTACCGCCGCTCCGAAACAACACTGATTGTACGAAAGACTTGTTACGCGGCTGTAACGTTATCCGGTGCATTCAGACGGTTATGTCATTGATAGCGCTTTGTAACATTCACGTCGGGCTGGTGCGTTTATAGTGTCGCGGTTCCGTTACTATGGGCACTAACTGAGCCGTTCCGAAACCGCCTCTGATTTGAAAAACAGGACGCCGCCCGAAGATGAAAACGCTCTACCTTCTGCGCCACGCCAAGGAGGATGAGAAAGCTTGCAGTATCTAATTACCTTGTCGTTAGTATATTCTCTTGCCATTACGTAAGGAGAGATTATGAGCTATGCACATCGCTTAGAAGGCAAGCGCCGGATTAAGCTAAAGGATTTTGATGCGGGAGAGGATGCGGGGCTGGAACGTGAGGAGGCTGAGGAAAAGACTGCACGACTCATCGAAGAGTTGGTCGAATTGCAGGAACTTCTTTACGCGGTGCAAATGCAGAGCGTGCTCGTTATCCTGCAAGGACGCGATACCAGCGGTAAAGATGGGACGATCCGCCATGTGGCAGGGCCGTTAAACTCGCAGAGTTGCACAGTAGCTTCTTTTAAAGTCCCAACGGAAGAAGAACTCGCCCATGATTTCCTCTGGCGCATACATGCCCAGACGCCCCCAACAGGACATATCAAAATCTTCAATCGCTCACATTATGAAGATGTGCTAGTGGTGCGAGTCCATGAACTCGCGCCGAAGAAGGTCTGGCGCGAGCGTTATGAGCACATCAATGCCTTCGAGCGATTGCTCGCGGATTCCTCGACCATCATTCTCAAGTTCTATCTCCACATCAGTAAAGATGAGCAAAAGAAGCGACTCCTCAAACGCGAGATAGACCCGATCAAATCATGGAAGCTCTCGGTCGGTGATTGGAAGGAACGCGAGCATTGGGGCGACTACACCAAAGCTTACGAAGACATCATCAACCGTTGCAGCACGAAACATGCGCCATGGTTCATCGTGCCCGCCGACAAGAAATGGTTTCGCAACTTGGCGGTTGCGGAGATTTTGCGGGACACGCTGCTGCCCTTTAGAAAGAAGTGGCTGGAAAAGCTGGAAGGAATGGGGCGAGAAAGAAAGAAGCAGATTGAAGAGTATCGCCTGGAGCCTGTCCAGAAGTGATTTTTCTGAGAAGGATGCAGCGCTGACTACATAAGTCACCGATTATTTGTGGAGGGCGGGGTGTCACCGTGTTGCCTTCCGCTCGCGCTCAAGTATCTTTTGCGTCCTCGCCATGTCCTCTCTTTGTTCTTTGCTCATCGTCGGGTATCTCGAATGCAAAGACTTCAGCATCGAGACGATGACGGAACTGAAGGCGGAGGGTTAGACCCTGGATGGAGGATGGTGTGGCGACTCAGACAGAAAAGGCGGAGAGCTTCAAGGCGCTGCATGAGCGTGAGGGCGCTTTTATCATCCCCAATCCATGGGACGTTGGCTCGGCGCGGCTGTTGGCTGGATTTGGATTCGAGGCTCTGGCGACGACGAGCGCCGGTTTTGCTAACTCGCTCGGAAGGTTGGACGGCCAAGTCACGCTGAATGAACTGCTCGAACATTGCCATGATCTCTGCGCGGCGACCGATCTGCCGGTCAGCGCGGATTTGGAGAACTGCTTTGCGGATGATCCGGATAAAGCCGCCGAGACCATCCTGCTTGGCGCACAGGCCGGATTGGTCGGAGGTTCAATCGAGGATTACACGGGAAATCCCTCGAACCCAATCTATGATTTCGCACTTGCGGTCGAGCGAGTGCACGCCGCCGCTGAAGCGGCACGAACGCTTGATTTTCCTTTCACACTGACCGCGCGTGCCGAAAACCTGCTTCGCGGCAGAGATGACCTTGACGATACTATCCGCCGCCTACAAGCATTTGAAGAAGCTGGCGCGGATGTCCTGTACGCACCTGCTCTCACAACGCTCGATGAAGTTCGATTAGTGACGAGCGCGTTAACTAAGCCGGTGAACGTACTCGCACCGATGCTGAAGGGAGTGACGGTAGCGGAGTTGGCGGAGGCCGGGGTCAAGCGCATCAGCGTCGGGGGCGCGTTGGCTCGCGCCGCCATCACTGCTGTGGCTCGCGCCGTTATGGAGATGCGGGATCAGGGAAGTTTCGGGTGGGCCTCTGACTTGGCGTCCACCACCGACGTGAATAAGCTGTTGGGCGAATAGTTATCCCGCTCCCTGGTTGCGTTGCGAAATTGAATGTCTTACGCCTTCTTCAGGGAAAGTCTTTATTGTTCGTGAACAACTCGACTTTGGAGTCTTGAAACCTCGTTGCATGAGCGCATAACGGGACATCTTTTTGACGCAGATGTTGGGACGGTGCTGCGAACAGATTTCGTGCAATCAGATTGATATCTGACGCCCGGACTTCCCTTCCCGCAAGTTCCATGGTTGCTGCCTTTATTTCTTTCAACCGGGCGACACTAGCCGACGTGTGAAACTGTCTACTTCCTCACGCTTCGCGCCGTCCCGATACAACTTGGTGACACCTTCGCGAATCAAATGTTCCGGTTGACGAGAAGACGACAGCGTCGCAAAATAGTCAATCAAGGACGACCGAAATTGATTTAAAGATCAACGTTTCAGCCGAGCGAATTTAAACCCCCTTTTCTTGATACACCCGACAAACAAGTTCTCAGCCTTTAGACCTTTGGAGGGTACGTGATGAATTTTAGACTTAATCCCCTGCGCAATCTTGTTGCTTCTATTTTTGTCGTCCTCCTTCTCTCCGTCGCCGCCGCTGCACAGACCGAGCAGAGCCACGACTTCTCCGGCCTACACATTAAGAACTTCGGACAGATGGACGCGCGCTTCTTCCGCGGCGCGGAGCCAAAGAAGATCGACGATTTCCAGGCGCTCAAGCAGCTCGGCATCAGCACGGTGATCGACCTTCAGGCCGAGCCTTCGGCGGCGGAGCGCGGCTGGGTCGAGTCGCTCGGGATGCGCTACGTCAACATTCCGATGGTCGATAAGGCGTACCCGAAGCCGGAGTGGGTCGCGGCCTTCATGAAGACGGTGGACGACCCCTCGACGGGCAAGTTCTTCGTACACTGCGCGGGCGGGCGTCACCGCACAGGCTCGATGGGCGCGGTTTATCGCTTCGAGAAGTATGGATGGAATTACGAACAGGTCTACGCGGAGATGAAGCAGTACGACTTCTACACGAGCTGGGGTCACGGCGACTTCAAGACCTTCGTCGAAGACTACTGGAAGCAGATTCAGGGACGACACGGCTCGACGCAGCCCGTCGCTAAGGATGCAAGCCCCGTGTCTAAAACGGCCACGGCCTCCGCCACCTCCATCGAAGGCGTCTTCGCAGGCAAGCACTGACCTCCTCCAACTTTCGCTGAAAGATAAAGAGAAAGGCCGCTCCGTGTTGAGCGGCCTTTCTCTTTCCCATACTCATTTGTGCCCGTGCGGTCGGAGCTTACAAACCCACCGATAATAATATTTGGTTTCTCCCACCTATGAAGGCCGACCTCAGAGGCCCGGCGTTGTGGCTGCCGTGGGCGCGGGCGCGGGCAGACTGTGCAGTGCATTGATGCGCGCGAGCACCTCCTGCGAAAGCCCTTCGACCTCTGCGGGCGTGTAGTTCGCAGCGCGGAAGGCGTCCTTGACCTGCTCTTCGCTCAACTGCGAGAGCAGGTCGCCGATCCACTTCGCCTGCTCAACGGTGATGTGGTCGAAGAGGCCGGAGTTCTTTCCGTGATAGTCGAACTTGACGCGGTCGCCTTCGACCTTGTCGATGAAGCCGGTCTTGATGTACTTATCCGGCTCGTTGCGGCTGTGCGTGATCGCGCCGCCCGTCTTGCCGAAGGTCGCGCCGAGGTCGCTGATGATATAGCGAAGCTCGCCCTGCCCGTCCGCTTCGCCGGGCATATAGATGACCTTGTTGTTCTCGTCCTTCAAATCCCAATTGTTCAAAAGCCCCATCAGAATGACGAGTCCCTGAAACTCCTTTGTCGCCGAGAACGGGTTCTGATTCCAACTCCACATGTCGAGCCGCTTCTCTCCCTTCGGCCTCGCCTCGAAGCGGACGTTGGCGAAGCCCTTGCCCTCGCACCTCTTGACGTTCTTGCGCGGCTTCGGTGCGTTGACGATCTGCACACAAGGCACGAGGTAGTTAATCTCGGTCGCGTAGCCCGCGGCCCACAGCAAACGCACGGCGGCGGTCTCGGGCTGCGACTCGTTGCCGACCTTGACGACCCACTTCTTCCCCGAAGCGTCGCGCACGCGCCACTTCACAGAGTAGCCCGGCTCCGGCGGTGTCTCTTCCCAGATGACCTGACTCAGGTCAGGCTTCATCTCCTCGCCGCCGGGCCCGAGCAGAAGATTGCGCGAACCGATGTCGGCCGGCTCCTGCCAAAGCACGGGCGTGCCCTGCGGCGGCGGCTCCTTCTTTTCGTCCTTCTTGGAATCCTTCTGGCCTGCGAGCGCCGACGAAGAGAAAGCTATCGACGCGGCGAAAAGCATCACGATTGATTTGCGAAACAACTTATTGAATCTCATAAACACTCCTCAAAAATTGCATGCGTTCGTTCACACGGGTTTAGGGGCATCGGTGAAATAGAGCTGGCTGTTGAAGCGCTCGCCGCCCGGCTCGTCTGTCACGGGGCTATATCGACCGTCGAGACCGAGCACGCGCGCCTTAACGTTGTCGCGCAGGTATGCGTCCAGCACAACGTCCTTCAGGTATCGCTTGAGGCGCTCGTCGCGGACGGGCGCGATGGTCTCGACGCGCCGGTCGAAATTTCGGTGCATCCAGTCGGCGCTGCCCGTATACACCTCTTCGTCGCCGCCGTTCTGAAAGTAATAGGCGCGGCTATGTTCGAGAAAGCGACCGACGATGCTGCGGACGCGTATCGTCTCGGAAAGACCGGGGACGCCTGGCTTGAGCATGCAGATGCCGCGCACGATGAGGTCGATGGAGACTCCGGCCTGCGAAGCCTCGTAGAGCGCCGCGATGACGCGCGTGTCGGCGAGACGGTTGATCTTGACGATGATGCGTGCGGGACGGCCCGCGCGCGCGTGCTCTGACTCGCGGCGGATGAGCGTGAGCGTCTTCTCGCGCAGGTTGGTCGGCGAGACGAGGAGCCGCCGGTACTCTTTCTGGCGCGAGAAACCCGTCAGGAAGTTGAAGAGGTCTGTAGCGTCCGCGCCGATCTCTTCGTCGGCGGTGAAGAGTCCGAGGTCTGTGTAGAAGTTTGAGGTGACGGGGTTGTAGTTCCCCGTGGCGATATGAACATAGCGGCGCAAATCATCGCCTTCGCGGCGGACGACGAGCGCGACCTTGCAGTGCGTCTTCAGGCCGATGATGCCGTAGACGACATGCACGCCCGACTCTTCAAGTCGTTTTGCCCACTCGATATTGTTCTCTTCGTCGAAGCGCGCCTTCAACTCGACGAGCGCCGTCACCTGCTTGCCTTGTGCGACGGCCTCGATAAGCGCCTCCGGGATGGGTGAGTCCTGTCCCGTGCGGTAGAGGCAGATTTTGATGGCAGCCACGTCGGGGTCTTGCGCCGCCTGTTCGATGAAGTCGGTGACGGCCCTGAAGGACTCGTATGGATGATGCAGCAGCACGTCGCGGGCACGTATCACTTCAAAGAAGTTCTCGGCGTCGCGGAAGGCGTTGGGGAGTTTCGGCTCGAAAGGCGCATCCTTCAGATCAGGCCGGTCGAGCTTGTAGAGCTGCATCAACTCGCGCGTGTTGAGCGGCCCGTCAACTGTGTACACATCCTGCGGCATGAGGTCGAAGGCGGCCGTTAGGTAGCCCCTCATCTCTTCGGGCATCTGCGCCGCGACTTCGAGACGGACGGCGGTGCCGAAGCGGCGCGCGCGCAACGTCTGCTCCATCATTCGCAGGAGGTCGTTGGCCTCCTCCTCACGTATGTCAACGTCTGCGTCGCGTGTGAGGCGGAAAGCGTGGCAATGGCTGACGCGCATCCGCGGAAAGACAGACTCAAGGTTGGCCGCGATCAGGTCTTCGAGATAGACGAACTTCGTGCCCCCATCGTCCACGGGCACTAAACGCGGGACGAGCGGCGGAATCTTGATGCGCGCAAAACGCGGATCGACCTTGCCGGTCAGCGAACGCGTGATGCCGTGTTCCGGCATAGGCTCGACCATCAGCGCGAGGTTCAGGCTGAGGCTGGAGACGTATGGGAAAGGGTGTCCCTGGTCTATGGCCTGCGGTGTGAGCAAGGGGTGAACCTGCTTCTTGTAGAACTCTCGGAGCGACTGGCGCTCCGGCAGCGACAGAGTGTTGTATGCAACGATGCGGATGCCGCGCTCGGCCAGCGCCGGTAGAACCTCTTTACAGAGACAGCGCGCGTGCTCAACCGTTAGCGTGAGCAGACGTGCCCTGATCTCTCTCAACTGCTCCACCTGTCCCATGCCGTCGGGCGACAGCTCGACCACGTTGCCCGCCAGCGTCTCCTGCAACCCGGAGACACGAATCATGAAGAACTCGTCGAGATTCTCGGCGAAGATAGAGAGGAACTTGAGACGTTCGAGAAGGGGCTGCGTGGCGTCGAGCGCTTCTTCGAGCACGCGTCGATAGAATTCGATCTGGCTCAGCTCGCGGTTGAAAAGCGGTATCGACTCGGGACGCGCCTGTCTGCTGCGCGAGCCGGATGCTCCGTCAGTCTCGCCATCGGAGGGTTGTGTGTTGGTTAAACTTGTCATTCGTCTCAGCACGCAGGCAAACGACAGAAGCCCGGCGCGCTATAATCTACTTCACGAAATATCTACTTCACGAAATACCTGCGAGGAGAAAAAGATGTCTTCGTGTGAGATGCACGCATGCGCGCCAACGATAGCCGCTTCGGCACAAGACCTCTCGCCACTCCCTCGAATAGGCCCCTTCGACCGCACGGCCTTCAACGCATGCGCCTAAAAGGCACACGAATGGGAAGAGTTAGAAAAACCTAAGACGCTTACTGCAAGCATCGTACCTTCCGACCGGACGTAGGGGGGCGAATCCGCTGAACTTATTTTACTGCAATATTTAACCTGTGCAAGTCCGTGCCGCGTCACTCTGTCTCCTGTACTGTTTCATTCCTCAAGCGCGGCAAACTTTGCCTGCATTCTCATCTCGGGCTGAACGGATGCTCCATGCAATCGTTTGAACCTTTCAAAGTTTTTTCTGTACGAGAATCTGAAAGTGCGATGCCATCCCGCCCGGCAAGATCATCTCGCGTGCGTCGAGTCGCAAACTCGTAACCTCGGACTCGTCAGTCGCCTCCGCGCTTTCACGCTCCAACTGTTCGAGCAGCCCCGCTGTGAGCAGGAAGGCATCGAGACGTTCAAGCAACACGGTCTTTAAACCTGCGGTCTCGCTCGCGGCCCTGATATGCGTCCAGTTCACGGTCGTGGTCAAATCCTGTTCGCCCGGACAACACAGAAGGTCTTCGACGAACGAGTGGCCGCGGAAGGCCCGGAGCGTGCCCGCGCGCCTGTGCGAATCACCGAAGAGGCTCGCGGCCTCGTCGCCGTAATCGACCGTGAAGACGAACCCGCGCCCGATGATCTCGGCCACACGCGCCATCCACTCCACAGCTTCGAGATTCACTTCCGCGACTTGACCCTCGGCAAGAGTCACATTCATCCGCTCGAAGTATTCGGCGAGACCCGGCGTCGAAAGGTTGCCTTCGACAAAAGCGAAACCGCCGCCGTCATCGTCCAGTCCGACGTACGACTCGCGCAAGCCCCCCTCGCTCACAAGCACGCGGTGAACTGGCAGCGCGTCGAGCAACTCGTTTGAGAAAACGATGGCGGCTTCAAGCGGGCGCTCGACACTGGAAGCGCTGCGGAACTCGACCCGGTCTGCGAACTCGGAGAGGAGCGCGGCGGCGCGTTCGCGCGAGTCGAGGCACGCCTCGTCGAAGACGTAGCGGAGCGCGCCGAAGACGTGCGGCGCATCACGCCGAAGAGTTCGCAGCAGGCCCTGTGCGAAGTGACCTGCGCCGCCTCCTGCTTCGAGCAGATAGAGGACTGTTGGTGAGCCGAGTTCTTCGTAGAGCTTTGCGAAGTGGCGCGCGAAGGTCGCGGCAAAGAGCGCGCTCCGCTCGGGGCTTGTACGGTAATCTCCCCCGCGCCCCCAACGCACGGCCTCGCGCCTCTGATAGTAGCCACCGCTCTCGTCGTAGAGCGCCGCGCGCATCCACTCGCGAAAGGTTATGGGGCCTTCGCGCCGTATGCGTTCGCGCAGCCTCGCGGCGAGCGAAGACCCGACTTCAGTCGAAGCCGAGTCTTCGTTCCCGGCAACGAATGGGTCGCTACTGCCTTGGCGGCTCATCGGGCTGCTTGTCGAGGGGCTGCTTGTCGAGCAGGCGCGTGGTGTGGTCTGTGACGCTCGCTCCGGGCGGTTGCGCCAGCTCGCCCGTGTCGAAGCGTTGCGGACGGCGATACGGGGCGGCGGGCGTGCTCTGAGTGGGTGGTAGCGCCGCTCGATGCGGCATGCCGAGGTAGTTGGGCGGGACGGCGGGCGGCACGTAAGGCGGCTGCACACCCGCAGCCCCTTCGACGGGAACGTTCGACTCGAAGAAGAGCGCGTAGAGCATGCGCAGCAGCCCGCCCATGACGCAGACGATGGCTGTGAGCGGGATGAGTTCTCCGGGGAAGCCGAGCATCACGACGCCGAGAAAGATGACGACGGGCACGACGACCACCACGCTCAGCATCAGGAACGCACCCTGCTTGAGTCCCTTGTTGCGCGGAGAAATACTACCGGCGGCGGGCGCGGGCAAGCGCCAGGGCAGTTGCCCTCCACCCTCCAGCAACTCGCTCACGACGTTGAGTGGGAAGCCGCAGGCGGAACAGAATCGTGCGTCATTTGAAATCTGTCTTTGTCCACACTGGGGGCAGAACATCTTCTGACTCCTGAAGTCTCAACGCTTCAACGCGCGGGTTCGTCACGCTCTTCATCGAGCAGACGGGTCGTGCCCTCGGTCACGCTCGGCCTGTACATGATCTCCGCTGTGTCAGAGCGCGGGGCGACATAGCCGCGTGCGGGCACGCCCTGCTGCGGCGGAAGCGACGCAGCCTGACGCGGCGTCGTGAATTGTTTGGGCGCGGGCGGTGTGTAAGCCTGCGGCTGCGGCTTCGCACGGCGGAAGGGGCCGTCCTCGAAGATGAGCGCGTAGATGAGGCGCAGCAGCCCGGCCATGAAGATCATGGCCCCGATGAGGGACAGCTCCTCCGGCGTGCGTATCAACTCGTGCAACATCACCAGTGCGGGCCCGAGAAAGATGCCGAAGAGCATCAGCTTACCGCCGAGACGCACGCCCTTGTGACGCGGCGACTCAAGGGTTGGCTCGCCCCCTTGCGTCACGTTCACCAGAGGCACGCCGCCCGTGACGAGCAGTCCCGCCACAGACTCAAGCTGGAAGCCGCATCGAGAGCAGAAGCGTGTCGCGTCCGACGCCTGCTGCTGGCCGCATTGTGGGCAGAACATTCTTCAACTCCCTCCCGTCGAGATGAGGCCACTGACCCCGCTTGCCTTACGACTATCCCACGCGCAAAGTTCACGCGCAACCATTCCCCGCGTGTGCTCCAAACATAACTCGCGTGCGCGGTCAGACCCACGGCAGACGTGTGTCGGAGAAGAGCCGGAACGTACTGTATGCGCGCCCCTGATGATGCGCGGCGCGCACGAGCGTCTCGACGACGAGCGAGAAGAGCGTACGCATCTCGCCCGTGGGCACGGCAATCTCTTTTGAAAGGTCTTCGTCGGAGCTTAGAAACTCGAAGGCGCGGCGGCGTGTCGCCTCGGCCTCTTCGAGGTATCTTGCGATGTGTGCGGGCGTGGGCAGAGACTCCGGCAGAGTCCACTCGAAGGGGTCGTCCCAGAGGTTGACGGTGATGCCGCCGAAGGTCTGTTCGACGGCGGCGGCGCTGCGCAGGATGTGCTCGCCGCAGGAGTAGACGGGAAAGGTTCGCGCCTCCTGCACGCGTGTGGGCTGCCAGTAGAGCCGTTTGGCGGGGACGGCCTGCACGAACGCGTGCGAGCGTTCGTGCAGGCGCGCGAACTCTTCATCGAGGCCGCGAACGATTCGCATCCTTCAACTCGAACGCACGCGCCTTCGTCTCTCTACTTACTGAGACCGTCTCTCTCTCGTCACTGAGACTTGACGCGGCGGTCTTCCTCCTTCATGGCCGTGCCGAAGTTGCGACCGCGGAACGTCGCGCCCGAATAGACGTGACCCTTGACGCCGACGCGTGCGCCGCGCGAAGGAACACCGCGCTCGGTGATAACCCAGATGCGGCCTGTGCCGTCGTCAAGCTCGTAGGCCCCGCCGACGAAAGGTATGCCGTAGCTGTCTGTGACGCGCCCGACGATGCCGACATCCTTGTCCATGTAGCGGTTGGGGTCGGCGTTGATCTTCCCGATGTTCGTCTGGCTCGGGCAAGCCGTCAGACTAAACATGGCGACGAGTAGAACGGGTAAAAGAAATAGTGTGCGACGTGTCTGCATGTGCATCTCCTTAACTTCGGATCGAATATCGGGAGAGCGCTGGCATGATAGCACGGCGGATTGTCCCCCCGGAAAGTGACGCCGTTCGCGGCACGAACGTTAACAAACTTCCCGCGAACTTTACGCGCCCAAGGGGTGTTCGGAAAGCCCCTCGATGGTGTATAAAACTCCGGCAGCTTCCGTCTTTAACAAAAGCCACTTGCCGGAGTCGGTTCGATGCTTCGTGCCATTCAGGCCAACCGGAGAGAGCTTTGACGCCACGTTTGATTGCCCTCGCAGCGGCCACGGTTGCTCGCAAACGTCCGACGAAGTCACACTAAATCTTGCAAGTCGATGGAGGAGCCTATGAGCAAAAAAATCAGGAGACGTGATTTCATCCGCAGCACCGCAGCCGCCGGTCTGATCCTGTCCTCGCCCAAAGCATTCAAGGGCGGCGCGCCCGCAGTCATCATTCAGGGCGTCAAGCCTGCGGTCGTCTCTTCCGCCAACGGCAACCAGTTCAAGAACGGCGGCGACGAGACATGCGTCGCGCGCGCCTTTCGCCTGATGATGGCCGGAAGCGACGTGCTCGACGCTTGTATCGCGGGCGTCAACCTCGTCGAGCTTGACCCTTTGGACGACAGCGTCGGCTACGGCGGATTGCCGAACGCGGACGGAGTCGTGCAGCTCGACTCTTCCTGCATGCACGGCCCGAAGAAGCGCGCGGGCGCGGTCGCCGCTCTCGAAGGCGTTCGCACGCCCTCGCTCGTCGCAAAAGCTGTCTTAGAGAACACGGATCATCACCTGCTCGTCGGCCACGGCGCGCAAGCCTTCGCACGCGGCATGGGCTTCAAGATCGAAGACGATCTGAACACAGAGCACTCGCGCCAGCTCTGGCTCGAATGGAAGCGGCGCACAGACCCTTCGCACTATCTCGACCCAAAGACTCGCGCTGAAGTCTGGCGACGCGAGGGGCTGAAAATGGTTAAAGAAGGTCTCATCCGCGAAGAGCACTTCTACGGCACGATCAACTGCGACGGCGTCAACGCGAAGGGCGAGGTCTGCGGCGTAACGACGACGAGCGGTCTGGCCTGGAAGATTCCGGGACGCGTCGGCGACTCGCCCATCCTCGGCGCGGGACTCTACGTTGACGGCTCGGTCGGCGCGGCAGGCTCGACCGGACGCGGCGAAGCGAACCTCTACAACCTCTGCTCCTTCCTCATCGTCGAAGAGATGCGCCGCGGCAAGACCCCCAAGGACGCAGGGATGGAAGCCCTCCGCCGCATCAAAGCCAACACCATCGAGAAGCGTCTCCTGAACAAGGACGGCAACCCGAACTTCGGCATCAACTTCTACATCCTCAACGCACGCGGCGACCATGCCGGAGTCACCATGTACGAAGGCGCGAAGTACGCCGTCTGCACCGACTCAGGTCCGCAGACGCTTAACTGCGAACCGCTCCTTCCGAAGCCGAAAGAGTAACGCACGAACGCAGGCGTGACGCTGACGGAATACCTCATGCCTGCCGTGCTCTCAATCCGAGACAAGCTTGTTGATGAATCGTAGAATGTCTCGTTGAGGAAGAGACTTTATGAGCACGAAAGCAGAAGCCACTATCGAAGACCTTTATCGCGTGCCGGATAATGGCAAGGCCGAAGTTGTGAATGGAGAATTGGTACTCATGTCACCTACTGGGGGTGTGCCCGGACGTGCGAGCGGCAGAATCTATCGCAGCTTGGATGACTATGAACGTCAGGTGGGTGGCGGGTACGCGTTTCCAGACAACGTCGGGTTTACTGTGAATCTTCCACATCGCCGCTCGTTTAGTCCTGATGCGGCATTTTATGTAGGGGAATTAAAAGGCGGGCAGTTTCTCGCGGGCGCTCCGGTCTTCGCTGCCGAGGTCAGGAGTGAAGGCGAGTATGGAGTGACCGCCGAGCATGAGATGGCGGCTAAACGTGCTGATTATTTTGCTGCCGGAACGCTCGTCGTGTGGGATGTCGATGTGTTGAAGGAGGGCGTGGTGCGTGTGTACCGTGCCAGTGTCCCCGAAAAACCTCAAGTGTATCGTAGCGGCGAGCGGGCCGAAGCCGAGCCTGCCGTACCGGGCTGGTCTATGCCGGTAGACGATCTTCTTTCCTGAGCCGCGCCCGACAAGTTATTCAACCCGACGCCTTGATAGTAAGTCCAAACGAGTAAGGCGCGGTGACATGGAGGCAAGCCATGTCACCGCGCCTTATTTTTTTTTGGTTGATGGCTTACTTGCCGTACCAGCCGATGGGTTTGCCGGAGAGGTCAACCCAGACGCTCTTGACGTTTGTGTACATCTCAAGGGCGTGCTTGCCCATCTCGCGGCCATAGCCGGATTGTTTGTAGCCGCCGAAGGGCGAGGCCGCATTGAACATGTTGTAGGTGTTGATCCAGACCGTTCCCGCCTTGATGGCACGGGCGAAGCGGTGCGCGCGTGTGATGTCTTTTGTCCAGATGCCCGCTGAGAGACCGTAGACGACTTCGTTGGCCTGGCGGATAAGGTCTTCCTCGCCGTCGAAGGCGATGATGGAGACGACGGGGCCGAATATCTCTTCCTGCGCGACGCGCATCGTGTTATGCACTTCGCCGAAGATGGTCGGCTGGAAGAAGTACCCCTTCTTGAAGTCGCCTTCGAGTTCGGGCGCGCATCCGCCCGCGAGCACGGTCGCGCCTTCAGAGCGCGCGATGTCAACGTAGCCCTTGATGCGGTTCAACTGCTCTTCCGAAACCTGCGGCCCCATCTGTGTCGCCGCGTCCATCGGGTCGCCGACCTTAACGCGTCCGGCGCGTTCCTTGAAGCGTTCGAGGAACTCATCTTTGATCTGTTCGGCTACGAAGATGCGCGAGCCTGCGCAGCAGACCTGCCCTTGATTGAAGAAGATGCCCATCATCGCGCCGTTGACGGCCTGCTCCATGTCCGCGTCGGCGAAGATGATGTTCGGAGCCTTGCCGCCAAGCTCCAGAGAGACTTTCGAAAGGTTATCGGCGGCGGCCTTCGCGATGAGCTTGCCGACTTCCGTCGAGCCTGTGAAGGCGACCTTGTCGATTCCGGGATGCGCGGCGAGCGCCGCTCCGGCGGTCTCGCCGTAGCCGGGCACGATGTTGACGACGCCGTCGGGGAATCCTGCCTCCTGTATGAGCTTGCCAAGCTCCATCGCGCCGACGGGCGTCTGCTCGGCGGGCTTGAGGACGACGGTGTTGCCCGCGGCGAGCGCGGGCGCGAGCTTCCAAGCGGCCATCAGCAGGGGGAAGTTCCAGGGGATGATCTGGCCGCAGACTCCGACCGGCTCGCGCAGGGTGTAGTTGAACATCTGGCCGGGCACGGGGATGGTCTCGCCCTCGATCTTCGTCGCCCATCCGGCGAAGTATTCAAAGTTCTCGACGACGCCGGGGAGGTCGATGTAGGTCGATTCCTTGATGGGCTTGCCGTTGTCGGCGGTCTCTAAGGCGGCGAGTTCGGGCGTGTGGGCTTCGATAAGCTGCGAGAGCTTGTAGAGCATGCGCCCGCGGTCGCGCGCGGACACTTTCGACCACTTGCCTTCGAGTGCGCGGCGTGCGGCGGCGACGGCCTTGTCGATGTCTGCCTTGTCGCCTTCGGCCACTGCGGCGAGCGTCGCGCCCGTCGCGGGGTTGGGCGTCTCGAAGGTCTTGCCCGACTCGGCGTCTACCCATTTCCCGTCGATGAAGAGTTGATATGTGCGAGGCGTCTCTGATGCCGACTGTGTCGATGACATAAGGTTTTTCTCCGCTTCTGTAATGAAAGTCGTGATGTGGTTCGGTTGATGTACTTTCGGCTGCGACTTGTTCGTGCGACTACTTTAACACCCGCGACTGTAAGGCGGAAGTCGGAACGTCGGAAGGATGAACACGGAACGCTGAAAGATGAACGGGAAGACGGAGGTTTCATCATTCATCGTTCATCATTCATCGTTCATCATTCTTCGTTCCGTGTTGCGGCGCTTCCTTTCCCTCTTCCTCC
Source organism: Acidobacteriota bacterium (assembly GCA_032162705.1). Lineage (GTDB taxonomy): Bacteria > Acidobacteriota > Blastocatellia > Pyrinomonadales > Pyrinomonadaceae > QHXN01. The sequence goes on from JAVRON010000095.1 coordinate 65,740, forward strand.
GCGTATTCGAGGTCGCGGTCGCCGGTCACTTCCTCCCAATCGTAGCCGAGGTAGAGCGAGAGGCGGCGCAGCTTCGACTCCCACTCTTCACGTTGCGCTCGGTACTCCTCCCAACCCTGTTCGTTGTCTTCACGCGTCTTGATATCCGACGCACGCAGGCGCTTGATGGTCTGCTCGTAGCGTCGATGCCAGCGGCGCTCGTCCTCATCCTGCTCGCGCTCGTTGGGCTGACGCCGTCTCTCTCGACGTTCGAGGTCGAGCGAATCGATCATCTTCGCCAGCACGTGGCGGACGACCGCTTCGAGCGTCCTCACTTCCGGGTAGTTGCGGAGGTCTGAGTTCTCTTCGCGGTCGAGCGCGGAGCGAATGACGGTGCAGGTTTCGAGCAGGAGAAAGAGGACGCGCGGGAGGCTTTTGTAGACCTCAATGGGGTGGAAGTAGTGTATGACCGGATGATCGACGTGAGATTCGAGCAGCCCTTGAAGGTCGCGCGTCGCCGTCCGGAGCGCGTCACGCAGCCCGTAGAAACGCCCCTCGACAAAGTGGTGCGCGATGAGTCCCGCCACGTCCGCGCCGTCGCCCGCCTGATGATAGAGCGAGACCGCCACGGCACGCTTACGCTCAAGCGCCGTGTAGACCGTGAGCAGGTACGTGATGGCGAGCGAGATGAGAGAGAGTCCCGCGGCGGCCTCAATCAGCGCGGTAAAGCGCAAAGGGGTCGTGCGCGCCACGATGTCGCCGTAACCAATGGTCGTCAGCGTACACCCGCTGAAGTAGACAGCATCGACCCATCCGACTTCAGGGTGCGGATTGGTGAAGAAGAAAGCGCCTGGCATGTGCGGGTAATAGATGAGTGCGAAGGCGAGGACGAGAAGAACGATGTAGACGGCGATGAGCAGCGGCAGCAGCAACGGGCCAATCGCGTTGAGCAGCCTGTGCCGCGCGGCGCGCGAGAGCCTGAAGGCCAAGCCCCGCGTCGTGCGCCAGACCGAGCGGTTTAGAGACTCGCCCACGGGCCCGTAACGCGCGCTGGAGTGAAGCACCGTCGCGTAAACGTCGAAGACGACGAGCAGCAGGAGAACGACGCCTGCGGTTGTGAAGATGAATGTCTGCATCCAGTTGCGCTACTAATCTCGGCAGTGCCGAAGTCCTAAACAATTATTCACCGCAGAGGCGCTGAGGACGCGGAGGAAGCGCCGAGAGTTGAATTCCCCTGCGCCCCCTCTGCGTCCTCAGCGCCTCTGCGGTGAACCTCCAGCCGCTTTAATCTCAAGCCAAAACTAAAACAATGCTCGGACTTTCAGGATGACTGCGCGATCAACTGCCGGAGCACGAAGGGAAGAATCCCGCCGTGACGGTAGTAGTCAATCTCGATGGGCGTGTCGATGCGAAGCGTCAGAGGCACTTCCTGCACGTCGCCGCTTGCGCGCCGTATGCGCAGCGTCACGTCCTGGCGCGGCGCAATCTCGCCGCCCTGAAGCCCCGTGATGTCGCAGACCTCCGAGCCGTCAAGCCCGAGCGTCTCGGCGTTCGTATGCTCTTTGAACTGAAGCGGGAGCACGCCCATGCCGACAAGATTTGAACGATGTATGCGCTCGAAACTCTCGGCGATGACCGCTTTGACGCCGAGCAGGAGCGTTCCCTTCGCGGCCCAATCGCGTGAAGAGCCTGTGCCGTACTCCTGACCCGCGAAGACGACGAGGGGAACGCCCGCCGCCTGATAATGGACTGAGGCGTCGTAGATGGGCATCACCTCGCGGGTCGGCTCAAGCGTGGTGATGCCGCCTTCGGTGCCCGGCACCAGAAGGTTCTTGATGCGGACGTTGGCGAAGGTTCCGCGCACCATCACCTGATGGTTGCCGCGACGCGAGCCGTAGGAGTTGAAGTCCTGTACCTCGACGCCTTTCAGCAGAAGATAGCGGCCCGCGGGCGACTTCATCTTGATCGCTCCGGCGGGCGAGATGTGGTCGGTCGTCACCGAGTCGCCGAAGATGGCGAGCGGGCGCGCGCCACGTATGTCGCAGAAACTTCCCGGCTCCATGCTGAACTTCTCGAAGTAGGGCGGCTCCTGTATGTAGGTCGATTGCGAGTCCCACTCGTAGACCTCGCCCGTGACCGAAGGGATGTCGTTCCAGAGTGGGTTCGCCTCTGCAAAGTCACTGTAGAGACGCCTGTAAGTCTCCGGGTCGGTCGCCGCGCCCAGAGCCTCTTCGACCTCCTGCATCGTCGGCCAGACATCGCGCAGGAAAACTTCCTCGCCGTCTTTGCCTGTGCCCAGAGGCTCTCTCGCCATGTCGATGTTGACGCGACCCGCGAGCGCGAAGGCGACGACGAGCGGCGGCGACATAAGGAAGTTGGCGCGCACGGATTGATGTACGCGCGCCTCGAAGTTGCGATTGCCCGAAAGGACTGAGGCGGTGACGAGATCGTGATCGTTGATGACCGACTCGATGCGCGGGTCGAGGGGCCCGGAGTTGCCGATGCAGGTCGTGCAGCCGTAGCCGACGACGTTAAAGCCGAGTCGGTCGAGGAAAGGTTGAAGCCCCGTCTTCTGATAATACTCCGTCACCACGCGAGAGCCGGGCGCGAGCGAAGGCTTCACGGTCGGCGGCACTGTCAGGCCGCGCTCGACGGCCTTCTTCGCAAGCAGCCCCGCGGCGAGCATGACGCCGGGGTTCGATGTGTTCGTGCATGAAGTGATGGCCGCGATGACCACATCGCCGTGCCCGAGTTCGACCTCACCCTTCGGGTGAATGGCAAACTCCGACGTTGGCTCGTCGAAGTCAACGCGGTCGGGCGTCGGGCGATTGTTCATCATCTCGAACTCGGTCGCCGCGCTCGTGTTCTTGTCGCTGAGCGAGCCGAGGCTTCCGACCGTCTCGGTCGCGACGGTCAGGGGCGCGGACTCCTGCTCCTGTGCGCCGCCTCCGGCATGCACCGCGCCGGGGAAGACCGGCAGGGCGCGCGCCACTTCGTGAACTTCGCGGCTCAGGTCAACATGGAAACGCTCGCCGAGCTTTTCCGCCGACATGTTGTAGCCGCTCTCGCCCACGGGCTTGCCGAGCAGTTCCGTGAACTTCTCTTTGAGCACCGAAAGCTCTATGCGATCCTGCGGGCGCTTGGGGCCCGCGACGCTCGGCTCGATGGTCGAGAGTTCGAGACTGAGAGTCGTGCTGTAATCAATCTCCCCCGCGCGTGGGATGCCGAACAGACCTTGTGCCTTGAAGTAGGCGCGGAAGGTCTCGACCTGTTCATCCGCGCGCCCGGTCGTCAGAAGGTATTCGCAACTCTTCTCGTCCACGGGGAAGTAACCCATCGTCGCGCCGTACTCTGGAGCCATGTTGCCGATGGTTGCGCGGTCTGTGACGGGGATGGACGTTGCGCCCTCGCCGTGAAACTCGACGAACTTGCCGACGACCTTCGCCTTGCGAAGCATCTCCGTCACACGCAGAACGAGATCGGTCGCCGTCACGCCCTCTCGCAAAGCGCCCGTCAGATTCACGCCGACCACGTCCGGCGTCAGGATGTAGACGGGTTGACCCAACATCGCGGCTTCTGCCTCGATGCCGCCGACGCCCCAGCCGACAATGCCGAGGCCGTTAATCATCGTCGTGTGCGAGTCCGTCCCGACCAGCGTATCTGGGTAGTAGACGCCTTCACGCTCCATTACTCCGCGCGCGAGATGTTCGAGATTGACCTGATGGACGATGCCTATGCCGGGCGGCACGACGTTGAAGCTATGGAAAGCCTGCATGCCCCACTTGAGGAATTGATAGCGCGAGCGATTGCGTCGGAACTCCGTCTCCATGTTGAGGCGAAGCGCGTCGGCGCTAGACCAGAAATCGACTTGCACAGAGTGGTCTATGACGAGATCGACTGGGACGAGCGGCTCGATGATCTCGGGGTCACGTCCCATGCGCTGCACGGCCGAGCGCATCGCCGCGAGATCGACGAGCAGGGGCACGCCCGTGAAGTCCTGCAACAAGACGCGCGCCACGCTGAACGGAACCTCTTCAGTCCTCTCTGTACGCGGCTGCCAGTTTGCCAGAGAGCGCACGTCCGACTCTTCGACGACCTTCTCATCAAAGTTCCTGAGGACGGATTCGAGCACGATGCGTATGCACACGGGCAGACGCGAGACGGGCCCGATGCCCTCCGCCTCAAGCTGTGGCAGCGAATAGAACCGCCCCGTCTTTCCCTTCTCGGTCGTGAATGTTTGTAGAGTATTGAAGAGGTTGTGTCCCATTTGATTCCCCAAAAGAAGCTCGCCCGGTGGACTTCCGCCCGCACAAATCTCCCGTCGCCGGGATAGCTTCGGACAGATGATTTTTGTCAGCTAAAGATTACCCTTCAGTTTAAGTTCGCGCCCCGCAATCGTCAAGCAAGACCTTTGCGCGACTACCGAAGTCTGCTGTTGACCGAGCAGGTGTCGTCTCTTAATCAAGTTGTGTCGTAATAAGGCTTCGCGGATTTCCGACTCTTTCCTTAACTCTTCAAGATAAATCGCAGGAGCGTGGATTAATTGATTAGCTTTAACTCTAAAACCGTTCTGCCATCCCTCTATAGCATGTTTAACTTGAGTGAAGAGGACAGGGTGATTCACCGCAGAGGCGCTGAGGACGCAGAGGGGGCGCGGAGGAAGGCAAGTGCAAGTCTCTGCG